>JAFSEP010000058.1 GCA_017435665.1 Clostridia bacterium | reverse complement strand
TTTCGGAACGGATTTTTGGCAAATCAAGGCACAAAACGCAGTAAATCCTGTCGGATTTACGAGTATTTTAACGATGAGTTGACGGAAATCCGCCCCGTAAAAAACGGGTTCGGATTACACCCGTCACCCTAGGGTGACAGTAGTCGAACCCGATAAGGTTTAACGGGGCATATTTTCACCGTAACTTCGTTAAAAAGCCTTGAAAGGCGACAGCCTTTCTGCGTTTTTTGCCTCGCTACAGTAAAAATCTTCTCCCGTTAAACTTCGAAGAACCTTAAAAGCCCGAGTTATAGTGCATTTGAGGATTTCTTCGACGAAACAATACTCGCGTCTTGCGAGGAGAAAAATCATCAAAGGTGCTGTAAATCGGACATTTAAGGCTTATCAGGTTCGATTACTGTCACCCTTTAGATTAACGGTGGACACAGTTTTTCCGACTGTGTCCGCTTTTTACTTGATTTTACGGGGATAAAGATGTAAAATCTGATTATAAACAAAATCCTGTACGGAGGAATATTTTATGAAGAAAACAGTTTCGGTTATAGGTCTCGGAAACAGAGGAACGGAATATATGGGATTTATCAAGGCCTTTCACTCAAAAAAGGTGGAGCTCCATTCCCTTTGCGATATCCGTCAGCAGGCTCTTGACGATATTGCACCCGATTTCGGTATTCCAAAAGAGAGATGCTATCTTTCGCCTGAGGAATTTTTTGCTCAGGGCGTTGTTTCCGACGGACTGATTATTTCAACTCAGGATGCAAGTCATTATGAAATCACAAAGGCTGCACTTGAAACGGGGTATAAGACTATACTTCTGGAAAAGCCCGTCAGCGGAAATCACGATGAATATATAGAGCTTCGTGATCTTGCAAAAGAGAAGGGTGCATTGCTCATTATCTGCCACGTGCTTCGTTATTCAAATTATTACAGCCGCATAAAGAAGATTATCTCAAGCGGTGCTATCGGTGATATTGTTTCAATAAATCATACTGAAAATGTCGGTTATTTCCACTTTGCCCATAGCTTTGTAAGAGGTAACTGGCCCAATGAATTTACTTCGACTCCGTCAATCCTTGCTAAGTGCTGTCACGATATTGACCTTATTGCCTGGTTTATGGACAGTCCCTGTGTGTCCGTAAGCTCCGAAGGGGGACTGCGCCACTTCAGAAAGGAAAATGCTCCCGAGGGAGCAACGGCATACTGTATGGGTGGCTGTAAAGCAAAGAAGGACTGCCCCTATGATGCAGAGGCTCTTTACATAACCGACCCCTTCTACAAAGCAAAATTCATCAAGCATATGAAGCGTACCCTGACAGGAAAAAAGGTCAACAGCAAGGAAGATATAGTAAATGCCATAAAGGGCGGGGATTACGGCAGATGCGTCTATTATTGTGATAATAATGTCTGTGACCACCAGATGGTAACTATGAAATTTGAAAACGGTGCTGTGGCAGTTCTTAATATGAACGGATTTTCCGATAAGATGTTCAGGGAATGTCACATCGTCGGCACAAAGGGCGAGCTTATCGGCTACGGCACAAAGCTGAAAATGAGAATTTTCGGCGGTAAGGCAACCACGGTGCATACGGGAAGCCCCGGTGTAGGCGGTCACGTTGAAGGCGATATACGTCTGGTTTCAGGCTTCGTCAAGCTCCTCTGCGGAGATAGAACAGACCTGACGGATATCACCACCATTGAAGCTACGGTTATAAGCCACGATATAGCACTTGCATCTGAGGTGTCAAGAAAGAATGGCGGCGTACCTGTTATTCTCAAAGACTATTTCGGAAAGGAATAATAATATGAGCGAAGAACTTAAAAGAACCTATGTGCCCTTCACCGAATGGGCTGAAAAATCAAAGCAGACGGAATATACCGAGCCCACACCTCTTCTCAATCCCGACGGAACTCTCAATGCAAGAGGATGGGCGAGACATAACGTCTTTGAATATGACAGAAGCCTTGTCAAAAGAGAAAGGCTTATAAGCAAAAAGGAATGGGATTACTATACTGTAACCGACGGAAGAAAACAGCTTCTTGTCAGCTTTGCCCATGTGGGCATCGGAGGCTTTATGGGGTGCAGACTTATTGACCTTCACACAGGCGAGGTCAATGCTGATGTCAACACAATCTTCGTTGGCGGTAACAAGCTCCTGCCCCTTAACAGAATTGATGCACCGGGCAGATTTTCAGGTAAGTCGGGAGATACGGAATTTGACTTCCACACAAAGGAAAATGAGAGAACGGTATACTTCAAAAAGTCTCATAAGGGACAGATTCTGGAGTGTAATCTTCATATGGATATTCCCGAGGGCCTTGAAAGCATCACAACGGTTCTGCCGTTTAAGGAGGATAATACAAAGTTCTTTATGACCACAAAGCAGAACTGTATGCCCGTTTCGGGTGTGCTGACCTTCGGCGACTATAAATATGAATTTTCAAAGGATACCTCCTTCTGCACCGTTGACTGGGGTAAGGTTAACACACCGAGAAGGCTTGTCTGGTATTGGGGCAGTGCCGCCACATATCTTCCCGATGACAATGGCAACAATCACATCTTCGGCTTTGAGATAACCTGGGCAATCGGGGATGAAAGTCACGCCACGGAAACCTGCCTTTTCTATGACGGCAAGGTGCATAAAATCGGAGCTGTTGACGTGGAGAAATTTCCCAAGGACAGATATATGGAGGAATGGAAAATCGTTTCCGAGGACGGCAGGTTCAATATGACCATGACCCCCACGTATAACAATAAAAGCGACCTTAACTTGGGGCCCGTTGCAAGAATGCTCTGCAATCAGATTTACGGAAAATGGAACGGAAGCGTTATTCTTGATGACGGAACAAAGATTGAGATAAAGGATATGTTTGCTTTCTGTGAATACGTTGAAAACAGATGGTAAAACACGGGCAGTGTCAAGCAGACACTGCTCTTTTTTCTAAGAGAAAACGAATGAATAAGATTGACTTATATATATTGCATATGGTAAAATATATTTAATAATTTTTAAGCATTTAAAGTGGTAGATGCTCAGAGAACGGAGGAAAAACGAATGGAAACATTTAAGAAGACCTTCAGGCGCATTATCGCTATGGCAATAGTGATAATAATGCTTGTAAGTGCGGCACCCCTTGATGGTTTTGTCAATACGGATTGGTCAGATTTTGCTATCGTTGCAAAAGCTGAGGAAATCAGTATCGTCAGCATTGATGTACCCGATGTGGAGGTAATTGAAAATTATGACGGCTCCAAAGAGGAATACGTTGATGAGGAAACAGGCGAAGCGTCTGTATGGTTCCGTTATGCTCCGGTCATATGGGGTGTTCCCGGTATTACCGTCACCTTGTCAGACGGAAGGAGTAAGACAGGTACTTGTTGGGAAATCGAGGAGGAATTCGGTATTTCAATAGGCTGCTACGATGACCAGAGCTTTGACAATCAGTGGGGCATAGGCGAGCATACCGCATATGTAACCTGCGAGGGCTATACAGGTGAATTTACGGTCAATGTAATTGAAAACCCCATTGAAAGCTTCAGCGTTGAGCCACTCAGTTTTATTGAGTTCACAAACGGTTGGATAAACACGGGAGTTTCCACAGATGAAGAAACAGGGGAAGAGACCCCATGGGAATACTATCATTATCAGATTTATTATTATGATCTGCATTATACCGTTCAGCTCAGTAACGGCGGAACGGTTGAAGGTAACGGCTATGAGGTAACAGAGTATTTTGATGACGTTGCTCTGAATGTTGACGGACAGCAGGACTATGACTGTCAATGGCTGGCCGGCAATACGTATACGGTCAATATCGGTATTCTGGGTGTTTATGCCCCTCTTACCGTAAGTATTGTTGAAAATCCCATTGAAAGAATTGAAATTGACGATATGTCCTTTATGGAATATACAAACGGAGACTACGTTGATAAGGAATGGGACGAAGAAAATGACACTTGGGTTGATGTGGATTACTTCTCATATTACCGTGAGCCTCAGAAAATCACCGTATATTATAAGGACGGCAGAGAGCCTGAGGTGTATGACAGCCTTTGGCGATTCAGTGAAGAAACAGGTCTTGAATATTCACTCAGCGACACACAGTCAGCCGATAGTCCTTGGGGAGTGGGTGAGCACACCGTAACCTTACAGGCAGGTAAATATACGGAAGAATATACAGTTACGATTACGGAGCATTTGATTAAAGAGTTTTCCGTTGAGCCCATTGAGCTTATTGAACAGGTTAACGGCTTCTGGGATTCCGGAACGTATTGGGACGATGAGGAAGAGTGTGAAGTGCCCTATAACTATTTCCGATACGAATTCGGATACAGCAAAATGATGTTTACCGTTGAGCTTGCAGACGGAACCGTAATCACCGGTGACGGAAGCTACATAGGTGAGTATTTCGAAAGCTATCCGGAGGTAAACTCCAATCAGGATTATGCAAATATCTGGGAGACAGGTGAAAATACATATGAGATCAGGCTTCTCGGAAAGAGAATCTTTGCTGTTGCCAACGTAATTGAAAACCCCATTGAAAGCATTGAAATTGAAGATATTATCCTTGAGGAAGGCTCGGACGGAGAGCTTCTGTGGGATGAAAACTACTATGAGGATACAGACGAATGGATTTATGAGGAAGCCTTTAAGTATCCCAGCGATCCCCGCAATATGACAGTTACCTTCAAAAGCGGTGATGTTAAGGAATACGAAAGTATACACGATTTCATTTACGAAAACGACTTGGGTTATACGATTTATGACGGTCAGAACAAGGCAAACGAGTGGGGGATCGGTGAACACACCGTTGTGCTGAAGATAGGTAAATTTGAGACAAGCTATACTGTTACGGTTAACAAAAATCCCATTGAAAGAATAGAGATCTCTTCCGTAAAGCTGATTGACGGTATAGATAATTTTGAATACGAAGATTGGATATATGACAGCGAAACAGAAGAAGAATGTCTTGTAACCTGGATGAGATACGGTCTGGGCAGACCCGCTTCTGTAACGGTTTACTATAATGACGGCAGAGTCGAGGAGCTTAACGAGGATGAAATTGATATGGAATGTTCGGTTTCATCTGACCAGAGCTATTATAATCAGTGGGAAGCAGGTAACACTTATACCGCAAGGCTTACGTATAAGAACTTTACTGCAGAATACACCGTTATAATCGAAGAAAATCCTGTTGAACGAATAGAGATTGCCGACACCGTCCTCAGAGAAAATATGGACGGCGAAATGAGCTCGGATTGGTATTACGATGAAGAAACCGATACAGAGGTTTATAAGGAATACTTCCGTTATAATGCCGAGCCCGATTCATTGACGGTTTACTTCAGGGACGGAGACATTAAAACCTATGAATATCCTTATGAATTCTATGAAGATACGGGAATTGATTACGTCATAGAGGACGGTCAGTCATACCGCAATCCCTGGGGCCCGGGTGAGCATACCGTTGAGTTTATCGCAGGCGGTGTTGCCACGGAATACACCATTACGGTTATCGAGGATCCTATTGAAAGCATCGTTATGGAGCCTGTTTCAATAGTTGAATATACTAACGGATATATGGCAGATGACGGATATTGGGACGAAAATGAAAATTGGGTAGATGTAACGTATTTCCAATACTATATTCCTCAGAAGAAGGTTACTGTTAATTATAAGGACGGAACAAGCAAGGTATACAACAATATTTATATGCTTGAAGAAGACCTTGAAATCAGCTGCAGATACGATGATGGTCAGAGCGCCGGAGCTCCTTGGGGCGTAGGTGTTCACGAGGTAACATACCGTATCGGCAGCCATGAGTGCATTCTTGAGGTTGAAATTACCGAAGCACCGATTGCTGAGATTGAAATTCCCACAGTTCATATCTGTGAGGGCAAAAACGGTTATACAAGCACCGGAACATATACAGATGAAACCACAGGTGAAGAAATTCCTTACAGCTATTATTATTACTACGTAGATTCAATCGACTTTGATATCAAGGTTACTCTTAAAGACGGAACAGTTGTTGAAACAAGTCTTTATGAATTCGGAGATCTGTTTGGCATATGGCCCGATGTTATAACCGACCAGTCATATGAGAATCCGTGGGTAAACGGCAATGAATACACGGCAACACTTATCGCATTCGGCAAAAGGATAGAGTTTGACGTTGAGTTCTGCTCACACGCAAACAGCACCTATTATTCCGAGCTTTTGCCCACATGCATTTTTGAGGGCTATGAGGCAGGAAAATATTGCTCTGACTGCACAACCTGGTATGAGGGAAGAGAATATATTCCTGTGATTTCTCATACCGATAAAAACTCAGACGGAAACTGCGATATCTGCTTACAGTCAATTGAATATATTGAAAACAGCAGTATGCTCGGCAAGTTCCTGTTCCTTACGGACAGACCCTTCGATGAAACTCAAAAGGCACCCGATTACACGGTTTTCCTCTATCTCTGGTGGTCAAATCAGTTCGATGAGTATTATGACAAAGAGGAATATATTTATACGGTTCCTTATGAAGTATACATGGCAACTGCAGATAAGTGCTTTGCTAACCACAGCGATATGAAGGAATACTTCAGAAATAACGAAATGTTCACCGATGAAACTGAGCAGACCGTCCGGTGGTATGACGGTGGCTTCGGTGATGCACGTTCATTGGAATATATGAGCGTATACGATCACGGAAACGGCAAGCAGACCCTTCAGGGTATTGAAATAAGCTTCGGCTATGAGCCGGAATACTATGAGGGCAGAGATGATTGCTACATTACAGACTATCAGTACCGTGACATCTTCGGCAAAATCGAAACCGGAAAGAGCTACGGCATAATAGAGGGCGCATATGAGCTTACCGTTCAGAAAACTGCGGATGGCACTAAGATATTAAGCCTTCTTCCCTCTGATCGCTATCTCCTTGACGGACACCTCTATGAATTCATCGAGGATGAACCCACGGCAAAATATGACAGCTTTGATATCGTATGCGGTGATGAGGTAACAGTTACTTCAAATGACGGTCTCCTCACAGACTGTCTGCACAAATTCGAAAGATTTAACGGTTATTGGTATACTCACGGCACGGGCTTCGGCTTTGACATTGAGCTTGAGGACGGATATGAGCTTGTAAAGGTTATCCTCAAGGACAATAACGGTGAAAGAGCGCTTGACGAAATGTCCTTCGGCGGTTACAGCATTATCCCCGACGGCAACGTTACTCTCACCGTTTTAACCGAAAAGCCGGAAAATCACACCCACTCATACACAGCAAAAATAACCAAGCCTGCAACCTGCGGAGCAACGGGTATCAGAACCTACACCTGCTCCTGCGGTGACAGCTATACCGAAAAAATAAACGCAACGGGCAAGCACACGGGTGGTACAGCTACCTGCAAGACAAAGGCAAAATGCTCGGTCTGCGGTGCATACTACGGCTCTGTGAATGTAAGCAATCATAAGAATATCGTTACAATTCCCGCCGTTGCCGCAACCTATACAAAGACAGGTCTCACAGCCGGTAAGAAGTGCGCAGACTGCGGAAAGATAACCGTAGCGCAGAAGACGGTTTCCAAGCTGACGCTCAGCAAGGTTGACGGTCTCAGGGCAAAGGATATTAAGGTTGCAAAAGCCTCTGAAATAAAGCTCAGCTGGAATAAGGTCAGCGGTGCAGAAAAGTATGAGGTTTATATAAAGAACGGAAGCAAGTGGACAAAGCTGACGTCAACCTCAAAGACCTCTTACACAGTAAAGAAGGACGGAAAAAAGAAGACCCTGAAGGCTGATAAGGAATATCAGTTCAGGGTAAGAGCAGTTGTTGACGGAGCAAGCGGAGCTTACAGCTCGGTTCTCAAGGTTGAAACAATACCCGAAACCACATCGAAGCTCACACTCAAGGCAGGCAAGAAGCAGCTTACGGCTTCATGGAGCAAGGTTAGTGGTATCTCAGGTTATGAAATTCAGTATTCAACCTCAAAGAAATTCACAAAGAAAACAACAAAGACAGTCAGCGCAAAGAGCTCTTCAAAGAAAACAACAATCAAGAAGCTCAAAAATGGCAAGAAGTACTACGTAAGGCTCAGAGCCTATAAGACGGTTGACGGCAAGAAGGTATATTCAGACTGGTCAGCGGTTAAGAATGTTAAGGTGAAGTAAGAGCACCTCAGTCACATCCGTGACAAAGGTGCCCTGAAGGAAAAAAGAACAAATTAAAAGACGGTAAGCAGCCATTGACTGCTTACCGTCTTTAATCTTTATTTCAGGAAATCATCATACTTGCTGTCTTTTCTGCCGAATTTTTTATCGTAATCGTCAAATGCGTTTCTACCGTATGTATCGGGCTCGTAGCGGTTGCGCTTTCTTGAAATGATAATCACCGCAATAATTGCTACGCTGAAAACAATGACAATTGCAAGGATTGTAAGAACTGCCGAAACGCTTACGTCTTCCATATACGACTCAATCTTTTCAAAGATTAAGTCAATGGTATCGGTTGTTTCGTGACTGCCGAATTCGTTTTCTATGAATTCTTCAAAAGCATCCTTTTCGGTTGTTTCGGGTACCTCGCTTACCTGTTCGTCCCCGAATTCATCTTCGGATTCATCTTCAGAATCGTCCTCCGGGATATATTCCTCGCTGTAATCGCCGTCAGTAATGTCATCACCTATGTATACGTAATCATACATAACAGACTCTCCGATTTCGTCGAAGGCTTCAGCAAGTCCGTCGGCAATCTCATCGTATGAGCCGTATTCCGCATCAAACAAATTTTCCTCAATGGCAATGTTGAATAAATTCAATTCATCGCTGAACTGATTCCATACCTCGTCACCCACAATAAGCTCATATTCATAATCAAATGAGTCGCAAGCCAGAGCAAGAAGAACGTGTCCCTCATCATCAAACAGCTCATAGTATTTGTCAAAGGCGATTTCATATAGGTCACCGTCATAGTAGTAATCAAGGAGATAAACGTGAGCCTCAATTCCCGTCAGCTTGTAAAAAGCCCTGAGGGAGCTTACAAGATTATCGGTGATGCCGTCATATTCCTTGCTGTCCGTTGCGTCTGTCACGTATACGCCCGTAGGGGTGCAGTATTCTGCATCAAGGGGGGATTTTTCGTTGATTATGTAGCTGTCCGGCTCCTCCTCATATGAGGGTACGGTGCTGACTATCTCATAATCATCATAATAGTCATAATCGGATAAAGTGTTCTCCGGAATGGCGAATACGCAAAGGGCAATAATTCCTATTACCAGATAGAACCCTATTTTATACAGCGGATTTTCCGTGTTGCCGTTATTACCGTTGTTGCTTCCTCCCGAAGATGAGTATCGTGGTCTGTTTATCAGATGTGCGTGTCCGAAACCGCCTGAGTGAAATCCGCCGCCGCTGAAACCACCACCGAAGCCGCCACCGCCGACAGAGCCGCCTCCTGAGCCTCCGCTTCTTGCCATAATTATCTCTCCTTTATTGTTTTATATTGTAATTATATCACGGATTTGATTGAAAATAAAGGGTCTTTTAAAAATCAAACTCTGCTCTTGACAAACAACTACAAATGTAGTAAACTAAAACAAAGACAAAAGTAGTTGAGGTGAAAATATGAAGAAACTACCTGATGCGGAATTTGAAATTATGAAAGCAATATGGCAGTCGGAGGAGCCTGTGACCTCACCTGTACTGACGGAATTACTCAGAAAAACGCTGCCCGAAAAGGATTGGAAGCCCCAGACAGTGCTTACAATGCTTGTGCGCCTTGAAAAGAAGGGCTTTCTGCGCTCGGAAAAGAACGGCAGGGAAAGAAGCTATTTCACACTCATTTCCGAAAAGGAATATATCAGAATTGAGCAGGAAAGCTTCCGTAAGAGATTTTCTTCAGGCACCTTCAGCGGATTGGTAAAGGCGCTTTATGACGGAGAGCAGGTTTCAGCCGAGGAGCTTGATGAGCTCAGGGATTGGATAAACAATATGTGAGGTGCCCGATATGATGAAATTTGTTGCAAACCTTGCAGTCTGCTCATTCACTATGACGCTCATTTCCCTTATATATATCCGTATTTCCGAAAAGCTGAAAAACGTATGGTCGGCGAGAGTAAGGCGCTTTACCTGGGTTTTTATTCTTGCGGGATTTCTGACTCCGTTCAGACCTTCTGTGGGAAAGCCTGCGTTTGAAATAATTCTGGATAGTCAGCCAATAAACAAGATGTCTCAAATCGATTACGGCGCACCCAATTATTTTCATATAAACGGCAGTAAAATGATGCTGTTTTATCTGCTCTTTGCTCTGTGGCTTGCAGGTGTTGCGATAGCTGCTGTGACCTTCACCGTAAAACAGCAGAGGTTTTCGGAATACGTATCACGTATGTCTGTGCCCTGTGACGGTAAAACGGAGAAGCTGGTGGGTGAAATCAGCGATGAAATGAAAATAGGGGAAGTAAAGACGGTTATTCTCCCGTCGGTGCAGACACCGATGCTGGCTGGTATATATAAGCCTACGGTAATCCTCCCCGAAAACAGCTATACTGAAAATGAATTGAGGCTGATTGTCAGACACGAGCTGACACACTTTAAAAGCAGAGATCTGCTTATAAAGCTGTTCGGTCTTGTGTGCAGAACTGTGCATTGGTTTAATCCCGTTATGCCGTATATTCTCAGAAGACTTGATGAGGTCTGTGAGCTTGCCTGCGATGAAGCGGTAATTTCGAGGGAGAGTAAGGATGAAAAAAAGATATACTGTCAGTCAATTATATCAACCGTTATGCTGCAGACAGTCAATGCTCCCAAGCCTGCCGTTTCAACGGATTTCGGAAATCCCGGTCACGATTTGCAGCACAGACTCAGTATGATAATCAATTCAGGCAGCAGAAAAAAGCTGGGTATAGTTTGCGTGGCGGTGGTGCTGATGATTCTCCTGTCCTACGGGGTGTTCGGCGTAAGCTGCACAGAGCCGGAAGCAAACGGTCACTCCTGGACAACGAATACCACAGTTTTGGATTATTCTAAGATATACGCAACCGCAACCACAACAGTTGGTTCAACATTTCATAATTCCGTCCCGACAGCGTCCACAACGGTCACAGATGCACCAAATACTTTGCATACGACGGAAAGCACCACGCATATATCTGTTTCTCAATGGGAAATAACGGAATACAGGGCAACCACAATGCCCGTGACCGAATAAAACAAAAGGTGACAGACAGAATTTGCCTGTCACCATAAAAAATAAGTATTAACTACAAAAGTAGTTTGTGAAGAGGAAAATTTTATGATAAATTCAATTATAACAGCGTTAAAACGCTTCACGTTAAGACAGTATATTATCCGTCTGCTTTCTGCCTGGGTTATGGTGCTTCTTTTTGCGTTTTTTTATTCTGATTCGGAGTTCACATTGAAGAGCTTTTATGAAAATATCAGCTTTCCCTTGTTTGCAGTATTTACCCTTGTATTCTTTTTGCTGACTTGCCTTGTGGAAAGAGATGAATATATAACAATAGGGCTGATATCCGGGATTACCGTTTACTTTATCTTTCTTTCATCCTATGCCCGTGACTATATGTTTTCCTTCGGTCTTTGCCTTGTGCTTTGTGTTGCGGTGGTATTTTCGGATATGAAAAGAATAAAGCTGAGGGTTGACAACAGAGCTTTGTGGGGCTTGTGCATTTCGGGAATAGTCATTTACACGCTGTTTATCGGAATTACATGCAGTCTTTATTATCTGAACTATCGCACCCCTTGTTTCGATTTCGGCATTTTTACCCAGATGTTTTATTATATGAAGGAAACGGGAGAATGTCTTACAACCTGCGAGCGTGACGGTCTGCTGAGTCATTTTGCAGTTCATTTTTCACCGATTTATTATCTGCTTCTGCCGATTTACTGCCTTATTCCGTCTCCCTGCACACTGCTGTTTGCCCAAGGTCTGATAGTGGCAAGCGGGGCAATCCCCCTTTTGCTTATCTGCAAAAATCATAAGCTGAGCAATACGGCGTCTCTTGCCTTTGTCTTTTGTTATTTGCTTTATCCGTCATTTCTCGGCGGCTGCTATTATTATCTTCACGAAAACTGTTTTCTTGCCCCTTTAATTCTTTGGCTTATTTATTTTGCGGAAAGGGAGCAGGGGCTGTATGCGTTCATCTTTGCGTTTCTCACGCTTACGGTTAAGGAGGATGCCCCTGTTTACGTTGCTGTAATCGCACTTTATTTTCTTTTTGCTAATAAAAACTACAAATTCAATCTGTTCATACTCATCTTTTCAATTCTGTATTTTATTTCGGTGCTGAGGCTTATGTCGGTATTCGGTGAGGGCGTAATGGCAGACAGCCGATACGGTGACTATATCTATGACGGCGGCGGTTTGTTTACGGTGATAAAATCTGTTCTTCAGAATCCGGGATTTGCAATAATGCAGATTTTCAGGGAGGAAAAAATTCTGTTTGTTCTGCAGATGGCCGTGCCCCTTTGCTTTCTGCCTTTTGCTATAAGAAAACCGTCGGGACTTATTTTGCTTATCCCGTTTTTACTTGTAAATCTTATGACGAACTACCATTATCAGTATGATATCGGATTTCAGTATACCTTCGGAAGCGGTGCAATGCTGTTTTATTCTGCTGTTGTAAACTGCTCCTCCTTGCCGAAGAACAGAGGTAAGGTGCTTCTGTGTGCAGCTCTTTGCTCGCTTATTGTATTTATGGGCAGCTTTTTCGGGAAAAACGCAGTTTTTTACGACCACATACTCGATGCAGAGAAAAGGGAAACAATAAACGAAGCAGTATCCCTTATTCCCGAGGATGCAAGCCTTGCCGCTTCAACCTTTATTTTGCCCAACGTATCCCACAGAAGGGTTGTATACGAGCTGGAAACAACGAAGCACAAGGCTGATTATTATATTTTTGATTTGAGCAGAGATACAGATGAGTCTGACGTGACGGAGTTTATGGGAAATGACTATGAAACTCTGTTTTTTGAGGACGGTATTGTGGCTGTGTTCAGGTCGGTTGAATAACAAAACACCGTGAAGCTCAAAGTCTGACTGTTGATAAGAAGGTATTTCCTTATCAACAGTCAGCGAAACTTCACGGTGTTATTTTATCTCCAGAACTTTCTGTCAAGGCTTCTGTACTGAACTGCTTCCGTCAGGTGAGCGAGCTGAATATTCTCGTCACCGTCAAGGTCGGCAATAGTTCTTGCCACACGGAGAATTTTATCATATGCTCTTGCAGAAAGACCGAGCTTTTCAAAGCTCTTTTCAAGAAAAGCCTTCTGTCTTTCGTCAAGCTTGCAGAATTCTCTTGTCATGGCAGGCGTCATTTTTGCATTACATTTTATGCTTGTGCCTTCAAAGCGCTTCTGCTGAATTTTTCTTGCCGCATTTACCCTTTCACGTATAACTGCTGAAGGCTCGCCTTTTTCGTCGTCGGAGAGCTTCTTGAAGTCCACCTGAGGCACCTCAACATGAATGTCAAGCCGGTCAAGAAGGGGACCGCTGACCTTGGAAAGATACTTTACAGGGGCACCCTTGGGGCAGGTGCATTCCTTGGTGGGATGACCGTAGTATCCGCAAGGGCAGGGGTTCATAGCGCAGACAAGCATAGTTTCGCAAGGATATGTGAGCGTACCCGAAACACGGGAAATTGTTATAATTCCGTCCTCAACGGGTTGTCGCATAGTTTCCATAGCGACCCTTGAAAATTCGGGAAGCTCATCAAGGAAGAGAACACCGTTGTGAGCAAGGCTCAGCTCGCCCGGGTGAGGTATGCGTCCGCCGCCCGAAAGACCTGCAGTCGAAACGGTGTGGTGAGGCGAACGGTAGGGTCTTTTTGTAATAAGTGAGACACCTGAGGGGAGCTGCCCTGCAACGGAATAGATTTCCGTAGTCTCAAGGCTTTCCTCGAAGGTCATATCGGGAAGAATGGAGGGCAGTCTCTTTGCAAGCATACTCTTACCTGAGCCGGGAGGGCCTATAAGCAGAGTATTATGACCTCCTGCAGCCGCAATTTCAAGAGCACGCTTAACGTGATACTGACCCTTGACATCGGCAAAGTCAAGGTATGCAAATTCATCGCAGCTTTTATCGGCATAATCCTCCTTACTGCAGGGGGTAAGCCTGTTCCTTCCTGCAAGGTGGTCAACCAGCTCGTTTGTATTTCTTACGGGATAAACGGTTATATTATTTACCACGGATGCTTCAGCAGCATTGTCGGCAGGAATGAAAACTTCTTTAATACCGTTATCCCTTGCGCAGATAACCATTGAAAGAACGCCGTTTACCTTGCGGACAATTCCGTCAAGGGAAAGCTCACCGATAAATGCCATATCCTTTGTGTCACAGGAAAGCTGTCCCGTTGCAAGGAGATATGCAACGAAAATCGGCAGGTCGTAAACGGGCCCCTCCTTGCGGATGTCTGCGGGAGCAAGATTTACGGTTGTGCGCCATTCGTAAAACCTGAATCTGCAATTTTTTATTGCTGACTGAACACGGCTTTTTGATTCGCTTACAGAAGTATCGGGAAGTCCCACAATGTCAAAACGGGGCAGATTTTTGCTTATATCAATTTCGGTGCTTACCGGAAAGGATTTCATTCCGAAAAGTCCCATACTGTTTACCTTCGCAAACATAGCCTCTCCTCCTGAAGGTTTTGTTTTCCTGTTTATTATATAACAAAACCGTTTTAATGTAAATCAGATTTTTGTCTTTTTTTGTATCATTTTGAAAAACTTATTGACAAAAGTGTTGTTTTGGTTTATATTGTTATTAATGTATCATATAGGACAAAAACATATGATAAATATAATTTAACTTCTGAAAGGAGTCAAAAAAGTGAAAGTAACCAAGAAAACACTTGATGCTCTTACCGCAACAAAGCTCTTTATCGGAGTATCTCCCAAGCTTTTAAGCAGTCTTCTTGAGGCTCAGGAAAAGACCTTCGAAACCTATAAAAAGGGTGATGTTATCTATTCTCCCGATAAGTACGATAACAGTCTGGGCTTTATTGTAAAGGGCTCAGTAAACGTTATCAAGCCTGCAAGCGGTGTTATTGTCAGCACTCTTGTGAAAAACGATTTCTTCGGAGCCGTAACCCTCTATTCCCAGAAGGGCTATTACGTTTCAAAGCTTGTGGCAACAACGGATACAAAGGTGCTGTTTATTGAAAAGTCAACGGTAGGTATTCTTATGCTTCAGGATCAGGCTATGGCTATAAACTATATCTCATACCTTTCTGACAGACTTTATTACGTCAACAGCCGTATAGATGCCTTCACGGGAGGAAGTGCCGAAAGCAGACTTGCTTCATTCCTTATAGACAGCTTCGGCGGCTATAAGACACTTCAGCTCAGACAGCCCTATACCAAGCTCGCAGTAAGCCTTGATATCGGCAGAGCATCCCTTTACCGTGCGTTTGACAGCTTTATTGAAGCCGGCGCAATCGAAAAGGACGGTAAGTATATCAGACTTCTCAATGAAGATAAGTTAAAGGAATACATAACAAACTAATACAATACGGAGGTAATCAAAATGAAAAAAACAATAAGTATGCTTCTGGTTGCAGTAATGCTTCTTGCTTTTGCAGCCTGCTCAGGCGGAAATGAAATTCCCGTACCCGACGTTAAAACAGACGTTGACGTTGTGGCTCTCAAGGGCCCCACAGGTATGGGTATGGTCAAGCTGATGGAAGAGGACGCAAGTGTTTATAATAACTATAACTTCACCCTTGCAGCAGCACCGACGGAAATAGTTGGTCTCATCAGCAACGGCAGTGCAGACATAGCTGCCTGTCCTCTTAACCTTGCAGCAACACTTTATAAGAAAACTCAGGGTGCAGTTCAGATTATTGCAGTAAACACCCTCGGTACTCTCTATATCCTTGAAAACGGTAACACCGTGACGGATATTGCTTCTCTTAAAGGAAAGACGATCTATGCATCAGGTCAGGGAGCCACACCTGAGTACGTTCTTAACTACCTTCTTGAAAAGAACGGTATTGATAAGGAAAAGGATGTTGAAATTATCTGGAAGGCCGAGCACGCTGAGGTTGCAACACTTATGGCATCAGGCGGTGCAGAAATCTGCCTTCTTCCCGAGCCTAACGTTACAGCAGTTCAGCTTCAGAACGCAGATACACGCATAGCTCTTGATATGACAAAGGAATGGGAAAAGGTTGCTGAAGGTAAGCTGGCTATGGGTTGCCTTATCGCAACAAAGGACTATATTGACAATAATGCAGACAGCCTCAAGGCATTCCTTAAAGAATACAAGGCAAGCGTTGACGCTGTAAACGAAAACACAGACGAAATCTGTAACCTTATTGCAGAAAAGGGTATTGTACCCAAGGCACCTGTTGCAAAGAAGGCAATTCCCAACTGCAACATTGTCTGCATCACAGGAAACGAAATGAAGGATATTGCAAAGAGCAACTTCGATATGCTCTTTAACGCAGATCCTAAATCAGTAGGCGGAGAGCTTCCGAATGAAAGCATTTACTTCATCGCAGAATAAGAAATATCTGAAGCGTACCGTAAGCATCTGTCTGTGGCTTGTTATATGGCAGATAGCCTTTACGGTGATTGACAATGAACTTCTTATAGCCTCACCTTTACAGGTGGGGCTGCGTTTGTGTGAGCTTGTGAGAACGGGTGAGTTCTGGCTGATAACGGGAAAATCTCTGCTGAAAATAACAGAAGGTTATCTTTTAGGTGTTGCATTTGGGACAGTTCTTGCAGTACTTACGGCAAAGTCTGAGTTTTTATATGAGTTCTTTTATCCTGTAATCAGCGTTGTCAGAGCAACTCCCGTGGCATCTTTTATTATTCTTGCACTTGTGTGGCTGAAAAGGGAAAACATCTCCTTGTTCATCTGCTTGCTTATGGTGCTTCCCATTGTCTGGGCAAACGTTACTCAGGGTATCAGGGACGTTGACGGCAAGCTTATTGAAATGGGCAGGGTTTACGGCTTCGGTGCAAAGAAGCTCCTGACTAAGATATATATACCCTCGGTTATGCCTTACTTTACAACGGGCGTCACCACCTCCTTGGGACTTGCCTGGAAGGCAGGTATCGCCGCTGAGGTTCTGTCAACTCCGAAGAACTATATCGGAACACAGCTTTATGACAGTAAGATTTATATTGAAACCGTTGACCTTTTTGCCTGGACAGCGGTTGTTATCCTGCTGAGCTTCCTGCTTGAAAAGGCCGTTGTCTGGCTTATCAGAAAATTCCTGAAGGGAGACAGAGCATATGATTGAAATTAAAAATCTCAGCTTCTCCTTTGGTGATAAAGTGATATTTGATGATTTCTCCCTTAAAATACCCGATAAATCCGTTACTGCAATAACGGGAAAATCCGGTTGCGGAAAGACTACGCTTATTAACCTTATCTGCGGTCTGCTCAAGGCTGACAAGGGCGAGATAGTCAGCAAGGCAGAAAAATATGCAGTTGTTTTTCAGGAGGACAGATTGCTTCCCTGGTATACGGTGAAGGAGAATATCAGCACCGTATCTGACGGAGAAACGGCTGACCTCTGGCTGAAAAAGGTGGGGCTTTCCGACAGTGCTGACCTATATCCATCACAGCTGAGTGGCGGTATGAAAAGACGCACGGCTCTTGCAAGAGCTCTTGCCTACGGCGGAGAGGTGCTTATTCTTGATGAAGCCTTCAATGGTGTTGATGAAGAGACTAAGACAATACTAATTGATATAATCAGGGAGCAGGCAACCGAAAAGGCGGTTATTCTGATTTCTCACAACAGCGACGAAATCCAAAGACTCGCAGACAGAGTGGAGCAGATTTGATTCAATTTACGATTAAACGGGCGGAAATGCCCGTTTAATTGTTTATCGGGGGAAAGGTGACCCGCCCGCAGTCGTGGGCGGGGCGGAGCGAAGCTCCGCAGGTCAGCAAGCTGACAAAAGGCGGCATATTATTAAAATTTATTTTTCCCGTTGACAAAAGGAATATATTGACTATAATTAAATTAGCACTCGCAAACGTTAAGTGCTAATTTATACATTTTGGAGAGATTGAAATGGAAAAGAAACAGTTTAAGGCGGAATCCAAAAAGCTTCTGGATATGATGATTAACTCTATCTATACCCACAAGGAAATCTTTTTGAGAGAGCTTATCTCAAATGCAAGTGATGCAATCGATAAGCAGTATTATCACTCGCTTCAGGGTCAGGGCGGTCTTGCAAGAGAGGAATACAAGATCAGAATGGATATTGATAAGGAAAACAGAATTCTCAGAATAAGCGATAACGGCTGCGGTATGAGTAAAGAGGAGCTTGAAGATAATCTGGGCACAATCGCAAAAAGCGGTTCCCTTGATTTCAAGAGTGAAAACGAAAAGAAAGATGACGTTGAAATTATCGGTCAGTTCGGCGTTGGCTTTTATTCAGCCTTTATGGTCAGCGATAACGTTACCGTTGAAAGCAGAAAGCACGGCGAAGAAACAGCATATCGCTGGACTTCAACGGGGGCAGAGGGTTACAGTATTGAGGAATGCAGCAAGGAAAGCGCAGGTACGGTTATCACCCTTCACATCAAGGAGGATACCGATGAGGAAAACTATTCCGAATTCCTTGAGGAATATAAAATCAGCAGTATAGTCAGAAAGTATTCCGATTATATCCGTTATCCCATAGTTATGGATATGACCTCAAGCCGTCTCAAAGAGGGAACTGAGGATGAATATGAGGAATATACAGAGGAAAAACAGCTTAACAGTATGGTGCCCCTCTGGAGGAAGAATAAGAACGAAATCACCCGTGAGGAATATGACAGCTTTTATTCCGAAAAGTTCTTTGATTGGGAAAAGCCCCTTCATATCATTCACAGCAAAACCGAAGGTCAGGTAACATATGATGCACTTATGTATATCCCTGCTCACGCTCCCTTTGATTACTATTCAAAGGACTATGTGAAGGGACTTCAGCTTTACTCAAACGGTGTTCTGATTATGGATAAGTGTGAGGATCTGCTTCCCGATTATTTCAGCTTTGTCAAGGGACTTGCAGACAGCGCTGACCTTTCGCTTAATATTTCCCGTGAGGTGCTTCAGCACGACTACGTTCTCAAGGCTATTGCAAAGAATCTTGAAAAGAAAATCAAGGCTGAGCTTAAAAAGCTCCTTAACAATAACAGAGAGGACTATGAAAAGTTCTTCAAAGCATTCGGACTTCAGCTGAAATACGGTCTTTATTCCGATTACGGTATGCACAAGGATGTGCTTCAGGATCTGGTTATGTTCCATTCTTCAAAGGAAAACAAGCTTGTGACACTTGAGGAATATGTTTCCCGAATGGCTGAGGGTCAGGAAACAATTTATTATGCCTGCGGTGAGACCGCAGACAAGATTGATATGCTTCCTCAGACAGAGGCAGTTAAGGATAAGGGCTTCGAAATTCTCTACCTCACCGATGACGTGGACGAGTTCGCTCTTAAAATGCTCCGTGAATATGAGGGCAAGAGCTTCACAAATATCTGCAACGATAAGCTCGACCTTGACACAGACGAGGAAAAGGAAGCTATCAGTAAGGAAAACGAGGAAGCAAAGGACCTGCTTGACAGCATGAAGGAGGCAATAGGGGAGGGCGTAAGCGCCGTAAGATTTACAAACAGCCTTAAAAATCATCCCGTTTGCCTGACGAGCGAGGGCGAGATTTCCCTTGAAATGGAAAAGGTATTCAACGCAATGCCCAACGACAACAAGGTTAAGGCACAGACCGTTCTGGATATCAATGTAAATCATCCCGTTGCCGCAAGGCTCAAGGAAATATATGCAAACGAGCCCGAAAAGGTTGAAAAGTATGCAAAAATCCTTTATGCACAGGCAAGGCTTATCGGAGGACTGACCGTTGATAACCCCACGGAGCTGAGTAATCTTATTTGTGACTTGATGTAATCTGATAATAAAAACAGACTGAACAGATTGTCAGACAATCTGTTCAGTCTGTAACTTTATCAGGCTTATATGTGGATAACATATTTGTAGAATCCGATGAAATGTATAACCGAGCCCAGCAGAATAAATATGTGGAAGACGCTGTGAAAGTATCTTACCTTTTTACCCACGCCGTAAAGGGCGGCGCCTATAAGGTAAGCTACCCCTCCGGCTACCATAAAGATTACACTCATTTTACCCTCATAACACGAGGTATAGACAGCTTTTGCTCCGGTAAGTATGATGAAGCCCATGCTTATGTAAAGTATGAATTGCACTACCTTGAATTTTTCCTGGTTAACAAATGTCATCAGCATACCTATAAGCGTTACTGCCCACGATATCACGCACACGGCAATTCCTAAGGTGTTGTTTACGCTTCTTATGGCAATCAGGGAGAAGGGGGTTATGCTTCCGGCAATAAGCAAAAATACAACCGAATGGTCTACGACCCTCATGACCTTTTTCGCAAATCCCGGACTCAGAGCGTGATAAGCTGCTGAGCAGGAATAAAGAATAATCATTGTGATGCCGTAAACTATGAAAGCTCCCAATGCCGATAGGTTATAGGTGGCACAGCCTATGGCGCACAGCGTGATAACAGCTATTGCAAAGGGGACTCCCAAAGCGTGAGTTACTGAGTTGACAATGTCTTCCTTTTTTGAATAATCGGGTAAAGATACGGCTTCGAAATCAAACATATTATTTCTCCTTTTCTTCATATACTCAGATTTTATAGGTAATGACGGGAAAAAACCATACATTAGGATTTGCAGTGAGGAAAAAATAATGAAAACTGAAGTTTGAATGTTAAAAATCGGTGTAAACTTCAGTTGTCAGAGGGTGTAAGGTATTAAATTTCAGTTTTAGTTTAAAAACTATTGAAAAAGTACCCGAAAATATTGTATTATAAACAAAAGATGTTTGTGTTCAGATTGGAAGTGATTGTTATGGATATCAATACGGGTGACAGACTTTTCGCCTTGAGAAAAAAATACGGCTTATCCCAGGAAGAGCTTGCCGAGAAAATAGATGTCAGCAGACAGTCAATTTCAAAATGGGAGAGAGGCGAGGCAAGTCCTAATTCCAATAATCTGATTGCAATGTCTAAATTATACGGTATAACCTTGGATGAACTGTTGGGAACAGAAAAAAGCAGCAAAGCAGATGAAAAAAATCCCGTAAATAATTCTCTGATGCTCAATCTGATGAAGTTTCCCGTTCCCATTATAGTCATTGCCGTTTTTCTTGCTGTCGGCTTCGGCACGGATATCTGGCATCCTACATGGTTGATTTTATTCCTTCTGCCGATTTATTATTGGTTCGCCGCCGCATTTAAAAGCAAAACAAAAAGAGCCGCCTTATTTGCAATGCCGATCCCTTTGATTGTGCTTGTAATATACCTTGCGGCAGGATTGACGGCGGGTATCTGGCATCCCACGTGGATTATGTTTCTTATAATTCCCGCATATTATTGGGGAATAGGGGTTTATGTTAAAAAATAGTAATATAAAAAACTCAGACAAGCTGTAAAGGGCGATACCTTTACAGCTTGTCTGTATTCTGTATTTTATGAAAACTTAATTATCGGAAAGCACCGAACGGTGCTTTTTCTTATGCAAATCTTTCGGTAAATATCTTTTTTGCATCTTCCTTTGTGAATCCGCCGGGGGAATTCAGAAAGTTACCGGGTATTACCGAATCCCAACGGGAACAGATTTCTTCTATTTCTTCAGCCGTCATTGTGATTTCGGGCAGGTCGGTAAGACTTTCAATAACAGAACAGAACTCCTCCTTGGTTGCTCCCGTAAGAGCGAGGATATGCTCTGCCTTTTCTTTTTCGTGGGCAAAACCTCTTTCCATAAGCTCCGTCATAAATGCGGCACAAGCCTTGCCGTGAGGTATACCGTAATTTTCCGTAAGCACATAGCCGAGGGGATGGGGGAAAAGAGTGCCGCAGGGGTTGAGAACCATACCTGCGTGAAGTGATGCGTAATAAAGAGTTTCTCTCATTTTTTCGTCAGGTACGGTTTTATTTTTGTGCAGCCATTTCAGGCTTTTCCACAAATCAGTTATTGCAACGTCAGCAAACATACCCGGAATTATGGTGCATTTGGGACAGAAATAGCCTTCTATTGCGTGCGCAAGAGCATCGAGTGCCGTTGAAACCGTAACGGCATAGGGCATTGAGCAGGTGTATGTGCTGTCGGCAAAAACAACCTTTGCGTAGCAATCGCTTCCCGAAATGCTCTTTTTTCTGTTGGTTCTTCCGTTGGTGAGAACGGAGACCGAGGAAACCTCGCTTCCCGTTCCGCTTGTGGTGCCGATGAGAAGCACGTCAAGGGGGGAATTATCATATTTCCTGAGATAGATATCTTCAGGCGAAAGGGAGGCGTTTGCGGTATAAATCCCAATAGCCTTGCTTGCATCGAGAACGGAGCCGCCGCCTATGCCGAGAAGGAAATCAACCCTTTCCTCGTCAAAAAAGCGTCCTGCTCTGTGGCAGTCCTCAATAAGGGGATTTTCTCCGATTTCATCAAAAATACAATAGCTTATTCCAAGCTCTCCTAAGCAGGAAATAACATCATCAAGAGCACCGCATTTTTTAGCACTGCTTTTTCCCGTAACTATTCCGCACTTCTTGCCGAAGGAAAGAAAAATATCTTTGTTATTTCTGACAGCATTTTTACCGCTGAGAATTTTAACGGGCATATAAAAATTGAAGCTCATATCTTTTCTCCTTTCAGGTAATTATCATTTCCGATACTGATTTTCGGAATTTTTTTCTTGCTTGTATAATATATCATAATTTGATATTATTCAATAACTATTATGAAAATATTGTAATTTATTGCGTTTATACTTGAAAAATTTTATTAAAAATGCTATCATATCATGTGGTGAAATTTTGCTGTAAGAGGGTGGTAGCAATGGCTGAAAAAAAGCACAGAATAAATGCTCCGACTCTCCTTGTCATCATTGCGGTTATCGCTCTTACGGCGGCTGTTGCTTTTGATGCAATGAAGCCCCGTTACAGCCTCAGAGAAAAATCAACCGTAGCTATGGGCACCGTTGTTACACAGAAGCTTTATTCGAAGGGTGACTGTAACGATACGGTGAAGATAATTGAGGATATTATCAGAGATACCGAAGACAGCATTTCCCGTCGGATAAGCTCATCGGACATAGCGGCTCTTAATGAAAAGGGTGAGATTTCCGCCGATGAGAAGCTCAGGGATATTTTCGATAAGTGCAATAAGGTATACGCTGATTCTGACGGTGCCTTTGATATAACCGTGGGTGCACTTTCGGCTTTATGGAATATCGGCGAGGAAGGTGCCGCAGTTCCCCCGGACGGTGAGCTGAAGACTGCACTCAGCCTCGTTGACGGAGGAAAGGTGTCGGTCACGGATGACCGCATACAAATCGGTGAAGGTCAGCTCGTTGACCTGGGCGCTGTCGGAAAGGGTCTTGTCTGTGATTACATCAAGGAGGAGCTTGAAGGAAGCGACGTTTACGGTGCGGTTATTCTCGTTGGAGGAAGTGTTCTGCTTTACGGACAGAACCCTGACGCTGACAGCTGGAGGGTGGCCGTCAGAAATCCCCGTGGTGAAAGCAACGAAACATTGGGCAGCTTTACTCTTAAAGAAGGCTTTGTATCTACCTCGGGCGACTATGAGCGCATACTTGAAGAAAACGGAAGGACATATCATCATATACTTGATTCAAAGACAGGCTATCCTGCAGAAAGCGGTCTTATGAGCGTAACGGTTGTCTGCGATAACGGACTTCTCAGCGATGCTCTTTCAACTGCCGCATTTGTTCTTGGCAGAGAAAAGGGTTCAGAGCTTCTTGCAGAATACGGTGCAGAGGGCATTTTCGTTGATAAGGATAAAAGCGTTTATGTGACCGAGGGCCTCGGTGACAGCTTTACCCTTACGGACAGCAGTTACACCCTGAGAGGTAAGAGCTGATGAGAAACCTGATAAAAAAAGGCGACGTGGCGATAATTCTTTCGGTTGCGCTGATAAGCTGTATGCTGATGCTCAGAGACTTTTCTCACAGCAATAAGAAATACGCCAACGTCTATGAAAACGGTGAGCTGAAATGCACCGTTGACTTAAATAAAAACGAAGAATATGAAATAGAGATAGCAGGTGGGAAGCTCCTTGTCAGAAACGGAGAAATCTGCTATATTGCATCGGACTGTCCCGACGGAACCTGTGAGAGCTTCGGCTGGCTCGGCAGGGTGGGGGACACAGCCTCCTGCGTGCCGAACAGAACGGTTGTGACCGTTGTGGGCGAGGATAAGGATGCTCCTGATGCCATAACATTTTAAATTGAAAATTGAAAGTGGAAAATGAAAAATTATAGCGAAAAGATAAGAAAAATTGCATTATTGGGCATTCTCGGCGCTCTGGCGCTGGTGCTGTCCTTTACGGAAAGCCTTATAATGCCCGAAACCAGGTTTCTGCCCCTTGGTGCAAAGCCCGGACTTTCAAACATAGTAACAATGCTTGTTACGGAGAGTATGGGCTTTTTCGGGGGACTTTATATTGTTCTGCTCAAGGCTGTTTTCGCCCTTGTGACAAGGGGAGGAACGGCAGGGCTTATGAGCCTTTCGGGAGGCTTGCTTTCTCTGTCGGTTGTTGCGCTGATGCTGAAAATTAACTGCAGAAGCATAACTATGACGGGAATAGGTGTTCTTTCCTCCTGTGCTCATAATGCGGGTCAGCTTATAGTTTCCTGTATTCTTACAGGAACGTATGCCCTGATTAACTACGCACCGTTTCTTATGCTTTTCGGCATAGTGACGGGCGTTATAACGGGGATGATTCTGCAGACCGTTCTGCCGAAAATAAAAAAAGCGGCGGCACTTTCGTTTTGAATTTACCTGAGAGGACTCAGGTATTTTGATATAATAAAATTAATCTTCACAGACAGGGGTTGAATAATTTGAGTAAAATTGTTGACGGAGTTCTTACCGCAGTCGGCAAAAGCAGAGGCGGTATCTTCGTAGCACACAACAAAAACACGGCAGAGATGCCCATTGAAAGAATGCCCATACCTGAAAAGGTTGTGCTTCCTATGGCTCAGCACATAGGTGCACCCTGTACCCCCACGGTCAAGGTGGGTGATATTGTTGATGCAGGTCAGGTTATCGGTGACAGCGATAAGTTCGTTTCTGCGCCGATACACGCAACGGTATCAGGTAAGGTGGTTGCTGTCGGTGACGTCTATATGGCTCACGGAATGATAGCAACGGGCGTTACTATTGAATCAGACGGTGAAATGAGAATGAGTCCCGACCTTAAACCTCCCGTTGTAAATTCAAGGGAGGAGCTTATAAAGGCGGTAAGGGATTCAGGTCTTGTGGGTCTCGGCGGTGCAGGCTTCCCCACGCACGTGAAGCTGAACTATCCTGCCGATAAGGAGGTTGATACACTCATTATCAATGCGGCTGAATGTGAGCCCTATATCACCGTTGACTACCGTGAATGCCTTGAGCACGCTGAGGATATCATCACGGGTGTATACTCTCTCCAGAAATACTTTAACTTCAAGCAGATAATCATTGCTGCTGAGGACAACAAGCCCAAGGCATTTGAAATCCTCAAGAAAATCAGCGAAATGGATGACCACGAGGATGACGTTGTAAAGCTTATGGTGCTTAAATCAAAGTATCCTCAGGGTGCGGAAAAGATGATGATTCTCTCTGCAACGGGCAGAAAGGTTCCTCCCGGAAAGCTCCCCGTTGATGTGGGCTGCATAGTTATGAACGTTGGCAGCGTGGCATTTATCGGAAGATATCTTGCAACGGGTAAGCCTCTTATCAGCCGTTCAATCACCGTTGACGGCACAGCCATAGCAAATCCCAAGAACATCAGAGTTCCCATCGGCACAAATATTGCTGATATTATTGAATACTGCGGCGGCTTCAAGGAAGAAGCAAAGAAGGTTATCTTCGGCGGACCTATGATGGGCGTTGCGCTTTCAAGCATTGAGGCTCCCATCTGTAAGCAGAATAACGCAATCCTTGCATTCAAGGATGATAAATATCTTATTAAGAAAACAAGAGACTGTATCCGTTGCGGAAGGTGTGTTGACGTTTGTCCTATGGGACTTATGCCCACCCTCATTGAGAGATATTCAAAGGCAAAGGATACCGAAAAGCTTCAGAAAATCGGTATCAACGTCTGTATGGAATGCGGCAGCTGTGCATATGCATGTCCCTCAGGCAGACCTCTTGTTCAGTATATGAGACTTGCAAAGCAGGTTGTAAGAGAGGAGGCAAATAAATAATGAAGAAGCTTACCGTAAGTGCATCACCTCACGCACATTCATCAGAAACCACAACGGGCATTATGCTTGACGTTATTATTTCTCTTTTGCCTGCCGCAATAGTCAGCGTGTTCTATTTCGGACTTCACGCCTTTGCGGTTCTTGCCACAAGCATAGTCTCCTGTGTGCTCTTTGAGTATATAAGCAGAAAAATTATGAAAAGAAGTAACACCGTGGGCGACCTGAGCGCAGTTGTAACGGGTATAATCCTTGCCTTCAATCTGCCCTCGACACTTCCCTTATGGATGGTCGTCATCGGCTCCTTTATTGCAATCGTAATCGTTAAGCAGATGTTCGGCGGTATCGGTCAGAATTTTGTAAATCCGGCAATCACCGCAAGAATTATACTTATGTCATCCTTCCCCCTTGCCATGTCCACCTGGACACAGCCACTTGTCACAAGAACAGGGGAGGCGGTGACAACAGCTTCACCCCTTGCCTCGCTTGCAGGCATTACCAAGGAAGCTGATATGGTACTTGCCCTTGAAAATGCAAACCTTCCCTCACTGAAGGATATGTTCCTTGGTCTCAGACCGGGCAGTATGGGCGAGGTCTGTGCGGCAGCACTTCTTATCGGCTTTGTTTACCTTCTCATAAGAAGGGTAATCTCTCCCATAATCCCCCTGACCTTTATAGGTACGGTTGCGGTATTTATGCTTATTGCAGGTAAGGGCAACCTTGAGTTCGTTGTTTATCAGCTGCTCAGCGGCGGTCTCTTACTCGGTGCAATCTTTATGGCAACAGACTACACAACCTCGCCCATAAATAAAAAGGGTAAGATTATTTTCGGTATCGGCTGCGGACTTATCACAAGTGTGATAAGAGTGTTCGGACTTCTTCCCGAGGGTGTTTCCTTCTCAATTATACTTATGAACATCCTTGTTCCCCATATTGAAAATCTTACAACCCCCAAGCCCTTCGGCTCAGTTAAGGAGAAAAAGTCAAAGGAGGGTACGGCAGCATGAAAAATATAAAAGAGATACTCGTACCCGCATTTGCCCTCTTTCTTATCTGCCTTGTGGCAACGGCATTACTCGGCGGCACAAACGAGCTTACTGCAGATAAGATAGCTCAGGTTGCCGAGGAGGCTGCAGCAAAGGCAAGAATGAGTGTATGCGAGGGTGCGGTTGATTTTCAGTCGGCAGAGATAAACGTAGGCGACAGCGTTTATGTTTGCTATACCGCCCTTGATGCAGAGGGAAACAGCATCGGATACGCAGTTACAACTCAGGATAAAAGCTACGGCGGTACTATCGAGGTTATGACGGGCTTTGATACCGAGGGTAAAATCACCGGTGTTGAAATCCTTACAATCAGCGATACACCGGGTCTCGGTATGAATGCAAAAAGTGAAAACTTCAGAAATAATTATCTCGGCAAGACGGGTGAGCTTACAGTCAGCAAAACCCCCACAGCCGAAAATGAAATTCAGGCTATTACGGGTGCAACAATAACATCCGATGCCGTTACAAGATGCGTAAATGCGGCAACAGCCGTAATTGAAGCAGCAAAGGGAGGTGCAAACTGATGGCTGAAAAGAAAAGCTTAGGCAAAGAATTTACCAAAGGTCTTGTTGCAGAAAATCCGGTTCTGAGACTTGTTCTGGGTACCTGTCCCACTCTTGCGGTTTCAACATCCGTTTCAAGTGCCATCGGTATGGGCCTTGCGGCAACAATCGTTCTCATCTGTTCAAACATTGTTATCTCGGCTCTGAGAAAGGTTATTCCCTCAAAGGTTCGTATTCCTGCATACATTGTTGTTATCGCATCCTTCGTTACGATTATCCAGCTTATTGTCAAGGCGTTTGTTCCTGCCCTTGACTCAGCGCTTGGCGTATACCTGCCTCTTATCGTTGTTAACTGTATCATCCTCGGCAGAGCAGAAGCCTTTGCTTCAAAGAACGCAGTTCTTGCATCAGCAGTTGACGGTCTGGGTATGGGTGTCGGCTTTACGGCAGCCCTCTTCCTTATGGCTACCGTAAGAGAGGTTCTCGGTGCAGGTACATTTATGGTTGGTATCAATGACCTGCTTTCAGTATTCAGCGATACTACCTTCAACGGCTTCACAATTCCCTTCCTGAGTGAGAACCCGATGATTATCTTCGTTCTTGCTCCCGGCGGCTTCTTTGTTTTCGGCATTATGATCGCCCTTTCAAATATGCTTGCCGAAAAGAAGGGTAAGAAGAGAGCAGAGCTTCGTGGCTGTGAGGCTTGTCCCATGGCTTCAACCTGCTCAATGAACGGCTCCTGCGAAGAAAAGGACAAGGAGGTAAGTGAATAATGGAAATGACTAAAGAATTATTCTCAGTTCTCCTTACGGCGATACTCACACAGAATTTTGTTCTTGCAAAGTTCCTCGGTATCTGCCCCTTCCTGGGTGTTTCAAAGAAGGTCAAAACGGCTTCGGGCATGTCCCTTGCAGTTATATTTGTTATGGTGCTTGCAACGGCTGTTACCTTCCCCATAAATAAGTACCTTTTGGTTAAATTCAATCTTGAATATCTGCAGACAATCGTGTTTATTCTCGTTATTGCCGCACTTGTTCAGCTTGTTGAAATAGTGCTCAAGAAGTATATGAAGTCACTTTATAACGCTCTTGGCATTTATCTTCCTCTTATTACAACAAACTGTGCTGTTCTCGGTGTTGTTCTTCTCAACATTGAAAGTAATTACAGCTTTGCAACTTCAATGGTAAACTCACTCGGTGCAGGTCTTGGCTTCCTTCTTGCTATGGTTATGTTTGCAGGCGTGAGAGAAAGACTTGAAAGCTGTGATATACCCAAGGCTCTTCAGGGCTTGCCGATTACGCTTATTGCCGCATCGCTTGTTTCAGTTTCCTTCCTGGGCTTCACGGGCGTTGTTGAATCAATATTCGGTTAATAGGAGGTAGCGATATGGAAAGTATTATTACTGCGGTTATTATCGTTGCCGCTATCGGACTTATTGCAGGTCTCGGACTTGCTGTTGCATCAATAGCTTTTGCAGTACCTGTTGACGAGAAGGCTGAGGCAATCAGGGAATGTCTTCCCGGTGCAAACTGCGGTGCCTGCGGTTTCAGCGGTTGTGACGGCTATGCGGCTGCTCTTTCAAGCGGTGAAGCAACCGATACGACTCTTTGCTCACCCGGCGGTAATGATGCCGCCAAGGCTATTGCTGAAGTTCTCGGAGTATCTGCCGGCGATGTAAAGCCCAAGGTTGCAGTTGTTCTTTGTCAGGGCAACCACGCTAATGTTAACACAAAGCTTGACTATAACGGTGTTGAAAGCTGTAAGATGGCAGCTCAGCTCTTCGGCGGTCCCAAGGATTGCATTTACGGCTGTCTGGGCTACGGTGACTGTGTAAAGGCTTGTCCCTACGAAGCAATCTTTATCTGCGACGGTGTTGCAAGAATCAATCCCGATGCCTGCAAGGCCTGTAAGATGTGTATCAACACCTGTCCTAAGAATCTTATTGAGCTGTTACCCCTTGATACAGTTCAGGCAGGAGTTTTCTGCAAGAACAGAGATAAGGGCGCAAAGACAAGAAAACAGTGCAAGGTTGGATGTATAGGCTGTATGAAGTGCGTTAAGGCGTGCGAATACGGTGCTGTTTCCGTTAAGGACAATGTTGCACACGTGGACTATGAAAAGTGCATCGGTTGCGGAAAGTGCGCCGAAGCCTGTCCCGTTAAGGCAATCAACCTTGTTGATATAAAGAGACACTGATAAAATGCATAATTAAAAGCACTTCTTCGGAAGTGCTTTTAATGCAGAATGCAGAGGGCAAGACCCCTCAGTCAGCCCTGCTGACAGCTCCCTCAGAGAGGGAGCCAAAAGCCTTCCTCACTGAGCATGGGGGTCCGCTTGCGAGTTAAAGGCTCTCCTGAAAGGAGAGCTGGATTTGACGGAGTCAAAGACTGAGAGGTCACCAAAACAACGCCGTTGGCGTTGGAATAATTTCTGCTGTAACTCTGTTTATCTCGGCACGAAGCGTGCCGCTTGAGCACCTCTCAGTCACTTCGTGACAGCTCTCCTTTCAGGAGAGCCGAAACAGCCGTCCCCTTTAGGGGAAGGTGATGCGAAGCATCGGAAGGGGCAGGAACAGGCCTTAAAAGTGCGCTGAAAGCTATTACTGGTTTAGCGGTTTCTTATTTTGTTCCTAGACTTGCATATTCTATAAAGATGATATATAGAGGACTAAAAAAGCATACGGGAACATATGTGTCAATTAGATGGTCAGGTATAAGCATAACGTTTGCAAAGTGGTGATGTAATGATCGTAAATTTTAACTTGTTCATATTTATATTGTTATATAACATTGTTACAGTAGCTTATATTAGAATAAAACCTATAAAAAAAGAAAAATCACTTAAATGGAACTTGAATTTTAGGAGAGTATCGTATTCATTTAATTGGCTAACCAATTTGTTTTGCTTTTTTTTGTGTTTAGACAAAAGCTCTGACTTCACTAGCATGGAATTATCTTCAGTGAAATATTTTGTGTGTCTGATATTAATCTTTATCTGTTTGGTTTTTTTTGTTTTTTTTATTGATAGAAATAATGTTAAGAAAAAATTGAAGCCATATATTTTGGAGAATACACTAGAGTATTATTATTTCACATTAAAAGATATTGACAGAGTTTGGAGGAGTTCCTTTTATTGTGCTACTCTGACCGCTTTGTTTGCTTTGATGCCGATAGCAGTTTTATTGGAGTAATAATAAACAACGTGAGTGTACAGTTCTTCTGTATTAAATGATTTTTAGCACACAAACCTACTCCCCATCTACTCTAACCACAAGCAGCAAAACCATCCCAAGCTCGCCGAAAGGCGAGCTTGGAACTCCCTCAGTCAGCCCTGCTGACAGCTCCCTCAAAGAGGGAGCCGAAAGCCTTCCTCACTGAGTATGGGGAACCGCTTGCGGTGGAAGGAGTCTGAACTGCCCAACTCAACCACATAACACCACACCCCGATTCGTGAGAATCGGGGTGTTTGACTGTAATAGCGATGTTTTTTGTGAACCGTCAATATTCCTTTCGGGTATCGTAACCATACCTTTATCGGATTGAGAAAACCACCGGGTTCACCGGTGGCTTTAATTGTTCCTTGTGTTCTGTTTAATTCTCTTCCAGCTTCCTGAGCATTATTCGTGCAGCCTTATAAATGTCTCCGCAGCCGAGGGTGATTATCAGGTCACCACTCTTTGCGTTGGAAACAACATAATCAGCAACCTCCTCGAAAGTGTTGAACCAAACACTTCCGGGGATTTTTTCGCTTAAATCCTTGGTGTATATTCCGTAGGTGTTGACCTCACGTGAACCCATAATCTCCGTCATAACGCATCTGTCGGGAATTTGCAACACCCTTACGAAATCGTCAAAGAGGATGGATGTTCTCGAATATGTGAAGGGCTGGAATACTGCCCAGACCGTGTTATAGCCCATTTTCTGTGTAGCGTTCAGCATAACCTCAAGCTCGGCAGGGTGGTGGGCGTAATCGTCTGCTATGGTGATGCCCTTGCATTCACCGATTATCTCAAATCTTCTGCCTGCCCCTGAGAAAGCCTGAGCTCCCTCAATGCACTGTTCGGCAGTTGCACCGCAATACATAGCGGCGGCAAAAGCTCCGAGAGTGTTTGTTATATTGTGCTCACCGGGAATGTTAAGCTTTACTCTGCCAAGGCTTTCACCCTTGTGAATAACATCAAATTCAGCAAAGGAGCCTCTGTTATAGCTTATGTTCTCAGCATAGAAATCGTTGGTCTTTTCTCTGCCGAAGCTTATCATATCCTTTCCCTTGACGTTTGCAACGGACTTTACGGTGTTCATATCGTCACCGTTATAAATAACAGCCTTTGATGCCATATCAGCAAATTTATTGAAGGATGCGATTATGTTGTCAAGGTTCTCGAAAAACTCAAGGTGGTCCTCGTCAACATTGAGAATGAGGGCAACATCAGGAGAAAGCTCGTGATAGTGATTCTGATATTCACAGGCCTCGCAGACGAAGGTTTCACTTTTTCCGCATCTTCCGTGGCTGTCAATAAGCGGAAGTCTTCCGCCGATGAGGGCAGAAGGGTCCTTGTCAGCCATAACAAGAATCTGTGTAAGCATTGAGGTAACGGTGGTCTTTCCGTGAGTACCGCATACGCTTACGCAGTTATTATACATTCTTGAAAGTGCGCCGAAGACCTTGCTTCTTTCAAAGCAGGGGATACCGCTTTCCTTTGCCGCCACAAGCTCAGGGTTATCCTTGAGAATTGCCGCTGTATATACAATCAGCTCGGCACCCTCAATGTTTTCAGGCTTCTGACCCAAGATAACATTTATGCCCAATGAACGAAGCTTATCTATGTTGTCACCGGGGTTGTTGTCGGAGCCTGTTATTGTATATCCCCAGGAATGGAGAATTTCTGCAATGGGACACATACCTGAGCCGCCGATACCGATGAAATGTATCTTTTTTACCTGCTTTAAAATTTTATCTGTTTCGTGCATAATATCACTCCTGATTTATACGTTGATTACTGTATTTCTTATCTTATCTATTATATTGGAAAATGAATGTAAAATAAATAGATTTTGCGAAAAAAATTCTTAACGCAGGCAAATATTTTAACATAAACTGTATTGGGTGATGATAATGAAAGAAAAAATAATGGTTTTAGGCGGAGACAAGAGAAGCTACTACGTTGCAAAGGAGCTTTATGAAAAGGGGTATGCGGTGAGCTGGTACGCCTGTGAGAATTATCCCTGCGAGCCCTGCGGATTTGTCTCAAAGGAAGATTTCAGGGCAGATGCTCATAAGTTTGATACGGTTATTCTGCCTCTTCCTCACACAAGGGATTTCAGACACCTTAATACGCCCTTTTCAAACAGTAAGATCGACCTTGACGAGCTTTCCGAACTTGCAAAAGGAAAGAGGACTTTTTCCTCCGTTGATATGGGGGATAACTATTTCAGCGCAAATGAGGTGGTTATAGCAAATGCCCGCCTTACCGCTGTGGGACTGCTGAAGGAGATGCTTATCTATACGGAAAAGGACGTTATGAACAGAAGTGTAATGGTGACGGGCTTCGGCAACGTGGGTAAGGCTGTTGCAAAGATACTTGACAATAACGGTATGCGTGTAACTGTCTGTGCAAGGAACAAAGAACAGCGTGTCCTTGCAGGGATTTACGGCTATAACACCTGCAATATAGCAGAGGGCGGAAAAAATATGGGGGAATACGATTTTGTGGTAAATACCGTACCTGCGGTGCTTTTCAGCGAGGAAAGCCTGCGAAAAGCGAAAAAAGACTGTGTATTTATGGAGCTTGCCAAGGGACTTGCGGCAGAAACCTGTTCAAACACTGCTTCATATATTAGCTGTAAGGGGATGCCCGGAAAGCATACTCCTCAGTCTGCAGGAAAGGTTATTGCAGACTATATTTCAGAAAAACTGAAGGAGTGAAGAATTGATGAAAACAATAGGCTATTGCCTCACAGGCTCGTTCTGTACCTTTTCAAAAGCGATAAAGCAGGTTCAGGAGCTGAAGGACAGGGGATACAGCATCATTCCCATTATGTCATATAATGCAGGACAGATTGACACACGCTTCGGCAGTGCGGACGAACATAAGAAAAAGCTTGAAGAAATCACAGGTAACAAGGTGCTCACCACCATAGCCGAGGTTGAACCCATAGGGCCGAAGGAGCTGCTTGATCTGCTGATTATATCTCCCTGCTCGGGAAACACCATAGGTAAGCTTGCCAACGGAATTTACGATACCCCTGCCACTCTTTGTGCCAAGTCGCATTTGCGTAATCAGCGCCCCGTGCTTATCGGGGTCTCCACAAACGATGCTCTCAGCGCAAGCGCAAAAAATATCGGCAAGCTGCTGAACTACAAGCATTTTTATTTTATCCCCATGTCTCAGGATAACTGCGAAAAGAAGCCGTTTTCCGTTGTTGCTCATTTTGAAGATACAGCCGAGGCTGTTGAATATGCACTTCAGGAAAAACAGATGCAACCCATACTGAAATAAAGCCGGGGAACTCCCGGCTTTATTTAATGGAAAATTGAAAGTTGAAAATGGAAAATTGCGCCCCCTCAGTTGTAAAATCAGCACATAGGTAAGTGATTTGTGTCAGCACATCGGTAAGCCAGTTGAAATGCATGGTAAGCCGAAGTGAACAAAAAATTAATCGAAAGAACTAACAATGGGCAGGCACAATATTGTGCCTGCCCATTGTTGCGGCACTAAATATATTTTAACTTATTCAAAGGGGATAAAACAATAGGAATCCATGTCGAGAGTTCCTAACAGAAAATCTGCAAGATAAACATCATAAGAATTATTGGTATTAGGTTTTAATCCAACATTTAAACCTCGTAAAGAATAGCCGATAGTAACTCTCACTGACTTAATAAGAATTTCTCCACTACGGAAT
>JAFSEP010000011.1 GCA_017435665.1 Clostridia bacterium | reverse complement strand
TAAGATTTTTTTCGGAACGGATTTTTGGCAAATCAAGGCACAAAACGCAGTAAATCCTGTCGGATTTACGAGTATTTTAACGATGAGTTGACGGAAATCCGCCCCGTAAAAAACGGGTTCGGATTACACCCGTCACCCTAACCTCACATATAATATCACAGCAATACCCATGTTGCAAACAAAATTTTCAGTTTTTTACTTTTTCTGCACAGTACTTACTTATTATTTGCTTTATAGACAAAACTTTCTCCATTGTTTGTTGACAAATTGTGAACAAAACTGATATAATACAATTAATAAAATAACACCGGGAGGTAATATGTATGATTAAACTCAAGAAATTTCTGGCGCTTTTCCTTTCGTGCATTATGGTTTTCACACTCTTTACAGGCACAGTATCTGCTCTGCCGGTTGCAGACATATCCGACCCTCTTGCTCACACGGTTGAGCTCTCGGATGACGCTGACAAATATCCGTTCATCTTCGTTCACGGCATGGGCGGTTGGGGCCCTGCAGACCCGTTTTATGCTCAGTCTCCCTATTGGGGCGGCGGCCTTGCAATGGGTACCGGCATTGACCTTATTCAGATTCTCAATGAAAACGGTGTCGAGGCCTATGCTCCTTCGGTAGGTCCTCTGAGCAGCGCCTGGGACAGAGCCTGCGAGCTCTACGCTCAGCTTACGGGTACAGTTGTTGACTACGGCGAGGCTCACTCGGCAGCTCATAACCACGACAGATTCGGCAAGGATTTCACAGGCAAGGCTATTATGGGCGAGCCCTGGAACTTTGAAGATAAAATAAATCTTGTGGGACATTCCTTCGGTGGTGAAACAGTCCGTCTCTTTGCTTCTCTTATGGCTTTCGGCAATGCTGACGAGGTAGCCGCAACAGGCGATGAAACAAGTGAATTATTCACAGGCGGCCACAGCAGCGTTCATTCCTGTATAACTCTTTCAAACCCCCACAACGGTTCTCAGGTTGCAAACATACTTGTGGATCCTCAGATAACAATGTTTGCTCTGGGCTTTGTGTTTAATGTTATGGGTGCGCTCGGCATGGACGACGTTATGCCCTTCATTCTCAATCTCGGTCACTTCGGTCTTACACCTAAGGAAGGCGAAGATAAGGCAAAATTCGATTTGAAGAAAATCTGCGATTTCTTCAAGGCCAAGGATAACTGCGGTTACGATATGACACTTGCAGGAGCAGCAGCTCTCAATGCAACAATAAAGCTTGACCCCAACGCATACTATTATTCATACAGTACCTGTGCTACCGAAGAGGGCATCTTCGGCAGACAATGGGCAACGGATACGGTAAACCCCATTTTCAAAATTTCATCAATACTTCTCGCTCTCACTCAGGGTATGACCATTGACGGAATAAAAATTGAGGGCGACTGGGCAAAGAACGACGGTATTGTTCCTCTTGCATCATCACTCTATCCCCTCTGCGATGCAGATACAGCTCTCGATTACGAGGACAGCCTTGCATCAGGCAGAATAGAAACAGGAAGATGGTACTATATGGACACAATGGTGGGCACAGACCACTTCGATTTCTGCGGAACACAGGATTATCCCACCACATTCCTCGACTTCTATTACGGTATGGTAAATACGGCTAACAGAAGATAAAACATTTAATACATATAACAACCCGCACACAGCTGTGTGCGGGTTGTTTGCTTTGTATCAGCTTCAGGAAAGCAATTCAATTATTTCTCTGAATTCTGCCTTCTCCTTGAATTCATCAGATAACGGGTAATGCTCCGTCATAACTATCTTCATAAACTCTGATGCTGTTGTCTCACGGTACACGGCTCCGTAATTATAAAACCGTTTCTCTTTTCCCGAAGCATCTGGATTTCCGTCAAGCTCCTTTGCATATTCTGCCGCTTCTTTAAGATAGCCGAGAGCTTTACCGTCATCACCTGCCTGCTGATACAGATATCCCAGGTGTCCCAGATTATATAAGCAGTTAAAGCAGTTTTTTCCGAAATCGCCGTCAGGATAAACGAGGCTCAGAAGCCTCTGCAAGCTTTCATATTGAATTATTCTGTCTTTGACAGAATATTCTGAGCAATAGCCGAAAAGCTCATCTTGAAGCAAAAACATCAGCTCTTCAAGTGTACCTTTATGTGTCTTATAATAATCTTTTCTGTCATTAAGCATCATTTCTCTGGAATTGCACATTGAAGGCAATGTATTGGCAATTTCATCGGCCTGCTTCAGATATTCGTCAAATACTTGGTATTTCCCTTCTTCGTTGCAGATGCAGTCATATTTCCACATAAGATGTGAAATCATAACAGCTTTTGACCATATTCTTATGCTGTCAACCGTACAATGCTTTTGAATACTGTCATATATTTTCGATATCTCCTCTGATGTTTTTTCATAATCTCCCGAAAGTATTTCCGATATAGAAAGTCTTCTGATTTTCACTTCCTGTAAAAGCTGCATATATCGGACAAGTATGCGAAAATCTCCCGGAAACTCTTTCACGGCTTTCTTATATTCATTAAAAACAAACGGCAAATCCTTCAGCTTCATTGTATCATAAAGTTCAATACAAGCATTAATTTGTTGTTCGTTCTGAGCCTTGCTGACCCCCAGCAAATCGTCAACCGAAATTTTAAAAAACGAAGCTATTGACGGTAACAGCTCCATATCAGGATAACTGTCTCCCCTCTCCCACCTGCTTACACTCTGGAATGTCACTCCGAGGAAATCTGCAAGGATTTCCTGAGTGATTCCTCTTTCCTGCCTTAAACGCCTGATATTTTCGCCAAGACAAATCGCCATATTTATCACCTCTGATTATATGATAATCTGTTTTTGCAATATAAGCAATAACCCATTACTTGAAATCAATTCCTGCAACGCAGGAAAAAGGCATCGGCTGTGCCGATGCCCTTAAATTTCATATTTCATCAACCGAGAAATTCACCGATAACTCCTGCCATTTCAGCAGCCTTGTTTTCGTGAGCCATATGTCCTCCGCCCATTACCTCGTACTGAGTAAGCATACCCGTAGCTTCAAGGGAGGTTCTTATATCGGTCATATCGGTAACGACCATATCCTTTTCTGCCGTAAAGAGAAGAGAAGGAATTTCAAGCTCTGCAACTGCAGCAAAATCTGTTTCCATAGCACTTGCCGATGATATTGCAATGCTTCTGCCCGTACCCTTGAGCTTCAGGGGATCGCTGATTTTGCTCAGGTCATAGTCCTTGCAGAATTCTTCGTCAACAACAGACATATCAAGAAGCATCTTGAACGGGAATGTAAATCTTGTACCTATGCGGAAGAACACCTCGCAGGCTGTTGCCATAAGCGTTGACTTCATCATATCCTTTGCGAAAGCAGGAATACCGTTCATCGCTGCAGGACAGAAAAGAACAAGGGAATCTATCTTGTCACCATCTTTATAGAGCGTTGCCATATTAAGAGCGATACCTCCGCCCATTGAGTGACCTGCAAGAATCCAGCTTTCATCGTTAAGGCTTGTCATAAGAGAATACATAAGCTCTTCTCTTGAAATCTGATTGGTGCTGAAATCTTCTCTTGTTGAATAACCGAATGAGGGCACATCGGCAGCAACACAGGAATATCCCATTGCGTTGAGCTCGGGAATAATAAATTCAAAGGTATAGGTTGAAAGACCGAAACCGTGAATCATAAAAATCTGACCCTTAGCATTATCAACGGGGAACTGTCTGTAATGAATTGAATAGTCGCCGATTTCATAAAACTCACTGTTTGCGAAGGGCTTGTCTGCTTCTCCGGCAGCAAATGAAATCATACCGAATGCCGATACAATCATAAGCACGCTGAGAAGGATAGCTGTAATCTTTTTCATCATATTAATTTTCCTTTCTGTATATCATTCGCCTGTAATCAGCCGAATTTCTTCCCTTGTAATCTCACGGCATTCTCCCTCTGCGAGAGTACCGTCGAGCGAAAGACCGCCAATCTTTATGCGCCTAAGCTGAACAACTCTGTTTCCGAGGGCCGCAAACATACGCTTGACCTGATGATATTTACCCTCGTGGATGACCACCTCAACCAAAGGTGTTTCTCCGTCCTCAATAACACGCAGCCTTGCCTCCAGACAAAGTGTGCCGTCTTTCAGCTCAATTCCCGAGAGGAACCTTTCAATATCCCCATCAGAAAGTCTCTGCGCCAGACGGGCATGATAGGTTTTTTCCACGTGATTCTTCGGAGAGAGTATTCGGTGAGCAAAATCACCGTCATCGGTTATAAGCACAAAACCCGTTGTGTCTGCATCAAGCCTGCCTGCGGGAAATAAGCCGTCCCGACGAAATTCCTCAGGAACAAGGTCAACAACTGTTTCCTGAGACCTGTCGTTTGATGCGGAGATAACCCCTTCGGGCTTATTCATCATCAGATAGATATTCTTCTGATACACCACGGGACTTCCGTTAAGTCTGATTTCATCGGTATCGGGGTCAATTTTCATTTCCCCGGATTTAACCAAAGTGCCGTTTACAGTAACACTCTGCTTTTTCATTAGCTTTTTAACGTCCCCACGGGAAATTTTCAAAGCTGAAGATAATATTTTATCAAGTCTTTCCATTATTTAATCTGTTTGATTTCGTTGCCCTTGACAAGAAAAACTCTTTTTGCAAGGGGCATAAGAAATTTATCGTTCATTGAGTCTGTGTAAAAATCATCTATCTCGCATTCAGGGTATGCCTCCCTGAAGCAGTCAATCTTTGCCTCACGGAAACAGGGCTTACTGAGCTTTCCCGTTTCAAGATCGATTCGTGTGCAGACAACGTTCTTTATTCCGATTCTTGAGCAGATTTCCTTCAGGAGAAAATCGGGAGATGCGGAAACTATAACATCGTCCTCCTGCTGAATTTCGGCATAAAAGGGCTTAATCTTTTTCATCCTCTTATCCCAGAAATCATTGACACATTTTTCAATGCCCGATTTATGTTCTCTGATATAGCCTTCAACAACTGCGGCATAGTCATCTATAAATTCATCAAGAGATATTTTTTCCCTCTTGTAAAGATAAAGCTCCTTTATAACTGACGGAAGGAACTTCACAAGTGAGGGATCTTTTCTGAAATAATAGAGAAAAAAGTCGAGGGTTGATTCTCCGTTATATATGGTTTCGTCAAAATCATATACATTCATATTATACTATACCTCCGTTGCATTTTCAAGTCTGCACATCTTTAATTCTGTTTTGCAAATTAGGATTTTTTATGTTCAATAGGTGCCAATTTCAGATATTCATCCTTAACCCAACCCAGCTTTTTGAAAATGAAGTGGAAGATAAGGGAAAGCACTGCGGGGAGAACAAAGTGCATCATAATAATCTCTACCGCAAGAACGGGAGTTGGCACAGCCTCGCCCATAGCTTCAATTGCGCCGAACTGTCCTACAAGGCCGCTTGTACCCATACCTGCGCCTGTGGGAGTGTTTGTCATTTTAAGTAAACAGGTTGAAACCGGACCGAGAACTGCACCTGCAAGTGTGGGTGCCAGAACAATCTGGGGATGCTTCATAATATTGCCGAACTGAAGCATACTTGTACCGATACCCTGAGAAATAAGTCCGCCTACTCCGTTTGCCTTGAAGCTTGTTACTGCAAAGCCCACCATCTGCGCACAGCAGCCCACAACAGCAGCACCTGCTGCAAGAGAATCAAGTCCCAGCATAATACAAAGAGCAGCACTGCTTATAGGTGCTGTAAGAGCAAGACCGACTATGGTTGAAACAAGAATTCCCATGGGGAAGGGATGCATTTCCGTAGCCATTGTTATTGCTTCGCCGATACCCGTCATAACTGTGGAAACACCGGGACCCACAAAGCTTGAAACAAGTCCGCCCGTTATTATAGCAACGATAGGTGTAAGAACAATGTCAATTTTTGTTTTGCCTGCAATAAGTCCCGTTATTTCACTTGCCGCAACTGCTGCAAGAAAAGCACCTACGGGGCCTCCTGCTGCATAACCGTATGCGCCGACTGCCACGCAGGAGAATATAACCAGAGGCTTATGCTTGAGTCCCCATGCAACAGCGGCACCGATTGCTGCGCCGACAACGGGTGATGATGCAGAAAGCACCTGAGTAAAATCTGCAAGAAACCCAAGGCCGGGAATTTTAGAAATCTGACTTATTATAAGTCCGACTATAAGAGATGCAAAAAGACCCAGAGCCATAGCACTCATAGCATCAACGAAATAGCGTTTGAAAGCTTTTTTGATGAATTTCACAAAAACCATCTCCGAAACAGTATATTCAGGGGTTCTGATAACCCTATTGATAAGTATAGCTTTTCGGTTCGGTCAAGTCAATAATTGTCAAAAAAATAACATCCGAATAACGGACATAATAAAAAAGCAACCGACTATACCGAGATTTGTCTGCGGCATATGCGGTTGCTTAGAAATCATCTGAATATTGAATCATCACTGTCATCCTCAGCAGGAAAAAACGGCAGGATGATGCGGATAAAGGATATGAAAAACTGCAATATTTCCAAAAAGAAAATAGGACTTGAACCCACAAGCATAAAATCTGCCTCCTTGCTAAAAATAAAATATTTATTAAATCCTGAATTATTCTACTATACCTATGAAACAATGTCAATAGTCATACCTCTCATTTAAATAAAATATTAACATATTGCAATATTAACAACACATTATTGCATTTCTGTTGCACCGGGCACTTGACAAAAGCCTGAATACGGTAGTAAAATTTCAGATATAAAACAAAAAAGGAGAAAAACTATGTTAGCATTTCAAAGAATACTCGCATTGATTCTGGCGGTTCTTATGAATCTTGGTATCTGGGCACCGTCAAGCTACGAAATTAAAAACGTACCCGAAAAGAATGAAGGCGCCGTAAGAATCATATCCTTCAACGTCAGATGTAAGGATGACCTTTACGGAAGTGTTGAAAACCGTTCAAAGCTGATTGTCTCAGCAATAAGGCAATACGCTCCCGATTCCTTCGGAGTTCAGGAAGCAACCGAGGACTGGATTGATATCTTCAACGAAAACCTGGGAGATGAATACGGTTGCATTTCACAGATGAGAAACGGTGCTTCAAACAGTGAAGCCAGCGCAGTGTTCTATCTCAAGAGCAAGTATGAGCTTCTCGACAGCGGTACGATCTGGCTCTCTGACACACCAGAAAAGTTTGCATCAAAATTCCTGCTTTCCTCCTTTCCGAGAATTGCAACCTGGGCAACCCTAAAGGATAAAACAAGCGGAAAGGTGTATACACACATCAACACCCACTTTGACCACGTGCTTGAATTCGTAAGAGAAAAGCAGGCTAAGGTTCTCTGCAACAAAATTGCCGAGCTTGCCAAAGACGGTCACCCCGTTTTCTGCACAGGCGACTTCAACAGCAACGAAGGTGCAAAAGCATACAAGGTTATGACAAGCGTTATGAAGGACAGCAAATACGTTGCAATTACAAGCGACTCGGGCGCAACCTTTACAAATTACGGAAAAACAAACTCAGGTAAGCCGCCCATTGATTTCATTTTTGTCCCTCAGGGAACAAAGGTTGACACCTATAAAATCATCGATGAAAAGATAGGCGGTATGTATCTTTCAGACCATGCAGGTCTTTGCGTTGACCTTTATATCTGAACTTTAAAAGCTGTGTTACGCAATAGCGCAACACAGCTTTAGTAATTATCTGCAAAAGTATTATTTACTTTTTTCCGGCAGCTTTATCTGCGAAAGCACTATGGCCCCACTCATAAGCAGAGCTCCGATAAACTCAACAGCCGAAAGTCTCTCATTAAGTATCAGCCAGCCGAATACTGCCGCAAAAACCGACTCCATGCTCATCAGAAGAGAAGCAACGGTAGGATTGCTTGCGTGCTTCTGACCAACAATCTGCAGGGTATAGGCAACACCGCAGGAAAGTATACCCGTATAAGCGATTGAAACCCATGCACCCGAAATTGCCTCAAGGGAGGGCGTTTCTCCCGTTATGAAAATAAACGGAACCGACAAAAGTGCAACAACGGCAAACTGCACCATTGAAAGAAGAGTGCCGTCAACCTCGTCTGCAAATCTGTCAACTATAAGAATATGCCCCGTAAAAACTGCGGCGCAGACCAGAACGTATATATCACCCTTGGAAACCGAGAAGCCGCCTCCTGGCATACAGAGAAGATAAAGACCTACGGTAGCGAGTGCAACACTTATCCACACGGCAATTCCTGCCTTCCTCCTGAAAATGAAGGAAGAAACAACCGGCACAAGCACAATATATAAAGCTGTTATAAAGCCCGCCTTGCCTGCGGTTGTATAAACAAGTCCTATCTGTTGGGCGGAAATTGCAACAAAAAGCACCGCACCGCAGAGACAGCCGACCTTAAAGGTTTTTCCGATTGTTTTTCTGACCTCAGCCCTCGGCACATCCTTGTAAGTTTTACGGCTTATAATAAGCCACACAGGAATAAGAAACAGCACCCCCAGAAAGCACCTCGCCGCACCGAAGGTAAAGGGTCCTATATAATCCATTCCTTCACTCTGGGCTACAAACGCAAGTCCCCATATGGCTGCCGCAAGTAAAAGAGAAACGTTACTTTTTATAACATTGTTTTTCATAAAATCACTCTCTCGTTTTTTCGATATCCTTTTAACAAGAATATAATATATCAAAGGCATAATGAAAAGTCAATATTTTATACGGTGTAGACTTTTGAAAAAAGATGTAGTATAATACTAGGGTAAAATAAGATAATCCGAACGGAGAATAATATATGAAAAAGAAAATTCTTGCTGTGTTTCTTTGTGCGGTCTGCATTCTGCTCACATTCTGCGGCTGCGGAAGCAATAAAAACTACGCTATGAGCGTTGAAGGAACCAAAATCACAAACGGTATTTACACATTCTATCTCGGTAACATTCTTGCAAACCCTGACAGCTTCGGCCTCGCCCCTGAAACCTTTGAGGAGGACGCTCATTCAACTGCAAAACAACTTATAAAGAAGTATGTTGCCATAAACACAATGGTCTCAGAGCTGGGAATATCCCTTTCTTACGGCGAAAAAACAGATGTGGCAACCGAAACGGATAACAGATGGGATCTTTTTTCATCACATTATGAAAAAGCAGGTATAACCAAACAGGATCTTTATAAGACAATTACAAACGAAGCTTATAAAATGGCTCTGCTTGATTATTATTACGGTGAAAACAGTAAGATTGAACCTGTTTCGACAAAGAAGCTCAAAAAGGCTTTCACGGAAAAGTATATCGGCGTGAAAATCATAGCTGCCCCCCTTACTACCACCGATACTCTCGGAAACACCGTGCCTCTTGACGATATCGAGATGAAAAACACCCGAAGCACTTTCGAAAACCTCAGAAAGAGGGCTAACAACGGAACAGACATAAACACCCTTTATACTTCATACAACTCCGACAAAGACCTTATCGGCACAGAATCCCTTGAAACCTATGTTTTCACAAAGAGCGATACTCAGTACGGCAGTGACTTTTTCAGCAAGGTAAGTAAGCTGGATTATGAAAAAGCAACCGTAATAGAATTTGATAATACGATTTATCTGTTCTACCGTGTGGATATCACAGGTGAGGAATATGACTACTTCTTCACTTACAAAAACGATATACTTGCTGACCTGAAGCTCAGTCAGCTCAATAAGAAGATTGATGAGAGGGCAGACAGCCTGACCGCCGAGTCTTACTCTGATAAGACATCGAAAATCTATAAGCTTCTTACGGAAATTCATCCCCTTCCGTCATCAGAAACAGATATAACCGAATAAAGATAACCCTCCGTACATTTCAGGATGCACGGAGGGTCATTTTATTTTCAGTTTTTACCACTTGTTTTCAACATATTCGCAGAAGGCGTATATATCCTTGATTTCAAGCTTTGTTCCGTCATCAAGAGTAACATCGCCGCTCCACAAGCCGTGAACCTGGTGTGTATGCATTCTTGCAAAACCGAGATTAAGGTCAGAATGGTGGTCAAAGGTGGGCTTCATTGTCATATTGAAGCGTCCGTCCTCAGAAACGAATTTCCAAGGCTTCATATACTTATCGGGCTTTGGGAAAACCTCAACGTCAACTGCGCCGAACTTATGAGCCTTTCCGTCATAGAACAGACAGGTCTCCGTTGCATTGCTTTCGTTACCGATTGCCCATGTGATTTCAAAACCGAAGAGATGCTTTTCACCCTTTTCATCGGTTATGTATGCAGAGCCGTTACCCCAATACCATACCATCTTGTGAGGAGTGTTTACTCTGCCCCAGTCAAGTGCACAGAAAGCGGTATCCTTTGAGAAGGTGTAAACATCGTCACCGTATCTGAAGGTACCCTCACAAGGCATACAGTTCTGCTTTGTTGTCATAAAATACTTGGTGTTGTCGCCGTCAAAAGGCAGAACAGTTGTAATGTTTTCAAGACCGGGCATAATATCCATATCGAACTTACATTCAACTTCCTTACCCTTGAGCTTTGACTTGAACCACAGAGTTCTTGAATTTTCCTTTGTGTCAAAATCAAACTCTGCTGCGCCTATCTTATCCTTATAACGGTTAGGCACGTCGCCCTTTGGAGGCGGAACATGCTTCTTACCGCCCAGGAAAAGCTGAGTTGCATCTGCAATAATCTTACTGTTTTCAAGGTCAATAAGCTTTGCCGCAACATATCCGCCGATGCCGATATTTGCAAAGCTGAGCTGTACCATATACTTACCGTCTGCAACCTGATAGAAGTCCCATTCCTTTTTGCTCATGGGGCTGCCCTTTTTAACATAGTCTCTGTTATAATCGAAGACATTGTGTCTTGCCCAGCCCTTTGCAAGAAGTGTTCCGTCAGAAGCGAGTAAGGGTGTAGCTTCCGTGTATTCTGTCTGCTTTGATTTTTCCTTCCAATCCCAATAGGGAACGTAGGTTCTTGGTGTTTCACTCATAATGCTTTCTCCTTTTTAAAATATTCTCACATTGATATTGTAATGCTTTTTGTGTTTAATTGCAATGCTTTAAGAAAAAATAATGGAAATCGCTTTTCACCTCGGTTGACTTTAACCGACCTACGCTATATAATTGAAAAGTAATAATAAATTTTAAGGAGACAGATATGGATAGCTTCGCAAAACGATTCAAAATTGACTGCTCACCCCTCGGGCGTGAAAGTCACACAATTGTGCGCAAAAACACAAGATTCACAATAATTACCCCCTGCCTTCTGAGAGTTGAACATCAGTCAAAGGGTAAGTTCTGTGACGAGCCCACACAGAGCGTATGGTTCCGTGATTTTGATGAACCTGCATTTGAAATTGTTGATTCCGATGATACCGTTGAAATCAAAACCACAAAAGCAAATTTCCTTTATTCACTCAAGTCACAGAAAATGATCCGCATCAAGCTCCGTGACGGAAGAGAGGTAAAGGACTATACTTCCGGCAATCTTAAAGGCACTTGTCGTACACTTGATATAACTGCCGGTATAATCACCCTCGGTGACGGTGTATGCTCAAGAAACGGCGTTGCTCTGCTTGATGACAGCGAAACTCTTGTTATAAAGCAGGACGGTTCAATCCTTCCCAGAGAAAACAAGGAAAAGGACATTTACTACTTTGCTTACGGCAACAACTATATCGGTGCCACAACCGACCTTTACAAGCTGACAGGCAAGGTGCCCCTTATTCCGAGATATGCTCTTTCTAACTGGTGGTCAAGATACAAGGCATACACTCAGGAAGAATATCTCACACTTATGGATAAATTCAAGGAAGAACAGGTGCCCATTACCGTTGCATCGGTAGATATGGACTGGCATTGGGTTGACATCAGAAGCAAGTTCGGCAAGGACAGCCACAAGATGAGTATGCATAAGAACTTTATGGAGTTCGTTTATGACGTATGGTCTACCGGCTGGACAGGATACAGCTTCAACACCGACCTTTTCCCCGACCCCGAAGGCTTCCTCAAAAAGCTCAAGGACGATAAGTATCACGTAACCTTCAACATTCATCCCTCAATGGGTGTTCGCTGGTTTGAGAATCAGTATGAGGATATGTGCAAGGCTATGGGTCAGGATCCCTCAAAGAAGGAGCCCGTAAAGTTTGATATAACAGACAAGAAGTTCACAGAAAACTACTTTGATATACTTCATCATCCCTTCGAAAAAATGGGCGTTGACTTCTGGTGGATTGACTGGCAGCAGGGCACAAGAACAAACACACCCGGTCTTGATCCCCTCTGGGCGCTCAATCACTATCACTTCCTTGACAATGCCAAGGAAAATCACAGACCTCTCATTCTCTCCCGTTTCTGCGGTGCAGGCAGTCAGCGTTATCCTTTAGGCTTCAGCGGTGACACCACTCAGACCTGGAAGAGTCTTGATTTCCAGCCCGGCTTCACAGCCACAGCTTCAAACGTTGCTTATCCCTGGTGGAGCCACGATATAGGCGGTCACTGTATGGGTGCCAAGGATGATGAGCTTTATCTCCGTTGGGTTCAGCTCGGTATTTTCAGCCCCATTATGAGACTTCACTCAACAAATAATGATTTCGCAGGTAAAGAACCTTGGAATTACAGCGGCCCCGTTGAGAGAATTGCAAAGGACGCTCTTCGTCTCAGACACAAGCTCCTTCCCTATATCTATACAATGAACTACCGTACACACACTCAGTGCAGAGCTATCTGTGAGCCTATGTACTACGCTTATCCCGAGGATGAGAACGCATATAACTGCAGAAACGAATTCTTCTTCGGCACAGAGCTTATTGTTGCTCCCATTACTGAGCATACCTCGGAAAAAACTAACCTTGCAGGTGTAAACGTATGGATTCCCGAGGGAAGATATACCGATATTTTCACAGGCAGAATTTATAAGGGCAATCAGTTTGTGAAAATGTACCGTGATATTGAATATATCCCCGTTCTCGCAAAAGAGGGTGCAATCATTCCCATGAGCGAAAACGACACAGTCAATGATTGTTCAAATCCCGAAACACTTGAGCTTCTGGTTTACAGAGGAAATAACACCTTTACTCTCTACGAAGATGACGGTGAAACCCTCTCATACCGTGACGGCGAATACCTCAAGACTTCTTTCACCGTTTGCGAAGAAGGTAACAGGGTCTCCTTCAGAATTACAAAGGCTGAAGGTGTTGAAACGGTTGTTCCCGAAAGAAGAAGCTTCGTTGTCAAGTTCAAGGATATCACGGATGCTGACGTTTCAATTAAGGTAAACGGCAGAGAAGTCAAGGGCACCGTAAGCAAATGCGGTAAAACACTTCAGGTTACAGTCAATGCAAGGGCTGCTGCAACAATCGAAATCACTCTTGACAACTGTGCATATCTCAAGAATATCGATAAAAAGACAGACCTTACAAGAACAATCTCCAAATTCCAGATGTCAACTGACTATAAGGGAATGGTATTCACCGGCTTCCTCAGAGACGGAAAGGAGCTTCCTAAGGTTGATAAGGACTTTGAAGGTCCCATTACGGAAATTCTCAAGCTTTACAGAGATTAAAATCATATAACAGCAAATAAAAAAGGGTGACACTTCGCAGTTTTTGCTAAGTGTCACCCACATTTTTATATGAATCCGGATATTTTTCTTAATTTGCTGCTCTGCAGTTATTGCTGAGAAAAGCTGCTCTCAGCAACTGCGCAATCGGCCTGTATCTGCTGCTTCAGCTCATCCAAAGAGGAAAACTTTTTTTCTCCTCTTATATATCCGAGAAGCTCAACTCTGATTTTTCTTCCGTAAAGGTCACCGGAAAAACCGATTATATATGTTTCACTTCTGAGTTCGCTTTTATCAAGCGTCGGTCTGATACCGATGTTTGTAATCGAACTATAATATTTGCCGTCAATATATGTTTTTGATGAGTATACTCCCTTGAGAGGTACGATAAAGTCTTTCTCAAAATACTGGTTAATGGTAGGGGCACCCAGATTTCTTCCCAATCTGTCTCCGCCCACAACCTCAAGCTCATAGCTGAAATTCGCTCCGAGCATAGCATTTGCATCCTGCACATTGCCCTCGGAGATGCATTTTCTTATTCTGCTCGAGGACACGGGTTCTCCCTTATAGCAAAAAGCATCTGCAACGCAAAGCTCCAGACCTGCTGCTTCGGCAATATCCGAAAGGATGTCAACGTTTCCTCTTCCGCCCTTGCCGAAATGATAGTTAAAGCCGCAGCAAACCGTCTTTGCGTTAAGCTCAGCCATAAGAACATTTCTGACAAAGTCCTCACATTCCATATTCATAATACGGGAAAACTCTATACGGATACACTCTGCACCCATCTGACATATGATTCTTTCCTGCTCAGCCTGACTCATAAGTCTGGCAGGTGCCTTATGTCCCAGAGAACAACACGGATGACTGTCAAAAAGAAGAACAACAGCTCTGAGCCCTGCCTGCGCCGCCCTATCAACAGCAGCACTTATAACCCTTCTGTGTCCCTTGTGCAATCCGTCAAAATTGCCAAGTGCAACAACGCAGCCGTCATTTTCAACCATTGTTCAAATCTCCCATATACACTCTTTTAACATTAAGTCTGTCGCCGTCGGAACTGACCTCGCCTATCCCTGCAAACTCTCCCGAATGAGAGCATACCTTATAATAGCTTCCGGGCTTCAGCTTTGTTTTTATCCTGACAGCTTCAAGATAACCGCCGTTACGGAATCTCTTTGCCTGATTATCCGTCACCGTAACAGTGTCATATTTCATAGCTTTTTCAACGCTTATAAGGATTTCCCCGACCCTGCCCTCATCGGCAAGCTTTTTCAGCTCATCCTCCGTAACACAATCTGCTACGGTAAAGCCGAGAGCCTTGGTGCGTCTGAGCACAGTCAGCGTGGCTCCGCAGCCCATAACTCTTCCGATGTCATCAGAAAGAGAACGGATATAGGTTCCTGCGGAACACTCAACCGAGATTTTAAAGCTCTGATTCTCTTCATCGAAATCGTCAAGAGTAAGGCTGTAAATTGTAATATCACGTTCTTCTCTTTCGATTTCCTCGCCCCTTCGGGCAAGCTCATAAAGACGGACTCCGTCCTTTTTCAGCGCCGAATACATAGGCGGAACCTGCCTGATGTTTCCCCTGAAGCCCTCAAGCACCTCAAGAAGTCTTTCCTTCGTAACGTGACTTTCGGTTTTCGACATAACCTCGCCTGTAATATCGAGGGTATCTGTTGTCATTCCAAGCTGAATTGTTGCTTCGTATGCTTTATCGTGAGTGTTGAACAGCTCGATAAAACGGGTTGCACCTCCCAGCGCAACAGGCAAAACTCCCGTTGCCAGAGGGTCAAGGGTTCCCGTATGACCTGCCTTTTTCTCTCCGACTGCTCTTTTTACGATGCCGACAGCAGAAAAGGAGGTAATGTCAATAGGCTTATCAAGACAAATAAATCCCGTCATTCTTCCTCCCTCTTTCTGTTGCATTATTTTTTATAAAATTTCTTTGATTGCTTCAATTACCTTTGCCTTTGCTCGGCTAAGGTCTGTTTTAATCTGGCAACCTGCGGCACGGGCGTGTCCTCCTCCGCCGAAAAGCGCACAGATTTCCGATGCATTATAGTTTTCGCCCGTACGGACGGAAACTCCGATTGCACCTGCCTCGTCCTCCTTGAAGGTGAGACCGATTTCAACGCCTTCAATCTGACGGGTAATAGGCTTTATTGCATCAATGGCAGACTTGTCCGTTCCGCACACTCTCAGCATTTCCTGAGTGACACAGACAGAAGCAATCTTACCGTCAGCATAAATTTCAAGGGTTTCAAGACACATCTTTTCAAGCATAAGATTGTTCATACTCTTAGTGTCAAACATAATCTCATTAATTTTACTGTGGTCTATCCCCGTTTCAATAAGCTCTGCTGCTATACGGTGGGTTTTTGCAGTTGCATTTGAATACTTGAAGCATCCCGTATCCGTTGAAATTCCCGTATAAAGACAGGCAGCGATATGGGGTGTTATTTCTGCACCCATAGCCCTGATGAACTCATAAAGAATTTCACTTGCTGCTGCGCTTTCACCGTCAAGAACGGTTAAATCTGCGTAGAACTTATTGCTTGTGTGGTGATCAATGCAGAGATTGGTTCTGTCACCGAATTCATCCTTCAGCCCTTCACCGAAAAGCTTTTTATCGGCAACGTCAACGGCTACCACATAAGCCGTTTTTCTGTCAACCTCGTCATTATCAAGAACCATATAGCCGAACTTGTCGGGTATCCTGTCCTTGTTAAGAAGCATAACCCTCTTACCCTGCTCTCTGAGAGCACCCATAAGCGCATAACCGCAGCCCAGGGTGTCTCCGTCAGGATTGGCGTGGGTAAGTATTATAACTTCATTCTGTTCATTCAGCTCGCTGACTGCCCGACTAAAATTATTCATTGCTGTCACCCTTTGATGCCTCAAGCTGTCTGAAAAGATTGATACCTTTCTCAACTGAGTCATCGGCAATGAATTTGATTTCGGGAGTCTTGCGAAGTCTCAGCTTAGAGCCGATTTCTCTGCGGATAAGTCCCGTTGCGCTTGTGAGCCCTTCAACAGCCTTTTTTGCCGTTTCAATTCCTTCAAGTGCGCTGACGTATACTTTCGCATAAGATACGTCACTGCTGACTTCTACTCTTACCACAGTGAGCATCTTATCCTTTACTCTGGGATCCTTTAGCTCACGGATAACAGCAATTATTTCTCTGCGTATATCCTCTGATACACGGTCTGATCTGTATCCTGCCATGATTTTACCTCACGCAAAATTTATAATTAGTCTCTGTATTCTTCCATCATAAAGGCTTCGAAGATATCGCCTTCCTTGATATCGTTGAACTTTGTAAGACCGATACCGCATTCATAGCCTGTTGCAACTTCCTTAACGTCATCCTTGAAACGGCGGAGTGATGAGATTTCATCCTCTGTGATAACAATGCCGTCACGTACAACTCTGATAAGTGCATTTCTTGTAACCTTACCTTCAAGAACGTAGCTACCTGCAATCTTACCTGCCGATGAAAGGTTAAGAACGTTACGTACCTCAATTCTGCCCAGACTGATTTCTCTGAACTTGGGTGCAAGCATACCCTTCATAGCAGCTTCGATTTCTTCAATACAGTCATAGATAATTCTATACATTCTCATATCAATTCCGTCACGCTCTGCGTTTGCCTGAGCAACGGGGTCGGGACGAACATTGAAGCCGACAATAATAGCATTTGATGCACCTGCAAGCATAACGTCTGATTCGTTGATTGCACCAACACCGCCGTGAATTACCTTAACTCTTACTTCTTCATTTGTGAGCTTTTCAAGGTTCTGCTTAACAGCTTCAACCGAGCCCTGAACGTCAGCCTTAACAACGATCTTCAGCTCCTTCATCTCACCCTGCTGCATTGAAGAGAAGAGATTTTCAAGAGTAACCTTCTGATATGAATTGAACTGCTCCTGCTTTGCCTGATGCTTTCTCTGCTCAACAAGCTCACGGGCAAGTCTTTCGTCGTTAACAACATTGAACTCATCACCTGCATTGGGTGTCTCGTCAAGACCCATAATCTCAACAGGAACTGAGGGACCTGCTTCACTTACCTTCTGACCTCTGTCATTTGTCATAACACGAACACGGCCTACGGATGTACCTGCAACGATGATATCGCTTGAAGTAAGAGTACCGTTCTGAACAAGGAGCGTAGCAATGGGGCCTCTTGTTCTGTCAAGTCTTGCTTCAATAACAACGCCCTTACCGGGTCTGTTGGGATTAGCCTTGAGCTCTGCAACCTCGGCAACAAGGAGAATTGATTCAAGAAGTGAGTCAATACCCATACGTGTCTTTGCGGAAACGGGAACACAGATTGTGTCGCCGCCCCATTCCTCGGGAACAAGCTCATGCTCTGTAAGCTGCTGCATAATTCTGTCGGGATTTGCGCCCGGCTTATCCATCTTGTTGATAGCAACAATAATCTGAACCTCTGCAGCTCTTGCGTGGTTGATAGCTTCGATTGTCTGAGGCATAATACCGTCGTCTGCTGCAACAACAAGAACAGCAATATCCGTTGCCATAGCGCCTCTTGCTCTCATTGCAGTGAACGCTGCGTGACCCGGAGTGTCAAGGAAGGTGATCTTCTGACCGTTAAGGTTTACTCTGTAAGCACCGATGTGCTGAGTGATACCGCCTGCCTCGGAAGCGGTAACGTCTGTATTACGGATAGCATCAAGGATTGATGTCTTACCGTGGTCAACGTGACCCATAACAACAACAACGGGATCTCTGGGAAGAAGATCCTCTTCCTTATCCTCACTGTCGTCAATAATTCTGTCTTCGATTGTTACAATAACTTCCTTTTCAACCTTTGCACCAAGCTCTGTTGCAACGATTTCGGCTGTATCGAAGTCGATAACCTCGTTAACGGTTGCCATAACACCGAAACTGAAAAGCTTCTTGATAACTTCGGCAGCTGTCATCTTGAGCTGAGCAGCAAGCTCACCGACTGTGATTTCATCGGGAACCTTAACCACAATCTGGGGTCTCTTTGCTCTTTCCTCAGCAATTCTCTTGAGTCTTTCTGCCTCTGTTTCCTTCTTGCCCTTCTTCTTATTATACTGCTGGCTCTTCTGCTTGAGCTTCTGCTTATTGGGACCCATATCTCTGCCCCTTGTGCTTGAAGATGCCATTTCGTCATACTTTTCGTTATACTTATCGAGGTTGACGTTACTTGCTCTTGTGTCAACACGTCTTGCCTCACCCTTTGTTCTTGCCTGAATCTTGTGGTCCTTCTGCTCGGGCTTCTTTTCTGTCTTCTTTTCCTCAGCCTTGGGAGCTTCCTTCTTTGCGGCAGGCTTCTTTTCAGCCTTCTCCTGATTAGGCTCGGGCTTCTTTTCAGCTTTCTTTGACGGTTCCTTTTCGGGCTTCTTTTCCTCAGCCTTGGGAGCAGCCTCCTTTTCGGGCTTCTTGCTTGCACCTGCAGCAAAATACTCATCAAAGGAGCTTACCTCGTGCTTCTTTGTAAGCACCTCAAAAATAACGTCAAGCTCCTTATTTTCAAGAGTCTTCATTGACTTCTTTTCTTCGAAGCCGTTTGAGGTGAGTATCTCAATAACTTCCTTGCTGTTTATGTTAAAATCCTTTGCTAATTCGTGAATCTTATATTTATCTCTCGGCATAGTCAGTCCTCCTTATGTTGTTCTTTATACAAATATGAAAGTCTTTCGGCGAAGCCCTTATCGTCAACGGTCAGTACCCCTGCCTTAGAGCCGATTGCCGTACCTATTGCATACATAGTATAGTCTGTCAATAAAATTTCCGTATTTCTTTCGTCCGACGATGCTATTCCTGCAAACTCTTCCCTTAGTCTCTGAGAAGCGTCCGAAGAAATAATAACAAGCTGCGCCTTTCCGTAACGGACAGCACCCTTTGCCGCATCGTGACCGAGACTGAGCTTTCCTGCCCGTCTCGCCATTCCCAGCAAGCTGAGAAATTTATCATTCATTCTCACTCAGCTCCTGTTCCATACGGTCATACACATCCTCGGGGATGGTGCATTCAAGAGCACGCTCAAATCTTTTTGCCTTGCGTGCCTTCTGCAAGCACTGCAAGTTTTTGCAGACATATGCCCCTCTGCCCGACTTCTTTCCCGTCAGGTCAAGAGAGATTTCGTATGCTCCCTCATCCTCATCTGTTTTGCATTTGACCACACGGATAAGCTCCTTCTTGGGAAACATCTCGTTGCAGCCCATACATTTTCTCTGAGGTATTTTTTTCTGTCTCACAGTGTTCACCCCTTTGCTTATAGCTCGATTTTATTAAACCTGTGATTCTGACTTGATATCAATCTTCCAGCCCGTAAGCTTGGCTGCAAGTCTTACGTTCTGACCCTTGTTACCGATTGCGAGTGAAAGCTGATTATCGGGAACAACTGCCATACAGGCTCTTGCACCGTCCTCTGCAACGGTTACGCTGATAACGCTTGCGGGAGCAAGTGCACCTGCGATATATTCAGCAGGATCATCGGAATACTTTACAACGTCAATCTTTTCACCGCAGAGTGAATCAACAACATTTGAAACACGGCTGCCCTTGGGGCCGATACAAGCACCTACGGGATCAACGTTTTCATCATTTGACTTTACAGCAATCTTTGTTCTTGAGCCTGCTTCTCTTGAAACAGATACAATCTCAACGATGCCGTCATAGATTTCGGGAACCTCTGTTTCAAAGAGTCTCTTAACAAGACCGGGATGTCTTCTTGTTACACTTGCATAAGCGGGATTTGTTTCATCACCGACACTTGCAACGTAAACCTTGATAAGCTGGTCTGCTTTGAGATCATCATTGGGAAGCTGTTCGCTCTTGGGAAGAGTTGCTTCAGCTCTGCCGATTTCAATTCTTGCATCGCCTGTATCAAGATAAACTGAGATAACCTTTGCTGTTACGAGCTCATGCTTTCTTGAAGCAAATTCCTTATTCATAAGCTCTCTTTCAGCTTCTCTGATACCCTGACGGATAACCGACTTTGCTGTCTGAGCAACTATTCTGCCGAAGTTCTTTGTTTCGAGGGGAATTTCAACCGTTCCGCCGACTACTGCATTTTCATCATATGCTCTTGCTTCTTCAAGAGTAAGATCGGTAATTTCGTCCTCAATTTCCTCAACAACGTTCTTTCTTACGTAAACACGCATTGTCTGTTCCTCAGGCTTGATTTCGCAGACAACGATATCTCTGTTCTGATAGGTATTTCTTGTTGCTGAAATTATAGCAGCATTGATCTTCTCGAAAAGATATTCAGAGGAAATACCCTTTGTTTCCTCAAGCATCTTTACTGCCTCAAAGAAATCTTTGTTAAGATACGGATTTTCGGGTACTGTGTTTTTTGCTCGTCTCATTTTTGATTATCATTCCTTTCAAATAATCGCCTTTATTCGGCGTAGTCGTTAAGTTTTATCCATGAGGCTTCCTTCTTTGTAAAGGTGAAGCCTGAACCGTCATCAAGTCTCAGAGTAATGTTCCCGTCATCAAAGCTTTCAAGCGTTCCGACGAAATCTCTCTGATTTTCAACAGGTCTTATGAGTCTTACCATTATGCTCTGACCAAGACACTTTTCAAAATGCTCAGGTCTTACAAGGTCTCTCTCAAGTCCGGGAGAGCTTACTTCAAGACAATAGCTCTGTTCAATGGGATCTGCATCGTCAAGGGGCTTATCAATCGCATGTGAGAAATCAACGCAGTCGTCAATACCTACACCGCCCTCTTTGTCAATGAAAATTCTCAGGTACCAGGAAGCTCCCTCTTTAACAAAGCGAACGTCCCAGATTTCCAAGCCCAGCTCCTTTGCGTAAGGTTCAACCAGCTCCCACACAAACTGAACTGTGTTTCCGCCTTTCTTCGCCATCAAATCCACTCCTTACATAAAAAGTTCCGTTCAATGAAACGGGAGCGGGCTTTTGCCCACTCCCTAATCCTTAAATCTTACTTTGGAATTATATCACACTTTTTCTGAAATATCAAGTGTTTTTACTTATTATTTTCTGTATTAAGTGCATTCTTTTCAAGATATTCATCATATGTCTCAACTCTGTCGTAAATACCGTCTTCTCTGAACTCAATAATTCTTGTTGCAACAGTCTGAACAAACTGGTGGTCGTGAGATGAGAAGAAGATAGCACCGGGGAATTTGATAAGAGCGTTATTGAGAGACGTGATTGACTCAAGGTCAAGGTGGTTGGTGGGCTCGTCAAGAACAAGAACGTTAGCACCGCTGAGCATCATCTTGATAAGCATACAGCGCACCTTTTCACCGCCTGAAAGCACCTTTGCCTTCTTTGTTGCTTCCTCTCCCGAAAACATCAGTCTGCCAAGCCAGCCTCTTACGTCGGTTTCAAACTGAAGGTCGGAATAGTTCCTTACCCAATCAATAAGAGAGTCCTCGCAATCATCAAAGAAGGCCGAGTTATCGCTGGGGAAGTATGCCTGTGAGGTTGTTACACCCCACTTGAAGGTACCCTCATCGGGCTCCTCCTCACCCATAATTATCTTGAAGAACTCAGTCTTTGCAACAGCGTCCGTGCCTACAAAGGCAACCTTTTCGTTAGGCCTTATGGTAAAGCTGACATTGTCAAGCACCTTTCTGTCACCCACGGTTTTTGAAATTCCCGTAACGGTGAGAAGGTCGTTGCCGATTTCTCTGTCGGGCTTGAATTCAATAAACGGGAAGCGTCTTGATGAAACAGGCATATCCTCAAGCACAAGGTTATCAAGAAGCTTCTTTCGGCTTGTAGCCTGCTTTGACTTTGATGCGTTAGCACTGAATCTTGCAATAAACTCCTGCAGCTCCTTCATCTTTGCTTCGGTCTTCTTATTCTGCTCACGCATCTGTCTCTGAGCCATCTGGGTGTATTCATACCAGAAGTCATAGTTACCCACATACATTGAAATCTTACCGAAATCAACGTCTGCAATATGGGTGCAGACCTTATTGAGGAAGTGTCTGTCGTGGCTGACAACTATAACCGTGTTTTCAAAGTTCAGAAGGAAGTTTTCAAGCCAGTCAATAGCCGCAACGTCAAGATGGTTTGTAGGCTCGTCAAGAAGAAGAATGTCGGGATTTCCGAAAAGAGCCTGAGCAAGAAGCACCTTGACCTTCATTTCGCCCGAAAGCTCCTTCATCTGCAAATAATGGAACTCGTTTGTCACGCCGAGCGCATTGAGAAGAATTTCGGCATCGCTTTCTGCACTCCAACCGTCCATTTCGGCAAATTCTTCCTCGAGTTCGCTTATTCTGATGCCGTCCTCATCGGTGAACTCCTCCTTTGAGTAAAGCTCCTCCTTGGCATCCATTATTTCAATAAGTCTGGGGTTACCCATAAGAACTGTACGGATAACGTCATATTCATCATATTCAAAGTGGTTCTGTTTGAGAACAGACATTCTCTCACCGGGAGTGATGCTCACGTGACCCTTGTTCGGCTCAATTTCGCCTGAAAGTATCTTCAGGAAGGTGGACTTTCCCGCACCGTTTGCGCCGATAAGACCGTAGCAGTTTCCGTGAGTAAAGTTTATGCTTACATTTTTGAATAGCTCTCTTCCACCATATTGCAGAGTAACATTGTTTGTGCTTATCATTAAAAAGCGTTCCTTTCAAATTAAAATACGTTTTCGGTTTTCATTTCTCCTGAAGAAAGAACGGTGTATTTCACCTGCATTTTCTTCAGTCCTCTTCTGTATTCGGTTATGACCATTGCACTGTCCCAATACTTATGGACCAGTTTTGTTTTTGCTTTTGCCGGTTTCCCGTTTATTTCCGGAACAGAAACTGCATCCTGTACCTTTCCGTCAATTATTATTTCTGTGGGATGACCGTTTTCAAATTTATAGCTGAAGCCCTCGCCTGAGATCACACAGCTCTCATCGCTTCCTATTATTGTTATATTATCCATTATTGACTGTCTCCCTTCCAACCATATTTTTTGCCCAGCTTCCGTTCCCGACCATTATAAATCCTATTATGGATTTCACAATTTCAGCATACAGCACTATGGCGTAAACAGTGACTATATTCAGCTGAGTGTAGCGTGTGAGGAAATATGCAAGAGGTATGAACACAACCCAGCTGCATACGCTGTCAAAAAGAGTGGTTACAACAGTTCTTCCGCCCGTTCTTAATGTAAAGTAGCAGGCGTGATTGAAGGCGTGCAACGGCATTGCAGTAGCCGAAACTATCATCAGCAGTGTAGCAAGCTTGCGCACTCCTTCCTCCGTTTTATACATAAGAGGAATATACGGGGCGGCAATTACAAACACCAAGCCCATAACAAAACAGCTTGCCACACACAGGGCTATCATCTTTCTGTCGGTATCCTTTGCTTCCTCTATTTTTCCTGCACCAAGCAAGGGCCCGACTATAATAGAAATTGCCGAACCGATTGCCATAAATACAATGTTGAACAGATTTGTTACGGTTACGGAAATATTCAAAGCAGCAACAACCTCAAGTCCTCTCGTTGAGTAGCTTTGGTTCAGAGCAGTCACGGCAAGGGACCACATTGCTTCATTGAACAGTAAGGGAGTTCCCTTTATTGTAACCTTTTTGACAAGCTCCTTGGGAATTGTGAGCTTTTTATAGAAGCCCTTTATGAACTCGTGCTTATCCGCCCTTGCGTGAGTAGCAATAATCAGTATTCCCATCTCAACAAAACGTGAAATAACAGTTGCTGTTGCGGCACCCTCAACACCCATTGCAGGAGCACCGAAATGACCGAAGATGAGAATATAATTGAACACAAGATTTGTCAGCACGGCAACTATACCTGCCGTCATGGGAAGCACCGTATCTCCTGTTTCACGAATCGTTGTGGCATAGACCTGAGATATGGCATAAGGAAGCATTCCCACCAGCATTATTTTAAGATACTGCCTTGCATACATCAGCGTTGCTTCCACGTCACCCACATCATCGTTGCTGTTACTGAGGAACATTCTGATAAGGGGCTCATCGAAGAATAAAAACAGAAGAATTGCAGCAGCCGTAAGAAAAATTCCCAGATAAAGCTTATATCTCATAGCATCGCCGACGCTTCTGTGGTCACCCTTACCGTAATACTGTGCCGCAAATATTCCCGCACCTGCATATCCGCCGAAAAGCGCCAGATAGAAAACAAATATCATATTGCCTATAATGGCAACACCCGACATCTGCTCCGTACCTACCTGACCGACCATTATGTTATCAAGGAAGCTGACGAAGTTTGTTATGAAGTTCTGAAATATCAAGGGCAGCGCCATTGTGCATACCATTTTGTAAAACGCTTTATCACCGATAAATCTTCTCATTTCCGTCTCCTGAAAAAAATCCGATTCTATGTCACGAGTCGCAACCTGTGAATTATAACATAAGAAAACAAAAAAGTAAAGGGAATTGCTGAGGACAATACTCATCAATTCCCTTTTCATCAGTCGAGAATATAAATTTCAACATTTCTTCTTCCGAAGTTAATACAATCGGAATAAGAATACATATAAAGGTCAACTGTTGTACCGCTGCCGTTTGTTACAAATCCGCCTGTATCTGCTGCTATTGAATAGCCGTAAACCCACTTGCCGTCTGATGAAACAATATACATCTTTGTGCCGTAGGGAATCTGTCTGGGATTGACTGCAACATAGCCCTGCTTTACCTTAACACCTGTTGAACAGGTTGTTCCCGAGCAGTATGCGGTAGCCTTACCTGTAATAAGCTTTTTGTACTTGGTCGGTCTGCCGTTTTCATCAAGTTTAAGATCTGACGGCGGAGTGAACTCCGACATAGTCTTTTTGCCGCTGACTTTAACCACAGGTCTTGACTTTGTACCCTTTGCTACTACTCTCTGAGTAGCTTCCTTTTTAACCTTTGTTTTCAAAACCTTTGATTCAACCAGCTCACCGTCGATATAGGTATCCTCATAGGTTACGGTTTTCGTTCCGTTCTTACCCTCCTCAAGAACCTTTGTCTGGTCCTTATACATAGAAGGATCTTCCACTGTCTTTGTTGTGTATGCCAATGTCTCGGTTTCTGTATGCGTATCATAGGTCACTCTTTCGATAATAATCTTCATGCCTTCCTTAACCTTCTTGTTAAGCTTGACATTGATTTTATCGTTTTCACCGAGCTTCACACCGGCATTTTCAAGAGCCTGAGCTACCGTTCCCTTTGTAACGTTATAGCTCTTTGCCTTTCCGTCGGCGATTATTGTAACACCGAAGGCTCTTGTTACCTTGATAACCATTCCGTCATATACATATTTGTCCATTTCAAAGTTTACGGTGTCACCTGTGTCGAGCTTTATGCCCGCAATCTCAAGTGCGCTCTCAACCGATCCGGCTGTATTGACGAAATATTTTTGCTTGCCGTCAACTATTGTCACTTCACATGCACGGTATACGTAAATAAGACTGTTCTCTCCCTCGGGAGCATAATAGGTCATATCCACAAGATCATTTTCGCCGATAACAACGTTTGCCTTGTTAAGAATATCCTCTACCTCTGTTGAGAAGGACACAACCTTGATAAGCTCGTTGTCAGCGAAGACGTGAGTTGTGTATACCTTTGCACCTGCCGCAACTGTTGTGGCCGTGCAGGCGATAATAACGAAAATTGCAATTACCATCTGCAAAAGCTGATGGCCGCTTCTTTCCTTAACGCCTTTCATTTTGTTAATCATCGAATTGCTCCTTTTAAAATCAACCATGGGAAAAAGTCTGTCTGATGCTATGTCAGAAACTTACTTTTTCAAAGATTTTGCACACTGTGCAATACACGGCTGACTGTAATTCTCGCAGCGACATTTGGCATTATAGTATTTTTCCTCCAACTTGTCAAATATTTTGACGGGTAGTTTTTGTGCAAAACGACGAAAACGGTTGATTTTATTTTGCAATAAGCACTAAATATTGCCCCTTTTCGTGTCAGCGTATTAAAACGCTAAATTAAATTAGCTGATTTTTTTGTACAAAACTTGAAAAAATCGGTTTTTTGGATTTTGAGGGATTTTTGTATACACATTTCGATTTGTGTATACAAATCACTGAATTATTTTCTTTATTTTATTATTAGCAAAAAGAGGGAAAATATACAGTTTTTTCTGAATAACTGCACCTGACTGATCCTGTATTTTTCACACTTATTTACCCTGCGGCATAGGATGAACGGGTGATAATATGAAATATAACTGTAACCTTGCTTCCGGCGTGTCTTTGCTGTGTGATTGCTCTCTCGCTCTGCTCAAATTTTTCGTCGGTCTGGCTTCATCATCACATGCGCTTGTATCAGATGCGATTCATTCCTGTGCAGATGCCCTGAGCTGTATAATAGTGCTTCTGGGAATAAACGCCGGACGCTCAGGCAACAAAGCCATCAGACGCAATGCCGAAAAAATAGAGCTGCTGTCCTTACTTATGCTTTCAGCTATTCTTATCATTACCGGGCTGGGAATAGGTACTGACGGCATCAGGATAATTTTCAATTCAACGGAAGCACCGTCGATCCCCGAAGTATCCGCTTTATGCGTGGCGATATTTTCTCTTGCTGTGAAGGAGGCCCTTTTCATTTATAATATAAGAGTGGCAAACAAGAGCAAAAATGAACTCATAAGAGCAAATGCCTGGCATCATCAGAGTGATGCTCTGTCCTGTCTCGGCAGCTTTGCAGGGATACTCGGTGCCCGTCTGGGTTATCCGTTCCTTGACCCTATGGCAAGTGTTGCCATAAGCCTTCTTATAATAAAAGTTGGCATTCAGATACTCATAACGGCATTAAAAAGCAAAAAGGGCGGCGTTTCATAAAAAAGCCGTCCTTTTTCTATACTATTATATATACCTTTATTTACAAGCAAGTCTGATAAGCAATAAAACCGTCTTTTCCGCCTCTTATGGGCTGAATTCTCGGCTCTATGCCAAGCTCAAGCATTTTTACCGGTTAGTCATATTACCGCAATAGGGACACTCAGGGTTTCCGGTAATGTTTAAAACCTCAAAAAGGTCTGTACTATCTTTTGTTTTCCAATTAAATCCTTGTACTGCACATTTTTCATCGAAATATTTTGTGTTCCAAAACTTGAACCCTCTCACACTTCTTTCGTGTAACACATTGCTTTGCTTACCAAAACCGAAATAGAATTTATTATACGCCGGTTCATCATATCCAAGCATCATCTTTACTGCCTGAAGCATCATCACTCCGGAGGCTGAAAACAAAGCAGGTGACATCGCTGCAACCTCACTGCTTCTGCTGTGCAGCTTTTCAATTTTTTGGATTTTTTCTTTATCGAATAAGCAATTAAAGCAGGCGGTTTTAGGAGGATAGAATATATATCCGAAAAAATCGTAACCCATTATTCCGTAGAAAAACATAGGAATTCTCTTTCTGACGGCACAATCAGCCAGAATAAACTTATATTTAAATTTATCCACACAATCAAAAATATAATCAGCATCACCGACAATATCATCAATGTTATCTTCTGTAAACTTATCCGTGAAGTATTCTACTCTTACATTTGGGTTAATACTATAAACCGTTTTTGCCGCAGACATCGCCTTGTTCATTCCCAATCGCTCATCGCTGATACTATGAAGAAATTGCCTGTTTTTGTTGCTCTCCTCAAAAACATCAAAATCGCAAATCCTTATTTTCCCGACTCCAAGCAAAGCTAACATCGTTATTGTCGGAGAGCCTGTACCTCCGGCACCTGCGACGAAAACTGTGGTGTTTTTCAATTTTTTCTGACATTCTTCGTCCCAACCCGGCAAAAGGAAATGCCTTGCATACCGTGCTTTTTCTAAATCACTTAACATTACATACCTCCGAAAGGAAAATTATGTAATACAAGTTTACAAATCCTTTGTGAAATCTGTATGGGAAATTTTGTCGGTTATAATCTTTTAACAAAAAGTTCAACACGGCACAATAAGCATAAAAGAATTTTCACCGTTTTGACTTTCCACACCAACTTTGCCTCCGTGTATTTCAGCAATTCGTTTGACTATTGCTAACCCAACGCCGTGTCCGCCATCCCTTGTTCGTGATTTATCATTTTTATAAAAGGCATCCCACAACAATTTCTTTTCACTGTCACTTATGGGATTCCCTTTGTTTATGACACAGAAAACATACCAATTATCTCTTCTCTTTCCCATAACCGTTATTGGTGTATCGGGTGTGCGATATTTAATAGCGTTTTTAACATAATTCATAACCCCACGTTCAACAAGAGTCCTGTTTATCGTCAACGGACAAGGCTCAAAGTTTACTGAAATATCATCAAAAGGATATTCCGCCTTTATTCTGTGAATAAAAACCTGTGCCATTTCTTCTGCTGATGAATCCGAAAATTCGCATTCATAATCATCGCTTTCTATCCTCGACATTTCCAACATTTCCTTGACGAGATTATCAATTACATCGCACTCGTCTATCATGATAGAACAATACTTGCCGATTTTTTCATTATCGTCACAAATGAGCTGCACGTTTTCTGTGTATCCTCTTATCGTTGTAATAGGCGTCTTTATCTCATGGGATATATCTCTTATCAGACGCTTTCTTCTTTCTACATCCGTTTGAAGCTTGTTTATGCTGTCTTTAAGTTCATCAGACATACTGTCAATAGACTTCGCCAGAAGACCCAACTCATCAGCACTCGAGTAGTCAATCTTTTCGTCAAAATTAAGCTGAGCCATTTTTTCGGTAATCAGACTCATTTTCTTTATCTGACTTGTAAAGGGCTTTGTTGCGATACCCCAGGTTATTGCACCGATTATAGCAACCGTTATACCAACCACCAGTATAAACACAGAGACGATACCTGCATCCTGTTCAATTCCCTTAATTGCTCTGGTCATAACAATATATACATTTTCTTTGAACTCTTTCACACATACAAGTCTCTTTATACTGTCGCCGTCATTACGTATTTTTTTAAAATATGTTTCTCCCTTTTCGTTCTCTTGCGATTTATATTTATCTATCCATCTTATGTAATTTTTGTATTCCTTTTCTTCCGTTAGCAACTGTATCCCTGATGAGGAATACACCATATTCTTATCAACATCAACAACCATAGCATTTATACTGTGGGATATGTTTATGGAGTTCAGCACTTCCGAAAGACCTGTCGGATTGTTATCAAAAGCAGTTTCTATACTTTCTGAATAGTTCTCCATATTGGCTTTCGAATTATATATAAAAAGAGGCTTTATCATAAATCTGCTGGCGATAGTTATTGTCACCATGCAAAGCACTACTTCTATAAGAAAAATTGTCACCAACTTTATTCTGAAGCTCTTTCTCATCTCTTATCAACCTCTGAATCAAAGCTATATCCCGTTCCTCTGACTGTTCTTATATACACTCCGTATCCCCCCAAAGAATGTCTGAGCATTTTTATATGGGTATCTATGGTTCTGTCGTTACCGTCGTACTCAAGTCCCCAAATACGTGAAAGTATGTTATCTCTGCTCAAAACCGTAGGAGCATTTTTCATAAGTAATAAAAGCAGTTGGTATTCCTTTATTGTTATTTTTATTTCCTCGGAATCAATGAAAACCTTACACTTACTTTGAGAAAGAACAAGGCCATCGCAAATCAAATCACAAGAATTTTCATTATGCTTTTCCGTTATGAGTCTCCTGACTCTTTCAAGCAAAACAGCCCTTTTAAACGGTTTAAAAACATAATCATCCGCACCGTCTCTTATTCCTCTGACTTCGCTTTGCTCATCAACCAGAGCACTTAGTATGAGAACTTTAATATCAAAATGTGCTTTAACATAATCCAGAACTTCCCAACCGTCAAAAATGGGCATCATAATATCCAAAATCATTAAATCTATCCCGGGATTTTCAGAAATTTCTTTTATTGCTTGTTCTCCGTCCAAACAGGATACAACATTATATCCTTCCATTGTGAAAATTTCACATAATAATTCATTTATTCTTTTGTCATCATCCACCACAAGAATAGTATTCATTCCATTTGCTCCATTTTACGTTTTTTTAATTGTACCTAATTTATGTGTAAAACAGGTGAAATTCTCTTAAAATAATCTTAAAGCAAAACCATAAAAAATCACCGCCCTCAGAGGACGGTGATACTCATTCTTTTTCCGTTTCTTATTTTTCTTCCATTCCTAAAAGCCAATACACACTGACGCCGAGTATATCTGACAGTGCAACAAGCTCATAGTCATTAACTGTTCTTATCTGTCCTTCAAGCTTTGAAAGACCTGATGCGTTGAATTCAATTCCTTTTTCCTGAAGTCTTCTGAGAAGCTCAACCTGTTTCATATTGATTTCTTTTCTTCTTTGGCTGACTCTTACGCCGCAAATGTTTTTGTCGCCAAGCTCCTGCTTTCTTATTCTCATAACTTTTCCAACTCCCTTAATCAATATCCGCAATGTTTTAACACATTACCATCAATGTCGATTTTAACACAGTTTTTTTCGTTGTTTATTAACTAAATATGAATACAAGATTACGGTTATTAAAAATCAACAATATTTTCACCTAAAAAAATACCTTTTTACCCCTGACTGCATCATATTTTCGAAAGTCCTGTTTTTTCACCGACATTATAGCATTTTTTATTTGATTAGTCAACTTTAAAGCACATTTTTGTTTGAAAACTAAAACAGCCGGACATTGCTTAAAACAATATCCGACTATCTGCTTATTATCCCAAACGTGATTTTCTGACTTCCATAAGGTGCCTCACAAGATCGGGATGGTTTGTGATAATTCCGTCAACACCGTAATCAAGGAATTTATCAATTGTTTTCACCTTGTCTATTGTCCAGGGGTTTACCATAATACCGTTTGCGTGGGCACGTTCAACATATTCTCTTGTAACGAAGAGCTCATAGGGATGAAGTGCGTCTGCTTTTATGCTCTGAGCAAATCCGATGGGATCCAAGATGGCGGGAATTGACCATTTTTTTGTGGGAGCGTAAAGAAAGCCTGTTTTACATTCGGCATCATAATCCTTTGCTCTGACAAGAAGCTCGGAGTTAAAGCTTGAAATAAGAAGCTTATCAAAAAGACCGTGCTCCTTAGCTAAATCGATTGTTGCTTCTACGATATTAAACTCCTTAGGATCCTTGGGGCTTTTAATTTCAATATTGAGAATATCAAGGTCAGCTTTTTTGAAAAGCTCTAAGAATTCGTCAACCGTGGGGATTTTTGTTCCGGCATATGCAGATGAAAAATAGCCGCCGAAATCAAACTTCAGCAATTCTTCATATGTATAGTCCGAAATGTTACCCTTTGCATCAGAAGTGGCGTCTATTGTGTAATTGTGACACAAAACGGGAATTCCGTCCTTTGTCAGATGTATATCCGTTTCAAAGCCGTCGGCGCTGAGCTCCACCGCCTTCTCGAAAGCAGGGATGGTGTTCTGGGGAGCAAAGAAGTTAGCTCCTCTGTGCGCAATGATCTTTGTATCCGTCATAATTTAACCCTCCTCAGTTGATTTGTTAAGTACCGAAACCGCATACTGATAAACGTTATCCGAAAGAATGTCATCTGTTGCGTTTTGCTGTTCCACCTCATAGTTGGGAGCAACACCCACTCCGTTATAGCTTTCGCCTCTGTAAGGAATTATCTCACCAACAGAAAGACGTATGGCGCTGCCGTCAGACAGCTTGAAGATTTCCTGCATAACACCTGCACCGGCAGTTTTTGTTCCTATAATTTCTGCCTTACCGAAGTTTCTCAGGTCACAGGCAATGAGCTCTGCCCCCCCAAGAGTGTTTTCGTTGACAAGAACCATAACAGGAAGATTTACTGCATCAGCATTTGAAGCGTAGCTTGAAATTGTATTCCCGTCAGAGTCAATAACCGTTACCACAGCGTCTGTACCCTCTGCAACGGGCACAAATATATCCAGCACCTTTATTGCCGCATCAAAGTTGGTGCTTGAATTGTTTCTCAGATCAAGAATAAGACCTGTTGCCCCCTGAGATACAAACTTATCCACAGCCTCTTTGACCTGACTGGGGGTTGTTGAATAAAAATCGCTTATGCTTATATAGCCGATTACTCCGTCAGAGTGCGTGGTCACGCTGCGAGCCTCATAGCCCTTTGCAACACTTACGGTTTTTTCCGTATCACCGCTTCTGTATGTCAGGTTAACCGTTGAGAGCTTGTCACCCTCCAGCTTGGAAACCATTTCGTTATAGTTATCCTTAGTTATGGCCTCGCCGTCAAAGGCAACAATGAAATCGCCCTTTGAAAGACCGCTGACCTGAGCAGGTGAGCCTTCATAAACCCTGTCAATCTTAATCTTATTTCCACTCTTTGAATACTTGATGCCTATACCCTTCATCTTGCCCTGAATTTCAGAATCATATTCAGCATATTCATCTGCGGTCATAAAGACGGAATACTTATCGTTAAGTCCGTTTATATATCCGTTACCGATTGCCGATTCAAGATTTGCCTCGTCTATGCTTCCGTAATAGTTTGCCTTGACGATATTACTGATTTCTTCAAGCTGTGAATAGGTCTGTATTTTTTCGGGCAGATAACTCAACAGCGAGTTATACATCTCACTCGAAACGGTAAGCGTTACGGATACCGTTACGGCAATAGCGATAGCTATAAGTCCGATAGCGGCTCCAAGTGATATCTTTCTGCTCATTTTAAAATCCTTCCCCGTATTAATTGATATATGTGACAAGGCATTACTGTGCGTAATGCCTTATCATATAATGTTATACTTTGATGTAATTCAGCGGATTCTGTCTTACATTGTCCTTTCTTACTTCAAAGTGCAGGTGAGGGCCTGATGAATTACCTGTACTGCCAACATATGCCACGATTTGTCCCTGCTTTACATACTGTCCTTCAACAACCGCAAGCTTTGAGCAATGTGCATAAAGAGTGATATAACCGTCACCGTGGTCAATGATAAAATACTTACCGTAGGTGGTGGTTTCATAGTTATCCGTTCTGATAACCTTACCGCTTCGTGCGGCATAAATGGGCTGACCGTAAATACCGCCGCCGGCAATATCAACGCCGCCGTGATAATTCTTCTTGCCCCAGAGATTTCTCCAGCCGAAATAGCTGCTGATATATCTGTTTGGATACTTTATGGGACAGATATACCCCTTTTCCGCAACAATGCTTGAGTCACCGTTTGTTGATGTGCTTGCATTTGCGGCGATAATTGCCTGAATCTGTGCTTCAGCGGCAGCCTCCTCCTGCTCCTGCTTTGCAATGAGGTTTTTATAGGCTGTACTGTTCTGATCCAGCTTGGCGATATAGCTTTCAATCTCCGAATACTGATTTTCAAGCTGAGAAGCAGTTGCATCAAGCTCCTTCTTGGTATTTTTCAGCTCATCCTGCTTTTCATAAAGATACTGATTTTCCTTCTTTATGGTTTCCTGCTTTTCTTCAAGTCTGTCCGTTCTTTCCTTCAGGGATTTTCTTGTTACCTTGAGAACTTCAATTTCAGCCTTGAAGGAATTGATAAGGTTTGCATCGTTTTCGCTGACACGCTTCATAAACTCAAGACGTGTCAGGAAGGTGGCAATGCTGTCTGAGCCGAGAAGAATTTTAAGGGTGGATTCATTACCTGTCAGGTATGAGCTTTCAAGTCTCTGAGAGAGATTGGCGTAGGTTATCTTAACGCTGTTCTCCGCTTCCTTTATATCTGTTTTTGTGCTTTTAATTTCTTTTTCAATTTCTCCGATTTCCTTTTGGAGAGTGGCTATGGTATTTTCAACAGCGGCAACCTGACCGTTTATAATTTCTATCTGGTTATTCAGGTTGCTAAGCTGATTTCTTGTATAGGTAATGTTGTCGTTTACCTTTGAAAGATATGCTTCCTGGTTGTTCTTATCGCTTTCAAGCTGAGCAAGAGCATTCTTGTTTGCCTGAATTTTCTGGGCAAGCTCGGCCTGCTCCTGTCTGAGCTGATCAAGAGTTGAGTCTGCACTTACCTCAAGAGGCGAAAAGCAAAGACTTGTGAAAAGTAAAACCAAAGCCAAACCAAAGGAAAATACCGCTTTAGATTTCTTACATTTCATTAGCTTCACTTCCCTCTTTTCTGAGATACTTTGCCATTGTCACAATGCTTCCGAAAACACCTATGAGCAAGCCCATAAGTACATATCCGCCCACAAGTGCAGGCCAGTTTTCGAAGATAGAAACGGTTTTTCCGCCGAATAAGGTAATGAACGAGCTGAATGCATCGCCCTCAAGAATCTCTATAAGATAGGTAATCAGCAACGCAACCAGAGCAGAGATAATGCCGATTGCAACGCCTTCTACCATAAAGGGCCATCTTACAAATGTATTTGTAGCACCAACAGACTTCATAACCTGAATGTCGATGCTTCTGTAAACCATTGTTATTCTTATTGTGTTTGTGATAATAAATACCGATACAATAAACAGTATGATAACCATAACGGCACAAATTGATGAAACCGACTTCTGCAAAGCCGAAATCTGTCCCACAAGCTCCTGACTTTCACGGACGGAGGCGATGTTTGTCACGCCCTTTATGCTTGCAAGGGTCACATCAAAAGTATCAAGATTCTTTACAGTAACGTGATAGCAATCCGGTAAGGGGTTTTCAAGCAGATCTTTAAACGCCTGAGCCTCCACGCCGAAGGATTCCAGCTGATCGTTGAAGGCATCCTCCTTTGACACAAACTCAACCTTTGAAACATTGAGTATGCTCCTGAGGTCTTCTCCCGCCTTCACGGTGGCAGCTTCGTCAAGGTTTTCCTGAAGGAAAGCCACAACCACATTCTGCTCCTCGATATGTCCCACCATTGACCGTATGTTGAAAACGATCATAAGCGATACACCGATAAGAACAAGGCAGGCTGTCAGAACGCTCACGGACGAAAACGTCATATTCTTGTGAGAAACAAGATTATGAAAGCCCATTTTTGTAAGATAGGTCACATTAAGACCGCCGCTTTTCTTCTTGCTTTCCTTTATTGCTGCTTTTCTGTCGTTTATCTGCTTAGCCATGAAGAACACCTCCCTTTGGAATAATGGCGTCCTCTTCTTCGATCATCTGCTTTGCAGAGACTCTGCCGCCCTTGGGGATATCGGAAACAATCCTTCCGTTTTCAAGAGTGACTATTCTGTGTGAAAAGCGCTTTACAAGATCAAGGTCGTGGGTAACAACAATAACGGTTGCACCGAGGGAATTGATTTTATCGAAAAGACGCATAATGTCATTTGAAAGTGCAGGGTCAAGGTTACCCGTAGGCTCATCGGCGATAATAACGCTGGGGTTGTTGACAAGGGCTCTGGCTATTGCCACACGCTGTCTTTCACCCTGAGAAAGCTGATTGGGAAGGCAGTCTGCCTTATCAGTAAGATCAACCAGCTTGAGAACATACTGAACACGCCTTGTGATTTTCCTTTCACCCATACCGATAACACGAAGGGCAAAGGCAACGTTATCGTAAACCGACATTTTGGGGATGAGACGGAAGTCCTGGAACACAATTCCAAGCATACGTCTGAGGTAGGGCAATTCTCTCTTTTTTATACCCCTGAGACTGTAAGGACCAACGTGAACAACGCCCGAGTCAATCTTTTCAAGGCCCATTATTACAGATAAAAACGAGCTTTTACCTGCACCCGAAGCACCTACAACAAAGACAAACTCACCGTCGTTTATGGTGACCGTAACGTCGTCAAGGGCAACGGTACTGTTGGTTTTGTATGTCATACTGACATTCTGAAATTCAATCATTTTAATCTCCCTTAATAATACTGCAGGATGCTATCAGTATTTGATGGGGTTTGCGTCAAGGTATTTCTTAACCATAAGAGCCACTTTAAATTCAATAGCATCGTCAAACTCACGAAGATCGAGGCCTGTGAGCTTCTTGATTTTTTCCAATCTGTATACAAGTGTATTTCTGTGAACAAAAAGCTTTCTTGACGTTTCGGAAACGTTAAGATTATTTTCAAAGAACTTCTGGATTGTGAAAAGAGTTTCGTGATCAAGACTGTCTATTGAGCCTCTCTTGAAAATCTCCTGAAGGAACATTTCGCAGAGTGTTGTGGGAAGCTGATAAATAAGTCGGGCAATACCCAGGCTCTCATACTTCATTATAGTCTTTTCCGTATCAAAAACCTTACCTACCTCAAGAGAAATCTGAGCCTCCTTGAAGGAACGGGCAAGATCCTTGATTCCCGATACGATTGAACCGATACCGATAAGTGAGCTGATATAAAGCTCCTTCGTGAGCGTATCGGCGATTGAACGGGCAAGCTTTTCAAGATCCTTGATTTCCGTCTGAGGACGAAGCTCCTTAACAAGAACTATGTCTGTCTTGCTGATGTTTATAACGAAATCCTTGCTTCTGTCGGGGAAAAGAGCTGCTATTGCATCAAAGATAGATGAATCGTTCTTTTCCGGCACTCTTACAAGAAGAACACAGCGGCGTGCTTCATTATTGAAGGAAAGCTCACGGCTCTTGAGATAAATATCTCCCTGAAGAATATTGTCAAGAATAACGTTCTTTATAAAATTACCTCTGTCATATTTCTCATCATGGTACTGCTTGATGTTAGATAAAGAAACGGCAATGATGCTTGCATATCTGCCTGCCTCCTCATCGTCACCGTCAATAAATACGGCACAGTCTGACTGAAGATTGTTTCCGAAGGTAAGGAAGGTTTTTCCTGAAACTATCTTCTTACCGAAGGTGGAGAAAATCTCAGAAGCATCGGGAACTATATGCTCACCGATTATGGTCAGCTCACTGCAGGCAACGATTGTGCCCGTTTCATCAATAACGCCTATTGTTCTGTTGATTGCATCTCTCATCTGATGAATAACGCTTTGGAAAAGTCTGTTTGACATAAGGATAATCCCCCTGCAAAATAATAAATTTCATCGTTTTAGACATTTTAACGAATAAGTCCTGTGTTCATTTTACACAATAATTAGTCATTTTGCAATATAAAGAGGCAATTTTTTTATTTATTTTTTCCAAAAGCTACCTTAAATACCCGACAATCAGCCTTAAAAAGACAAACTGAAATACAGATATCTGTATAAAAACCATTGTGAAAAATATACAAAGGTCTCTTATCTCTTTGAAGAAAACCTTGTTTATCAGCATTTCCGAAATACTTTTTGAGCATTTTGCACAAGTGAAAAAACACTGTTTTTTGGGCAAAATACATATATAATGTATCCCTGTATGATGTTATCATCAAAATATGACACTATTATTTCATTTTTTGTGATATGGTGTTAATAAGAGTTTAACTTTCGGTTTTTTGTTGTCATTAAGATAAAAGTGTGGTATAATTTTTGAAAATTCTTTGAAATAAGGTTGAGATTTATGAAAGACAGTATAAAAAGCATAAAAATAGCTAAAGGGGTCAGCCTGAAGCTGTTTCAGACAAAGTCGTTTAAAACTGCGCAGGCAAGCATCAGCATAGCCATGCCTCTTAATGACGGAAAAAACGCAGCAAGAGCTTTGCTTATATATCTTCTTGCAAGAACGAACCGTGATTATCCGACCATAAAGGAAATGGGCACAAGGCTCAATATGCTCTACGGCTCATCAATATCACCCTCGGTAATCAAAAGTGGCGAAACTCAGATTATCCGCCTCTCCCTTGAGTGCATTGACGATAAATTTGCGCTGGAAAACGGGAGCATAATATACGATTCTCTTTCGCTTATGCTTGATATGCTCTTTAAACCGAATCTTGACGGCAAGAAATTCCGTGATGAAGACGTTAAAAGAGAAAAGAGACTTATGGTTCAGCGCATCCTCAGTCTCAACGATGACAAAATCGCATATGCAGCCAACAGACTCATTGAAGAAATGTGCAAAGATGAGGTTTACTCTGTCAAGAAATACGGCACCGTAGAGGAGGTTGAAGCTCTGACGGGCGAGGACATTTTCTCGGCATTTATGCAGGTGCTCCTTGAGGCACCCATACAAATAAATGTTGTGGGTAACTTTGATGAAGAAAAGATAACAGAGCTTATAAAGGAAAGATTTGCCGTTGCAGAACGCAACAACGTTGCCGAGCTGCACACGGAATTTCTCTCGGAGGCTTATGAAGAGAGGACAGTCAGAGAGGCTCAGGAGCTTAATCAGTGCAAGCTGGTTATGGGCTTCAGGGCAGGCATGACATATGACCTTGATAATTATCCTGCAGTAAAGCTTATGACAGATATTCTCGGAGGCGGAACATATTCAAAGCTGTTTATGAATGTGCGTGAAAAGCTCAGTCTCTGCTATTACTGCTCCTGCTTCCTTGACAGAAATAAGGGCATAATTCTGGTTCAGAGTGGCGTTGAAAAAGACAGAATTGACCAGACTGTCAAAGCAATACGCAATGAGCTTGAACAGATAGTGCTGGGCAATTTTGACGATGAGGTGATCCGTTCGGCAAAGCTCAGCCTCAGCGACAGTCTTGACGGTGTGTTTGACTCTCCCGAGGGAATTGACGGTTGGTATTCAAGCCAGCAGACATCCAGCACCGTTAAAACACCCTCTCAGGTTAAAGAAGAAATCAATGCAGTCACAAAGGAAGAAATTATGACGGCTGCCTCATTCGTAACACTTGATACAATATATATTCTTGAAAACTGAGGAGGATAAAAATGGAAATTCAGACCTTAACAAACGAGTTTCTTCAGGAAACCTATCACAAAATAAATCACCCCTCAGGACTCACCGTATATGTGCTTCCCAAGGAGGGCTACCAGACCACCTATGCGGTTTTCGGAACTGATTACGGCTCGGTCGACACTCGCTTTTCAACAAACGGCGGTAAGGAAATTGAGGTTCCCGAAGGCATAGCACACTTCCTTGAGCACAAGCTGTTTGAAAGTGAGGAGCTTGATGCCTTCGAAAGATACGCAAAAACGGGTGCCTCTGCAAACGCATACACCTCATTTGACAAAACCTGCTACCTCTTTTCCTGCTCAGACAATTTTGAAGAATCACTGAGAATTCTTCTAGATTTTGTTAAGCATCCGTATTTCACCGAGCAAACCGTTGAAAAGGAGCAGGGCATCATCGGACAGGAAATTAAGATGTATCAGGATAATCCTGATTGGGAGGTTCTTTTCAGCCTTCTCAGAGCAGCATATAAGGAAAACCCCGTCAGAATCGATATTGCCGGTACCGTGGAGTCTATCGCACAAATTGACGCTCAGCTTCTTTATGACTGCTATAACACATTCTATAACAACAGTAATATGGTTCTTGCTGTTGCAGGTAACGTAACCGTTGAGCAGGTTATGAAAATCGCCGACGAGCTCCTTGAAAAGGAAGAACGGGTAGAAATAGTGAAGTCGCTTCCGCAAGAGGATGACGGAATAGTCACCTCCTATACGGAAAAAGAAATGCACGTAGAGGTGCCTAAGTTTAATTTAGGCTTCAAGGAAAAGCTCTTTGACCCGAAAGATCTCAGATACAGCATTGCAGTTTCAATCGCTCTTGACCTTATCTGCTCCAAGACTACCGATTTCTATGCAGAGCTTCTTGAAAAGGAACTGATAAATTCCTCCTTCGGTACCGAGCATTTCTGGGGCAGAGGCTTCAATATGATAATCTTCGGCGGTGAAAGTGAAAAGCCCGAGGAAGTAAAATCAGCCATCCTTGAAAGAATAGCCTTCCTTAAAGAAAACGGCGTTGAAAACGAAGCATTTGAAGCTATCCGCAGAAAAAAATACGGCAACGAGGTCAAGTGCTTCAATGACGTGGACGCTCTTGCAAACGGAATGGTAAATATGCATTTCAGCGGTTACGGCCTTTTTGATATTTTTGATGCATACAGAAGCATCACAAAAAAAGACGTTGAAGATGTAATCAAAAGCTCATTTGATGAAAGCAAATGCATTTTATCGGTTATAAAATAAAAACAGGACGGTATTACAGCTATGGATTCAGTTGCAGTAAAATTTGCAGGTCTGGAAAGGACCTTCGACGTAGCAAAAACTCTTGTGGAGTTTCAGCTTTTCGGTAACACCATATCAATAAAATGGTATGGTGCGATTATAGCCTTCGGCTTTACACTTGCAGTACTTTTCGGCGGCAGAACTGCCTATAAATGGAGAATAAACCTTGATAAAATGGTGGATATTCTCATTTACGGCACATTTTGCGGTATAATCGGTGCAAGGCTTTATTACGTAGCCTTCGAATGGGACTATTACAGCAGGCACTTGGGTGAAATTATACAGATATGGAACGGCGGTCTCGCCATATACGGCGGTATTATCGGAGGTCTTATCGGTGCATTCATAACCTGCAAGGTTGAAAAAATCAATTTCTGGAACCTGCTGGATATGGCGGGTATGAGCCTTCTCATAGGTCAGGGTATCGGCAGATGGGGCAACTTTGCAAATCAGGAGGCATTCGGCACCTTCACGGACAAGCCATGGGGTATGATGAGTGACACCGTTGTCGCATACATACAGAACCATCCGTCATCCTTCGGTCTTGACGGCATGACCTCCGCTGAAATTGCAAAGCATATAGCAGACAACGACCTTTACGTGCACCCCACCTTCCTCTATGAATCAATCTGGTGTCTGACGGGCTTCTTCGTGCTGTTTATTATTCTGAAAAAATTCAGAAAGTTCAGCGGTCAGCTCTTCCTCACCTACGGCTTATGGTACGGACTTGAAAGAGCCGTTGTTGAGGGTATGCGTACAGACAGCCTTTATATAGGCAACACCAATCTCCGTGTTTCTCAGCTTATATCAATCTGTCTTGTGGCGGTCTGCTTCACAGTCCTGACTGTTCTTCTTATCAAATACACAAAGAATCCCAAGCCTATCGAGGGGGTTGACTATTTCCCCGAGGGCGCTGCAAAAATGATAAAGGAAATCAAGGCTGAAAAAGCAGCGGCTAAGGCAGCGGGCATTGACTATAAGAAGATGAAAAAGGAAGAACAGAAGAAAGCAAAAAAGGAAAAGGTTGTCATCCACCACGGAAAAATAGTCAGAGATGACCGCAAAAAAGAGGAGAAAGCAGAGGTAAAAGAAAATGAAAATAATTGACGGCAAAGCAGTAAGTCTTAAAGTTAAGGACGAATTAAAGGAACAGACAAAAAGATTAGCTCAGGAACAGGGCTTTGTCCCCTGTCTTGCGGTAATTATCGTAGGTGAAGACCCTGCCTCACAGGTATACGTCAGCAACAAGAAAAAAGCCTGCGAGTATATCGGCTATAAATCTCTGGGCTTTGAGCTTCCCGAAAGCACTACTCAGCAGGAGCTGCTTGAGCTTATTGAAAAGCTCAACAACGACGATACCGTTGACGGTATCCTCTGTCAGCTTCCCCTTCCTAAGCACATAGATGAAGAAACTATCCTCAACGCAATTGACTACGATAAGGACGTGGATGCATTCCACCCCACAAACGTAGGCAAAATTATGATAGGCAATTACCATATGCTTCCCTGTACCCCTGCCGGAGTTATGGAGCTTATTGATTCAACGGGTGTAAGCCTTGAGGGGAAGAATGCAGTTGTTATCGGAAGAAGCAATATTGTAGGCAAGCCTATGTCAATGCTTCTGCTTCACCGTAACGCCACCGTTACAATCTGCCACTCAAGAACTGCAAACCTCAAAGAAATCTGTGCAAATGCAGATATACTCGTTGCAGCAGTAGGCAAGGCAGGCTTCGTTACCGAAGATATGGTAAAGGAGGGCGCAATCGTCATCGACGTTGGTATAAACAGAAATGCCCAGGGCAAGCTCTGCGGAGATGTTGATTTCGAGAGGGTTAAGGAAAAGGCAGGAGCAATTACCCCCGTACCCGGCGGTTGCGGTCCCATGACTATTGCAATGCTTATGAAAAACACATATAATGCAGCTGTTCACAGAAGAAATGTTATTGACAAATAATATATAAACATCGTATAATGAAGTCGGAGGAGGAAAAATCCTTCGACTTTGTTTTGAAAGGAAGATAAAAATGAGTGACAAAAAACTTTACAAAAGCCCGGACAAGAAAATCTGCGGTGTGTGCGGCGGTCTTGCCGATTACCTCAACATCGACCCTACTGTCGTTAGACTTGTTGCATTTGCGCTGACGTTTTTCTCTCTGGGTATGGCAATGCTTGTTTACTTCGTTATGGCATTTGTTATTGAAAATCCCCCGATGAACTATTCGGAGCTTTACACAAACACGTCAAAAAGAATAACAAAGGGACAGGACAAAAAGATAAGCGGCGTTTGCAGCGGTCTTGCAAAGAGCCTGAACATTGACCCGGTAATTATACGCTTAGGTTGGGCTCTGCTTACTATTTTCACCGTAGGCTTTGCAGGAATAACAACATATATCGTTGCTTCAATAATTATGCCTGAACCCGATGTAACCGTGTTCTGAGCCATTAAAAAACAGCAATAATACCCTTACCGCAGAGCGCCGAAATGCCCTGCGGTAAAAAATTTATTTAATTTTATTTTTTCCTTGACAACCGCAATATATTTTGTTATACTCTTATAGCTGATTAGCTCAGAGCCAACGTGGACCATTAGCTCAGTTGGTTAGAGCAACCGGCTCATAACCGGTTGGTCCGGGGTTCGAGTCCCTGATGGTCCACCATTTAATTTAATATAGGGGTATAGCTCAGTTGGTAGAGCAGCGGTCTCCAAAACCGCGTGTCGAGGGTTCGAGTCCTTC
>JAFSEP010000057.1 GCA_017435665.1 Clostridia bacterium | reverse complement strand
ATCACGTGCTCGATCTTATTAAACATTTTCTATAATAATAAGAAATGTGATGTCATCACAGAACGGTGCCGAAAGCTGTGATATAATGAGGCCACAAAGAAAAAAGGAGGACGTGAATATGTCTGCTATCAACATCAATAAAAACAATTTTCAAAGTGAAGTATTAATTTCCGAAAAGAAAGTCCTTCTGGACTTTTGGGCTCCTTGGTGCGGTCCCTGCCGAATGGTAGTACCGATTGTTGAGGAAATTGCCGATGAGCGCCCCGATATCAAGGTCGGAAAGGTCAACGTAGATAAAGAAGCGGAGCTGGCAAGCCAGTTCGGCATTATGAGTATTCCGACGCTGGTGGTAATTGAAAACGGCAAAATCGTAAATCAGGCAATGGGAGCAAAACCGAAGGATGAAATTCTCGCTATGCTGTAAGGAGATGGAAAAATGGGATTCTTTGATTTTTTCAGACAACCCGATGTAAATCAGGGTGTAAATGATTATAAAAACACTGCCGGGGCTGTGTTGCTTGATGTGCGGACCCCACAGGAATACAGCGAAGGGCATATCCCGGGAAGCAAGAATGTTCCTCTGCAAACTCTTGACAAAGTAAGGACTGTCGTGGAAAATAAAGATACAGAGTTGTTTGTTTATTGCTATTCCGGTGCCAGAAGCCGTCAGGCTGTGGCGGCACTCGGACAGATGGGATATACCAAGGTCAATAACATAGGCGGTATATCTTCTTATCACGGAAAGGTGGAACGGTAATTATGAAGGTTGTTATTGTAGGCGGCGTGGCAGGCGGAGCAACTGCCGCCGCACGTATCCGAAGGCTTGATGAAAAGGCACAGATCGTAGTGTTTGAGCGCTCGGGATATATTTCCTACGCCAACTGCGGACTGCCGTACTATATAGGGGATGTGATCACCGATGCTGAGGAACTGACACTTCAGTCTCCCGAAAGCTTTTACTCTCGCTTTCGTGTGGATATGAGGGTCCATCACGAGGTTACGGAAATTCATCCCGAAAAAAAGACGGTATCGGTTAAGAATTTGAAAACGGGTGAAGAATTTGAAGAAAGCTATGATAAGCTCATTCTTTCTCCCGGTGCAAAGCCGACACAACCCCGTTTTTTCGGTGCAGAGCTTGATAAGGTATTTACGCTTCGCACCGTGGAGGATACGCTTCGGATCAAGAATTATGTAAATGAAAATCATCCCAAATCAGCGGTACTGGCAGGTGGCGGATTTATCGGTCTTGAGCTTGCGGAAAACCTGCGTGAGTTGGGAATGGATGTTACTGTCGTTGAATACGCGAAGCAACTGATGAGTCCCTTTGACTCGGATATGGCAGCTTTCATCCATAATGAGATGAGAAAGCACGGCGTAAAGCTTGTTTTAGGTCGAGCAGTGGAAGGCTTTGAGGAAAAAGACGGAGGCGTTAAGGTGCTGCTGAAGGATGATGTGCCTCTTCACGCTGATATGGTAGTGCTCGCCATCGGTGTAACGCCCGATACGGCTCTTGCTAAGGAAGCAGGCCTTGAACTCGGCATCAAGGGTGCGATTGTCGTCAACGACCGTATGGAGACCTCAGTTCCCGATATTTACGCCGCAGGCGATGCAGTGCAGGTGAAAAACTTCGTTACGGGCGATGATGCACTGATCTCCCTTGCAGGCCCTGCCAATAAACAGGGTCGCATTATCGCAGATAATATCTGCGGTCTTGACAGCCGATATAAAGGCTCTCAGGGCAGCTCGGTTATCAAGGTTTTTGATATGACGGCGGCCCTCACCGGCATCAATGAGCGAACCGCAAAAACGGCGGGACTTAATGCGGATACGGTTATCCTTTCGCCCATGAGTCATGCAGGTTACTATCCCGGCGGTAAGGTGATGACCGTGAAGGTTATTTTTGAAAAAGGCACCTACCGTTTGCTTGGCGCACAGATCGTCGGATACGATGGCGTGGACAAGCGTATTGACGTGCTTGCTACTGCCATTCGTGCAGGGTTGAAGGCAACCGACCTGAAGGATCTTGACCTTGCGTATGCGCCGCCTTATTCCTCAGCCAAGGATCCCGTGAATATGGCAGGATTTATGATTGATAACATTGCAAAGGGCGTGCTCAAGCAATGGCATCTTGAGGATGCAGACAAACTGCCCCGTGACGGAAGTGTAACTCTGCTTGATACAAGAACTGTTGGTGAGTATAGTCAAGGTCACATTGAGGGATTCAAGAACATCCCCGTTGACGAGCTGAGAGAACGGCTTGATGAGGCAGAAAAAGACAAGCCTGTATACGTGATCTGCCAAAGCGGTCTGCGAAGTTACATCGCAAGCCGTATTTTGGAAGGCAACGGCTACACGGCATATAACTTTGCAGGAGGCTTCCGTTTTTATGATGCGGTGATGAATGACCGTGCGCTGATTGAGCGTGCAACTGCCTGCGGAATGGATAACTGATTAAAAAGCAAATGTCCGCCGTGCGTTTTGCATCGGCGGACATCATTTACTTTTCGCTTAGTTCTTCTAACTTGATTTTGTTTGTAAGCTCTATCGTGCCACGGGAGAGTCTAACCATTTCTTCATTCTGAAAGTATTTCAGCATTCGGGTGATGACCTCGCGGTGAGAGCCAAGGTGACTCGCAATGGTCTCATGTGTTATTTTCAGCGTGTCGCTGTCCTCAATAGCGGATTCTTCCAAAAGGAAGGCGCCAACGCGTTTGTCAAGGCTTTTCCACATAATTTGCTCAATAAGCCACATCACATCGGAAAAGCGGGTGGCCATCAGTTCATTTGTGTAGTTCGCTACGGGTGCGGACTCGGCCATAATATTCTGATAGACCTCTACCGGAATGATCCAAAGGTCAGTGTCCTTTTCGGCCTCAATGGTGATGTCAAACTGAATAGAGCGCATCATACAGGATGCGGAAAACAGACACATATCCCGATCAAACAGACGGTAAATGGTGATTTCCCGTCCTTCATCAGAAAGTATGTATGCGCGAAGCTGACCTGACTTTATAAGCAAAAGTCCTGTGCAGTCATCTCCGCCGTTGTGTATCACCGTTCCTTTTTTTACCGTACGGGTGATCAGTGAACTGAGTATATGTCCTTGGTGAACAGAGTTTAATTTATTCCAAATGGGGAAATAGCTTTGAAATTCCATATAACCGTCCTGCTCTTATCTGCTTAAAAGTATGTAGCAGATAAGGAATATATTTTTATTTATTATACACGATTTGCTCCGAAAATTCAATACGAATATGATTGATTGTAATTTAGTAATAGATATCTTTTAGATTCAAACCATAAAGTTTGCAAATTAACAAACTGTGGTTCAGATTTGGGAAGTACTGCCAAACGAAAATCTGTTCACGTAAGTGGGCGGATTTTTGTTTGTATTATTCATTTTTTCAATATTTATCATTCTTTATTCATTAGTGCAGAACGGATTTTCAAATGAATAATGAATATTGAAGTCGCTTCGCTGATGAATAATGAATAATTATGGTCGGGACACCCCCACCTGATTGTAATTTCAGATTACTTGTGTTATAATTAAAATATCTGAGGGGGAGAAATAAGATATGATTAAAGAAAAATTAAGCAAGAAAAATTGGTTTATAATTACCCTGTTCTGTTTTATGGGTGGTATTGCGTGGAATACGGAAAATATGTATTTCAACACCTTTATCACCAACGAAATATATGCAGACGTGTCACAGGCGGCTATCCTCGGTTCTATGGAAGCAACTACGGCGGTAGCTCGTATGGTAGCACTTTCTGCTATTGCGGCTGTTGTGACAACCTTCATAATGGGTGCGCTCAGCGATAAGCTGAAAAACCGCAAAATGTTTATTTCCGTCGGTTATATATTATGGGGTATTGTTACCGGAATGTTCGGCTTCATTACAAAAGAAAATGTAGCAAGCCTATTTAATCTTACAGATGAAGCGAGAATTCTCGGCACTACGGTATGGTTTGTTATTCTGATGGATATTGTAATGACCTTTATGGGCTCAACCAGTAATGACGCTGCTTTTCAGGCGTGGGTGACTGATGTTACCGTACCAAAGCAACGCCCTGCTGTCGAGACCGTGTTATCTGTTGTCGGTACGGTTTCTTCTCTTGCGGTAACAGGTGTGGGCAGCTTTGCTCAGGCAGGTACTATAACTTACAAGGTTTTCTTTATAGGTCTCGGACTTATAGTAACCTTATGCGGTATACTCGGTCTGTTTCTTATAAAAGATCCTCCCCGTACTACGCAGATTGAAAGCTCTTCAAATTATTGGTCGGACCTCCTTTACGGCTTCAGACCGTCAGTTATAAGAACCAATGCAAGACTTTATCTGTCTCTTATATCATTCTGCTTTGCGATAATTGCCTTCCAGGTTTTCTATCCGTATCTCCTTACATATGTTCAGTATGTGGTTATTCCCGATAACGGTGGTGTAAGTAACATTCTCAAGCCCTCTGTTATCATAACTGCTGTGGTTGTTGTAGCGATTCTTCTTTTCTGCATTGTAAAGCTTCTAAAGCTTTCGGTTGAGAAGAAAGGAATTTGCCTTTTATTAGGTGTTGTGGTGATGACATTAGGCTTCTTCCTGCTTTCAACAAGCACAAGCATTTATATCATTCTCTTGAGCTTGTTGCCCGTTGTTCTTGGCAATGCTCTTGTAAATATTCTTTTCGGTGCTGCAGTAAAGGATTTCATTCCTGAGGGAAAAGCAGGTCTTTTTCAAGGTATAAGAATGATATTCACCGTTCTTCTTCCCATGGTTATAGGGCCTGTTATCGGTGATATGGCTTGTCAGAAGGCTGCACAGACTATCATAAATGAAGTCGGTGCCGAAGTAATAGTACCTGCTAAAAATATGTTCCTTTGGGCAGGTATAGTATGTATATTTGCGTTGCCGCCTCTTTATTTCCTTATCAAAAAAGGTTTTGATATCAAAGAGGATATAGCTGCAGAAAACGAAGTTGTTGCTTGAGGTGAAAAAATGAATAAATGGAATTTTTACACATCAAAAGAAATAAAGCCCGAGGGTTGGCTTCGCCGTCAGCTTGAAATTCAGGCTGAGGGACTCAGCGGTAATCTTCATAAAATATGGCCTGATATCCGTGACAGCGCATGGATAGGCGGAGACCGTGAGGGCTGGGAAAGAGTGCCCTATTGGCTTGACGGTTTTATTCCTCTTGCTTATCTTCTGGAGGATGAGGAGCTGATTTCAACTGCAAAGAAATATATTGATGCAATTGTTTCTGCTCAGGAAGAGGACGGCTGGATTTGTCCCTGTAAAAAGGAAGAAAGAAAAAAATATGATACTTGGGCAATTCAGCTTATTTGTAAAACCCTCAAGGTTTACTACGATTGTTCGGGTGACGAACGCATACCCGATGTTATTTACAGAGTGCTGAAAAACTATTACGAAATGCTCAAAAGCGGTGAAATCAAGCTTTTCGGTTGGGGAAAATTCAGGTGGTTCGAAACCTTTGTTTCGCTTAATTTCTTATATGAAAAGTATAACGAGGCTTGGATTAAGGACCTTGCAAGGATAATAAAAGAGCAGGGCTTTGATTATAATACTGCAACGGAAAAGTGGAAGAAGCCCAGCCATGTGTGGAAAAAGAATACGCATATAGTCAATTTGTGTATGATGCTCAAAAGCGAAGCTGTTTCTCATGATCTGCTTGGTGAAGACTATACCGATCTGGCAGAAAAGCTCCGCACAATTCTTGAAAAATACAACGGAACTGCTTTTGAGGGCTTTACAGGTGATGAAGTGCTTTCAGGTCTTGACCCCACTAAAGGCACCGAGTGCTGTGCAGTGGTTGAGCAGATGTATTCCTATGAAGAAATGTTTGCCCATACAGGTGAAAACAAGTGGGCTGAGCGTCTTGAGGTGCTTGGCTTCAATGCTCTCCCTGCCACACTCAGCGAGGATATGTGGACTCACCAGTATGTTCAGCAGGTAAATCAGATTGCCTGTCAGAAAACGATGATTATGGCTCCGTGGAGTACAAACGGCCCTTATGCACATACCTTCGGGCTTGAACCTAATTTCGGCTGCTGTACTGCTAACTTCAATCAGGGGTGGCCTAAATTTGCACTTTCAGCATTTATGCACAAGGATAATACGGTCATAAATGCAGTTATGCTGCCTTCTGTGTTAAGCACCGACGGTATAACAATAAAGCTCAAAACAGATTATCCGTTCAGGAATAAAATGCATTACAGCATAGAGGCTGACAAGGATTTTGATTTCATCATCCGTATTCCGTCCTTTGCCGAAAAACTCAAAATCAACGGTAAAGATGCCGAAGCAAAGGATATCGGGCTTTCAATAAAAGCAGGCAGCACGGAAATAGAATTGGAATTTGAAGCCGTACCGTATCTTAAAAAGAGACCGAATGACCTTTATGCTTTACAGATGGGTTCGCTTCTTTTCTCGGTACCTGTTGCTTATGATAAAATTATGAGGGAGTATATTAAAAAGGGCGTCGAACGCAAGTATCCCTATTGTGATTATCAGTTTGTGCCTGAGTCCCCCTGGAACTACGGTTATGCAGACGATGATTTTGAAATCAGCTATAACGAAATAGGTGAGACACCCTTCTCTCAGGCTGAACCTCCCGTAACCGTAAAAGTAAAAATGCAGCAGATTAACTGGGGGCTTAAATTCCCGTACAGAAGCATTGCAAGAAAAACTCCGAAATCAAGAGTGCCTGTAACCGAGGTGCAGGAAACAGAGCTTTGCCCCTACGGTTGTGCAAGGCTCAGAATGACGGAGATGCCTGTGCTTTGCAAATAAACGAGGCTTACCCTCGGACAAACGGGAAAATCTTACCCGTCACCCTAAGGAGAGACACAGATATGGAAACTATAATCAGAAGTATAACAATGCAGGATAAAAACAGCGTCATTGAAATGATGCGGGAGTTTTATTCCTCACCTGCAGTATTCAGCAACGGCTCAGATGAGATTTTTCTGCGTGATATAGAAGCCTGTATCAATAACAGTAATTATTTAGAAGGGTATATTATTGAAAGCTCAAACCATATCCAAGGATACGCTATGATTGCAAAGAGCTTTTCAACAGAATTCGGAAGGCCTTGTATCTGGATTGAAGACTTATATATTAAAGACGAATACCGTGGTGCAGGTGTCGGAAGGACATTTATGGATTTTATCACTCAAAAGTATACAGACTGTATTTTCCGCTTGGAGGTGGAGGAAGAAAACGAGAGAGCCATAAAGCTCTATAAAAAATACGGATTCGAATTCTTACCGTATACGGAAATGAAAAAATGAAGTGGGTTTGCTGAAGAAGATATATTAATTTTTCACCCAATTTGGTTATCAACCACCCGAAATGTTCGTCAGAATATTCGTCAACAGAATAAAAAATACAGGTGAAAAACACCTGTATTTTTACTGTCTGAATTATTCGAGTATTTTAAGCATGTCTTTAAATTCAACAGATGATTTAAATTCTTCCGATAAGGGATATTTTTCTGTAAGAAGCTCTTTTACCTGCATTTTCGAAATATAGGTAGTGCCTAATGTGTGTTTGTCAAATTCCTTGCCCTCAAACATTACGGAATGCATAACCGTTATTCTGTCCATATTGTCAAATCTGATTGCCAGATCACACATTTTGCGGAAGCTTTCAAGTGCTTTTTCCGTATCGCCCAGTTTGAAATACCTTATCCCCAGATGACCGTAATTATAAATAACGGTGCGCCACATTTTTCCATAGTGTCCGTCATCGTATATAAAATTCAGAAAATCAAGCTCGGCTTTATAAGCTGAAAGAATCCATTCGTCAGAAAAGTTACTATCATAAAAAAATCCGTTGTAATAGAAGTAGTGAGAAAAAACTGTGTTCAAGAGGAAAAACTGTTCTTCAAGGGTGTTCATTGCTATTTCATTGCGGTTCGGATAGCCCTTGGGATAGTAATAACAGAACATTTCCTGTCCGTCTCTCATTCTCGGCATTTCCTTTATGATTTTTTCACAATCTTCAAAGGTTATTCCGCTTCCTTCTTTCTCCGAAAGATCGCGGTAAAGCTCTGCCATATGCCTTTTGGCTGAAATACGGATTTTATCGTTATTGCAATTATGCTGAATGTTTTTATATATAGAAACTATTTTTGCTACATTATCAGGCTTGTTTTCCTTGTAATGAACAAGGCAGGTCATATATCTTAAAAGAATACGGAAATCGTTGGGAAATTTGTTTTTTAAATGGCATATAATTTTCCATTTTAAATCTTTATCTGTAAGGTTATCGTATTTTTCAAGCTCCCTGACGATTTCTTCTTCATTTTCAGCTTTGTTAACACCAAGCAGTTCATCAACTGTAACCTTGAAAAACTGAGCGATTGCAGGCAACATTGTGATATCGGGATAACTTTCACCCCGTTCCCAATTGCTGACACTCTGAAAAGTTACCCCTAAAAATTCAGCAAGTGTTTCCTGCGTAAGCTCGTTTTGCTGTCTTAACCTTTTTATGTTTTCACCTAAATAAATAGTCATTGTTATTATCACCTCTTATTAGTTTTGCTGACCGGTCTGTAATTATAATAGCGCATAGAAACGGAAAAAACAATAAAACATTCTTTGAGAAAAATTCAAGAATTGTTTGAGTAACTCATATATAAAAGAAAAGGTGTATCGTTCGATACACCTTTTATGCGTTTTATAGCACTACTTTTTCCGGCATACCGCCGTTTTCTCTTGATTTATCTGCAAGATAAACACTCAGATGTCCTGCAACGGAATCGAAAATTGATGTGCAGGCGAGGGAAGGCTCTTCACCCCTGATGAACTTGACAAAATCCTCCGCAAGTCTTTCGTCACCGCCGCCGTGTCCGCCGTAGGCACCGACCATATCCCCTGAAACATTAAGGTCAACAACCTCAACATCACATTCCTCGTGGTGAGCATCGGGGGACGGGTTTATTTTAAGCACCGTGAACTTTGATTCCTCAAAGTTACCGAAGATTTCGCCCTTTGTGCCAACAATATGTATCTGTCTTCTCGGTTCAGCGCTTCCGCCCACCATATTGTGAGTCCCCGTTGCACCGTTTTCAAAGTTTACAAGCACACTCTGATGATCAACAATATTATTGTCACACTTATAGATGCATCTCGCATAGGGCGAATCTGATTTCATAAGAGCGATCTTATCTTCGATAGTGGGATCTTCCATATGCTCAAGAGCATCCCATACGTAAAAGCTCCATCTGTCAGGGTGGTCTATGTAAAGTCTTTTTGTGGAATAAACGCAGGTGTCAACGTGAGGACAGTCCTTCATACAGATTGTGCCTGCACCCTTGGGGGCGTTTTCGGGTCTGAACTGATATTTACTGCCGAAGGAGCTTATCTGTGAGGGCTTGGTTTCACTCATCATCCACATCATAATATCCATATCGTGACAGCACTTTGCAAGGAGCATTGTAGTGTGGCATTTATCGCTGTTTGCCCATTTGCCCCTGACGTATGAGGTTGAAAGGTGGTGGTATGATACGTGTTCCGTGGTCTGAATGTTGATTATATCACCGATTTCACCGTTTACTATGCGCTGCTTGATGCCATAATAGAAGGGGGTGTATCGCAGAACGTGGCATATCATAACCCTTGAGTTGTTTTGTCTTGCAACGTCAACAAGGTATCTCATTTCCTTCTCATTAACTGCAAAAGGCTTTTCAAGCAGCATATCATAGCCCTTTTTGAGCAGGGGTACAGCAGTCTCAATGTGCTGCTCGTCCATTGTGCCGTTTATAATCGTATCTGCCAGCTTATCTTTTTCCGCAAGCTCCTGTGCGGACTCAAAGCACATATTTTCACCGAAGCCGAAGTATTCCATTGCCTTTTTTCTGCGTACAGGATTGGGGTCGGCCACACCTACAATTTTCAGAAGCTCAGGGTTTGTTTTTGCAAGCTCGCTGTAAACAAAGGCTCTGTGACCTGCACCGACGATAATTGCAGTTACGGGTCTGTTTTTCATATTCAGTCACCTCATAATCAAACTTGATTGTAAGCACAATTCTATCACAATAACAGTCGGTTGTAAATGATAAGTTTTGAGCTGCAAAAAATAATTTTTTATGACCGTACAGTTGAAAAAAAGAAAGGAGTATAATATAATACAGTTATTATACTTCGGCTTTTTCGCCGTGAAAGGAACGTGAAAAATGAAGTTAAGTTGGAAAACGTGTATAAGGGTTGGAATCAGTGCCTTTTTGGTTTACCTAGGTATACATTACTGGTCAGGTGTATCGGGCGTACTCAAAACACTTCTCGGTGCAGCCGTACCGCTTATCATCGGTTGCTTTGTGGCATATCTTCTTAACATAATGATGGGCTTTTATGAGAAGCACCTTTTCAAAAAGGCCACCAACAAGTTTATCGTAAAAAGAAAAAGTGCCATCTGTCTTACACTTACATTGCTTACGCTGGTCGGTATTATAGCGTTAGTTCTTGCGCTGGTTATACCTCAGCTTATAGATTGCGTGAAGCTTCTTATTGAGAAGGCTCCGGGAGCCATTGAAACGGTGCTTTCTTATGTTGAAGGGCTCGGAATTATTCCCGAAGACATTTTCGCTATGGTTTCGGAAATTGATTGGAAGTCAAAAATCGGTGACATAATGTCAACACTTACCTCGGGTGTAGGAAGTGCGATGAATGTAGTGGTATCCACAGTTTCTTCGGTTGTTTCAGGTGTTACCACGGCAACGGTTGCAATTATATTTGCCATATATATTGCATTGGGCAAGGATAAAATCGGCGGTCAGGTAGACAGACTTGCAAATCATTTCCTGAGCAAAAAAATATATGATAAGGCAAAATATATTCTCTCTGTTGCAGACGAATGCTTCCACAAGTTTATTGTGGGACAGTGTACGGAGGCAGTTATTCTTGGTGCCCTCTGTGCTTTGGGTATGTTTATTCTTCGCCTTCCCTATGCTGCTATGATGGGTGCAGTTACTGCATTTACAGCTCTGATTCCCATTATCGGAGCGTTACTGGGAGGAGCTATCGGTGTATTCCTTATTTTCATCGAGTCTCCCATGCAGGCACTTATCTTCCTGATTTTCATTATAGTTCTTCAGCAGCTTGAGGGTGACCTGATTTACCCCAAGGTTGTGGGAACAACCATTGGCCTTCCCGGTGTCTGGGTGTTTACGGCGGCAACGCTGGGCGGCGGTATGTTCGGCATTATCGGTATGATGGCAAGCGTTCCCATTGCCGCAACTCTTTACCGACTGCTGAGAAGTGAGCTGAACGGGGAAACAAATTTCATTCCCGTAAAAGCTGAGTCTGCTCCTGCTGTTGATATAAGCGAAAACACAGAAACGGAAAACGGACAGTAATCCCGTAAAATATAAGACCCGAACCTTCGTCGGCTCGGGTCTTTGTTTATTCTGTTTCTGTTTCGGCTCTTATTTTAAGTTCTTCAATAATCTCAGCTTGCTTCTTTCCTGTCATATCATAGAAGAGTATCGGAACGACGGTGAGCAGACAGCTGATAATCGTAACAATAATCGTTATGTTGAATACGGGGGTGCGTATGCTTTCATCAAAGAGAACGGTATAGTCATTTTTCAGTCCGTAGCGTTCATAGAACCAAGGGAGAATAAATGAGAGTCCCATATTGGCAAGGGCTACCAGCATACCACTGAACTGTGTTATGAAGCCCTCGAGACGTTTGCCCGTTTTCCATTGCTGATAATCGAAAACATCTGCTGTTATGGAACTTATCATAACACCGTCGCCACCGATAGAAAGCGTTGCAAGATAAAGGGCGGCAAGGAATAAAACCGTGTTGTTGCCTGTGAGCAGCATAATAAAAGCGAAAGCAGCTCTTGCCAGGTTAAAGAAAATTACGGAAAATCTTTTGCCGAGCTTTTTGGCAAACATCGGTGCAAGAAGCATAAAAGGAACCGAGGCGGTGCCGATAACGGCATTCATAATGCCAAGGGCGGTTTCACTTTCCATAACATAAATGCAATACCAGCCGAGAATACTTCCGATGCCGTATTTCAGGGAGCTTAAAATGTTATAAAAGGTGAGTATCCAGAAGTATTTATTGCTTCTGATTTCACGTATGCCGTCAAGAAACCGAACCTTAGCCACATAGTCCTTTGCAACAATAATTTTTTCTTCCGTGCCCTTGAAGGTTACAAGTCCGAGTGCCACACCGATAAGGGAAAAGACGGGGAATAATACTCTGTATGCGGTGAAGCCTGTCATACCGCCGGGGAAAAGTCCCGCAAGAATGGGAAGAAGCATATTTACAATGGACGGACCGAGACTGTAAATAAACTGACTTATTGAGAGCAGAGACGTTCTCTCACTGCTGTTTGGGGTAATAACCTGAGCAAGTGAGGTATACGCAAGGGAATAAAGTCCCTGAAAAATAAGAAGCAGACAGTATACCGCAGTGAGAAGCACGCATTTGAGAACATAATTTATTTCCGTTGGTATGAAAGCCATGGCGATAAGAAGAATTGCCGAGGGGATACCTGTATAAAGCAGATAGGGTCTGAACTTGCCGTATCGGGTATTCGTGTTATCAATCAGCATACTGATAAAAGGAGCCTTTACAAGGTTAATAACATTCATAATTGATGCCATAAGGGCAAGGTGCATAGGCTCAATGTTATATGCTGAGCCGAGCAACAGACAGTTTGCACTGAGTCCCACATAACCCAGAAGTGCGTTGATCGTGTTTACACCGATACCACCCACCGAATATGCAGCAAATTCACGGTAGGATATATACTTGTTTTCTGCCGGTTTTTTCCAATGTGTACGGACTTCACCTATAATTGAAGTTATACTAATTTTTGCCATATTCCTTCTCCTTAAAGTTTTATTACAGACAGTATAGCATAAAACGGATATTTATCCAATATTTTTTGTGTTTTTGCATAAAAAACGCTTCGACAACAGATGCTGCCGAAGTGTTCGGAATTTTATTTTTCATTATCTTAACTTATGGATGAACAGACCGCTGAGAAGCTTGGGCTCAAACCAGGTTGATTTCGGGGGCATAACCTTGCCTGCATCAGCTATGGACATAAGCTCGTCAAGTGAGGTGGGATACATAGAAAAAGCAATAACCATATCGCTGTTCGCTCTTCTCTCGAGCTCACCGAGGCCTCTTATTCCACCAACGAAATCTATTCTTTTATCGGTTCTCGGATCTTCTATTCCGAAAACGGGAGTGATGAGGTTGTTCTGAAGAATTGAAACGTCAAGGCTGTCAACAGGATCGTTTTCATCAAAGGTGCCTTCCTTTGCAGTAAGCTTGTACCACTTTCCTTCAAGATACATTCCGAAGGTGTGTCTTGCCTCAGGCTTATACTGACCTTCTCCCTTATATTCCTCAACGGTGAACTTTTCTTCCGTTTTTGCAATGAATTCGTCCTTACTGTATCCGTTAAGGTCTTTCATAACACGGTTATAATCCATAATTTCAAGCTCGTTTGCAGGGAATGCAACGCTCAGGAAAAAGTTGAATTCTTCAGTTCCGTCAAAGTCGGGATTTTCTGCTCTTCTCTTTGCGCCTACCTTTACTGCAGAAGCGCAGCGATGATGACCGTCTGCTATATAGAGATAGTCGATTTTTGCAAATTCTTCGGTTATTTTTGCGTTGACCTCAGGACAGTCTATAACCCAGACCGTATTGGTGATGCCGTCCTCTGTCACAAAGTCGTAAACAGGCTCGTGGTTATTCTGCCAGTCTGAAATTATGTCTGCCACAGCCTTGTTTTCTCTGTAAGCTAAGAAAATCGGGCCGGTATTTGCATCGCAGTAATCAACGTGATTTATTCTGTCGGCCTCCTTGTCAGCTCTTGTGAATTCGTGCTTTTTTATGATGTTATTGTTATAGTCGTCAATGCTTACACAGCCTACAAGACCTGTCTGACTTCTTCCGTTCATAATCTGACGGTAAATGTAGAAGCAGGGGACGGAGTCCTGAATACATACACCGTCACTTACAAGCTTGTCAAGATTTTCTCTCGCCTTGAGATAAACCTTTTCGTCATATATATTTATATTTTCGTCAAGGTCAACCTCAGCCTTATCAACGTGAATAAATGAATAGGGTTTGCCCTTTACCATTTCTCTTGCTTCTTCGCTGTTCATTACGTCATAGGGTAATGCAGCAACCTTGTCAGCCATTTCGGAGGTAGGTCTGACTGCGTTGAATGATTTGAAAACTGCCATATTGATTCTCCTTTATAAATGCTGATTATATTTTAGTCTTAATGGTGGGGAATGTCAAGATAAAATATGGAGAGAAAAGTTGACAATCAGGAATATATTTTTTATAATGAAATTGCATTTTAAAGAAAATGCAAAGAGTATTTTGTTAAACAGGAGGGAAAATTATGAAAAGAGAAAATAAAATCGCAGTTTCTTTATCTGCAATATGGGTTGCATGGGTGTACATACCGCTTATATTGTGTGTTGCAAGATTGGAGTATCCGAAAATGACAGATAGTGTCTTTGGTATAGTTTTTATGCTTATACTGTGTGTTCCGTCGGTTGTGTGTTTGATTTATTCGTTTTTCTGTAAGTTCGAATATAAGAAAGTTTTATATAAAATCATATATGCGTTTTTTGCCATTTTTTTTATTTCTAATACGGTGTTTACATTTATCAATGTTCTTTGCTTTGAGGACGTCAATGTGTTTTATGATGTAATTTCTGAAACAACAAAGGCAGAAAATTATCTTAAAATTGACGACGGAATAATTGATGACGAAACTCTGGAAGTCGTTAAGTATGTTTTTCCCGAGAAGATACCTGACGGTGCACAGAATGTGGAGTATTATTATTTAGGCGATCCGGGAGGCTTTTCAATGGCAATATATGCCGACTGGCAGCTGAATGTTGAAGAATACAGTCAGGAAAGGATTAGATACAAATCACCGGGTAAGATAGTTGACGGAGTTTGTTATTACAGTCATTCAAGCGAAGAACGCTATCTTATAATTGGCTTTGATGATGCAACCGGAACAGTAAAACGCACCTTTCTTTATGGTGATTATGCACCCACAGAAAGAATGGTGGAGGGCGTAGGCGAGTTGTATGATGCTTATGATTTATTATGATTTTAAGTTTTGCTTGTTAGACAGATAAACATTTTTGGTAAGCATTTAGGTAAATGCTTTAGCGGTAACAAATTATCCCCGAAAATGCAATCGCATTTTCGGGGATTTATCATAGTTATATCACTCTGTATTCCATTCACTCAACTTCATAAAGTCAACCTTCATCATTTTCGTATGAGGCAGTTCATCTAAGAAAACTATCTCTTTCGGGACAGAATATTTTGAAAAACTGTTTCTGCAGGTTTCCTGAATAGTCTGCCTGTATTCTTCCTCCCGACCTTTTCTGAAAACCGAAACATAAAGCCTTATAATCGGTTTTTCGTCCTGCCACCCCTGAACTGCACAGCACTCCTTTATAAACGGAAGCAGTCTTGTCAGTTTTTTCTCAATGTCACCGGGGTAAACATTATACCCTGCAATAATAATTACTCTCTTTTTTCTTCCGCTGAAATGGAAATATCCGTCCTTGTCACGAAATCCCAGGTCTCCCGTCAGCACCCATTTTCTTCCCTGAGGGTCGGTATAAAGTCCGTTGCTGTCTTTTTCATCACGAGTGAAGTAGCCCTCCATAACCGTAGAGCCTGAAACTGCAATTTCACCTATTTCGCCGTCAGGAAGGGACGTGTGATTTTCATCGTGAATTTCTATGATAATGTCTTTCAGCGGTTTGCCGATTGTACCTCTTTTGTAATCATCATTTGTGTTTGTGCAGCATACGCTGGCTGTTTCTGTCAGCCCGTAGCCCTGACGAAGTCTGCCCGACGCCTCCCATTTTTCAAAGTATGAGTTGAATTTGTCAAGAAAGCTGTCGGAAACGTTGTCTCCTCCGCAGAACATCAGTCTTACATTTTTAAGGTGAGGACCGTCGAAGCTTTTTTCCTCCGTCAGCTTTCTGAACATAAGAGGAATTCCCATAATACCGACAATTTTATTTTTCCTCATAAGCCTGACAAAGGCCTTTGCATTGAACTGCATCATCGGTATGAGTCTTGCACCGAAGCACAGAACCGTGTGCATACTGAGACAAAGACCGAAGCAATGAAATAAGGGCAACACAGCAATAAAGGCATCCTCACCTTTATCCCTGATTTCGTCTATAAAGGAAGTCTTGTATGCAAGCTCGTTTATAGCCTTTGACGTGAGCATTATGGTTTTGCTTTTCCCCGTTGTGCCCCCTCCGTTAAGATAAACTGCAATACGGTCTCCGTTGCTTTTTACAGGCTCGGCGCAGCTGTGCATACGCAGAGCATTACGGAAAAGGCAGGCGTTTTGAATTCTGCTGTTTTTTATGAATTTCTCACCACCCCTGACAGCTATGCTCTTTATTCCCGTCAAATAGTCTGAGCTGCTGCAGATAAGGCAGGGCAGACCGCAGCGGTTTATCACCTCTGTGTGCTTTTTTGCAAGGATGTCCAATACCATTATCCCTTTTGACATCAGCTCCTTCAGAGTGCTCTCAAGATAAGCGGAGGACATAAGAGGGTGGAGAAAATGAACGATAACACCGATTTTGTTCAGCGCATAAAAGGCGAGAATTGCCTGAATTGTTGTAGGCATAAATACAGTATATACATCACCTTTTTTCAGCTTCAGCTCTTTCTGAAAATAAGCGGCAAGCCTTTCAATATCTTCGAATACTTTATCTTTTGTATATTTAACGCCGAAATGCTGGAGCATATGGTGATTTCCGTAGTATTTTGTGCAACGCTCAAGATATTCAAAGCAGTTATAATTCTGTGTCTCAGGTAACATTTTATCTCTCCTTCGTTATTCAATACGGCTTCAATTATATTATTTTTCCGCAGAGACAGTGTTAATATAACATCAGTTTTGAGTAAAAACTAAAATAAGATTGTTAATGCACAAAAAACATAATCCGAATAACCTTTTGATATCATAAATAAAATAAAAACGACTGTCCGTTCTCAAAACGGACAGTCGCAATATTTTGATAAAACTCTTTATTTCTGTATTATCTGATTCAGTTTTTCCATAGTTTCCCTTGTAGGTTCGGGAATATGTGAAAAGGGGAATGGAATACCCATATTGTCATATTTTACCTGACAGATTTTTCTGAAAGGGAGAAGCTCAACCTTATCCACGCAGGTATGTTCTGCGGCAATTTCCTTCAGCTTCAGAATATTATCTGCCTTATCGGTCAGACCGGGAATAATTACCTGCCTGAGCGTGACGGGTATCTGTCTTACATTGAGATAAGACAGAAATTCCAAGGGCTTATTGAGACTGCAGCCTGCATTTTCCTCATTGAGGCCGTCGTCGGTGTATTTTATATCAAGCAATACACGGTCAGTTTCCTCAAGAAGCTGTTTTACGCCTTCGTTAAGAATGCTTCCAGATGTGTCAAGACAAGTGTTTATGCCTTCCTTGCGGCAAAGAGAAAATACCTTACGGCAGAAATCTGCCTGTAAAAGAGGTTCACCGCCGGATATTGTAATTCCTCCGTCCTTGCCGAAATACTCTTTACAACGGAGTGCTTTGCTCACTATCTCTTCAGGAGTGTAAGCAGTTCCTCCTTCGGTTGACCAGGTGTCGGGATTGTGACAGCATTTACAGCGGAGATTGCAGCCCTGCATAAAAACCACAAACCTCACTCCGGGGCCGTCAACCGTGCCGAGGCTTTGTATGGAATGAACCTTGCCCGTAATCATATTGCTTCGTGGAAGGTACGGCTGATAACCTCTCTCTGCTGCTCACGTGAGAGCTTGTTGAAGTTAACCGCATAGCCTGAAACTCTGATTGTAAGGTTCGGGTAATCCTCGGGATTTTCATAAGCCTTCATAAGTGTTTCACGGTTCATAACGTTAACGTTGATGTGATGAGCCTTCTTTGCAAAGTAACCGTCAAGAATTGAAACAAGGTTGTTTACACGCTCATCCTCAGTCTTTCCGAGAGCCTCGGGGGTAATTGAGAAGGTGTTTGAAATGCCGTCACGGCAATCGTCATAGCTTATCTTTGCAACAGAGTTCAGCGAAGCCAGAGCACCGTTTGTTTCTCTGTTGTGCATGGGGTTAGCACCGGGAGCGAAGGGGGCTCTTGCCTTTCTTCCGTCAGGTGTGGCACCTGTATTCTTACCGTACATAACGTTTGAGGTTATTGTAAGAACCGAAAGAGTGTGTATGGAGTTTCTGTAAGCAAAGGTCTTGCGAAGCTCAGTAATCATACGGTGAGTCATATCCTTGGCAATAAGGTCAACACGGTCATCGTCGTTACCGTATTTCGGGAAGTCACCCACGGTATTGAAGTCAACAATAAATCCGCTTTCGTCCTTTATGGGCTGAACAGAGGCATACTTGATAGCGCTCAGAGAGTCAGCAACAACGGAAAGCCCTGCAATACCGAATGCCATAAAGCGCTCTACGTCTGTATCGTGAAGAGCCATCTGTGTTTTTTCGTAGGCGTATTTATCGTGCATATAATGGATGATGTTCATTGTGTTTACATAAAGGTGGCTGAGCCAGCCGATATATGTGTCAAAGCGTTCCATAACTGCGTCGAAATCAAGCTTGTCGCCATCCATAACGGGCATCTGAGGACCGATATGCATCTGACTTGTGGTGTCATATCCGCCATTGATTGCAATAAGAAGAAGCTTTGCAAGGTTGCATCTTGCGCCGAAGAACTGCATCTGCTTACCCAATTTCATAGCAGATACACAGCAGGCAATCGCATAGTCGTCACCGTAAATGGGACGCATTATGTCGTCATTTTCATACTGTATGGAGTCTGTGTCTGCTGAAACTTTGGCACAGAACTTCTTGAAGTTTTCGGGAAGGCTGTTAGACCAGAGAATAGTAAGGTTGGGCTCCGGAGAAGAGCCGAGGGTATAAAGGGTGTTGAGCATACGGTAGCAGTTCTTTGTAACAAGAGTTCTTCCGTCCTCACCCATACCGCCGATAGCTTCTGTGATCCACATGGGATCTCCGCCGAAAAGCTCGTTGTATTCAGGTGTGCGAAGGTGACGGGCAATGCGGAGCTTCATAACGAAATCGTCCATAAGCTCCTGTGCGCCTTCCTCTGTGAGGGTTCCGTTTGCTATATCACGCTCTATATAAATATCAAAGAATGTGCTTACTCTGCCAAGAGACATAGCCGCACCGTTCTGCTCCTTGATAGCACCCAGATATGCAAAATAAGTCCATTGGATGGCTTCTCTTGCGTTTCCTGCAGGCTGGCTTATGTCGTATCCGTACATAAGAGCCATATCCTTGAGATATCCGAGGAATGTTATCTGACGGTAAAGCTCTTCATCGAGCCTGATCTGTTCTGTGTTGAAATCGGCATCGGAAAGCTTTGCCTTGTCCGCTTTCTTTTCCTCAATCAGTCGGTCAACACCGTATAAAGCTACACGGCGGTAGTCACCGATGATTCTGCCTCTGCCGTATGCATCGGGAAGGCCTGTTATAACGTGGCACTTTCTTGCTGCACGCATTTCGTCTGTGTAAGCACGGAAAACACCGTCATTATGTGTGGTACGGAATCGGAATTCTTCCTCAACCTTTTCGCTGAGCTTATAACCGTAAGCCTCGCAAGCCTGACGTACCATTCTCATTCCGCCGAAGGGGTTAACCGCACGCTTGAGAGGACGGTTGGTCTGCATACCCACGATGATTTCGTTTTCCTTGTCAATATATCCCGGAGAATAGTTCTTGAGTGACGAAACTGTTGCTGTATCTATATCAAGAACTCCGCCGAACTGTCTTTCAAGAGCAAACAAATCCTGAATTTTCTTCATCATATTTGAGGTTCTTTCGGTTGCTCCGGCAAGAAAGCTGCTGTCACCGGTATATTCCTTATAGTTTGTCTGAATGAAATTTCTTACGTTGATCTCATCCTGCCATACGCCCGGATTAAATCCGTTCCAATTCTGATGTTTCATTTATTTTTTTACCTCCTGACTTGTGAGTTATAAATACAAAAAGGACAATTCAATTTAAGGAAAATCCAATAAATCGAACTGCCCAGACGGTCGGCTTTCGGAGCTGACGAATCTGTGTCTGATTTATCGGTTCCGTTATAAAATCTGCACTCCCTTGATGTTACCATCCTATCCGCCAGTTGTGCAGAAATTGAATTTATATAGATTATACATCATATAGAGGTGAAAGTCAATGAATGATAGCAAATATTGTGTTGTGCAAGGTGAAAAAATAATTGCTTTTAAGCATAATTTTTTTGTAAGTAATGAATATTTTTCCCGTTTCTGATGAAACTAACGTAAAAGACCCGATATTGACTGAGGTGAACATTATGTCTGTTTCAAAGGATGAATATAAGAAGATGACCGATAAGGCGTCGCCACCGTCACCGGTGGTGAAGAATTGCTTATTTGCGTTTTTCGTCGGCGGATTTATCTGTATGCTGGGTCAGGTGATTTTTGATTTGCTGACAATGTACGGTATCAGCGACGATAACAGCCGTGCTCTGGTCGGTATGGTGTTGATTGTTCTTACAGCTATACTGACGGGCATTGGTGTGTTTGATAAGATTGCAAAATATGCAGGCGCAGGCACAATGGTGCCTATTACGGGCTTTGCCAATTCCGTTGCTTCTCCTGCTATGGAATACAGCAGCGAGGGCAGAATACTCGGTACGGCGGCAAATATGTTTAAAATAGCAGGCCCCGTTATTGTTTACGGTTGCAGCTCGGCGGTGCTTTACGGAGCAATTATATATATTTTCGGTTTGTATTGAGGTGTATCATATGGGACAGCGTATCGGTAAAAATACAATATTACTTGACAGTAAGCCTTGCATTATTTCAAATGCCGCTGTTGTCGGTCGTAAAGAGGGGGAAGGACCCCTTAAAGATGGGTTTGATGCAATTTTTGACGATGGCACAATGGGACAGGATACATGGGAAAAGGCTGAAAGTCAGATGCTCAGAGCTGCAGTTGAAACCGCCATACAAAAAGCAGAGCTGACAGCAGGAGACATACAGACAGTCTTTTCGGGAGATTTGCTTAATCAATGTATCGGCTCAAACTTCGGCCTCAGGGAGCTTGGTATTCCTTTTGCAGGTCTTTACGGGGCTTGTTCAACTATGGCGCTGAGCTTGTGTATGGCATCGCTTGCCATAGAAAGCGGAGCTTTTGAAAGGGTCGTCGCCGCCACATCGTCACATTTCTGCTCGGCTGAAAAGCAGTTCAGGTATCCTCTTGAATACGGCGGTCAGCGTCCGCCTTCTGCTCAATGGACGGTGACGGGCTCGGGTGCCTGTGTTCTCGGAAGCACTAAAGGCAGACCTTATATAGATGCAATCCATATAGGCACAATTCAGGATTTGGGAATAAAGGACGGAAATAATATGGGTGCAGCTATGGCACCCGCCGCAAAGAAAACCATATCTGACTTTCTTTCCGATACGGGAACGTCACCCTCGGACTATGATGCCATAGTTACGGGTGACATTGGTGAAATAGGCTCAACCTTACTCAGGGAGCTTCTGATGAGAGAAAACGGTATTGATATTTCCTCTGTTCACAAGGATTGCGGACTGATGATATTTGACTGCAAAACCCAGGACGTACACTCGGGAGGCTCGGGTTGCGGCTGCAGTGCAAGTGTTCTATGTTCAGAGTGGCTTAACGGAATAAGAGACGGAAAGTATAAAAACATAATGTTTGCAGCAACGGGTGCATTGATGTCACCGGTGTCCTCGCTTCAGGGTGAAAGCATACCGGGAATTGCACACGGGGTTATTATAAGGGGGTAACAGAAATGGCTTTATACAGTTGTGTCAGGTGCGTTGCGTGTCTTCTGAAAGCATTGAAAATAATGCACTGCATCAAAAAAATGCTTACCGTGGTTATCTGGCTGGCAATAGCGGCTATGGGTATCACCGTGCTTACGGAAAATAAGAAAGCAGTAAGAAACGCTGTCAGAATGGTGAAAAAGAAGGTGTTTTGATGGGACTTGACTTGCTTAAAGCTTTTGTTGTTGGCGGCATTATCTGCGTTATAGGTCAGCTTCTTATTGACCTGACAAAGCTTACCCCCGGTAAGGTGCTGACTATGTTTGTGGTGATAGGGGTATTGCTTGGTGCGGTAGGCGTATATGAGCCTCTTGTGGAGTTTGCCGGCAGCGGAGCAACTGTTCCTCTGACGGGCTTCGGGTACGCATTGGCAAAAGGTGTCAGGGAGGCTATACAGGAAGAAGGCGCAATGGGAATAATCAAAGGTGCGCTGACAGCTTCATCAGCAGGTATCACTACTGCCGTGGTATGCGGTCTGATACTGTCGGTGGTAGCAAAGCCGAAGGAGAAGTGAGAACGATAACATCCCCGAACGGAAATCCGTTCGGGGATGTCTGCACTCAGGTTAAATAATACGGGAAGTTATTTATTTGTTGAAAATCTGAACAGTTCCTTCAAAATTAGTGAAGTTGCTTACAATATTATATATTGCATCTGTATCAGATGAAACAAAAGTTTTAATATATTGCTTATGATATTCATCATCATAATACTTTGAATATATGCTTGCGGGATCAACGCCGTCAAGGTACCATATATTATCCATAAATCCGGGCCAGCCTCCGTTTTCAGGGAAGCATGACAGAACATTATAAATATTGTCGCAGGTTCCGTCTATGGCAATTACAATTCTGCTTCCGAGCGTTATAATAAGCTGTCCGCTTTCTTTGCCTGAGGGGAAACAGAGAAACATATTCTCGCCAACATAATAGTAATTGCTTCCGTCAGAAAGGTTGTAAGAAGTGAATTTGTCGGGAATATCTTTTTCCTTCAGATATTTCGTTTCATTCCCCCAGACTATTTCGGAAAGCTCGGTGCCGGGGATAATGTCATTTTCAGGTCGGGTTTTCTGCAAGCTCTTAAATTCATCTGCATATTCAATCTCCCCGAATTGCAGAGGATATGAGCCTTTCCATTCGTTTTCACCGATAGCATAGGATAAATCAATGTCGGAATTTTTGAATTCTTCATCCATTTTGATTGTTTTATCGCTTTCCGAATAGTCGGGCACTTCGGTGGTGAAACAGCGGTTTTTTATAAGCTCTTTTGCCACTTCGGGATCAGCGTATTTGTCATCAATATCAAGGTCATACATAGCTTTGATCCCGTCATAGGTATCGACAAAATAGAAGTCTCCTTGTTCGTTCATACGGAGGATTGTGCCGTCTACGAAATACTGACCTACAATCGCTAATGAAAGCTCCTTGTCCGCAAATATATATGCATCCGTAATGTCGCAGGCTATATATAAAACATTGTTTTCTTCATAAAAGCCCATACCGTGCTCAAACATTGCGTTTGAGGGTGCATAACCGTGCATAAGAATAATATAGTCAAGCTTTGACGGATCAAGCCCACGGTTACCGTTTAGAAATACCTTGTTACCGTCATTTCTGCGAATGGTGAAAATGGCATAGGTCTTATCAACAGAATGTGTGATATATTTAAGCGAATCAGTAAATTCAGGGCGCATAACGTAGCCTTCTGCAATAGCCTCGAAGGTTACGGTATAACCGTTTGCGTTAACGGATTTTTCGAGAACCTGCACGCTTCCCTCATCAATATTTTCATTGTCGATTACCGTCTTTATATATTCAGAGGTGAAGCCGATGCTTTCTTCAAGCCCTTTCGGCACAATGAATCTGTATGCGGCACCCGTAGTAACTGCAAAAATAACAACCATCGCTGCCGCAATGAGAACGGCTTTCAGCTTTCGTCTGCATTTGAAAACGTTTTGCTTTTTGGTATCAGAGAATCTTAACCCGGTTTTCATTTGCACCTGATTGGAAATTTTTGAAAGTGTTTTTGCATCAATTTCGCAGACGGTGTCAATATCAGACATATTTACTGCATTGATTTCTTCTTCCGTAAGCTCTGAAAATAAATTTTCCAACTTTTTATTAATCATTATAAACTTCTCCTTTCATTATACTTGCTAACTCACGACTCAGCTTTTCAATGGAACGCAGGTATCGTTTGTTTACCGCATTTGCACTCAGTGAAAGTCTTTTTCCGATTTCTGCAAAGGTTTCACCGAAATAGAATTTTCTGAAAATGATTGTTGATTCAGGTTCACCTAATTCAAGAATACAGTCAAACAGCAAATTGCGCTCTTCTCTTTTCATTATTATGTCTTCCGTGAAAATTGTATCGGCGTCTGAAACATCTTCACTTAAAACGGTGTATGCATTTTTGCTTTTTACGGCTTTGCGAAAGGTATCAACAGACCGTCTCTGAGCAAGAAGCATAATAAATGACGTCAGAGAACCTTTAGAAAAATCTATTGTTTCATATTTCCTGTAAAATTCCACAAAAACATCGCTGATGGTTTCTTCTATGTCTTCCTGACTGCACACGGACGAAAGCTTGCTCAATGCGATTTTGTATACCAAGGCTGTGTATTGCTTCATGACCGCTTCCATACCCTTGTCGGAATCCGATTTCATAAGTGCAAGGATTTCTTCCTGAGTCATACGCTTGCTCCTTTCATAGTCTTGAATTGCAATTCCGCTAATATATTCGTCGGACAGATTAAAAATCTGCCAAAGTATCGGTTGCTTTTTGGAAATATAACATAAAGGCTTTTACTAATGAGACAGTAAAAGCCTTTCGTAAAGCAACATTTTCATTTATTATAACACATTTAATTTATATGTTTCAACCAAACCCCTTTCTAAGATCCTCCAGCACCTTTTTCTCTATCCTTGAAACATAGCTTCTTGATATTTTCATTTTCTTTGCAATTTCCTTCTGTGTAAGAGGTACTGTGTTGTATAAGCCATATCTTCTTATGATGATTTCTTTTTCTCTTTCGTCTTTGATTTTTTCTATCAGACTGTAAAGCCTTTCGCTTTTAATTTTCAGGTCAATATCGTCTGCTATGGTGTCCTCTGCGAAAATCACATCCATAAGGGTGAGAGGATTTCCCTCACTATCTGTCTCAATCGGTTCATTTATCGATACAACAACGGAGTTTTTCTTTTGCGAACGGAAATACATAAGGATTTCGTTTTCAATGCATCTTGCCGCATAGGTAGCCAGGCGTGTGCCCTTTGAGCTGTCAAAGGAATTTACTGCTTTTATCAGACCGATGGTTCCGATTGATAAAAGATCCTCTTGGTCGCTGCAGGATGCATAATACTTTTTTATGACGTGTGCTACGAGCCGCAGATTATGCTCAATGAGCCGGAATTTTGCATTTTCGTCTCCGTTTCGCATTTTTTCAATGAGTATCTTTTCCTCACCCGATGAAAGAGGTCGGGGAAAAACCACGGGAGAACCGATATGCAGGGCAAAATGGAATATCTGTGACAGGAATGACAAAATTAAAGATAACATTATAACCACCTCAACATAATTAAATGCAGTGAGAAAAATAAAAATGTCGGTGTTTCGGTGAAACAAAAATCTTAAATTTTTATTTTAAGGTTGATTTAATCATCGATGTTTATTATAATAGTCACTATAATAGATTAATTATGTCTTGTTACGTTCTTTATATAAAGGAGGTTATCATATGCCTGAAAGCAGAAATGCCGGCGCTGACAATATGCGTGCGGGCAAAAGAGAACAGAGAATAGCCGGAAAAGCTGAAAAGAAGAGAGCAAGAATGGAAAAGAAAGCAAACCGCAAGCCCCTGAGTAATAAAGCCAAGGCGGCAATTATCGGGGCGGCCGCATTTATATTTTCCTGCATACTCACGGTAGCTATTGTGGGCATAAATGTTTTTGATTACGTTCTGGAATTCAAAAACGGCCCTATTGCAACAAATCTTGAAGCATATAAGAGCCAGCAGTACGAAACATCCATTGTTTACGGCTTCAATGAAAAGGGTAAGAAGGTTGAGCTTGCAAGACTTCACGGTGAAGAAAACCGTGTGTGGGTTGATATTGAGGATATTCCCGAAAATCTTCAGTGGGCATTTGTGTGCCTTGAAGATAAGCGCTTCTATGACCACGGCGGTGTTGACTGGCTGAGAACGTTCAAGGTTCTGGTTACAAACAGCACTCAGGGCGGCTCTACCATAACTCAGCAGCTTATCAAGAATCTTACGAAACAGAATCAGGTGACGTATGTTCGTAAGTTCAACGAAATAACAAGAGCGCTGAATATGGAAAAGAACTATGAGAAGCCTGAGATACTTGAAGCATATCTCAATACTGTTTATCTCGGTGCAGGCTGCTACGGTGTAAAGACAGCAGCCGAAACATATTTCGGCAAGGATCTTGATGAGCTTACAATAGCCGAGTGTGCGCTTCTTGCAGGTATTACAAAAAATCCCTATGCAAACAACCCCTATACAAATATGGATAAGGCGATGGGCAGACAGCAGTATTGTCTTGACTGTATGCTTGCTGAAGAAAAAATTTCACAGAAGCAGTATAACAAGGCATCCGAATATGAAATAAAGCTGGCAAGCAAAAGCTCCTCAGCTAATAAGAATGAGACTGAGGAAGAAGAAAAGAGTCAGGTTTACAGCTGGTATGTTGACTTTGTTATTGACGAGGTAATTGCAGACCTTCGTGCTGAATACGGCTATGACCTTACTGAAGCATCACAGCAGGTATTCCAGGGTGGTCTTACCATTGAGGCAGCCTGTGATATAGATGTTCAGAAAAAGGTTGAGAAAATATACGCAAACAGAAAGGGATTCCCCTCAGCCTCTAAGGATAAATACGGCAAGCTCCCCGAGTCAGCCATAACGATTATGGATTATCAGGGCAGGGTGGTTGCAATTGTCGGCGGCACGGGAAAGAAGACAGGTAACCGTCTGAAGAATAAGGCGTCAACCACATACAGACAGCCCGGTTCGTCAATCAAGCCTCTGAGTATATATGCTCCGGGTATTGATATCGGATATATCACCTCGGCAGGAACAACACTTCTTGATCAATGCATAACCCTTAAAGACGGAACTGATTGGCCAAAGAACTATAACGGTGACTACGGTTCAGGTACACTTGTAACCGTTGAAAGTGCACTTTGCCGTTCACTTAACACCGTTCCGGCAAGATTTCTCAGCGAAACTCTGGGTGTAGGCGATGCTTATAAGTACGCTACGGACCGATTCCATCTTGATCATCTTACGGCAAACGATAAGGATCTCAGCCCTCTTGCTGTCGGTGGTACCAACGGCGGTGTTTCAACGCTTGAAATGGCTTCAGCTTTTGCTACATTCGGAAACGGCGGTAAGTATTTTGAAGCATACAGCTATTACAGAGTTCTTGATAAAGACGGAAACGTTATTCTTGATAATACGGAAGTGAAGTATGAGCAGGCAATCAAGGAAAAAACAGCCTCTATTATGCTCGATCTTCTCACATCCGTCACAACAAAGCCCTATGGTACTGCTTACGGAAGCGGTGTCAGCGGACTGCAGACCTTTGCAAAAACAGGTACAACCACCGATAACTGCGACAAGTGGATTTGTGCAGGCACTCCCTATTATGTCTGCTCAATCTGGTACGGCTATGACTACCGTTCAAATCTCGGCGGCACGTCACAGCAGGTCAGAATGATTCTCAAGTCGGTATTCAATGAAATCCATAAGGGGCTTTCAACCAAGAGAACCTTCAATACGGTGAAGAGTGAGATAAAGAACTGATAAAAGAGGTAAAGATGATAATTTTATCTGTTGATTACGGTGATGCGAGAACAGGTGTTGCCATATGCGATAAGCTGGAATTCCTTGCATCTCCCGTATGCGTTATAAATGAAGGATATCAGCCTAAGGTGGCAAAGAGGATAGCCGAAATAGCAGCAGACCGCAAGGCAGAGCTTATCGTTATCGGAAAGCCTAAGAATATGGATGGCTCCGAAGGGTTCCGTGCAGAAAAATGCGTTGAGCTTAAAAATGCTGTGGAGGAGCTGACGGAAATTCCCGTTGATATGTGGGATGAAAGACTGACTACGGTTTCAGCTCACAAGGCTCTCAATGTTACCAACACAAGAGGCAAGGACAGAAAGTCTGTTATCGATGCCGTATCTGCGGTGATGATACATGAGGACTATATGAAGTTCAGAAAGAACTCGGAAAAATAAAGCGTTAAAACGGTAAAACACCTCCCATAATAAGTTGGGAGGTGTTTTTATGCTTGTTAGCCTTATAAGGGGAGTTATTGTGTATACTGCTGTTGTGGCAGCGGTAAGAATAATGGGAAAAAGGCAGATAGGTCAGCTTCAGCCTACGGAGCTTGTGGTTACAATAATGCTTTCGGAAATAGCCGCCGAGCCCGTTGTTGACGGTGAATTTTCTTTGCTTCACGCTTTGGCGGTTATCCTTCTGCTGATTTCTCTTGAAATTCTGGTTTCATTTATGGCGTTGAAGCTCCCACGTTTCAGAAGGCTCGTGCAGGGTAACAGCGTTGCCGTAATCGAAAACGGTAAGCTCAATCAGAAGCAAATGAAAAAACTCCGTCTTTCCGTAGACGACTTGTTGGAGGCTCTGAGACTAAAAGATGTTTTTGATATAACCAAGGCTGATTATGCATATGTTGAAACAAACGGCAATATAAGTGTAGAGCTGAAAAGTGAAAATAAGACGGTGACTGCACAGCAGATGAAAATAAGCGGAAATGAGACAGGCATACCCTATGTGATTATAAGCGACGGAAGAATTATAAAAGAAAACTTCAGCCGATGCTGTCTGAATGAGGGGAAGCTGGATAAGCTTCTGAAAAGCAGAAATCTCAGAGTTGAGGACATTATGATACTTACCGCAGATAAACAGAAGGTCAACACAATAATCACAAGAGACGGCAAAAATTGAGAATGTGTGATGAGAAACAGGACGGAAGCTGATGTGTAATAAAAATATTGATTTTTTTTAATATTTATAGTATAATCACTTCAGGACAGCATTTTCTGTCCGTAAAAATAAAGGAGGTGGATTTCAATGGAAAAAATCATGATTGTCTGGATTGTTCTGGCAATAGCTTTTGCTGTGCTTGAAGCGGTAACGGCAAATCTGGTCTCAATCTGGTTCACAATCGGTGCAATCGGTGCACTTGCCGCATATTTTCTTGATGCGAGCTATACGGTGCAGATTGTTGTATTTGTGGTGGTTTCGGTTATTGCACTGCTTCTCACAAGACCGCTGGTCAAAAAGTTCTCAAAGCCGAAAATACAGCCCACAAATGCCGATATGCTTCTGGGAAAGGAAGCAGTTGTGACGGAAGACATTAACAACACCCACGCAACGGGTGCAGTTAAAATCAAGGGCACAGTCTGGACAGCAAGAAGTTCTGATGACAGCGAAATCCCCGAAGGCGAGATTGTTATTGTCAAAGCTATCGAGGGAGTAAAGCTTATAGTCGAACGAAAGCCATGCTGAGACGGTGTCTCAAAAACAAGAGAAAAAACAAAAAATCAAATTAATTAACAGGAGGAAAAAATTATGGGTCCCTTTGGTTTCTTTATCTTAGGATTAGTTCTTTTAGTAGCGGTTATAGTTGCGCTGAATATCAAAATCGTGCCTCAGTCAAGAGCATACGTTATTGAAAGACTCGGCGCTTACAGCACAACATGGCAGACAGGTCTGCACGTTAAAATACCTCTTTTTGAAAGAGTGGCAAAGGTTGTTTCTCTCAAGGAACAGGTTGTTGACTTCCAGCCTCAGCCCGTTATCACAAAGGATAACGTTACAATGCAGATTGATACGGTTGTTTTCTTCCAGATTACTGACCCCAAGCTTTATACATACGGTGTAGAGCATCCCTTATCAGCTATTGAAAATCTCACAGCAACAACTCTGCGTAACATTATCGGTGAGCTTGAGCTTGACCATACTCTTACTTCAAGAGATACAATCAATGCGAAAATCAGAGGCATTCTTGATGAAGCAACAGACCCTTGGGGTATAAAGGTAAACCGTGTTGAGCTTAAAAACATTCTTCCCCCCAGAGAAATTCAGGATGCAATGGAAAAGCAGATGAAGGCAGAGCGTGAAAGACGTGAAGCAATCCTTCGTGCAGAGGGTGATAAGGAAAGTAAAATCCTTGTGGCTCAGGGTCAGAAGGAAGCTCAGATTCTTGCAGCTCAGGCTGAGAAGGAAGCAGCAATTCTCCGTGCAGACGCCGTGAGAGAAGCAAAAATCCGTGAAGCAGACGGTGAAGCTCAGGCAATTATTGCCATCCAGAAGGCTGAAGCTGATGCAATCCGTGCCATTAACGAGGCTGCGCCCACAGATGCACTTATTAAAATCCGTTCACTTGAAGCTCTTGCAAAGGTAGCTGACGGTCAGGCAACAAAGCTTATCATTCCGTCAGACTTGCAGGGTCTTGCAGGAATAGTTGCAAGTGTTAAGGAAATTGCCGATAAATAAAGCATAATTAATAAATCAAAAACGGTGGATGCAAATCCACCGTTTTTTCTGTGATTATACGTCTTTTTGTTAACAGTCCCGTGTGACTCTTTTCTGTTATCAGAAAATGATGTGAAGAAAAGCCTTTGCGAAGGCTCTTGTGAGAGCGCTGATGATTGTTGTCATTACGAATGTTGTAAGCATAGGTATTCTCCTTTAAAATAGATTTGCAGCATTTGTGCCCGCAAATGTATTATAACAGACTGTTTGTGCTAAATGCAATAGCTCCGGAAAATTTTTTCGGGATTATATCTGACCGATTTTTTCAATAATCATTCTTTTATATTGAAGGAAGGCTTCGCTCATTGTAACGTTTTCGGGTCTCGGCTTGGGCAGGTCGATGATTATTTCATCACTGATTTTTCCCGGCTTACCGCTGAGAATATAAATCCTGTCTGACAGAAGGATTGCTTCCTCGATATCGTGTGTGACAAAGAGGGTGGAGAGCTTTATCTCCTTCATAATATCAAGATACCATTTGTGAATTGAGCTTCTGGTGATAGTGTCAAGAGCGCTGAAAGGCTCATCAAGAAGCGCAACACCCTCCGAAGCCAGATATGTCCTCAGAAGTGCAGCCCTCTGCTTCATTCCGCCCGAAAGCTGATGGGGGTATTTTTTTTGTGCCCCGTCAAGGCCGAAGGATGCAAAATATCCCTCAGCCTTTTTTCTTGCATCCTTCTTCTTCATCCCGTTCTTCACAATGAGAGGCAGAGCCACGTTGTCAAGAACTGTATAGTGAGGCTGAAGAAGATCCTTCTGGAGCATATAGCTTATTTCGCCGGGTTTTCCCGTTATGTCTTTTCCGTTGAGCATAACCTTGCCGTCATTATCGGGCGTATCGAGTCCCGAAAGAATATTGAAAAGTGTGGTTTTTCCTCCGCCGCTTACACCAAGGAGAGATACAATCTCACCTTCGTTAAGGTGTATTGAAACGTTTTCAATTATCCTTACGCCGTCAAAGCTTCTGGTTATGTTTTCTGCATTAAGATATCCCATATTTTTATGAAAGGTAGTCGTTTGTAAAACCGTAGTCCGTTAAATCTTTTTCGATAAGCTTATTGTCATAGAGCCATTTATAAAAGCCGTTCCATCTTGCGGCATCTATATAGCCCCATTTTTCACTGTCCGCCATATACTGCTCAGATATCCATTTCTGGCTTTCCGTTACCAATTCAACAGAACCGCTGAGGGCACCTGTTTCATCACCGTCAACGAGAATCTGTGCAGCCTCTTCCGGATGCTCAATAGCATAGCGGTATCCTTTTTCCGTTGCAGAAAGGAAAGCCTTTGCTGTTTCCGGTTCAGCTTTGAGGAAGCTGTTATTGGCGATGATTATAGGTGTGTAGTAGTCAAAAACGGGATCAATATCGGTGAAATTGAAATAATCAAAATCAAGACCGCTGAGCTTACAGGATACGCCTGCCCAACCGTAGAAAATCCAGATTGCATCTGTATCTTTATTTCTCAGTGCTTCGGCCTCGTTTGTTACTGCGTTAGGAAGGAGAGTCACCTTATCAAAATCACCGCCGTCACTTTCCATAACTGATCTGAGCGTTGCGATTTCAATGGGACTGTTCCAGGTTGAATATCTCATTCCTTCAAGACCCTTGGGGGTGCTGCCACCCTCACCCTTACGGGTGATAATTCCCGATGTGTTGTGCTGCAATATTGCTGAAACAGCAGTTACATCCAAGGGCTTTTCCATTGCATAGGATGCGGCGATTGTGTCCTGAAATGAAATGCCGAACTGAGCCTGACCTGATGCCGTCATAAGCTCTGCACCGTCCTCAGGGGGCTGAACAACCGTCAGCTTTATTCCCGCTTCCTCATAATATCCCTTAGCCATGGCAACAAAGAAGCCTGTGTGGTTTGTGTTGGGTGTCCAGTCGAGGCAAAGGGTGATGTTCTTTAAGTCTTTATCATTGCTGTTCTGCGAGCAGGCAGTAAAAGCCGCAAGCATACACAGTATGAGTAAAATTGATATTACTTTTTTCATTTAATTATTCTCCTGTTTGTTTTTTCTCTTATGGGGCATTGCTATGTATTTAAGTAATGCCACCAGCGCCATAAGTCCGAGACTTACAATACATATCAGGATTATTACCGCAAACATCTTATCAAATGCATATGCTTTTTTTACTCTTGTCATATACACGCCGAGGCCTTCAAATCCGCCCAACCACTCTGATATAACCGCACCTACAACTGCATAGGATGCAGAGACCTTGAGCCCTGAAAAGAACTGCTCAAGTGCAGAGGGGAATTTCACGTGTCTGAATACCTGCAGTCTTCCTCCGCCCATACTGCGTATCAGGTTGACAGAATCAGGGTCAACGCTTCTGAAGCCGTCAAGGAGAGATATGGTTATGGGGAAGAAGGTGGTCAGGATTACAAGAGTGATTTTCGGCGCCATTGAAAATCCCATCCAAAGCACAAGCAGGGGAGCAATGGCAATAGTAGGTATGGTCTGAGTTATGACAAGGATAGGGTAGAGAGCCTTATATAAAAACTCAAATCTGTCCATAAGAACAGCTATCACGAAAGCCAGAGCTGTTCCCGCCAAAAGACCGTATATTGCTTCCTGCAAGGTTACTGCCGAGTGCTTCATAAGAATGGTGAAATCACCGATAAAAGCTCTTATAACCTCTATGGGAGAGGGGAGCATATAAGCGGGAATAATTCCGCCTTCACTCATAAAAAGCCATATGAGCAGTACCGCTGTAACCGAGACAGCAGGTGCCGCTTTATTTATGATGTTTCGATACTTTTCTGTCAATTGTAAGCACACCGCCTTCGGGTTTATAACAAATTTTCACATAAGCGGAAACCGAGTCACAGCCTGCATTGATTGCAATCTTCTGACAGTTTTTAACGATTTCCATAAGGTCGTCATAGCTATCACCCTCAATAGTTGTCTCAAACGGGCCAACATAGTAGTTATATCCCGTACTTGCAATATAGGCAATAACTTCGTCAACTATTCTGATAAGCTCTTCATCGTTATCAGCATTGGGCAAAACCTGAATTGCTACACTTGCGTTCATCACTGCACCTCCTTTATTTTATATTCATAAGAAATACTGCAGTGATGATGAAAAAAAGAAACACCACCGAAAAAAATCGGTGGTGTAATAAACTTCTTCTACTCTACCTACGTCGGTATTATCCGAATCAGGTTAAAGGGTATAATCTCAGCCGTTTTATCAGCACCCCCGGTAATATTCTTATGTTGGTTGAATTATAGCACCCTGAAGGAGCGTTGTCAAGTTTTTCTTACGGATGCTCTCGGATTTTTTCAATATCTTGCAGCTTAAACATATCTTTTTAGCAATACTTATCAATGAAGTTGACTGAAAATTTTCCGACGGGTGCAGGCAAATTGTAACTTCACTGCTTTATTTTAATATTGTTTTTTTAAACAAATAAGCAATATATATACACGTTGCAGCTATGGGCAATGAAATTAAGTTTGAACCAAAGCCGGTAAACCAATCAACGGCACCACATATAACAGCGATTATTGCCAAGACAATGATGAAAATATAGTTTTTCATTATACACTACCTCCTGTAATTAAGTTTCTTTTGTTATGTTTGTTAAATCAAGACAGGAAGCAATATTTGTTTTCCTGTCTTATTACATTCTTACCATCGGACCCACATCTTTCATTTTTATCAGGTAAAACTTTAACTTTTTTACCCTCCGTATATATATTTCAGTTAACATCAAAATGTAACGAAATTTTTGAAAAAATTTTTCTTCATCATATACAACAGTTGAAAACGGAAAATTAGGACAAAAATTTCAATGCTTATACTATTTTAAGGATTTTAGTTTTATCCTGCAACTTAAATATATCATTTTAAGCAACACTTGTCAACAAAAATGATTAAAAAGTCCCCCGACGGGTGTCGGGGGCTTTGAAGCTTTTATTGTGTGTATATCAGATAATCTCAACCGTAAAGCTGTAATTATACTTTGTTCCTGCGTGCATTATGTAAGGCTCTCTCAGACAGGCTGCACCCGGCATATCACCGCCCACACCTCTCTGCTTATGGTCAATGCAGACCGTGGTAAGGTCTCTGTTTTCAAGAGAGTGGATGTGAGTTGCCTTTTCAAGGTCATTGACCGTGTAGTGATGGCAGTTGATTTCGAAGGGCTCGCTCAGAGCTGTGAATTTAAGTCCCTGACCGTCCTTATTTGTAACCGTCATTTCTCTTACGTCGGTTCTGTGACCGTTTTCCTGAGGACGCATATAGTGGTGTTCCATATCCGTAACGCTCATTTCGTGAATTGCAATTTTTGCGCCTGTTCTTCTGTCAATATAGTTTTCGTGAGGACCTCTGCCGTACCACTTGACGTAGTCAAACTCTCTGGGGAGAGTGAAGGTTGCGCCGAAGCGTGCCATATCAAGCATAGGTGTGCCCTTGTGAGTGATATCAATTCTTCCGTCAGCGTGAACGGTGTAGGTGATGCTTGCACCCTTCATACCGAGAACGGAAAGCTTTGTTTCAATGTATGCCTGACCGTTGAAGCAATACTTGCGGACAACCTTTGATTTGAGTGTATCCGTTGCCTTCTTCCAGGCATATAAGGGCTGGAGAGCGATGAGAGGCGGAGTGAAGTTGAGATAATCAATGTCATTATCTGTCAGAGCACGGAAATAGTTGGGCTTGAAGGAATGAATAAGATATTCCTTACCGTCCTTTTCCATTGAGCAGAGAAGACCGTTCTTGAACTTATATTCAAAGCCTTCGCCTTCAACCTCAAAGAAATCGTTGTCACCGTCTATTTCGATTTCGCCTTCGTTTATGCGGTATGCCTTCTTGTCGGCTGCCTTGATAATAAACTGGTCAAAGCCTTGCTCGTAGCCTGCTTCTGCAAAGCGGCAATCCTCACGTCTGATGTATGAGAAGGTGATAATTACTTCACCCTCAGGCATTTTCTTGAGCTTATAATCAACGGTGATTTCCTTTTCACTCAGGGGAGCAAGGTCTTCAAAGTCCTTTCTTTTAAGTGAACCGTCTTTAATCTTTTCACCGTTTTCCGTGATTGTGTAAACAATATCAAACTTTGATAAATCGGAGAATAACTGCTTGTTTTTAAGAAGGTAAATGCCCTTGTCTGTGTCAATTGCCTTTATCTGAATTTCGCAGTAAACCTTTCTGACCTCGTGAAGTGACGGGTGAGGCTTTCTGTCGGAAGCGATGATACCGTTGGCATTGAAATATGTGTTACTGCCCACGATAGCGCAGGTGTTATAGGGCGGGAGAAGCCATAAATCCTTCTCGTTATAGTCGGTACCGTAAAGCCACATATCATTTCCGTTTTCGTCCTTCTTATGAATAGCCTGGTCAACGAAATCCCAGATGTAACCGCCGCAGAGGTTATCGTACTTCTCGAAAGCATCCATATATTCCTGGAAGTTACCAAGGCTGTTTTCCATAGCGTGAGCATATTCGCAGAATACAACGGGCTTTGTATACATTTCCTTTGCGATAGGCTTGTTATCTGCTGCAAGTGAGTTTGCAATATTATCAAACCATGAGATTGTGAGGGGCTCTCTCTTACCGAGCTTTTCAACCTGAGCCTCAACAGGATACATACGGCTGATGACGTCACTCTTTGTGAAGTCAAAGTCACCTTCATAGTGGAACTGTCTTGAGTCGTCAAGTCTGAGGGCGGCTTCCTTCATCTTCATAAAGTTACTTCCGTCACCGGCTTCGTTACCTAAGCTCCACATAAATACGCAGGCGTGGTTTCTGTCACGCAGAACCATTCTTTCCATTCTGTCCACAACAGCATCAGTCCACATAGGATTATCACCGGGGACATTCTTTCTTCTTACACCGTGGGTTTCAAGGTCACATTCGTCCATAACATAGAAGCCGTATTCGTCACAGAGCTCATAAAGAACGGGGTCATTGGGATAATGGCTTGTTCTTATGGAGTTGATGTTGTTACGCTTCATTATGTTAAGGTCCTGAATGTATCTTTCATAGGGAACTGCCCAACCGTGGTCGGGGTCGAAATCGTGACGGTTGACACCTCTGATGAGAAGAGGCTGACCGTTGACGAGAATTTTTTCACCCTTGATTTCGATCTGCTTGAAGCCGATTCTTATAGCCTTATATGTCTTTTCACCGTCGCAGTCAAGCTCTATGAGAAGGGTGTAAAGCTCAGGCTTTTCACTTGACCAGAGCTCAGGCTTTTCAATGAATTTTTCAAGCTTTATCTTTGTTTCGCCCTTTTCGGCTGTAAGCTTTTCCTTGCCCACAGATATCTTCTTTCTGTCCTTGAGAAGCGTAAGCTCAATTTTTGCTTCCTTGGCTTCGTCTGAATAGTTCTTTATGAGAAGGTCAGCAGAGAACTCGCTGTCTGTATAGTTGTTTACGAGAACTGTCTTTGTATAGATGTCTCTTACGCAAACCTTGGGCTCACTGTAAATGTATACCTCTCGGTAGATACCTGAAAGGAACCACATATCCTGGTCTTCAAGATATGTTCCGTCCGTATATCTGTAAACCTCGGCAGCAAGAGTGTTTTCACCGGGTTTTACAAAGGCTGTCACATCAAATTCGTGGGGAGTGTTTGAGCCCTGGGAATAACCTACGTATTCACCGTTGACATAAACTGAGATACCTGCCTTGACAGCACCGAAGTGAAGAAATATCTCTCTGCCTGACCAGTCCTCGGGTACGGTGAAAGAGGTTCTGTGCATAGCAACCTCCTGACCCTTTATGTTTATTGAGGGGATTTTATCCTTGTCAACGCAGATGCAGTTGGGGAAGGAATTGGCATAATACCAGGGCTTTGAATAATCCTTCTGAAGCTGCCATACACCGGGGATGGTGATATCCTCCCAAGCGCTGTCGTCAAAATCAGCAGCGGTAAATTCCTTCGGGAAGCCGCCGATACCCTTTTCCCACTTGAATTTCCATTCACCGTTAAGTGAAATCTTATAAGGAGATTTTTCACGGTTTTTAGCTGCGCCCTTATCATCGTAGCACATAGCGATAACGTGACCGTCCTCCTTGTTTTCTTTGATGATTTCGGGATTTTCCCATACGTACTTCATAATCTTACTCCTTTATGTTAGTTATGTGAGAATATATCCACAGACTATTTTACTAAAAAAACAAAGGTCTTGTCAAGATGCAAAGCGTTGACCGACCTTTGTTTAATGATTATTTAATTAATGACACCGCCAGCATAGCTGCTGAAATCAGAGCAAGACCGATACCCACAACTCTGTTGAGGGTTTTCGGTGTAGCCATATTTGCAAATTTGGCAGATACAGCCGCACCCAAAAGGGTGAATATAATGCAAAGCACGAGAATGAGAGGACTTGAGATGCCGCCGTTTATGGCAAAGTGGGAAACAGAGCCTGTGAAGGCTGTGAAGGTCATAATGAAAACGCTTGTTCCGACGGCAGTTTTAAGCTCGTAGCCGAGAACCGATGTGAGAACCATCAGCATCATCATACCGCCGCCTGCACCCATAACACCGCAGACCAGACCAACCATAGCACCGTTTACGATTGAATAGATTATTGCCTTTTTTCTTTCAATCGTCATCATTTTGCTTTCGGTTTTCATAACGGGCTTTACGATAAATCTCATGCCGAGGATGAAGGTTCCGAAGATTGAAAAATTACCCATGGTTGAGTGGGGGATAAATGAACCCAGATAGCTTCCCAGCAGAGTGAAAGCGATTACGGACATCATCATTACAATACCGTTTTTAATATCAAGGTTCTTGTTTTTGTGATAAGTCCACGCAGATGCAGCCGAAGCGAGAACATCTGAGGCAAGAGCGATACCTACTGCTTCATATGCGGGATAATCAAGTAAGGTAATAAGCATTGGTGAAATTACGGCTGCTGCCGAAAGTCCCGCCAATCCGGTGCCGATGCCTGCTCCCATACCTGCGGCGAAGGTAACGAGTATTATTTTTAACAGCTCCATTTGTTTGAAAATCCTTTCGGGTATAATGTTTAACCCGTGTATTATATCACATATTCAGAGAAAAGAAGAATAAAAATTATTTTTAAACTTTAAATTTTATTATCCCCCGGTTTTGTATTGACTTAATTGATTTTGAATAGTAAAATAGTTAGGATTGGATAGTGTTATCCTTTTTTATCAAGATTATAGGTAAGGCGGTGAGTTCGTTGACAAACGGCGATGGGAAACCCCCGAGTAGAATTTTAAATAAAGATGCGTATGCAGCGGACTTAGTGCCCTTTCATCAGGTATTATAACGCTTGCGCTTCTTTAGAAAGAAAAGAGGCATCTGTATGGAATTTGATGAAAACTTATTCTGGGAGCTCTTTGAACTCCTGAGAGATAACAAGCTCAAGGAGCTTAAAGAAGAGCTTGTGGAAATAAACTATGCGGATATTGCAGAGTTTATTATGCTTATTGAAGATGAGAAAGCCGCCGTTAAGGTTTTCCGCATTATGCCAAAGAATATTTCGGCTGAGGTTTTTGCTTACCTTGATTCCGATTGGCAGCAGGTTATTATACAGTCTATCTCAGATAAGGAAATAGCAGGTCTTATGGACGAGCTCTTCCTTGATGACGCCGTTGACTTCCTTGAGGAGGTGCCGGCTAACGTGGTAAGGCGTGTTCTTGCAAATACGGATAAGGAAACCCGTGATACCATTAACCGTTTCCTTGAGTATCCCGACAATTGTGCGGGAAGTGTGATGACTGTTGAAATGGTTGAGCTTCACGACAGACTTAACGTAAAGGAAGCCATAGCTCATATCAGAGCAACGGGCGTGGATAAGGAAACTATTTACACCTGCTATTGCATTGACGACAGCCGTCATCTTGTGGGAACCCTTCCCCTCAGACGCTTGCTTTTAAGCAATGAGGATATGAAAATCAAGGATATTATGCTTGATGATGAAATGGTTGTCAGCGTTCAGGCTCTTGACGACCAGGAAGAGGTTGCGGCACTTGCAAAAAAATACGACCTGCTTTCCGTTCCCGTTGTGGACAAGGAAAACAGACTTGTAGGTATTATCACAATTGACGATATCGTTGATATTATTGAAGAAGAGGCTACGGAAGACTTTGAAAAAATGGCCAGCCTTACTCCGTCTGACGATGAATATCTGAAGACGGGAGTTTTAAGCCTTGCCAAAAACCGTATACCCTGGCTTATAGTGCTTCTTGTAACGTCAACGTTTACCGGATATATTATCGACGGCTTTGAAAATAAGCTCGCCGTTGTGGCCGGACTTACAGCCTGCATACCTATGCTTATGGGTACGGGCGGTAATTCGGGAAGCCAGGTTTCAACCCTTATAATCCGTGGTCTTGCTCTGGGTGAGATAAGAACGAGGGATTACCTGAAGGTGCTCTGGAAGGAAATAAGGGTTTCGCTGATTGTCGGCGTAGTGCTGGCTTTGGTAAATGCCCTGCGTATGATTCTGCTCAGGGGCACGTTCCTTGGCAGCGATGCCACAAACAACGTTGTTCTCGTGGTAAGTCTTGCAATTCTTTGCGTTGTTGTGGTGGCGAAGGTAATGGGCTGTACGCTTCCCATAGTGGCAAAGCTTCTGAAGCTCGACCCTGCCATGATGACAGGTCCGATGATAAGCACCGTTGTTGATGCAGTTTCCTTGCTGATATATTTCAGTCTTGCAAACGCAATTATTGATTTCGGTGTATAAAATTTTGAAAGGAGGATCACATAACAGATGAAGCGTTATCTAAATTTTGTTAAGGGAAATTGGATATTTGCCCTGCTTTCAGCTGTTTTTGTCCTTGTTGTTGTTTATCTTGAGATTGAGCTTCCCCTGATAACGGCAAAAATTATCGATGATATTATTCCGAATATTGAAAGCATGGGAAATCTTGCAGAGCTTCGTCATCAGATATTGCTGATGCTTGTCTATTCCTTTGCCATTCTGCTTCTGGGCTTCCTTGCGGCAAGATGTGCGGCTATTGCAAGTCTTGGCTTTACGGCAAATATGCGAATTGCCATTTTCAATAAGGTGCAGGATTTTTCATTTGATAATATCGATAAGTTTACAACAGCATCACTTATAACAAGAATTATCAATGATACAAACTCCGTTCAGATGGTGTTTTCGACCTTTCTGAATTTCTTTATCAAAGCACCGTTGACCCTCATCTTTGCGTGCATAGAAGCCAGAAGAATCAGCGCTGAGTTGTCAAAGGTTTTCTGGTTTGTTATTCCTATAATAGTTGCCGTGTTTATGATTATGGCAGTAATCGTTGTTCCCAAGTTCAGGATTATGCTTGAGAAAACCGATAAATTCAATAAAACTCTTCAGGAAAACTTCCTCGGTATAAGAGTTGTTAAGTCATTTGTCAGAGAGAACAAGGAAAAAGATAAGTTTAACGAAGCCAATAACGGTCTCTACCACGCAACTATGGCTGCACAGAAGATAATGATGCTCAATCTTCCCATTCTTATGCTTGTTCTTTTCGGTTGTATGATTTATACACTCTGGAACGGAAGTATACAGATTTATGATTTTGCAGGTCAGGAGGGAGCCCTTGAAATAGGTACCCTAACCGCATTTACCTCATACATATCTTCTGTTATAACCTCCCTTATGACGTTTACCATGATATTCATTACCATGGTTATGGCAAGGGCTTCAATAAAGCGAGTAAACGAGGTTCTTGACGAAAAGCCCTCCGTCACCGATGAGAATGCAGATAAATCGCTCAAGGTGACCGACGGCAGCATAGAATTCAGAAACGTCAGCTTCAAATATAGTTCCGAAGCTGAGAAAAACGTTCTTGAAAATATAAATATCAGCATAAAATCAGGTGAAATAGTGGGGGTTATCGGAGCCACCGGTTCAGCTAAAACCACCCTTGTTTCACTTATACCCAGGCTTTATGAAGCTACGGGCGGCGAGGTTCTCGTAAGCGGAAGAAATGTTAAGGATTATACCTTTGAAAATCTTCGTGAGGGAGTTTCAATGGTGCTTCAGAATAACGTTCTTTTCTCAGGAACCATAAAGGAAAATCTCCTTTGGGGCAACCGTGGTGCAAGTGATGAAATGATTGAGGAGGCCTGCAAAATTGCTCAGGCCCATGAATTCATTTCAGAATTTGCCGACGGATATGAAACCAAGCTTGAGCAGGGCGGTGTTAACGTTTCGGGCGGACAGAAGCAGCGCCTTTGTATTGCAAGAGCACTTCTCAGAGCTCCTAAGGTGCTTATCTTTGACGACAGCACAAGTGCCGTCGATACCGCAACGGACACCAAAATACGTGACGGTCTTGCTTCATATCTTCCCGATACCACGAAAATTATTATTGCACAGCGTATTAATTCCGTTAAACACGCAGATAAAATTATAATTCTCGATGACGGTAAGATTGTGGGTGTGGGAACACACGATGAGCTGCTTGAAAATAGCGAAATTTATAAGGAAATATATATTTCACAGCAGAAAGGAGCGTTGGCACAATGAGTAACACAACTCCTGATGTAAGTGAAAACAATGCTGTAACCGCACAGGAAACAGCTCCCACTGAAAAGAAAAAGCTGACTTTTAAACAGAAGATTTTAAGAGCCATTGCTAAGAAAATGCGGAAAATGATGGATATTCCCGAAGGGGAAGCCAAGGCTCCCGCAAAGCCCAAGGAAAACAAAAACAAGCCCAAGAACGCAAAAAAGACCTTTAAGCGTCTGTTCGGATACGTTATGAAGAGTAAGGCTTTGTTTGCACTTGTTTTACTTCTTGTTATCGGTGCGGCGCTTTTCAGCGTTGCATCAACTGCAATCAATGAACCCATAGTAAACCTTTGTCAGAAGGTGCTTGACGTCAATAACAGAATGAGCAGGGGCGATTTCATTCAGCAGATAGCCCTGTGGCTGGGACTTATGATGGGGCTGAGTATTGTTTCGGCTCTGGCTAACTACGGCTATTCCAGAATAATGCTGCAGATTTCCCAGAGAACTATGAGAATTATCCGTAAGGATCTTTTTGATCATATTCAGGGCTTGCCCGTAAAGTATTTCGATTCTCAGAAAAAGGGCGATATTATGAGCCGATTTACCTCTGACGTTTCGGCTATCAATAATATTGTCAATGAGGGTATGACAACCCTGCTTTCCTCGGGTGTAACGCTTATTGCAACAGTTGCAATGATGCTTTATTACAGTCCCAAGATAACGCTTATTCTTTTTGCTTCTCTTATATTTATTGTAATCGTTGTTCTGGTTATCAGCGTTTTGAGTGCAAAGCAGTTCGCCAAGTACCAGAAGGCAATGGGAAGCTGTAATGCATACATAGAAGAATACATAAGAGGTCAGCGTGTTATAAAGCTTTTCAGCTATGAAGAAAAGAACAAGCAGGACTTTGCAGCTCTTGCAAATAACCTGAGAAGAGTCGGTATCGGAGCAAACACCATAACCGGACTTCTAATGCCCTTGATGACATTTATCACTCAGGTAAACTATGCTATCTGTGCTCTTTTCGGTGCCACTATGATTATTACCAGCGGCGGAACAGCTATGAATGCAGGCCGTCTTGTGGCTTATCTGAGCTATTCCAAGTCCTTCTCGTCTCCCATAACATCAATTGCTTCACAGTTCACGTCTCTTATGCAGGCACTTGCCGGTGCAGAGAGAATATTTGAAATAATGGATATGCCTCATGAGATAGATGAGGGTAACGTGAAGCTTGTCAAGGTAGTGAAGGATGAAAACGGAAGCTATACCGAATGTGATGATTACGGCTGGGTATATGCCTGGAAGGTACCTCTTATTGAGGGAGAATATGTATATACCGAGGTAAAGGGTCAGGTTGAATTTGAAAATGTCAGCTTCGGATATAATGAGGATAAGACCGTCCTCAAGGATATCAATATAGTTGCAAGACCTAACGAAAAGATAGCTTTTGTAGGCTCAACGGGTGCAGGTAAAACAACTATAACCAATCTTGTCAACCGTTTCTATGATATTCAGGAAGGCACCATAACCGTTGACGGAATTGATATAAAGGCTATTGAAAAGGATTCTCTCAGAGGAGCACTTTCAATGGTACTTCAGGACGTAAACCTCTTCTCGGGTACCATTGCGGACAATATCCGTTACGGCAGACTTGATGCAACGGACGAAGAGGTTGTAGAGGCAGCAAAGATTGCCAATGCTCACTCGTTTATTTCAAGACTTCCTAAGGGCTATCAAACAGAAATCACGGGTGACGGAGGAAATCTCAGTCAGGGACAGAGACAGTTGCTTTCGATTGCAAGAGCAGCGGTTGCAGACCCGGCAATTCTTATTCTTGATGAAGCTACAAGCTCCATAGATACCCGAACAGAAGCTCTTATTGAAAAGGGTATGGATCGGCTTATGGAAAACAGAACGGTGTTTGTTATTGCCCACCGTCTGTCAACGGTAAGAAACTCCGATCAGATTATGGTTCTTGAGCACGGTGAGATTATCGAGCAGGGTAATCACGAGACGCTGATTGCTCAGGAGGGTAAATACTATCAGCTTTATAACGGCTTATATGAGCTTGATTAATAAAAAAGAGACATAGGAGATAAAACCCTTATGTCTCTTTTTCCTTGCCTCTCAGCGATGTCGAAGGCGATTTATTCTGTGGGATTGTCACGCCCGAGTGCTTCGATGGGGTCAACGGTTTCGCCGTTTACGGTAATTTCCAGATGCAGGTGGGTATTATCTGCACTTTCTACGGGGATAGTACCCAGTGTGCCGAGGATTTGTTCCTTGGCAACGATGTCTCCTTCATTCACGTTGATCTCGTCAAAGCCGCAGTATTTTGCAGACATTTTTCCGTCATGCCGGATTTCAATAACCTTACCCCACATAGAGTCCGTATAAACGCTGCTTACCGTACCGTCACACACGGATTTTATTTCGTCACCGAATTCGCCTGAAAAGTCAACTCCGTTGTGAAGCCTCCAGTCATTCATGGTTTTTGATTTCACCATAGCACCGTTTGAATAATCCTTCAGTATGCGTGTTCCCATAGGCAGGGCGCAGGAAATGTTCTTTTCAGTTGTGGCTGTCTCCTGATTTGAGGGCTCGGTTTCGTCTTCGGCGGGCTCATCAGGCTCGGTTTCCGCAGGCTCCGGCTGCGTAGTGTATCTGTCGTCAGGCACGTCTTCCGAGTCATTGTTTGCGGGATTTTCGGGTATTGTGTATGAATTGTTATCCCAATCAACCGTTGTTGAGATTATACCCGTGTCAACCTTGATTTTTCTCGTGGTATAGGTTATGCCTATTGTTGCGGCTATTACTGCAATGAGAGAAACGCTGAGGGCTATATAGAAGCCTTTACTGTTTTTATTGTATGAGTTTCTGTTATTCATATTCTTCCACCAATCATATTTTTTGATACAGTTATTTTTACCCGTCGGTATGCGGTTTATTCATCCTTATGATTTTATATATAAAAATGAAACAGACTTCAAGAGGAGGCTTGAAGTCTGTTTCAGGAAAAATATGAGGGGATTTTTCAGGCAATACATCGGACGGATATCCGATAAAAAACTAACAAAAAAGGAGTATTGCCTTAGGAGGAGTGTACCGTAAATGTTGCGGTTCATTTTCGGTACGCATATATGATAAAACATTAGTTTGTGTTTGCAGTGAATAAAAAGTTAAGTTAGTTTGTTATTATTTTGGAATTAATTTCGACAGTTTTCTTATACATTGTTTGAAAAGTGTCGAAAAAAGATTGATGAAAATAAAAAAACTCAAAAAAATATGAAAAATGGCAAACAAATGTTTGCTTTTTCTGAAAAGATGTGTTATAATTCCGATGTAAAGAAAAATACTTTAAAATTGAACTTGGTTATAAACTTTATCGGAGGTGTTATTTTATGCAGGATCTGAGCATAAATCAGCAAAGAATACTTGAGTTTCTTAAAGAGCGTCTTTCTGTTACCAATGTTCCGCCGTCTGTAAGAGAAATCTGCTCTGCAGTCGGTCTTAAATCAACCTCATCCGTGCAGAATAATCTTGATGCTCTTGAGGAAAAAGGCTATATACAGAGGGACCCTATGCTTAAACGTTCTATAAGAATAATGGGCCAGGCGGAGAACGTTCATCACGTGCCCCTTCTCGGAACAATTACGGCAGGTGCACCGATACTCGCCGTTGAGCAGGTGGAGGGTTATCTGCCTTATTCGGGCTATGTTTCAAGCGATAAGCCTCTTTTTGCCCTGAAGGTCAAGGGTGAAAGTATGCTTAATGCAGGTATATTTGACGGTGATATTATCTTTGCCGAGCAGACTCCCGTTGCCCGTAACGGTGATATGGTTGTTGCTCTTATCGGCGATGAAGCAACGGTCAAAACCTTTTACAAGGAAAACGGTCACTTCAGACTTCAGCCCGAAAACGATGCTTACGAGCCTATTATAGTTGATGAGGTAGCCGTTTTGGGTAAGGTTGTGGCTGTGCTCAGATATTTATAAAATTGAAAAACAGCATAAGTAAAACATCTGCTTTACGGATAGTCGGTAAAAAAGCAGGTGTTTTTTTCTGTGTGTCAAGAGTTATTACAGTATTTCATTGACTTTTGTTCCTGAAAGTGGTATTATAAATTGAATTATGTCGACATCATATTGAGTCGATAAATATCAAATAATATTTTTGGAGGCAATTATGCAAAAACGTAATTACGGACTTTTCACAGCCATAGCTATGATTGTAGGTATAGTTATCGGCTCAGGTATCTTCTTCAAGGCAGACGATATCCTGAATTATGCTGACGGCAACGTATTACTCGGTGTATTAATCTTCGTTATCGCAGCAGTTGCAATCATTTTCGGTTCATTGACAATCTCACAGCTTGCCACAAGAACTGACAAGCCCGGCGGACTTATTACATACGCTGAGGAATTTGTAGGTATCGGCACAGCAACAGTTTTCGGTTGGTTCCAGACCTTCCTTTACCTTCCCACACTCGGTGCTGTTGTTGCTTGGGTATCAGGTATTTACATCGCAAACCTCTTCGGAATTGCTGATGCAACGGTAAGCACATACACACTTATCGGTTTCATAGCTCTGACCGTTCTTTATTTCTTCAATATCCTTTCAGCAAAGCTCGGCGGTCTTTTCCAGAACGCATCAATGGTAATCAAGCTTATCCCCCTTATTCTTTTCGCTATTCTCGGTCTCGCATTCGGTGACCCTGCAACAACACTCGGCGAAAGTGCAGGCACATTCGCAAAGACAGCCGGCACTCTTGCATGGGTTGGCGCATTCGGTCCCGTTGCTTTCTCATTTGACGGCTGGATTGTTTCAACATCAATTTGTCACGAAATCAAGAACAGTAAGAAGAATCTTCCCATCGCTCTTTCAATTGCTCCCATCGTTATCTTATTGATCTATGTTGCATACTTTGTAGGTATTTCTGCATATCTCGGCACAGATGCTGTTCTTCAGCACGGTGACAATGCAGTTTACGTTGCAGCTGAAAACATCTTCAACTCAGCAATGGCAGCTAAGGTTGTTCTTGTAGCAGTTATCATTTCAGTTCTCGGTACTGTAAACGGACTTGTATTAGGTCTCATCAGAATGCCCTATGCTATGTCTCTGAGAAAGATGATGCCTGCATCAGACAAGTTCTCAAAGGAAACAGAAAAGCTCGGCGGTATGCCCGTTAACTCAGCATTACTTGCATACGGACTTTCTGTATTCTATCTTCTTGTTCACCACTTCATTACTGATAAGGCAATATTCCCCTCAGGTGATATTTCAGAAATTTCTATCAGTATGCTTTACATCCTTTACATTATCCTTTATGTTGCAGTTATCAAGCTTTACAAGAAGGGCGAAATCAAGAGCCCCGTTACAGGTATTGTAATTCCCGTACTTGCTATGATCGGTTCACTTATCATTTTCTCAGGTGCAGTTACATCACCCATGTTTATTGTATATATAGCAATCTGCGCAGTATTCATCGGTTTCAGCTACTTATATTACAGAAAGAATAAGGACATAATAAAATAAGGGATGTTAATATGAAAAAAACAAGATTGGCGATATCACTTCTGCTTGTTTTATTATTGACTATACTTACTGCTTGTTCAGGCGGAACATCATCTGACAGATACACTCTGTCAGATGATGTGCTATCAAGCGAAAAGATCTCAACCTATGCAACAACAAAGACCGGTTTTAAAAAGAATCAGAGGATTGCTGCATCGGGACTGACAGAGCTTTATTTTGATGAAACTAATTTTTCCGTTGCAGTCAAGGATAATTCAACAGGTGAGTGGTGGTATTCGCTTCCGACAGATTTTGTCAAGAGCGCCGACTATGCACCCTGTGTTCTCTCACTTGATGTTATATACAAGGGACAACGGTATTATCTTGACAGTCAGCGAGATTCGGTTGCCGTGTCAACGGCAAACAGCGAAAAAACCGAAAACGGTATAATCGTAACTTATACCTTTAATCTCAGCCTCTATGACGGCAAAAGTGCCGTATATACCGTGCCGGTAGAGTATTCGCTTACGGACGGAAGTCTGTATGTGAGTATAGACTGCGCAAATCTGTGTGATGAAAGCAACCCTAAGGATGCAGTTCTTGTAAACATCAATCTGCTCAATTTCTTCGGTTCTTCCGTAAAGGCAAAAAAGAACGACTATATACTCGTTCCCGATAATTGCGGAGGAATTATTCACACAGACAGAACCGGTAAGGATTTTGAAAATGTTTCTCTCCGTGTATACGGCGACCTGACCGGAAATAACGCAATGCTCGGTGCATACGGTATGAAGACAGGGGACAGTGCTTTCGTGTCAATAATTGAAGAAGGCGATGCTCTTGCAACGGTTAATGCAACGGCAGCCACTACTTCGGCGGGCTATAATAAGGTCGGTGCTTCCTTTGCGGTTACCGAGACCGAAACCGTACCTAAAAATGATGAGAAGACAAACGTTTATGTTCCGTCATTAAGCTACGGCGGAAAAATAAAGCTTTGTTATCGCTTCCTTTCAGGCAGTAACGCCGGCTATTCAGGTATGGCAATCGCTTGCCGTGAACAGCTTATAAGAAACGGTGTTCTGTCATCGGAAACAGTTGAATCAACGGGTGACTTACCCTTTGTTGTCTCCGTTCTCGGTGTTGCAGCGATAAACGAAAGCGGAAAAACGCAGGCACTTACAACCTTCGAACAGCTTCACGATATGCTGACCCTGCTTAAAGCAAAAGGCTTTAATAACCTTTACGTAAAATACAGGGGCGCACTTGCGGGAGGTCTTGATCAGGCAGGAATCAGCGGTGATATGTCCTTCCACAGGACTATGGGCTCCTCGCAGGATTACAGGGAACTTATGGATTATGCTTCGGCTCAGAAGATAAAGATGTTTTTTGACGTAAGCTATCTGACCTCACCCTACGGAAGTCTGAGCAAATCTCATCTGGCTAAGGGTGTCGACGGCAGAACGTCTGTAAGGAGTCTTACAAACGTATTCGGTGCGGAGATAAACAGAAATATGACCACGTTATCTGAGATAGAGGTTAACGTTGTTGAGCTTCATAAGCTCCTGAGAAACAACTCTATAAAAGAGGTATGCATAGCAGATTCATCGGATTTCCTTTATTCCGATTATTCCTCCGGTGCAACGAGAAACGAGGTCAGGAACGAAATTGCTTCGGCAAACCTTTCAGTTTCAAGCAGTGCAGAGGTAATGGTCGCCAAGGGCAACCTCTATACTCTTAAAAATGCAAGTGTTGTTTCATCCTTACCAACGGCTACGTCATATCCGGAAACAAGCAGCTATGAGAGTGTACCGTTTATTCAGACCATACTTCACGGAACTCTTGATTACAGTTGTGAGCCCATAAACTATACGGAAAACTATAAAGACGAGATACTCAAAGCAATCGAATACGGTGCTCTGGGTGAATTTGAGTGGTGCTACGATGCCCCTGATACCGAATCCTCGGAAAGTGATGAAACGGCTGAGGCATCCGAAGCAAGCAAGCTCGCAGACAAGCTTTCCTATTCAACCTGGGCCAACGAGGTTTATGCGTATTACGCAAAGGGCAATATGGCTCTGAGCGATTTAAGAGGCGCAAGAATTACGGATCATTATCAGGTAAAGGCCGGTATTTACTGTACTGAATACGGTGATACCAGCATATATGTTAATTACACAAACAAGAGCTTTGAGGTTCAGGGTGTAACGGTACCTGCTAATGATTTTATGAGAATAAACTGATAATAACAGAAATAAGGAAAACCGAAAAATACAGTTTTTTCGGTTTTCCTATTGACAAAACGCCACTTTATGATATAATTTATGAGGTTAAAATCGCCGGTGTGGCGGAATAGGCAGACGCAAGGGACTTAAAATCCCTCGGTGGCAACACCGTACCGGTTCAAGTCCGGTCACCGGCACCAAAAAAGAACGAAGCAATTGCTTCGTTCTTTTTTTATCCAAGCCGACAGGCTTGGTATATCATCACGACGCAGTCGTGTATATCATCGCCGAAGGCGTATATCATCACACGAAGTGAGTATTTATGTCGGCTTGATGATATACAACTTCTTTCGAAGTTGATGATATGCAATTCCTGCGGAATTGATGATATACAATGCTCCGCATTGATTTTTCACCGCTTTTATGCTATAATACACATAGGCGGTGATGATATGTTCTTAACCAAAAAGAGTGTTAGAAAAATTTTGATTATGGCAATATGCTATTTTATTTTGGGAAGTATCGCAATTTTTTTATGGTTTGTTTTTAACAATATGGGTATTAACGAGAATTTTTTATTAATTTTAGGCATAATCGTATATTTGTTATGTATTCTTATGATTTTTTGGGGACGATATGCAGAAGGCAAGGGTAAGTTAATAAATCTTGGCAATAAACTTGTTCGTAACGAATTAAAACCTGCTGAGTTCATCCTGCACTATGAATCTTTGAAAAATTCAAATGACCTTGTGATTAAAAAGTCAAGTGTAGAGGTATTGCAATTGGTCGCTATTGCCTATGATTCATTAGATGATAAAGAAAATGCACTTGTAACAGTTGATGAAATGATTGATATTGCCGACGATAAGAAAAAAGCTTTCTCAAATCTTATAAAATGCTCTTTTTTGTTTTCTTATGGAAACTTTGAAGAGGCAGAATTGCTTTTTAATGAAACACAAAAACAAAAACTCGATATTATGTGTAGCGGCTTGGTTGATGCTATTTTAAAATGTGATAGAGCAATGGCTATGGGCGATTATAAAACAGTAGAGGCATATAATCTAAAATTATTAGAGCGTTCATTTCCCAAGCTTGATAATCTTGGTAAACTTGTTGTCCATTATAAGTTGGGCGAGGTTTATGAAAAATTGCAAGATAACAGCAAAGCAGCCACTTATTATCAATATTGTGCAGATTTTGGTGGAGAAACAGCAATAAAGAAATCTGCTATTGAAAAACTACAACATATTAAATAAAGAAAATCAGGTTTTTAGACCGGTTCCATTTTGAGTGTCGGTCCCAAAAAGAAAGACAAGTCGAAAGACTTGTCTTTCTTTTCTTTTTCAACGAAATAAATCCCTTGTGGGATTTGTGAAATACGCTTTGCGTGTGAAATGTCGCTTCGCAATGTGAAATGCGTTTCGTTGGTGGATTTATTTCATTTCACTTTCTGCGCAGCTGAAAATTTCAAAATGACCTTTGGGTCACTATTTCACATTCGGCATCGTCTAACATTTCACTAACCTTTGCTCCTAAACCTTTTCTGTGCTGTATCACAAGGGAAGTGGTGATTCTATAAATTTTGAAATCACAAATGAATTAATTGATACAATAAAACCGTATACGAAAAATGCAACAGTATGAATTCAGGTTGATTTGGTTGTCAGCCGTGTGATATAATTACTTTGATGAATAAAGAATTGGAGCTGTTTTATTATGGCTATGTGGAATCCTTGGCGAGGTTGTAAAAAATGCAGTGACGGGTGTCTTAATTGCTATATTCATAAAGGTGATGCCAAACGTGGCATTGATACAAGTGAAATTGTTAAAACAAAAGATTTTTATAAACCTACCGATAAGCTGAAAAACGGCAACTACAAAATGAAAAGCGGAACGGTTTATATGTGCTTTTCAACGGATTTCCTTATTGAGGAAGCAGACGAATGGCGAAACGAATGTTGGTCTATGATAAAAGAGCGACGGGACTGTACCTTTCTTTTTCTAACAAAACGCATTGAAAGATTTGCTGATTGTATACCCGATGATTGGGGTGACGGATACGAAAATGTAGTTGTTTGCTGTACCGTTGAAAATCAAAAGAATGCGGATAAAAAACTGTCGGTGTTTAAAGATTTACCGATAAAGCATAAATGCATTACAGCTCAGCCATTGCTTGAAAAAATGAATATTGAACCGTATCTTGACGGCATAGAACTCGTTGTAGTCGGCGGTGAATCGGATAAATTTGCAAGACCTCTTGATTATGCCTGGGTTCTTGACATCCGTGAGCAGTGTATCAGAAAAAATGTCAGCTTTGAATTCAGACAGTGCGGGACACATTTCATCAAAGACGGAAAGGAATACAAATTACAGACAAAAGATATTTGTAAGCAGGCGAAAAAAGCAGGTATTGATTATAAAAGAAATAGATAAGAATTTGTAGAGGATTGATAAGATGCAACATGATATTGGATTTTGGAACGCATTGGATGAATTGGTGAATAACTCTGAAATCATAATTGATAGACCAAAAGGGACTTCACACCCTAAGTATCCTGATTTCATTTATCGGGTTGATTATGGATATTTGAAGGACACAACCTCTATGGATGGTGCAGGAATAGATGTGTGGGTTGGAAGCGACGAGAAAAAGGTTGATGCAATAATGTGCATAGTTGATTTGATGAAGAAGGATTCAGAAATTAAAATACTGATTGGATGCACAGAAGAAGAAAAAGAAATAGTATACGAAACACATAATGAAACACAGTTTATGAAAGGTGTTTTAATACGTCGATAACTTCCAATCCATCTAACTCACCGCAACAGAAAGTTGCTTGATTATAAACCCCATTATCACTATAATATTCCTGAGGTGATAACAATATGGAAACGAAAGATATTATTCTCGAATTGAGAACAAAAAACGGTATGTCTCAGGATGAGCTTGCCGAAAAGATTTTTGTTACCCGTCAGGCTGTATCCCGTTGGGAAAACGGTGAAACCACGCCGAACACGGAAACCCTGAAACTGCTGTCAAAGCTGTTCAATGTCTCAATAAACACACTTTTAGGCTCTCCAAGACAGCTTATTTGTCAATGCTGCGGTATGCCCCTTGAGGACGGAAACATCAGCAAAGAAAAAGACGGCATTTTCAATGAAGAATATTGCAAATGGTGTTATGCTGACGGTGAATATATGTATCACGATATGGACGATTTAATTGATGTCTGTGTCGGGCATATGGCAAATGAGCAGTTTACACCCGAGCAGGTACGGGCATATATGAAGGATATGCTCCCGAAGCTCGACTATTGGAAGAAATATAAAAACCTTGACGGAGCAGAAAAGTTTGACGAATTCAAAAAACAGCTTATTGATGAAATAAACGCTTTAAACATAGAAGGAATGCCCAAGGTCGAAAAGCTCAATGCTCTTGTTGGCGGATATATTAACCTCGAATACCGTCTTCCGAACGGTCAGACCGTAAAATTCCTTGACGATAATGCAACCTATCTCGGCAATCAGCTTGAGTGCGAATTCGGTGGTGACAGATGCTTCGGTATTGCCGCTAATATGGATTTTCTGCTTGTTTGCACTTATGAAGAAAACGGTGAAAATCCTGAACTTGTGATATATAAAAAGAGATAAAGAAATTCAATTTGATTAACTAATTTTTTAACTGCTCTCACTTTGTGAGGGCAGTTTTTTTGTTAGGCTTCCTTTTGAACAAGCAGGAGAAGATGGATTCAGGTTGATTTGTTTGATAGGGTTATGTTATAATCTTTATAACCAATATTATTAAAGTGAGTTTGTTATGGAATTTAATGAGAAATTACAACAGCTTCGAAAACAAAAAGAAATTACT
>JAFSEP010000056.1 GCA_017435665.1 Clostridia bacterium | reverse complement strand
ATTTTATCACCATATTTCCCCTTTGTCAACTGCTTTTTTACCCTTTTTTCGCCTATTCTTTTCCGTTCTGTACCCTTGTCCGTGTGTTTTTGATTTGCGTTGGTTTTTGGGCACAATATGTTGTGTGAGGGTTGGCTTTGGTTTGGTTTTCTCTATATGTTGGTACATAAAGGGACGTCGAGGACGCCGTCCCTTCAAAGGCCGTCCCTGAAAGGGAAGGGGGACCGCTTGCGGTGGAAGGGTCGTTCCAATGTACAATTAAACGCAAAGTGCAAAGTATTACTCCCTCAGTCAAAATCGTAATCCGATTTTGCCAGCTCCCTCAAAGAGGGAGCCAAAGGGGTGCCGAGTACGTCGTCCCCTACGGTTGCAACCGTTTAAAGTCGTTGTGTAGGGGTTGGCGTCCCCGACAACCCTTGAAGCTTTGTCAGGTTCGGCTAACTTTTTAGGGAGAGCTGTCACGAAGCGACGGAGGAGGATGACTTTGCATTGTGCATTGTTCAACGTTCATTGAATATCCTCTCCCACCACTCAACCAGCTTGAATCTTACCTCATACTTAGGGTCGGAGTTCACTACCATCATCCCCTCGCCGTTCAGCACTGTCTCCAGAGACTGCTCCTCGGTTGCTGCGCTGACGCACATCGGCGGGAATACAACGCACCACCAATTTCTCCCTGCCCCCTCGCCTATCACCACACGCAATGACAAATACTCACCTGCAGGCAAGGTTGCGTTTTCATATGTTCTTACCGGATAAATTTCTTTACCGATTTCAACGGATACACCGTATTCTCTGCCGGACTCCCTGATTACCCTTTCTGCCGTTTCGGTCAGGTATGCGCTTTGCTCTTTTGCAATTTCTGCGGCCTCCTCCTTACTGTCACACTCGTTAAAAATCAAAGCACCTGTTTCTATAATCGCATCCCTCACTCTGAGCTTCAGCTGTTGGTCTGCATCGCTGTCCGAATTGGCTATAACGTGGAGCCGCAACACGCTGTCTCTTACGTTTTCACAGCCGGACTGAAAATTTTCGAACGCATACACGCAAACAGACAAAGCCAGAGCTATTGCCACGGAAATATTCTTCAGCATAAAATCCTTTTTCTTGTTCATACCATTTTTTACCTTTCATTGTTTTGATGTAATTATTGACCGTTTTCTTTTAAATATGCATTTTATACATCCGTTTGCGCTCAATGTTAAATAAATCTTAAATCATTGATATATTGAATCAAATATGATATAATTTTGTTGTATAATGTAAATTGGTAAAGTTCGGTGGTTGGTGATTACTATGAATAAACAAAATAAACGAAAGCTCTCCCTGCGGAGTGTGCTTTCAATTTACCACATTTCGGCGGGAATTGTACCGGTTTTTCTTGCGATAGTCATTACCCTGGTGTTTATTGCATCTCTGATATATATGATTTATTACAATGATAACTCAGGCACCTCGGTTCCGAATAATTCCCGTGACGTGCTTACCACATATTGCTGTCACTTCAATATCAGATCCATAGAAAACAAGCTGAGAAGAAACCCGGACAAGCCTGACCGTTTCGGTTTAAGGCAGGTTTACAAAAGACTCGAAAGCTACGGTCTTGTGGTATGCGTGGAGAGTGAGGATGAAATCTTTTACATATCCGAACACCTTGACCGTGACTATTTTTATAAGGATGATTTTTCGGCTGAAAATCACGGCTTTGTTTATCTCAACGAAAATATTACCGCCATACGTGATGTGATTGATTTCGGAGAAAACAATAAGCTGACCGTAAGCGTTATGAGTCCCGATGAGGACTATCCCAATCTTCGCACGTCAATTCTCGAAAAACTCCAGTTTTCAAACGAGGGCTTTATGGCTTTGCTGTTTCTCGTTGTGTTTGCTATGGTACTTGTTGACGTTCTGCTTGTACGCTCACTTACACGTATAATACAAAGCTCAATAACCAATCTCGGTGTTGCGGCAAAACAGATAAAAGAAGGAAACCTTGATGCCCCTGTCGGTAAAAACCATTATCTTACCGAGCTTGATGACCTTGCCAAAGACTTTGATGAAATGAGGCAGACAATCAAAGCAGCGGTAGAAATGAGAAAAGAGGAAGAAAAAATCCGATTGGATACCTATTCAGGCATCAATCACGATTCCCGAACCGCCATTACTACAATCAAGGGCTACACTCAGGGCATTATCGAGGGAATTGCAAACACCCCCGAAAAGCAGGAGCGTTACCTGAATGCAATATATAACTCTGCCCTCACTCTGGAAAAGCTGATGAATGCCTTTTCAGACGTTACAAATCTTGAGAATTCCGAAGTACCGTTCAATATGAGAGAAAAAAATATGCACAGTATGATTGAAAAATGGTATCAGGAATCAAAGGAAATGTTTGAGGAAAGAAAGATAATCCTCAAGTTCACCTATAACTACCATAAGGATGTTTTCTGCAACGTGGATGATTTCCAGTTTGAAAGAATTATCGAAAACCTGCTGAGTAATTCAGTAAAATATAAAAAGCCCGAAAGTGAATATATAAACATAAATATCATTGCCCGCATAAATGAAGACCTGAATATGTTTGAATTGATTTACAAGGATGACGGTGTGGGTATAAGACCTGATGAAACCGAAAGAATCTTTGACCGATTCTACCGTTCAAACGAAGCAAGAAGCAATGTTCAGAACGGAAGCGGCGTGGGTCTTGCCATTGTAAAGCAGATTATACTCAAGCACTCAGGCACAATCTCTGCAAGCGGAACACCCGGACAGGGTTTACAGTTAACGGTTCACCTACCTATAACAAATATAAAGGAGTCAGATTAAAATGAAGAAAGAACTGCTTATTATTGAGGACGACAAGTACATATCCGATCTTGAAAAGGACTATCTTGAGGTCAGCGGATACAATGTTACCACTATCGCAGACGGCGCAGAGGGACTTAACCTTGCATTGAGCCGTGACTTTGCTTTGATTATCCTTGACCTTATGCTTCCGGGTATGGACGGCTTTGAAATCTGCCGACAGATAAGAAGCGAGAAGGATGTACCGCTTATTATGGTAACGGCAAAGAAAGAGGAAATTGATAAGAACAGGGGCTTCGGTCTCGGTATTGACGATTATATTGTCAAGCCCTTCAGCCCCTCAGAGCTTGTGGCAAGGGTAAATGCCCATATTGCCAGATATGAGCGCCTGACAACAAAGGGCAGTGCCAAGCCCGAGGATGTGCTCAATCTCGGAAAGCTGATCATTGACAGAAGTGCCAGACGTATTTTTGTCAATGATAATGAGGTTACCTTTACACATAAGGAATTTGAACTTCTTGTTTTCCTTGCCCTCAATCCCAATGTTGTTTACAGCAAGGATACGTTATTCGATAAAATCTGGGGTCTTGATGCCATCGGCGAAACCTCAACGGTAACGGTGCACATAAACAGAATCAGAGATAAAATCGAAGACGACAGCTCCAACCCCACCTATATAGAAACAGTCTGGGGCGTAGGCTACAGATTCAGATACATCGCTAAATAAAACAGAAAAGCCCTCCGATTAAGATTAAGCTTCTTAACCGGAGGGTTTATTTATGAAAAAGTACATGAAACATTCATTATCGGTTGTCGGCAAGGTCCGAGCAGTTTTTCTTTGAACATTCCTTGGAATAAGGACAGCCGACACATTTTGCGCCCTTTTTCTTTTCACGGTAAACATAGGCAAGGGCAACGCCTATAATAAGAACCAATACCAATATAATTAAGGTATTTTCCATTACCCTGTCCCCTTTCTTCAGACTGTCTGCATTTCTTTTGCTTTTTTCTCAGTCTTTACTTTTTTATCTGCATTTACACTCAGTGCAATAATCACAGCCGCAAATACCGCAACTACTGCAAGTCCCGGCAGGAAGCCCTTACCTAATGAACCCGTTGTGATAAGCGTACCGAGCTGATAAACAAAGAAGCCAACAGTATAGCCTGTACCCATCTGGAAGCCGATACCTGCCCAGAGCCACTTTGCACTCTTCATTTCAGAATTCATTGCACCGATTGCGGCAAAGCAAGGGGGTGTAAAGAGGTTAAACATAAGATAAGCAAGAGCCGCAACCTTTGTGATTGCCATTACACCTGCCACCTCTGCTCCTGCACCCTCCATAAGTGCAAGCTCTTCCGTGTCTATAAGATTTTCAAGTCCTACAAAGCATACGGCAAGTGTTCCCACAACGTTTTCCTTTGCGATAAAGCCTGTGACCGCCGCTGCTGCAAGCTGCCACGAGAGTACACCTACAATGGGGAAAATTACATATGCGAAGGGGCCTGCTATCGAAGCGAGTATAGATGAGTCTGCCGTTTCGGCAACTGTAAACTTCCAGGTAAAGGTCTGCATTATCTGAACAACGGTATTGCACAGAAGAATAATTGTTGCAGCTTTTACTATGTATGCCCAACCACGTGAACACATTGATTTAAAGGCTCTCATAAAGCTGGGTACCTTATATTCGGGAAGCTCAATTATGAAGTATGATTTCTTAGCTGAATTTCCTGTTATTTTATTGATAATCAGAGCACCGAAGAAAATTATAACGATGCCTGCAAAATACATAAGAGGTCCTACCCATGTAGCTTCGGAGAAGAAGGCACCTGCAAAAAGTGAGATGACAGGCAGCTTTGCTCCGCAGGGCATAAAGGGAGCCAGCATTGCCGTTGCACGTCTTTCTCTCTCATTGCGTATTGTTCGGCAAGCCATAACACCGGGAATAGCACAGCCCGTACCTATAACAAAGGGAATGATTGATTTACCTGAAAGTCCCACCTTTTTGAATATGGGGTCAAGCACAACCGATGCTCTTGCCATATAACCGCAATCCTCAAGCAATGCAATAAGGAAATACATTACCATAACCAAAGGAAGGAAGCCGATAACTGCAATAGCACCGCCTATAACACCGTCAACAAGAAGTGCCGAAAGTAACGGATTTGCATTTTCAAAGAATCCTGCTACCCAACTCTGAAAAGCCTCGCAAAGAGTAACAAGTCCGGGGAGAGCCGTACCGTTTGAAAGCTCGAGACCTTCTGCAATCCACACACCCGGTCCTGCCTGAGAAATCCAGAACACAGCATACATTATAACTGCAAAAATCGGAAGTCCGAACCACTTATTTGTCAGAATTTCATCTATCTTATCCTGATAATTTCTGTCTTTTGTAAGAACCTTACGGGTTTCTACTTCAGCAACAATTTTATTTACAAACTCGAAACGCTTCCTGTCTTCGGCACTGACCGCTTTCTTATCTGTAAGATCAATGTTGCCCTGAACATAAGGAGCAGCCTGACCTTTTCCTGACAATTCAACTGCCGTCTTTACAACCTCTTTCAAGCCGTCTGATGATGTGGAAACAGTTTCAATTACGGGACAGCCAAGCTTCTTTGAAAGAAGCGAAGCATTAATCTTAGTTTCTTTCTTTTCGTTAATATCGCTTTTATTCAGCGCAACAACAACCGGAACACCTAATTCCAGAAGCTGAGTAGTGAAAAACAAGCTACGGCTGAGATTCGTGGCATCAACTATGTTAATAATAACATCGGGGTTGTCATTTTTCACATAGTCACGGGTGATGCTTTCTTCAGAGGTGAAGGGTGACATTGAATATGCACCGGGAAGATCGACTGCAATCAACTCCCCTGCCTCACCGCAAAAGCCTTTTTTTATTGTGCTTACTTTCTTTTCAACAGTAACACCTGCCCAGTTTCCAACCTTTTCGTTACTGCCGGTAAGAGCATTATACATCGTGGTCTTTCCGCTATTCGGATTTCCTGCTAAAGCAACTCTCATAAAAGTTCCTCCATAAATGCTATTAAAACAAAATCACTATAAATATATGCGTTAGCATATGCTAACTGTACACTCAAAAAAATTGCAGTTCAGCTTCTGCAGTTTATATTTTTATTGCAGAAGCCAACTGGTTGTCAATATTATAACGTCCGTCTTTTATTGCAACAATGCAGCTGCCTTTTAAACGGGAGATAACTGTTATCGGTTCACCGCTGTAACAGCCGAGAGTAAAAAGGAAGCCTTCCATTTCATCATCCTCAGCAACGATGTCCGTAATAATATATTCTGTTCCTTCTTTTGCCTGCGTAAGATCCACAAAAATCACCTCTGTTTTTCAGTTAGCTATTGCTAACCACTAATATAATACTCATTTACCTTCTTTTTGTCAACAGTTTTTTTAAATTTTTTCGTGTTTTTCTAATAAGCTCTTAATGTCAGCATATACTTGAAATCTTTTTATATTTATGGTATCATATTTATAATATATGCAGACCGACAACAAGGAGATAAATATGAATATACAGGAATCGGGCGAAATGTATCTTGAAACAATATATGTTTTGTCTCAGAAATCGGATAAGGTAAGAGCAATAGATGTAGGTGAATATATGGGCTTCTCAAAGCCGAGCGTAAGCAGAGCGTTGGGCCTGCTGAAAAACGGAGGCTACGTTGTGACCGACGGCAACGGATATCTTTCTTTGACCAATGAGGGCAGAGAGGTCGCCGAAAAAATATATGAAAGGCATGAAATTCTGACAAAGTTCCTTACAGGCTTAGGAATTGATGAAGAAACAGCTTCTCACGATGCTTGCAAAATAGAGCACGTTATAAGCGATGAATCCTTTGAAGCGATAAAAAAGAATATGAAATGAGATAACGAACAGGCGGCGTGGTACACGCCGCCTGTTGTCAGCTCCGCTGACACTGTGCGGCTTCGCCGCACACCGCCCACGACTGCGGGCGGTCCCCCACTGCAAACCAAAAACACCCGACTGACGTCGGGTGTTTTCATTTATTATTAAGTTTAAATTACTTAACCATATTTGCAATTTCTTCTGCGAAATTGTCAACCTTCTTTTCAATGCCTTCGCCCTTTTCGAAACGAACATAGCTTGAAACGCTGATTTCAGCACCGAGAGCCTTTGCAACTGATGCAACATAGCCTCTTACGTCGCCTTCAAAGAGGTCTGAACGAACGAATGCCTGTTCGAGAAGGCAAACTTCTTTAAGCTGCTTTGAGAAACGGCCCTGAACAAGTCCGCCGAAAATCTTGTTGTCAACGATTTCTGCCTTGTGAGAAAGAGCAAGCTCAACAAGAATTGCATATGCTTCCTTTGAAATGAAGTTTACGAAGTTCTTTCTCTGCTTCTGGTCAAGACCCTGGTAAACAGTGATATCCTCATCGCTCCACTTCTTGCCGTCAATAGCTTCATTGATGAGGCTTGTGAGAATGGGCATGGGAAGTGTATCGGGCTTATTGAGCGCACTGTCAACAGTGATTGATTCCATCTTAGCAAGCTCTTCAGCTGAAATGTCGCTCTTGCTGAGATATTCGGGGTTCATAGCTGCAATCTGCATTGCAAGGTTCTTACCCATATCAGCAAACTCAGCCTTAGCTGCTGTTGCATCGTCTGTATCGAATGCAACGATAACGCCTACTGAACCGCCTGCATGGATATATGTTGCTGTGTGACCTTCAACAACAGCAAATCTTCTGACCTTCATATTTTCACGAAGAGCAAGGAAAACCTCCTGAACTTCTTCTTCAACAGTCTTATCTGAATCTACTGCCTTTGTAGCAAGAAGTGCTTCAACGTCAGCGGGCTTTGCTGAAAGAACAGTCTTTGCAACCTTCTTTGAAAGCTCAACGAAGGGAGCGCCCTTAGCAACGAAGTCTGTCTCGCAGTTGATTTCTACGAGTGCACCTGCAGTAGCATCTGAGCAAGCTGCAACAATGCCTTCTGCTGCAACACGGCTTGCCTTCTTTGCTGCTGATGCAAGACCCTTTTCTCTGAGAATATCAATTGCCTTGTCGATATCGCCGTCTGCTTCAACAAGAGCCTTCTTGCAATCCATCATACCAACGCCTGTCTTCTCACGAAGAGCCTGTACGTCTTTAGCTGTAAATGCCATAATCTTTTCCTCCTGTATATTCCGAAATTACGCCCCCGTTGTTCTGGGGGCGTTGATTTTAATAATTATTCAGCAACTGCTTCTTCTGCAACTGCTTCTTCTGCTGCAGCTTCGGGAGCGTTCTGTTCACCCTGTCTGCCTTCGATAATAGCGTCAGCCATAGCACCTGCAATAAGTCTTACTGCACGGATAGCGTCGTCATTACCGGGGATAACGAAGTCAACTTCGTCGGGATCGCAGTTTGTGTCAACGATAGCAACGATGGGTATACCGAGCTTTCTTGCTTCTGCAACTGCAATCTTTTCCTTGCGGGGGTCAACGATGAATAAAGCGCCGGGGAGCTTCTTCATGTTCTTGATACCGCCGAGGAACTTTTCAAGCTTTTCGATTTCGAGAGTAAGCTGGCTTACTTCCTTCTTGGGGAGAAGGTCGAATGTGCCGTCTTCCTGCATCTTCTTGAGCTGTTCAAGTCTCTTGATTCTTGTCTT
>JAFSEP010000055.1 GCA_017435665.1 Clostridia bacterium | reverse complement strand
CGATATTTTATCACCATATTTCCCCTTTGTCAACTGCTTTTTTACCCTTTTTTCGCCTATTCTTTTCCGTTCTGTACCCTTGTCCGTGTGTTTTTGATTTGCGTTGGTTTTTGGGCACAATATATTGTGTTGGGGGGTGCTTTGGTTTGGTTTTGTCTATATGTGGGGAGGGGCTTTGGGAATGCAGAACGCAGAATGCAGAGTGCAGAATTGTGGGACCTGCCGCACTTACAGGGAGATTTCCTGATGAGGAAGGCACAATGCCTCGCCTGAAAGGAGAGGTGGCAAAATCGGATTGCGATTTTGACGGAGAGGTGCTCAAACGGCACGAAGCGTGCCGGGATAAACTGACCTTCTGCAAAAATATCAATCTGTATGGGACAGCTGATCAACATAAAGGGACGCCGTCCCCTACGGTTGCAACCGTTTAAAGTCGTTGTGTAGGGGTTAGCGTCCCTTCAAAAGCCTCGCCTGAAAGGGAATTCCCCCTGTCAGGGGGAGTGTCACGAATGTGACGAGGGGGTTCCCGTTTCCGGAGGAAAAGGTGCCCGACAGGGCGGAGAGGTGCTGAAACAACGCCCTCGGCGTTGGGGTGTTTCTGCTGAGACTCCATTCTCCTCGGCACGAAGCCCAAGGAGGAAGGTATCCGCCCCCCTCTCTGTGATAGAAATTTTATATTTTCAATTTTCAATTTGCATAAACCGCATACCATATATAATAAGCAAAAGAAGTGCCTCAAAATGAAGCACTTCTTATTTATTTCATCCTTCTTTATTTAACTTAATTGTGAATTGTGCATTGTGCATTGCTTAGTCATCCCATTCCTTATGTTCGTGCAGGATGTTGCCGTTTGCACAGTCTATCACGTACTCATATTCGTATCTGCCGCTGTTGAAGCTGACCTCGTAAACGTAGTGGCCGTTTTCCCAATCCTTCTCAATCTCGTAATCGTAAATCTTCGATACGCCTGCATCCTTGAGAGCAATCTGCTTTGCCTGAGCTTTTGATACGGAGCCGTTGCTTACACTCTTGCCAACATACTTAACGCTGTCTGATGCGTCGCCGTAGTATCTCTTATCGTTATATTCGGCGTATGCACGGACTCTGAATCTCTCGCCGCCGTTTACTGAAACCGAAACGTTCTTTGATGTCTTGCTCGTCTTGGCTACTCTGTCCCACTCGCCTGTTGCTGAGTTGTACTTGTATACTCTGTAACCGTCTGCACCGGGAACCGGATCCCAGCTGAGCTTGATCTTCTTGTCTGAAACCTTCTTGTATGATAAATCCTGAACTTCGTCCGGATCTGTTGAAGCCTTCACTACCTTTGAGAACTTGCCGTATACTCTGCCTGAGCTTGTGTTCTTGTATGCACGAACCTTGAGAGAATATCCTGTTGCATCTTTAAGGTCCTCTACATCGTCCTTGAGATTCTTTGTTGTCTCGGCAAGTCTCCAGCTGCCCTTACCCTGCTTAACATAAATCTGATAGCCTGATGCGCCTTTTACCTTGCCCCACTTGAGCTTGATTTCATCGTCGTCAACCGATCTGACCGAAACATTCTTTACTTTGCCCAGTGATGCGGCTGCTGCGTTTGCCGGAAGTACGGCTGATGAGGTGAGTAATACACCTGCAAGTGCTAAACTTAAAACCTTTGATAACTTTTTCATAATTTACCTCCTTTGATGAACTGTGATATTTTTATTGTTTCCGGCTTTGTTTTTTACCGGTGGTGTTCATCCCTTTCGTAATAATAATGCGGGAGTATTATGTTTTATCGCAAAGAATTTGAAATTTTTTCAAAAAGTTTTTCGGTAATGCCGTACTCCGTCAATAATAGGCGTTGAAAACACTAGCTTCGGTTGCCTCCGTCACGTTTTATTTCTTTCGGAAGTTCTCCTTGTCTGATAACTTCCTTAACCAATATCTCTATACCGGCTTCTCTGCTTACACACTCTCTTCTGCAAACCTTATCAAACTCTCTTATTGTTTTTTTATCATATTTAAAATGTAATATATCCTTTTCCAGTCCGAAAAGTCTTTCGATTGAAACGCCGAATAACTTGAATATTTGAACAAGAGTTTCCATAGAACCATAGGTTACTCCTGTTTCCATCTTTGCGTATGTTGAGCGTTTTACTCTCAACACATCAGCCATATCCTGCTGTCTGTACCCTAAGGCTTTTCTGAGTTCCTTCAAATTTTTTGCCAATGCCTTTTTATACATACAGTATCCCTCACAAATAAAAAAGTGTGCCTCACGAAGAGACACACCGAAAAATGCATCTCTACTGCTGCGACACAACTACCTTAACATTTACTCATAAGAGAATGACAAAATAGAGAGATTACATTTTTACCAATGTAATTTCCCCTATAAGTAATGCTTTATTCGGTTGTTATGTCGCAATAATAATTTACCATATTTTGATTTAGAAATCAATAGAATATGGGATAAATAAAAAAGTGTGCCTCAAAAGAGACACACCGAAAAATGCATCTCTGTACTAGCTGCGACACTAAGTGAATACCCATCCCAAAGAGATATGGCAAATTAGAGAATGCACTTTTACCAAAAGTGTATTCTCTTTGGGATACCATTATTCACTTAAATGTCGCATTTATAATTTACCATATTTTAATTTAGAAATCAATAGAATATGGGATAAATAAAAAAGTGTGCCTCACATAGAGACACACCGAAAAATGCATCTCTACTGCTGCGAAACAACTATTTTAATCCTAGTCCCCTGAGAGATATGACAAAATAGAGAGATTACATTTTTACCAATGTAATTTCCCTCAAAGTTATAGGATTATTCTTTTGTTGTTTCGCAAGAATAATTTACCACAAACCTATGGAAAAATCAATACAAATAAGACAAAAATGAAGGGGCGACTGTTTGGTTGCGGGGAAAAGCCTCGCCTGAAAGGAGAGGTGCCCGACAGGGCGGAGAGGTGCTCAAGCGGCACGAAGCGTGCCGGGATAAGCTAACCTTCTGCAAAAATTGAGATAAAATACTAATCTGTATGGGACGACTGATCAACGTAACGGGATGCCGAGGACGATTGAGAGTGCAGAGTGCAGAATTGGCCCCTTCCGCCCTGTCGGGCACCTTCCCCTGAAGGGGACGGCTTTTAAACTCCTTCCACCGCAAGCGGTCCCCCTTCCTCAAAGAGGAAGGCGTTGCAGGCTCCCTCCCTGAGGGAGCTGGCAAAATCGGATTGCGATTTTGACTGAGGGAGTAATTTCCATTTTCAACCAAAAGAAAAAGGCCCTCTTACGAGAGCCTTTCTTTTATAGTTACAAATATTATCAAACTAATTCAATGATGCACATCTCAGCTGCGTCGCCACGACGTGGACCTGTCTTGATAATACGGCAGTAACCGCCGTTTACTTCCTTATATTTGGGAGCAATTTCATCAAATAACTTCTTAACTACGTCCTCTTTTGTAACGTATGCAAGTACCTGACGCTTATTGTGAAGTGTGTTCTCCTTACCGAGAGTAATCATCTTCTCAGTCATTGAACGAACTTCCTTTGCTCTGGTAACGGTGGTTTCAATTTTGCCGTTCTCTAAGAGATAAGTAACCATACCTCTGAGCATCGCCTTGCGATGATCGCTTGTTCTGCCGAGCTTTCTGGTTCCTGGCATATTAATTCACTCCTTTACCGTTATAGGTTTTAAGTCTTATTCATCCTCGCTACGAAGATCAAGGCCGAATGAATGAAGCTTTGCAACAACCTCGTCAAGAGACTTCTTACCAAGGTTTCTTACCTTCATCATATCATCCTCTGTCTTTGTAGTCAGGTCTTCCACAGTGTTGACTCCTGCTCTCTTGAGGCAGTTGAATGAACGTACAGACAGGTCAAGTTCCTCAATAGTCATCTCAAGGATCTTTCTGTTGTCATCATCTTGTGAATCAACCATTATCTCTGTCTCATATGCCTCATCGGACAAGCCGCTGAAGAGGCTGAGATGTTCGTTGAGAAACTTGGCGCCTAATGAAACAGCATCTGTAACAGATATTGTCTGATTAGTCCAAACTTCAAGTGTGAGTTTATCGTAGTCTGTAATCTGTCCTACACGGGTGTTGTCTACTGTATAGTTAACCTTCAACACCGGAGTATAGATTGAGTCAACAGCGATAACGCCGATGGGCGGGTTGAGAAGCTGCTTATTGCGCTCTGCAGAAACGTAGCCTCTGCCCTTATCAACTGTAAGCTCCATGCTTACGTGAGCATCCTCATCAAGTGTGCAGATGTGAAGCTCGGGGTTGAGAATTTCAACCTCTGAATCGTGAGAGATATCGCCTGCAGTAACAACGCCTGCACCGTTTGCCTCAATATATACTGTTTTCGGGTCTTCGCCGTGGATTTTGAGTATAACGCTCTTGAGATTAAGAACGATTTCTGTAACGTCTTCCTTAACACCCGGAATTGTTGAGAACTCGTGGAGAACGCCGTCAATCTTGACTGATGTGATAGCGTAGCCCGGAAGAGAAGAAAGAAGTACTCTGCGTAAGCTGTTGCCTATGGTGGTACCGTAGCCTCTCTCAAGGGGCTCAAGAATAACCTTGCCGTAAGTTCCGTCGGGAGCTAAGTCAAGTGTTTCAACCTTCGGTTTTTCAATACCAATCATTCAAAACCCTCCTTTTAAAAGTACAAGCTTTATAAACCTGTAAGTGATGTTTGATATGACCGTTAATTACTTAGAGTAAAGTTCGACGATGAGCTGTTCCTCAACGGGAGCTGCAATCTGCTCACGGGTGGGAAGAGCTAAAACCTTAGCCTCTAATGTTTCACGGTTAAGATCAAGCCATGTGGGAACGGGACGGGAAGCGTTGCTTTCAAGTACCATCTTGATCTTATCGCTGTCACGGCTCTTGTCCTTAATGGAAACAACATCGCCTGCCTTTAAAAGGTAGCTCGGAATGTCAACCTTGTTGCCATTAACACGATAGTGAGCATGTGTAACAAGCTGTCTAGCTTCTGCACGAGAGCTGGCCCAGCCCAATGTGTAAACTACATTGTCTAAACGGCTTTCGCAGATCTGGAGAAGGTTTTCACCTGTAACGCCTGACTTCTTGTTAGCCATTTCGAAATATTTGTAGAACTGTCCTTCCTGAATACCGTAGTAACGTCTAGCCTGCTGCTTTGCACGTAACTGCATACCATATTCAGAATTCTTTTTGCGGCTCTGGCCGTGCTGACCGGGAGCATATGCTCTACGCTCGAGTGCACACTTGCCTGTGTAGCATCTGTCGCCCTTGAGGAAAAGCTTCTTGCCTTCTCTGCGACATAACTTACATACCGCACCGGTATATCTTGCCATGTGTTGTTACCTCCTGTTTAGGTTATACACGTCTTCTTTTTGGCGGATGCAGCCATTGTGAGGAATCGGTGTAACGTCTTTGATAAGAGTTACATCTAAGCCTGCTGTCTGTAAAGCTCTGATTGCAGCCTCACGGCCTGCACCGGGACCCTTTACATATACTTCAACAGTTTTCATACCATGGTCGATGGCAGCCTTTGCAGCTGTTTCTGCTGCTGTCTGAGCTGCGAACGGTGTTGACTTTCTTGAGCCTCTGAAGCCCATTTCGCCTGCACTTGCCCATGACACTGCGTTACCCTGAGTATCAGCGATAGTAACGATTGTGTTGTTGAAGGTGGATTGGATATGGGCCGCACCGCGTTCAATATTCTTCTTGTCACGGCGGCGGCGAATGGTGGTCTTTTTACCAGCCTGTTTTGCCATAATAGCACCCTCCTAACTTACTTCTTCTTGTTTGCTATCGTCTTCTTCTTACCCTTACGTGTACGGGCATTTGTCTTTGAGCGCTGACCTCTTACGGGTAAGCCCTTTCTGTGACGAACGCCACGATAGCAACCGATTTCGATAAGTCTCTTAATATCAAATGCTGTTTCTCTTCTGAGGTCACCTTCAACTGTTACGTTGTGGTCAATGTACTCACGAAGCTTAGAAACATCGTCTTCGCTTAAATCCTTAACTCTGATGTCGGGATTTATGCCTGTTGCTTTAATGATATCGCTTGCAGTTTTACGACCAATACCGTAGATATAAGTAAGAGCAATTTCAATTCTCTTCTCTCTCGGTAAGTCTACGCCTGAAATACGAGCCATTTGTCAGTTGCACCTCCAAAATTGGTTTACGTCAGATTAGCCCTGACGCTGTTTGTGCTTGGGATTTTCACAGATAACCATGATCTTTCCCTTGCGTTTAATAATCTTGCACTTCTCGCAAATTTTCTTTACAGAAGGTCTGACTTTCATTTGAGTTACCTCCTTAAAATTATAAGCCTGTGCTTATTATGCTTTTATTTTTACTTTGATCGCCAGGTAATGCGTCCTCTGCTAAGGTCATAAGGCGACATTTCAACCTTAACCTTGTCTCCCACAAGTATACGGATGTAATTCATCCTGAGCTTGCCTGAGATTGACGCGAGGAGTTTGTGGCCGTTTTCCAGCTCAACCTGAAATGTTGCATTCGGTAAAGCTTCAACAACTGTGCCTTCTACCTCAATCATATCCTGTTTTGACATAACTTCTACCTCCCCGATTTTAATTGTCGTGTTCCAGATGAAACAGCGCTTTTTTTAATCTTCGATTGGTTGCTATCTCATCCTGTGTTAATTCATAGGATGTTGCCTGAATGTGTTTCGGATTTTTCTTTTTAGGCCTCTCAAGAGGTCTTTGTCTTCCGTCGCAAATCAGAGCCATATTGCTCTCGAAACCGACGACCAACAATAGTTCACCTTTATCGTGACCTGCTGTTGAACGAACCACCGTACCTTTTCTGATATCCATAAGCCACCTCTCAATCACAGAGGGTCAGAATTTTCGGACCGTCCTTTGTGATGGCAACGGTATGCTCAAAATGTGCGGATAATTTTCCGTCTGCGGTTTTGATGGTCCAACCGTCAGGTAACTTTTTAATAGCTGCTGTGCCCTGATTTATCATGGGCTCGATAGCTAGTGTCATGCCCGGTAACAGGCGGATACCTCTGCCTGCCTTACCGTAGTTCGGCACCGAGGGATCCTCATGGAGAGCCTTGCCGATTCCGTGACCTGTGAACTCACGGACAACGCCATAGCCTCTTTCTTCGCAATAGCCCTGCACTGCCCAAGCTATATCGCCGAGCTTGTTGCCCACGACAGCCGCCTCAATAGCCTTATAAAGACTCTCTCTGGTGGTGTCGATCAGCCGCTTTGCTTCGTCGGAGATATCTCCCACGGCAAAAGTAGCAGCATTATCGCCGTTATAGCCTTCGAGCTTTGCGCCTAAGTCAATGCTGACAATGTCGCCCTGACGAAGGATGCGCTTCTTGCTCGGTATACCATGAATAACCTCATCGTTTATGGAAATGCATGCAGTAGCCGGGAATCCGTAAAGATTCAGAAAGTTGGGTTCTGCACCCTGACTTTTGATGTACTTATAGGCAATGCGGTCAATTTCCTCGGTGGAAACTCCGGGTTCAACCGCTTCCCCCGCTACCTTTAATGCTCCTGCTGAAATACGACAGGCTTCTCTCATAAGAGAGAGCTCTCTCGTTGTCTTGAGCACTACCATGCTTAGTCCTCCAATGCTTTGAGAGTAAGTGCGGTTGTATCAGCAACCTCTTCCTGACCCTCAACTATGCGAAGCTTTCCCTTCTTCTCATAGTAACCCTTCAACGGTTCTGTCTGCTCGTGATAAACGTTCAGTCTTTCAAGAACTGTTTCGGGGTAATCGTCTTTGCGCTGAACAAGCTCTGCGCCGCACTCATTACAGATGCCTTCCTTAGCAGGCTGCTTGTAAATGAGGTGATATGAGCTGCCGCACTTTGAGCAAACTCTTCTGCCACTCATTCTCTTAACGATGTCTTCATCCTTAACATAGATTTCAATAACCTTATCGATCTCTACGCCCATTTCATCAAGAGCCTCAGCCTGAGGAATGGTTCTGGGGAAGCCGTCAAGAACGAATCCGTTTTTGCAGTCATCCTCAGCAAGTCTTTCTCTGATAATGCCGATAACAACCTCATCGGGTACCAGCTGACCTGCATCGATGTAAGACTTTGCTTTAAGGCCCATTTCCGTTCCGTTTTTAAGTGCGGCACGGATAATGTTGCCTGTTGAAATTGCAGGAATATTGAGCTTCTTGCAGATAACCTCTGCCTGTGTGCCCTTACCTGCGCCGGGTGCTCCCAAAAGAATAAGTTTCATAGTTTATTCTCCTTTATTAATCAAGGAAGCCCTTATAGTGTCTCATCATCATCTGGCTTTCAAGCTGCTTAACTGTTTCAAGAGCAACACCAACCAAGATGATAAGTGAAGTACCGCCGAGAGATACTGCCATAGGAACTCCCACCATGCTTGTGAAAAGCTGGAAGAGAATGGGTGAGATAGCAACAACGCTGAGAAGCAGTGCGCCTAATAATACCATTCTTGACAGAATCTTGCTGATGTAATCCGAAGTGGGCTTGCCCGGGCGGATACCGGGAACCATACCGCTGTTCTTGCGGATGTTATTTGCCATTTCAACCGGGTTATACTGGATGCTTGCATAGAAGTAAGCAAAGAACAGGATAAGGAAGAAATACATAATTGAATATGCCCAATGCTCGGGTGTGAATAAGCTGAAGAATGTTGCCCAGCCGCTGCCCTCAGAAATTCTGTTTGCTAAGAACATCTGAATTGTTGAGGGAAGAGAGAGGATTGATGAAGCGAAGATAACGGGAAGAACACCTGACATATTAACCTTGATGGGAATATGTGTGCTCTGGCCGCCGTACATCTTACGGCCTACAACTCTCTTTGCATACTGAACGGGAATTCTTCTTTCGCCGTTATCCATCCATACGATGAAGGCGATCATTGCAAGCATACCTATAACAAGGATGGGAACGAGTGCATAGTAAGCACCGTTTACACCGCCCTGCTGTAAGTAGCCCCATAAGTTTGTTATGATAGTGGGAACACGTGCTACAATACCTGCAAAGAGGATCATTGAGATACCGTTACCGATACCCTTGTCTGTAACAAGTTCACCAAGCCACATACATAATGTTGCGCCTGCTGTGAGACAGCAAACAACTACAATACCCATAAACACTGCAGCGAAGCCTGTGTACTGGCCGCCGTCGGGCTGTTCAACAACAGCACCCTGTGCACGAAGGTAGATGTAGTAAGCAACTGACTGTAATGCTGCAAGAGCGACTGAAGTATAGCGAGTGATCTTTGAGATCTTCTTTCTGCCTTCCTCGCCTTCCTTTGAGAGCTTTTCCAGATAAGGAATAGCAACAGTCAGAAGCTGGATGATAATAGATGCGTTAATGTAGGGTGAGATTGACAGAGCAAACATTGTACCCATACTGAAGGCTTCACCTGTCATCATATTAAGGTACTGAAGGAATGTACCTGAGTAATCAAGACCTGTGGCATCAAGACCACCGGGGATGATGAACGGTACGGGGATTGCAGCACCAATTCTGAAAATGAGAATTATAAGACCTGTGAAGAGCATCTTTTTACGAAGATCAGCAATCTTCCATGCGTTAATGAAGGTTTTAATCATAGATTATACCTCCTCTGCTTTACCGCCGGCTGCTTCGATCTTCTCTTTTGCTGAAGCGGAGTAAGCATTAACCTGAACTGTAAGGCTCTTGCTTATTTCGCCATGACCTAATACCTTAACGCCATCAAGTTCCTTCTTAACAAGGCCCTTTTCGATGAGCGCTTCGATTGTTACAACGGCACCGTTATCGAATGCAGCATCAATATCAGCTACGTTAACGATAGCGATTTCTTTTCTGAAGATATTATTGAAGCCTCTCTTGGGGAGTCTTCTCTGTAACGGCATCTGACCGCCTTCAAAACCGGGACGGATGCCTCTACCGGCACGGGCCTTCTGACCCTTGTGACCTTTACCGGCAGTCTTGCCCTGACCGGAACCTGCGCCTCTACCAATTCTCTTACGTTCCTTGGTTGAGCCAACTGCAGGTGAAAGTTCGTGCAATTTCATATTTCGCACCTCCTTGTTTAAGCTTCAGTAACCTCGATGAGATGGCTGATTTTCTTAATCTTGCCCTGAGTCTGAGGGTTGTTAGGCTGTGTAGCCTCGTCCCCTATTTTACGAAGACCGAGTGCATAGGCGGTAGCAATCTGATCCTTTTTGCTTCCGATAAGGCTTCTAACAAGCTTTACTTTTACGTTTGCCATAATTGCTGCCTCCTTAACCTAAAATTTCTTTGTTTGTCTTTCCTCTTACAGCAGCAACTTCTTCAAGTGTGCGTAACTTTGAAAGACCGTCGAATGTTGCTCTTACAACATTGCAGGGGTTGTTTGAACGAAGTGTCTTTGTTCTGATGTTGTGGATACCAGCTGTTTCCATAACAGCACGAACAGGACCGCCTGCGATAACACCGGTACCTTCTGCTGCGGGCTTCATAAGAACTACGCCTGCGCCATACTTACCGATAATTTCATGGGGGATTGTTGTGCCCTTGAGAGAAACCTTGATAAGGTTCTTCTTAGCAGCTTCAATACCCTTACGGATTGCATCGGGTACTTCGCCTGACTTACCGAGGCCGAAGCCGATTGTTCCGTTGCCGTCACCAACAACTACAAGTGCGGAGAACTTTGAAATTCGACCACCCTTTACTGTCTTTGATACACGGTTAATAGATACCACGCGTTCTGTCAACTCTAAAGCTGATGCATCAATCTTAGTCAAAATTCATTCCTCCTTATTAGAACTTAAGTCCACCCTCACGAGCGCCGTCAGCTAATGCTGCCACACGACCGTGGTAGATGTAACCGCCTCTGTCAAATACGCATTCTTCAATGCCCTTTTCAGAAGCTCTCTTTGCGAGTGTTTCGCCTACTTTTTTTGCAGCGGCTGCATTTCCGCCGTATTCCTCAAAATCCTTCTCGACAGTTGAAGCGGATACAAGAGTTACACCCTTGACATCGTCTATTAACTGAGCGTAGATATGGCTGAGGGAACGATATACATTAAGACGAGGACATGTTGCTGTGCCTGTGATCTTGCCACGGACTCTTGTGTGACGCTTCTGTCTTGCCTTATTGCTGTCTTGTCTGCTAACCATTTAATTTCAACTCCTTTAATAAACTTATTTACCGCCCTTACCGGCCTTACCTTCTTTGCGGCGGATGTATTCGTCAACATACTTGATACCCTTGCCCTTGTACGGTTCGGGGGGACGCTTTTCGCGGATGTTTGCTGCGAACTGACCAACCTTCTGCTTGTCAGGACCGGAAATAACGACTTTGTTCGGAGAAGGTACTTCAATTGTGATACCGTCGATCTCTGTCATAACAACCTTGTGTGAGTAACCGATTGTGAGAACGAGATCCTTGCCCTGCTTTTCAGCACGGTAACCGATACCGTTGATTTCAAGCTCTTTCTTGTAACCGTTTGAAACGCCTTCAACCATATTTGCGATAAGAGAACGTGTTAAGCCGTGAAGAGCTCTGTTCTCTTTTTCATCATTGGGACGGGTAACTGTGATAACGTTACCTTCCATGTTTACTGCCATATTGCTATGCACTGTTCTTGAAAGAGTGCCCTTGGGACCCTTTACTGTGATGTCGCTACCGTTAAGGGTAACTTCAACACCGGCAGGAATAGCTATTGGCATCTTGCCTATACGTGACATAAATAGCTTCCTCCTTACCAGATAAATGCAAGAACTTCGCCGCCGACATTAGCCTTGCGAGCGTCCTTGCCAGTCATAACACCCTTAGGTGTTGAAACGATAACAGTGCCAAGGCCCTTCATAACCTTGGGCATATCCTCACAGCTTGAATAGATTCTGAGACCGGGCTTTGAAACTCTTCTCAGACCTGTGATAACCTGTGACTTGTTGGGGCCGTACTTCAATTCGATAGTAATCATGCCCTGCTTACCGTCTTCTTCAACGGTATAGTTCTTAATGTAGCCTTCATCAAGAAGAATCTGAGCGATAGACTTCTTCATATTTGATGCAGGAACCTTAACTGTGTCATGCTTAGCTGCGTTAGCGTTACGAATTCTCGTGAGCATATCAGCTATTGAATCGGTAATTTGCATTTCGTCGAACCTCCTTACCAGCTTGCCTTCTTCACGCCGGGAATCTGACCTGCGTGAGCGAGCTCTCTGAAGCAGATACGGCATACGCCGTACTTACGCAAATAAGCGTGAGGTCTGCCGCAGATCTTGCATCTGTTGTGCACTCTTGTTGAGTACTTGGCCGGACGAGCAGCCTTAACTTTCATTGATGTCTTTGCCACGTTAAACCCCTCCTTACTTTGAGAACGGAGCGCCCATAAGAGTGAGCAGCTCTCTTGCTTCTTCGTCTGTATTAGCTGTGGTTACGAAGCAGATGTCCATACCACGAACCTTATCAATCTTATCATATTCGATTTCAGGGAAAATCAACTGTTCCTTAACACCGACTGAGTAGTTGCCTCTGCCGTCGAATGAGTTGGGGTTGATGCCTCTGAAGTCTCTAACTCTCGGAAGAGCGAGGTTGAAGAATCTGTCAACAAATTCATACATCTTTTCGCCACGGAGAGTTACCTTTGCACCGATAACCATGCCTTCACGGAGCTTGAAGTTAGCAACTGACTTCTTTGCCTTGCAAAGAACGGGCTGCTGACCTGTGATAGTTCTGATGTCTGTTACAATAGCATCCATCATCTTTGAGTTGTCTCTTGCTTCGCCGCAAGCAACGTTGATAACTACCTTATCAAGCCTGGGAATCTGCATGACACTCTTATAGCCGAACTTCTTCATCAATGCAGGTGCAACCTCATTGACGTAGGCTTCCTTTAATCTTGCTGCCATTTGTCATGTTCCTCCCTTATTCAAACTTTGCAAGACAGTCTGACTTCTTGCATGTACGCATCTTCTTGCCTGTCTTTTCATCGATTGCGTGACCAACTCTTGTTGCTCTGCCGCACTTAGGACAAACAACCTGAACCTTATCTGCATATAAAGCAGCTTCTGCCTTGATAATGCCGCCGGGTTCGCCCATCTTGCGAGGCTTAACGTGCTTTGAAACAATGTTAACACCTTCAACAATGACCTTGCCCTCTGACGGACTTACTGCGATAACCTTGCCCTTTGCACCACGGTCCTTACCGTTGATAACAACGACTGTATCGCCTGTCTTAACATGAACTTTACTCATTGTCCGCACCTCCTATTAAAGTACTTCCGGTGCGAGTGAGAGGATCTTCATATAATCCTTTTCACGAAGCTCTCTTGCTACCGGTCCAAAAATACGAGTGCCCTTGGGGTTCTTATCTTCTTTGATGATGACAGCTGCATTTTCGTCGAAACGAATGTAAGTGCCATCTTCACGGCGAAGTCCCTTAACTGTTCTAACTACAACAGCCTTTACAACATCGCCCTTCTTTACGACGCCGCCCGGTGCTGCCTTCTTAACAGAAGCAACAATAACGTCGCCGATATTAGCATATCTTCTACCTGAGCCACCAAGAACACGGATGCACATAAGTTCCTTAGCACCTGTGTTATCGGCAACCTTGAGGAGAGTCTGTTGCTGTACCATTGATTTTGGCCTCCTTTACTAGCTGCACCAATTACTTGGCTTTCTCTATAATCTCTACTACACGCCATCTCTTGTCCTTAGACATGGGACGTGTTTCCATAACAAGCACACGATCGCCTACACCGCATTCGTTGTTTTCGTCGTGAGCCTTGATCTTAACTGTACGGTTAACGATCTTCTTATAAAGAGGGTGTCTTACCTTATCCTTGATTGAGACAACAACTGTCTTGTCCATCTTATCGCTGGATACGATACCAACCTGTGTTTTTCTGAGGTTTCTTTCCATTGTCTATGCCCTCCCTTTCATTAAGAATTTGCGCCGTGTAATTCGATATCTCTCTGAACTGTCTTGATTCTTGCGATATCCTTCTTTACAGCGCTTATTCTCATGGGGTTGTCAAGCTGGTTAACAGCCTGCTGGAAGCGAAGTTTAAAGAGCTCATCTTTAAGCTCAGCAAGTTTTGCGTCCATCTCACTGGCGGACAGTTTTCTTATTTCATTTGCTTTCATTACTGTTCACCACCCTGTTCCTGTTCTTTCTTAGTTACAAATTTGCACTTGATGGGGAGCTTGTTTGCTGCAAGACGCATAGCTTCACGTGCAACGTGCTCTTCAACGCCCTTGATTTCAAACATAACTCTGCCCGGCTTAACAACTGCTACCCAATATTCCGGTGAGCCTTTACCTGAACCCATTCGAGTTTCAGCGGGCTTCTCTGTGATCGGCTTATCGGGGAAGATCTTGATCCAAACCTGACCGCCACGCTTGATGTAACGAGTCATAGCGATACGGGCTGCTTCGATCTGTCTTGATGTGATCCATGCGGGTTCGAGAGCTACAAGACCGAAATCACCGTATGTCACTTTGTTTCCCTTGTGTGCAGCGCCCTTTAAACGGCCTCTCTGCACCTTTCTGCGCTTAACGCGCTTAGGCATTAACATTAGTCAGCTCTCCTTTCCCTGCGAGGTCTGCGACGTCTGTTGTCGTTTCTTGAATCTCTGTTGTTATTAGCAGCGTGAAGAACTTCACCCTGATATACCCAAACCTTGATGCCTAAACGACCGTAGGTTGTCTTTGCCTCAGCAAAGCCGTAGTCGATGTCAGCACGGATTGTCTGAAGGGGAATTGTACCCTCCTTGTATGTCTCTGAACGAGCGATTTCAGCACCGCCTACACGGCCTGAAAGCTGAATCTTGATACCCTTTGCACCAAGCTTCATTGTTCTGCCGATAGCCTGCTTGAGAGCACGACGGTAAGAAACACGTCTTTCCAGCTGAGCTGCAATGTTTTCAGCGATGAGCTGAGCATTTGCATCAGGATTCTTTACTTCGATGATGTTAAGAGAAACATCCTTGCCGAGCTTCTTTTCAAGTGTTGCTTTAAGCTTCTCGATCTCGCTGCCGCCACGACCGATAACCATACCCGGCTTTGCAACATGGATATTGATGCGTACACGCTTTGCGTCACGCTCAATTTCTACCTTAGGTACACCGGCTGCTGCAAGTGTTTCAAGGAGGTATTCACGAATTTCATAGTCTTCAACTAATGTTGCGCCGAAGTCATTCTTCTTTGCATACCAACGTGATTCCCAATCCTTAATAACACCAATTCTTAAACCGGTGGGATTAATTTTCTGGCCCATTGTTCTACCTCCCTCTGCTTATTCCATTTCCTTGAGTACAAGGGTGATGTGTGATGTACGCTTTAAAATGCGGTTTGCACGACCCTGTGCTCTAGGTCTGATACGCTTTAAGGTTGGACCCGGACATACATAGCATTCTGCTACGTATAACTTAGATACATCCATATCCTTATTGTTTTCTGCGTTTGCCATAGCTGACTTTAACAGCTTTGAAACAACCTCACAAGCAGCCTTCGGGGTGTACTTTAAGATTGCCATAGCTTTATCTGCAGGCTGATTACGGATAAGGTCAAGAACTATCTGAACCTTACGGGGCGACATGCGCACATAAGTAACTTTTGCAGTTGCTTCCATTTTAAATACACTCCTTTCGCTTATTTACCGTTGTTTGAAGTCTTTGAACCTGCGTGACCTCTGAAGGTACGTGTAGGTGCAAATTCGCCGAGCTTATGACCAACCATATCTTCTGTTACATATACAGGCACGTGCTTGCGTCCGTCATGAACTGCAAATGTGTGACCGATGAACTCAGGATAGATTGTAGAGCTACGGCTCCATGTTTTAAGAACGATCTTTTCGTTCTTTTCGTTCATTGCTATAACTCTTTCGAGAAGCTTAGCTTGCACGAAAGGTCCTTTTTTAGTACTTCTGCTCATTATTCATAGCTCCTTTCTCGACTTACTTGTCGTTACGACGCTTAACAATAAGCTTGTCTGACTTGTTCTTCTTAGCACGAGTCTTATAGCCAAGAGCAGGCTTGCCCCAAGGAGTTACAGGACCCGGACGACCGATGGGTGACTTACCTTCACCACCACCGTGCGGGTGATCGCACGGGTTCATTACTGAACCTCTTACTGTGGGTCTGATACCCATGTGGCGTGTACGACCGGCCTTACCGATCTTAACGTTTTCGTGGTCTGTGTTACCAACAACACCAACTGTTGCCATGCAGACAACGGGAACCTTACGAAGCTCTGATGAGGGAAGTCTTAACAGTGCGTATGCGCCTTCCTTAGCCATGAGCTGAGCTGAGTTACCTGCTGATCTTGCAAGCTGGCCGCCTCTGCCGGGATACATTTCAACGTTGTGAATAACTGTACCAACAGGGATGTTTGTGAGGGGTAATGCATTACCAACCTTGATATCTGCATTCGGACCTGCTTCGATTGTATCGCCAACCTTTAAGCCGTCCGGAGCGATTATATATCTCTTTTCACCGTCTTCATACTGAACAAGGCAGATATGAGCTGAACGGTTGGGGTCGTATTCAAGAGTGAGAACAGTTGCCTTCATATCGAACTTATCTCTCTTGAAGTCGATGATACGGTACTTTCTTCTGTTGCCGCCGCCGTGGTGACGAACTGTGATTCTGCCGTAGCTGTTTCTGCCTGATGTCTTGTTCATCGGCTCGAGAAGGCTTCTTTCGGGCTTAACCTTTGAGAGACCTGAGTAATCAGTTACAGACATATTTCTTGTACCGTTAGTCATGGGTTTTAAAACTCTGATTGACATTTTGGTTCACTCTCCTTATAGCAGCTTCGCGTAGGATGTCTGACCTACATACATCGCCGCCGGATTTTGTTTAATTGTGTCGCATACGCTATATATAATAGTATGCGATTTTCGGCTTTATTTAAGGATTAAAGTAAGCCGTCGAAGAATTCGATTGTCTTTGAGTCCTCTGTAAGAGTAACGATTGCCTTCTTCCATGAGGGAGTGTAGCCCTCGAAGCGGCCGTATCTTCTTAAATGACCCTTGCAATTCATTGTGTTCACCTTAGCAACCTCAACGCCGAAGAGCTTTTCAACTGCAGCTGCGATTTCGGGCTTTGTAGCGTTCTTTGCTACTTTGAAGGTGTACTTCTTCATTGCTGTGCCCATCATGCTTTCTTCTGTGATGATCGGGCGGAGGATAATGTCTTCTGCAAACTTAGCCATTATGCATATACCTCCTCAATCTTTGAAACTGCATCCTTGAGAACTACGATTGTGTCGCAGTTAAGAATGTCGTAAACGTTTAATGTGTTAACGAGTGTTGTCTTAACACCCTTGATGTTTCTTGCACTTCTGTAAACAACATCATTCTTTTCAGGTAATACGATGAGAACCTTCTTACCTGTTTCGAGATTTGAAAGTACCTTAACTACTTCCTTTGTCTTGATTTCGCTGAGTGCGAGTGAATCAAGAACGATCATCTCTTCAGCAGCAACCTTTGAAGAAAGAGCTGACTTCATAGCAAGTCTTCTTACCTTCTTGTTGATTGAACCGCCGTATGTGCGGGGCTTGGGACCGTGAGCGATACCGCCGTGTGTGAAGTGAGGAGCTCTTGTTGAACCCTGTCTTGCACGGCCTGTGCCCTTCTGGCGCCAAGGCTTAATGCCGCCGCCGCTAACTTCTGCGCGTGTCAGGGTTGACTGTGTGCCCTGGCGCTGATTTGCTAAATAGTTAACAACTACGAGATGCATAGCAGCTTCGCTGGGTACGATACCGAATACGTTAGCATCAAGCTCTAAATCTGATACCTTCTTACCTGCTACGTCGAATACTGATACGTTAGGCATTTAGAACAACTCCTTTCTTACGCTTTTACGCTGTCAACAACAACTACTATACCCTTCTTCGGGCCGGGGATTGCACCCTTAATAGCGATGAGGTTGTTTTCTGCATCAACCTTGACAACGTCTAAATTCTGAATTGTAACTCTTTCGTGGCCTAAGTGACCTGCAAGCTTCTTGCCCTTGAAAACTCTTGACGGGTCTGAGCAAGCACCGAGTGAACCGGCATGTCTTGCAACGGGACCTGTACCGTGAGATTCCTTGAGTCTTGAGAAGTTCCATCTCTTGATAGCGCCTGCTGTACCCTTACCCTTGCTTGTGCCGACTACGTCTACCTTTTCGCCTGCAGCAAAGAGGTCAGCCTTGAGGATGTCACCTACGTTAAGAGCGCTTGTGTCATCGAGTCTGAATTCTCTTAAAGCCTTCTTGGGAGCAACGCCTGCCTTGTCGAAGTGACCCTTCATAGGCTTGTTTACTCTTGTGATTTTCTTGTCATCGAAGCCGAGCTGAACTGCGTCATAGCCGTCGTTTTCAACTGTCTTCTTCTGAACAACTGCGCACGGACCAAGCTCAACAACTGTTACGGGAACTACGTTACCCTTGTCATCGAAAACCTGTGTCATGCCGACTTTTCTTCCGATAAGTCCTTTTTTCATTTGATTTTACCTCCTTAGGTTATTGGTTGACTTTCGCCAACGTGACCGGAAACCGTGTTGTTTCTTATGAAATCTGAATTAGAGTTTGATTTCGATATCAACACTGGCCGGAAGCTCAAGACTTGTCAAAGCTTCAACTGTCTTTGCTGAAGGTCTGATAATGTCGATGAGTCTCTTGTGTGTTCTCTGCTCAAACTGCTCACGGCTGTCCTTATACTTGTGAACAGCACGAAGGATTGTTACAACTTCCTTTTCTGTAGGAAGGGGGATAGGACCTGAAACCTGAGCGTTTGTACGCTTTGCTGTTTCAACGATCATTTCCGCTGCCTTGTCTACAAGACTGTGGTCATAACCCTTGAGTCTGATGCGGATCTTTTCCTTTACTGCCATTTTTTTACGCCTCCTTAAAAGTTTGGCGGGCAACGCTTATCTTCCAACACATGTCCGGGTGTTTTGAGCTCGGACATTTAAAAACCGGAAATTTTTATATTTCCGGGAAGTTGGCTAAAAAGCGCAGTTCGCACCTAAGATGATGTCACTTAAAGCGCAGACTACCCCAGGGTAGCGCACCTTAACGCAAGCGTAACATCGGTACGGTGTGATGGTATAATTGTCGCCCGGTTTGAAATCGGACATACTCCGTGGAAATTCCCCACCTGCTCGGGTGGCCACCTCCCACATCATCGCATATCTATGTTTGGTTGTGATAAGGCAAAATGACAGAATACGCCCTATCACACGCCTGATAATGATAACATTAATCCTCGTGTTTGTCAAGCTTTTTTTCAAAAAAATTTCCCGAAAACCCTATATTTTTCAAGGGTTTTCGGGTTTTTAAAAACAGCCACAAAATATAGTGGGGAGGGGAGGAGTTTTCCACAAGAGGAGGGCGGGCAAAGTGGAAAATTGAAAATTGAAAAATGGAAAATTTTTGGGAATGCAGAATGCAGAGTGCAGAGTGCAGAGACCCCTCAGTCAGCTTCGCTGACAGCTCCCCTTTCAGGGCGAGCCCTTGCAGAATAGAGGGGCTGCGCCGCAAATTTATCCGATTTGGTTGGTGCTGACATAAAGTCAGGTGCCGCCGATATATTTCACTTGTAGGGGACGACGTCCTCGGCGTCCCTTAAACACCCAAAAGCCTACGCCGGCGGTTAGTCCTTAGGCAACGGTTTCTGTTCGTCGGTGAAGCCCAAGATATAATCAGCACTGACATTATAGTATTTGCATAAAGTCATTAAGTGTTCTATAGGGAGAGGTCTTTTTGCATTTTCGTATTGTGCGTAGTAAGACTGAGTTGTTTTCAATATTTTTGCTATATCAGCCTGATAT
>JAFSEP010000010.1 GCA_017435665.1 Clostridia bacterium | reverse complement strand
CTTATAATCAGCAGTTGCAGGCTTGCTGTCAAGGCTGAATGGGTTTTTGCCCTCTGCCTTAAGAGCAGGATTATAACGGAACATATCCCAATATCCGCAAGCAACAGCCTTCTTCATTTCTTTCTGGCAGTTAACCATACCGCCCTTAATAGAATGCATTTCGCAAGGAGCGTAGCAGATAACAATTGATGGACCGTTGTATGCTTCAGCTTCCTTAATTGCTTTAAGAGTCTGATTCATATCAGCGCCCATAGCAACCTGTGCTACATATACATAACCGTAGGACATTGCAATTTCAGCAAGGCTCTTCTTGTTGATAGCCTTACCTGCAGCAGCGAACTGAGCAACCTGACCGATGTTAGAAGCCTTAGAAGCCTGACCGCCTGTGTTAGAGTAAACCTCGGTATCAAATACCATAATATTTACATCTTCACCGGTAGCTAAAACGTGGTCAACACCGCCGAAGCCGATATCGTATGCCCAACCGTCGCCGCCGAAGATCCATACAGATTTCTTAGAAAGGTATTCTTTCTTAGCAAGAACAGCAGGAGCTGTAGGACAACCTGCAGCAGCAGCCTTTTCGATTTCCGCAATAAGAGCATCGGTAGCAGCAGAGTTCTTAGCACCGTCATTAACGGTTGCAAGATAAGCCTCAGCAGCAGACTTGAACTCATCAGAAGCCTTGTCAGAAGCAGCCATCTCTTTAATCTGGTCAATAAGACCTAAACGGATAGCGTTCTGACCTAAATACATACCGTAACCGTGTTCAGCGTTGTCTTCAAAGAGTGAGTTAGCCCAAGCAGGACCCTGACCCTTAGCATTTACAGTGTATGGTGATGTAGCAGCAGGACCGCCCCAGATTGAAGAACAACCTGTAGCATTCGAGATGTACATTCTGTCGCCGAATAACTGGGTAACAAGACGAGCATAAGCAGTTTCAGCACAACCTGCGCAAGAACCTGAGAACTCGAGTAAAGGCTTTTTAAACTGAGAAGAAATAAGGTTTGCATCGGTAGCAATACCGTCTTTCTCAGTAACGTTAGCAACACAGTAATCAAATACTTCCTGTTGGGCAAGCTGAGATTCCTGAGATACCATCTTGAGTGAGTTTGTAGGACATTCGCCAACGCAAACGCCGCATCCCATACAGTCAAGAGGAGAAACAGTCATAGTATAAGCATAACCCTTGTTGGTTACGAGCTTTTCTTTTTCTGCAATCTTTATGTTTGCAGGAGCATTTGCCTTTTCATCAGCAGACAAAGCGTATGGACGAATTGTAGCATGAGGACAAACAAATGCGCACTTGTTACAACCAATACAGGTTTCGTTGTTCCACTCTGGAACCATAACAGCAACACCGCGCTTCTCGTGAGCAGCTGCACCCTGTTCAAATGTACCGTCAGCGTGATCGATAAATGCTGAAACAGGTAAAGCGTCACCGTTCATAAGAGCTACAGGCTTCATAATGCCGTCAACCATCTTGTCAAGCTTAGAAGCATCAGACTTTGAAGCTACTACTGCATCATCGGTAGCATTTGCCCACTCAGCAGGAACATCAATCTTAACATAAGCGGTAGCACCTGCATCGATAGCCTTTTCGTTCATTTCAACGATTTCTTTACCCTTCTTCATGAACTTCTGAGCTTTTTCCTTCATATAGCCGATAGCCTCAGCCTCAGGAAGAACCTTAGAAAGTGAGAAGAATGCAGACTGAAGAACAGTATTTGTACGTTTGCCAAGACCAATTTGAGCTGCAAGGTCAATAGCATTAACAGTGTAAAGCTGAATATTGTTCTTAGCAATATAGCGCTTTGCCTCAGCAGGCATATGCTTATCAAGCTCTTCAGCAGTCCACTGGCAGTTGATAAGGAATACACCGCCGGGTTTAACGTCGTTAACCATCTTGTAACCCTTGATTACATAAGATGGGTTATGACAAGCAACAAAGTCAGCTTTATTTATATAGTAAGGACTCTTAATTGGCTTGTCACCGAATCTTAAGTGAGAAATTGTGATACCGCCTGTTTTCTTAGAGTCATACTGGAAGTAAGCCTGAACATATTTATCAGTATGGTCACCGATAATCTTAATAGAGTCTTTGTTAGCGCCAACTGTACCGTCACCGCCGAGACCCCAGAACTTACATTCGATAGTACCTTCAGCAGCTGTATTTGGAGCTTCTTCTTCTGGGAGAGAAAGACCTGTAACATCGTCGGTAATACCTATTGTGAAGTTGTGCTTTGGATTTTCAGCCAAAGCCTTAAATACTGCAAAAATGCTTGAAGGTGGAGTGTCCTTAGAGCCAAGACCGTAACGTCCGCCTACAACTGTATCAATCTTTCTGCCTGTTGCGGCAAGAGCTGCAACAACATCTAAGTAAAGAGGCTCACCAAGAGCACCTGGTTCTTTTGTTCTGTCAAGAACAGCAATCTTCTTAACAGTAGATGGAATAGCCTCAACCAATTTTTCAGCAGAGAAAGGACGGTAAAGACGAACCTTAACAAGACCAACCTTTTCACCTGCAGCTAACATATAATCAATAACTTCTTCTGCAACGTCGCAAACAGAGCCCATAGCAATAATAATGCGCTCTGCATCTTCTGCGCCGTAATAGTTAAAGAGCTTATAGTCAGTGCCGAGTTTGGCATTAACCTTGTCCATATATTCCTCAACAATAGCGGGAACTGCATCATAATACTTGTTGCAAGCCTCACGGTGCTGGAAGAAAATATCTCCGTTTTCGTGAGAACCGCGCATTACAGGATGCTCTGGATTAAGAGCGCGCTTACGGAATTCTGCAACAGCATCCATATCGCACATTTCTTTAAGGTCTTCAAAATCCCAAACCTGAATTTTCTGAATTTCGTGAGATGTACGGAAACCGTCAAAGAAATTGAGGAAAGGAACACGGCCCTTAATAGCAGCAAGGTGAGCTACAGCGCCTAAGTCCATAACTTCCTGAGTGTTGGTTTCAGCAAGCATTGCAAAGCCTGTCTGACGGCAAGCATAAACATCTGAATGGTCGCCGAAAATATTAAGCGCATGAGAAGCTACGCAACGAGCTGATACGTGGAATACGCAAGGTAATAATTCACCTGCGATTTTATACATATTCGGGATCATAAGTAAAAGACCCTGAGAAGCAGTATAAGTAGTGGTAAGAGCACCGGCATTAAGTGAGCCGTGAACTGTACCTGCAGCGCCTGCTTCGGACTGCATTTCGGAAACCTTAACGGTTGTTCCAAAGATGTTTTTCAGACCTTGAGCTGACCATTGGTCAACATAGTCTGCCATTGGGCTGGACGGAGTAATAGGATAAATACCGGCTACTTCTGTAAACGCATAGGAAACATGAGCAGCAGCATTATTACCGTCCATCGTCTTGAATTTTCTTGACAATTTAAATTCCTCCTACAAATTTTTGTTAGAAAATTTTTAAAAAACAATAAAAATTTTGTTCCTTAATAATAATATCACTTTTTTGCAATTTTGTAAATAAAAAATATTGGTTTTTTGTTATTAAATATTATTATTATTAAATAAACAGCCGCGAAACAAAAAAGCATTGACATTTTGTGCTGTAATATATATAATTATAGAGCTATTTACATAGATTTGTCTTGTGAAATTCTATAGTAATTTAATATTTATGTCGAGGCGTGGCTCAGTTTGGTAGAGCGCTGCGTTCGGGACGCAGAGGCCGCAGGTTCAAATCCTGTCGCCTCGACCAAAAAATCGACTTGTGAAAGCAAGTCGATTTTTTTATCCATTGCGAAAGCAATGGTATATCATCAACCATGGCAATTTTGCCATTGTTGTCTCTCATCAGTCCGTCAGGACTGTATATCATCACGCTTTAGCGTGTATCAAAAACTTTCGCAATGATGATATACAAAACTTCGTTTTGATGATAT
>JAFSEP010000054.1 GCA_017435665.1 Clostridia bacterium | reverse complement strand
TTTCCTTTGTTACGTTTCCACTGCACTCGGTTTCGGCTCTGCCGGCGGTAAGTCTTACAGCTTCCTTCATATCCTCAACGCTCATATTATCGAGCATAATAATATCTGCGCCGGCTTCAAGAGCTTCTTTCAACATATCCAAGTTTTCTACTTCAACCTCGATCTTTCGAACAAAAGGTGCATATTCCTTAGCCATCAGAACTGCCTCTTTAACACCGCCTGCAGCACCAATGTGGTTATCCTTTAAAAGAATACCGTCGCTGAGGTTATAACGGTGATTGTATCCACCGCCAACCTTAACGGCATATTTCTCAAAGATACGCATACCCGGTGTGGTTTTTCGTGTATCAAGAAGTTTGGTTTTGCTACCCTTGAGTAAATCGGCAATATTGCGAGTATAGGTAGCGATACCACTCATACGCTGGAGATAGTTAAGTGCGGTTCTCTCGCCGGAAAGAAGAACGCAGATATCTCCACGAACCAGGCCGAGCTTTTGTCCTTTCTTTACCTCATCACCGTCTTTGCAGGTAAAGGTTACTTCGGTTTTATCATCAAGAAGTTCAAATACTCTCTTGAAAACATCAAGGCCGGCAATAACGCCGTCTTCTTTACAGATCAGTTCCACCTCACCAAGCTGATACTGTCTCATAACCGAGTTGGTAGTAATGTCCTCACTTGTAATATCCTCCTGCAAAGCAAGAAGGATAAGGTTATCTGCGTTAAGTTTCATCGAAATATTATTCATGGCTGTTTTTCTCCTTTTCAATTGCATCCAAAACGATTTTCTTATATTTTTCCGCATACCCCTCATACTGAGAAGCATCGAACGAAACCTCAGCACAATGCTGCAGTCGAGTATAGTTGTCTACAATGTGCGTTGCTGCTCTTTTTGCAAACACAAGGCTTTCGAGAAGCGAATTACTTGCAAGGCGGTTTCTGCCGTGCACACCGTTGCAAGCCGTCTCACCTGCTGCATACAAACGATTCATTGACGTTTTACTGTATCGGTCAACATCAATACCGCCCATAAAGTAATGCTGTGACGGAACAACCGGAATGGGTTCCTTAGTTGCGTCATAGCCCTCTTCAAGACAACGCTGATAAATGTTAGGGAAGTGTGTTTTTATTTCTTCGACAGGAATTGGTGCCATTGAAAGCCAAACGTGCTTACTTCCTTCTTTTTTCATTTCTGCAAAGATGGCATTAGCAACCACGTCACGAGGCAACAGCTCATTGACAAAGCGCTCACCTTTGCTATTCAGGAGAATAGCACCCTCGCCACGAACCGACTCGGAGATCAAAAACTCTCTGCCTTCATTTTCGGTATAAAGAGTTGTCGGATGAATTTGAATATAATCAATATGCTGCAGCTTGATACCGTATTTCAACGCCAAAGCAATCGCATCACCGGTAAGGTGCTTGTAGTTGGTGGAATGCTCAAAAACGCCACCTATCCCACCTGTTGCAAGGACGGTATAGTCAGCCTGAATTGCAGAATAAACGCCGTTTTCATCGTGACCGATAATGCCGTGGCACTCATTATTTTCGCAAATGAGATCAACCATCGTATAATTTTCAATGATAGTTATATTCTCTCTGTTTCTTACCGTTTCAAGAAGATGCGAAGTAATCTCTTTACCGGTTTCATCTTCGTGGAAAAGAATACGAGGACTACTGTGTGCTCCTTCTCGGGTATATGTAAACTCTTTTCCGTTCATCTCAAAGCGAACGCCAAAGGATATAAGGTCAGAAATAACCTCTCTGGATGAATGGATCATAATGTGAACCGAGTCCGGATTATTTTCATAGTGACCGGCCTTCATGGTATCCTCGTAAAAGGCATCATAATCCTTTTCGTCCCGTAAAACACAGATTCCGCCCTGAGCCAGATAGGAGTCGCTTCTGCGAGCCTTGTTCTTTGTTACAACGACTATGTTTTTATCTTTGGGAAGATTGAGAGCACAGTAAAGACCGGCCACACCGCTTCCCACAACTAAAATGTCTGTTTTCATATTACTTCGTAAGCTCCAACATTCTGTCAAGAGGAATAAGCGCACGGCGGCGAATATCCTCGTTTACGGTTACTTCTTTGTCTTCCTTTTGGAGTACCGATAAAACGGTAGCAAGTGTATTTAGTTTCATGTCTGCACAGCACGGATGCGGATTTGGATAGTAAAAACGCTTGTCCGGATTATCGGTAATCAGTTTATAATCCACACCATCTTCAGTACATATAATAAATTCACTCGCATCACTCTTCTTTGCGTATGCAATAATGTCTGCGGTACTGCCAATGTAATCGGAAAGCTCAATAACAGAAGCATCACACTCGGGATGAGTCAAAATCTCTGCCTTGGGATGTTTCTCCAGTTCTTCAAAGACCTGGCTTGATGTGATCTTTGCGTGGATCGGACAGCAACCGTTATTCAAAATGATATTCTTTTCCGGAACCTGCTCGGCAACAAAGCTTCCGAGATTGTGGTCTGGAATAAAGAAAATATTCTTATTGGGTAATGTCCGCACGATTTTCACAGCGTTGGATGATGTAACACAAACATCACTCTTACATTTTAGTTCTGCAGTGGAGTTGATATAGCAGACAACGGCAAGGTCGTCGTACTTTGCTCTCATCTCTTCGATGATACCGTCGGCTACCATATGCGCCATTGGGCAGTCAGCAGTTAAATCAGGCATAAGAACCTTTTTATCGGGATTAAGAATTTTTGCACTCCCGCCCATAAACTGAACGCCACAAAAAACAATGATATCGGCATCACTCTGCTTTGCAATCTTTGCAAGATAGAATGAGTCGCCAACATAGTCGGCAATTTCCTGCACCTCGGCAGGAGCATAATAGTGAGCAAGAATAACCGCATTCTTTGCTCTTTTTAATTGTTCGATTCGATTTTTCATACCTTTTTCCTCATCACACGAACATATTGTAGTCTGATAATAATTATACCGCTTATATTTACATCTGTCAACTTATCTGTAAACCCTTGTGTGTAGAACATTTACGATAATCGTTAATAAGCCTCGTTCAATATGCACAATGAAAACTTGACAGATGCGTAAAATTAGCATTCTCGGTGTTGAGTGTTAATTTTAACAGTTTTTTCATACTTGTGTAACACAGTATCTTATTTTTAGTTTTATACTGAAGATGTCGGAAGGAAGAAAAGCCTCGAGACGAAAATTCAATAGAAAAGAGATGGTTTCCGATGGGTTGTGCCGCATGTCCGACTAATGCCGACCTTGTCGGATGAAAACGTAAAAGGATGGCATACTATACTTATAAAACATTTTGGAGGTATCGTTATGTTCGAACTTACTCGTAGAAACAACAATCATGTAAACCCTTATAACCCCTTCCGCGAAATGGAAGAACTGGAGAGAGCATTCTTCTCTAACCCCTTCGGCAGTATCTTTGGAAACAGCAGCTTGGCTGAATTCAATACCGACGTCACCGATGAGGGCGACCACTACCTGCTTGAAGCAGATCTCCCTGGCTTTGACAAAAAGGATATCACCCTTGATATCAACGGCGACATCCTGACCGTTCACGCTGAGAGACATTCTAAGGTCGAAGAAAAAGACAAGAAAGATAAGGTTATCCGTATGGAACGTTCTTACGGTTCCTACTCTAGACAGTATGACATTTCCGGTGTCAAGGCGGATGAAATAAAGGCCAAATATGATAACGGCGTTCTGAAGCTCACCTTGCCTAAGAAGGAAGAAACCTTACCGGCAAGCAAACGGCTTGAAATCGAATAACAAAGGCACGAGCCACTCTGCATTGCTGCAGGGTGGCTCGTGCTTTTATACTTATTCTTCGCTAAAGTTATCTTTGCCTACACCGCAAAGGAGGCATTCAAAATCATCGGGAAGATCTTCAAACGCAGTGCCGGGTTCAATACCCATATCCGGTGCGCCTTCCTCTTCGTCATAAACCCAACCGCAAACTTCACAAACATATTTTTTCATAATGTTCACCTCCGTTATGAACAGTATACCACAAAAATATCACACTTCAATGAAAGATCCGTTAATTATTCTCAGATTGATTAATCCTTGACGAACTTTTTAATTAAAGGATATACTTTTGCATCGC
>JAFSEP010000053.1 GCA_017435665.1 Clostridia bacterium | reverse complement strand
GCTGATGCTTCTGTCTTGACAAGTATGTGCTTGAGTGCAGGAACTGCTTCTCTCTTTGTCTTTGTAGGACAGTTTGCGTTCTGACATGTGTATGTCTTAACACCGTCTTCTGTACATGTGGGTTCTGTTGTTACTACGCCTGCATCCCAGTTGTGATCTGTTGCAGGAATTACTGTATCTGCAAGTTCAATTTCGTTTGTTGCTGCTTCTTCTGTGTAAATCTTGCCACAGCCTTCGCAGGTCCAGTATTCGATGTTACCTTCGTCTGTGCAGGTTGCAGGATTTGCATCTGTCTTGTTGAGCTTTGTATGTGCATCTGCATCAATTCCGAGTGTGAGATCAGCAAGAACATTCTTATCAGCATCAAAGTTCACACCACATACTGCGCAATGGTAGTGACCCTTTGTACCTGTTGCAACACAAGTTGCAGGGATTTCTGCAATCCATTCGCCGTATTCGTGACCGAGTGCTTCTACCTCTTCTGTGTATGTTGCACCGCAACCGTTTGCAGTACAGGTATAAGTCATTGTGCCTTCATTTTCGCAGTCAGCCTTAGGATCTTCAACACCGGCTCCCCAAACGTGACCGACAGCTTCACTCTTAGCTCCGCAGGTTTCGCAAAGCTGATAGTGAGTAGCGTCTTTGCCGTTTCCGTTTGAATAATACTTATCTCCGTAAGCACATTCGTGATCTGTAACTGCTGTTAAATTGCCGAGTGCTGTATCAACATCACTCTGTGATTCAGGTGCATTAGTCTCATTGATAAGATCTTCGAGTGCTTCCTTCTTTGCAATTACATCATTAACGAATTCCTCGTCGTAGTCATCAGCATTTTCAATGATTTCCTCTGCTTTAGCGATTGCTTCGTCAACGCCTTCGTAATCAATAAACCAATAATTGTATGTCTGTTCTGCAGTATCATTGATAGTGAGAGTTACAGCATCATCATACTTATTGATTGTATCAAGTTCGATTACATCTGCATCGTGAGGAACAGCAAAGCTGCTGCCGCCAACGAGAAGATAGTATTCTGTATTTGTGCCTGTTGCTGTGCTGTTCTTATCGGCACTTTCGTGAATGCTGTGAGTTAATGTGAGAACATATTCTGCTCTTGCAAGATCTGCGATTGCAGCGTTAAGAGCTGTTGTTGCTGCATCAACATCATTCTGGTTTGTTTCAGCCTTACCGAGAACTTCCTTAGCGTTCTTGAGTGCTGTTTCATAAGCAGCAAACTTTTCTGCATTGTAATAGTTTGCATTGTAGCCTGCCTGTTCGGCTGCAGTAACTGCTGCTCTGAGTTCACCCTTATCGTATGAAGTAATGTAAAGGTGAGTTGTCATTGTTACAGCTTCAGCCTGGGGAGTTCCCAAAAGGCCCTCTCTTGCTTTATTATATTCCATTCTGGGTGAGAACATAAGATTAGCTTCTGTGGTATTCTGAGGAATAGCACCTGAGAAGTTTGCATATGCAACAGAAAGATTCTGGTCGCCTGTATAATGTGAACCAAAAACGAAATCTTTCTGCTGTTCATCATTAAGCGATAACAAAGAAACGCTTAAATCGCCACTAGAAGTCGCAGTCCATGTTTTAGTCGGTACATTTGAGCTTGCACCGGGTACCATAGTAACAGAGAAAGTCTTGTCAGCACCACTGATAGCATCAAGATACTCCTGATTGTTTGCAAGTCTTATATATTTGAAAGGTGCATTATCATAGTTTGATGCAGTAGTTTCTGCAAATTTTGCTCTGAGTCCTGCATCTTCCCATGTAGCTGCAAGGCTTGTGTCAATATAATATCTGTATGTTGCTGCATGAGCATCACCCTTGTGCCAGGTGGTTCCGGGGTGGAACTCATCCGGAGTGGGACAGCCTGCATAGCAGGTGTCGTCTTCAAAGTCGTATTCAGAATGGTTTGCAAAAAAACCTTCATTCTGAACAAGATTACCATTGCCAAAATCAGCCTTGGGTGCCTTATAGTTGTGAACAACTGCAAAATCACCATAGGTTGCTTCGTATGAGAAATCCCATTCAGATGTTGCAGAACCATTATTGCAGTCTTCATCCATTAAGTGATACGGAGTAACTGCCACATCCTTCACATAAAGATATGCCTTTGTCTGAAGCACAACGGGAGTACCGTCTGCGTTCATAAGATAGCCTGTGGCATCACTGCCGATCTTGTATGTGATTGTATATGTGATAATACCTGTTTCATTGAAATCAGAGGGAGCAACAATGTAAAGATTTGCTGATTCCTTGGTTTCAAGAGCGATTTCATTCGCATACACACCGGAAGATGCCGTATTATCAGCACCGATGTAAGCCTTATCAGCTTCAACCTTAGTAACGGTTATGGGAAGTGTCTCATTACCGCTTGTAAGTCTCAGTCTAACGGTATCAAATCCGCCGCCTGCCTTGAGCTGAACGCTGTCAATTGTATCAACGCCGGTCTCCTTCAGGAATTTGATCTGAAGACCTGATGTAGCATCTGTTATGGGAGCTGTAAGCATTGAACCTGTAACAGCATTTATAACATTAGTCTTAACCTGCTGAAGCTCCTTAACAAGTGCATCAATCTGCTCCTGCTCTGTTGTTACAAGGTTGTCAGCAAGATCCTCTGCCTTCTTCAGTGCAGCTTCAATCTCAGCCTTGGCATCATCTGTAAGCTCATAGTCTTCATCGAGCTTTTCAAGAGCCGCAACTGCATCCTCAAGCTCTGAGTAATCTGCTCTTTCAGCAGCTTCGGTCTTTGTTGCATTACAATCGGTACAGGTATAGGTGTATTCGCCTGCAGTCCATGTGCCGTCTGTGAGAGTCGGACGTACTATATCGGTGCAGGTGAAGTTGTGTGCATCGGTTTCTGTTGCACCGCAAACTGAACATGTTCCTGTATGAGTACCGTCTGCGTTATCTGCATATGTATATGTGTGTGCTTCAGCTACGGCATCAGCTTCGGCTGCACCGCAAACTGAGCACTTGCTGATATGTGTGCCGTCGCCGAGATCAGTCATCTCATAGCTGTGGCTTTCCATAGGAACGCTTTCTGTATATGTATCACCGCATACTTCACATGTGTATGTCTTCTCACCCTCTTCTGTGCATGAGGGCTCGTCTGTTACCTCACCGTCATCCCATGTATGGTCAGCATTAACTGTGAAAGTAACTTCGCTTACGTTGCCGGCCTTATCTGTTGCAACAACAGTGTAATTGCCTGCATCGCTTACTGTAATGTTGCTTCCTTCTTCTTCACCGTTGAGTGTTACTGTTACGTCAAGGTTATCTGTTACGGTAACGGTAACATTTCCACAGTAAACATTTGTATCTGCATTTCCGTTTACCGACGGAACAATTGTGATAACGGGCTTGGTTATATCAAGCACAAAGCCGTCTGTGCCTGCATATGATACGTTACCGGCGTTATCTGTTACCCTTGCATAAACAACATAGTTAGCCTCATTTTCCTTAGCGATTGTGAGCTTGTTATTTGCATCATAGGATGTCCAGCCCTCTGTTACTGCTGTAACGTCATCAATTGCTGTGTTTGAAACAAGGTATTCAACCTTTGCAATGCCTGTCTCTGCATCTTCAGCATTGATTTCAAGGTTAATATCATAGTTCACATATCTGCCGAATGTGATTGTGGTAAGAATTGAGTTCCATACGGTTGTGCCCCACTTGATTGATACTGTGGGTTTGATTTCATCCTTGTTTGCCGGAATTGCTTCCTCATATGTTGCCGGACATGCTGTACATGTATATGTCTTTACGCCTGCTGCAGTATATGAGGGTTCTTCTGTAACAACACCTGCATCCCAAGTGTGAGCTTCTGTTACTGTGTAACCGTCAAAGCCGTCATCCTCTGAGCAAACAGTACAGGTCTTTGTATGTGTGCCTGTGTGGTCATCTTCAACGCCGTCATTTGCCCAAGCACCGTATACGTGACCGTTTGCATCGCCGTATTCGAAGGTTTCCTCAACACCATACTCTGATGCGCTCTTCTTACAAATTGAGCAGTTCTTATAGTATACTGCCTCGTTCACGCAGTCTGCCTCTGACTTGAGTGTGAAGCCGTCTATACTGTCAGTTGCAACAATCCAATTGTGTGCGATCTTGCCGATTACTGTCTCTTCTTCAGTAATTTCTGTTTCTGCATTTGCGTCTGAGTAAATCTTCTTACAGCCTTCGCAGGTCCAGTATTCGATGTTACCTTCGTCTGTGCAGGTTGCAGGATTTGCATCTGTCTTGTTGAGCTTTGTATGTGCATCTGCATCAATTCCGAGTGTAAGATCAGTGATTTCAACCTTGTTTTCATCGAAGTTCTTATTACATAACGAGCAGTTATAATGTCCCTCTGTACCTGTTGCAATACAAGTTGCGGGAACTTTTTCAATCCACTCGCTGTATGCGTGAGCATTGGCATCTTCCGGAAGTTCTTTTGTGAAGGTATATCCGCATTCAGTACATTCCTTGCCCTGTGAGCCCTTTGCTGTACAGGTAGGAGCTACATATGTGCCTTCAACGTCAATAAGTGTATGTTCAACATTATCCCTTGTGTTTCCGCAGACGCAAGTTTCCTTGTGGTAGCTGTTGTTGCCGTTTATCGGTGAAACTGTCGGGTTCAAATAGCATTCTTCCGCCATATTAAGAGTGGGTACACCGTCAACGTTTACACCACGCAGGTCACAAGTAGCGCACCTGTAATCGTGGAAGGACTGTGAGCCTGCCTTAGGCTGAGGATCTGCGTTGAAATTGTGTATACCTGTGGCAGTAAGAGTCTCTGTTTCCGTGTAACCACAGACTTCACAATCTCTGTGCTTTGTGCCTTCCGTGCTACAGGTAGGCTCTGTATCTGTAATCCAATCGCCCATTGTGTGAGCTTTCTTATCTGTTGTCTGCTGTTCAACGAGGATTGTGCCGCAAACTGAGCACTTCTTACCTTCTGTAAGACCTGTTTTTGTACATGTTGACTCAACCGCAGGAATGATGTCTTCTGTGTGTGCCTTCTTAGGAACAACTGTCTGTTCAACGAGAATTTCACCGCAGACTGAGCACTTCTTACCTGCTGTAAGACCCGTTGATGTGCATGTTGCCTCAACAGCGGGAATGATTTCTTCTGTGTGAACTGTAAGATCACCGTATTCTCCGCCGCAGTCTTTACAGATTGCATACTTATCGCAGGATGCCGTGCCGCCGGAGCAAACACCTGTTACGGTCTTGCCGCAGCTACAGGTTCCTGTGTGGCTTGCGCCGTCAGCATTCTGAACATAATTATAGCTATGTGCCGTTGTTGTATAGGTTGCCGTAACTTCAGTATCTGCTGTTATGTTGCTGAAGCTCTTATCCCATGATGCAAAAGCATAATGGTTATTATCATCGTAATCACGTGAGGGATTTTCAGGAGCTGTCGCAGCAGTACCTTCTTCAACCGTCTGTGTAGAAAGAACTGTGCCGTCCCAATCCTTGAAGGTTACCGTATAATACTTGGTCTTGGCAATTGCATTAAACTCTGCAACGTATGTCACATCACCGGTCACGGTAGCAATTGCAGGTGACCAGCCCTTGAAGGTGTAATCGTAGTCATCGTCCGAAGCCTTCGTGGGTGTTGCGCCGTTATATTCGGGTGTTGAACCGTAAGCAACATCAGTATCAGTTTCGAGAACCGTATCGCCGTTCTTCCATGTAACTGTATATTTGTTCACGGTCCATTCTGAATAAAGCACCCAATCCTGAGTAATACCGAAGCCCTGAAGATCTGCAACAACTGTTCCGTTGCCGTCTGTTACCTGTTCGCCTGCATCCTTCTGACCGTTGGGGTTAATTGAATCAACCCACCAGCCGTTGAAGGTATAGCCGGGACGTGTGGGAACCTCAAGAGTCGTGCCCAGAGCAGTATTGTAGGTATATACCTCTCTGTTAGGTCTGTCCGTCCAATTGGCAATATCTGCATAATCTCCTCTTGTATGTGAATACATAAAGATATCAGAGAAGGTTACACTTTCGCCAAGCACGGTTGTGCCGAAGCGGAATGCCGCCTTTGTAGCGTTTTCAGGTGCGGTAAAGGAAATAGTATGTGTTCCTCTGCCTGTACCGTAAGCATGTGCAAAGGGATTACCGCTGTTTGCCTTGTTTGCAACCGCATTACCGTCAGCATCATAGAAGAAGATATGCACCTGGTCGGCTGTACCGCCGCTTGTTGTATATTCAAATGTATAAGTCTCGCCGGGAACAAGAGTCATATTGTAATGACCGTTGCCAAAGCCGTAGCTTGTGTAATGATCGTTGGGGTTGCTCTGTGTGTTAGCAGCGTTATTATTTACGGTGATTGTGCCTGCATTAACATCATAAGTCATTGTGCCCTTTGCTGATGTGCCTATAACGCCTGAAGCAGAGTTTACCCAATTTGAGAATGAGAACATATTTTCGTATGTAACGTCATAGGTTCTCACCTGAAGAGCATTTCTTGCACTATCAAGTGCTGATGCAAGGTTGCCTATTGCAGTTGCATCTGAGCTGTACTGTACATTTGAGCCGGAAGGATCAAGTGATGCCATATGTGCCTTAGCTGCATTATATGCAGCAACAAAATTTTTCCATGAAGCATAGGTATACTTAGCACTTCCGTCTGCATAAGCTGCCTCGGAATTCTTAATAGCATTTATAAGGTCAACATACTTTGTTGTAACCTTGGTTGTACCTGCAGCCTTTGCGTTTTTAAGGTCATTTGCGCCTTTGTTTATATTCTGAGCCCATACAGTAACGGTGGAGCTAATATCTCCCACACGGTTAGCTTCAGTAAGATTAAGGTTAAGAGGAATCTCTGAAGCGTAATCAAGATTCGTTGTAACGTTTACTGCATTGCTGTAAACATAACCGTTATAGTTCTTATATGAAAGAGCCGGAATCAAGGTTTTCCAGTTCTCGTAGTTGTTCTTATATGTGTCCATATAAACAACGTGAAGGGCGCCGCCGTAATTGCTGTAATTACTTGCATAGTGGTTGCCGTAGCCGGTTTTACCGTTGTTACTGCTGTTAGAAGTAGCAAAAGTAAAGCCCTGGTCAACCTTTTTATAGGTAGTTGTTGCGTTTACGCCGATGCTGTTTTTATTAATCTGAGCATATGAAGATATCTGATATACCTGGTCCTGGCTGTAAGCAAAATTACTGCTGTTATCTTCAGCATTATCAAGAGTAACATCTGTGCGATAATTCTTTTCAAAGACCCAACCGCCGAAGCCGTCTGTTCCGGGGGCAAGTCCGCTGGTTGTGTGTCTGTTGCTATCATTAGAAATCTTCCAGGGTGCCATAGTAGCAAAATCACTTGAGCCCACAACACCGCTGCTTGCGGTTCCGGAACCGGCAATGGCGTATCTTACATAGCGGCTGTCGGTGGTTGTCCAGAAGAATGAATGAAGCGGGAAGGTTGTCTCGCTGTCATTGGTGATACCAACGATAGTGTTGGGCATTGTGAAATAGAAGAATGTGTCCTGAATCTCAGGTCTTGCATTATTTGTTGTGATGTCCCATGAAAAATCCCAAGGATACCAGATAACGTTCTTTCTGTATGCAGCACTTACACTGCTTCCGTCACGGCTTGTGATATTGGCATTAAGATAGTCAATATAGGTTTCGTTAAATCCCGTGTTTGCAATAGCTGTATCAATTGCGCTGATATAATTCTGAGCTATTGCTGCATCAAACTGAACGCCGCCGTATGTAACAGCGTCATAATAACGCTTTGCATCATTATATGCCTTATAGTTGTTCTGAAGATTTGTATAGAAGATACCGTTTGAAAAATACTCTTCATAGGCTTCTATTCTGTTTTTGAGCTCATCAACAGCATTATAACCTGAAAGAGCAATTGAATCAGAGTTTATATAAACATCAGACCAACCTCTGTCACCTGAGCAGGAATATCCCTGTCTGAGCATAACGATAAAGCTAAGATCTTCACCTGCATCAGCCTTTTGCTTGACTATATCAGTAACAGGATAAGAGCAGTTTACATCACCGGTTCTGAGTGATTCATTGTCCTGACCGTTTATGGCAGGCTGCTCAAATGAACCTACAAGGGTAGAGTCAGATAATCCGAAATAGCTCTTTGCGTGATTCTGCATATAGGTTTCGGTATAATTTGTACCCAAAGCAGCATTGCCCGTATCTGTTACGTTGGCATTTTTATTTGTACCCTGAGCACTTACTAAAGAGCCGTTCTGGGTAATATAATATACGTCAGCCATAACGGTAACGCCAACATTGTTATGTGATAATCTGTTGTTACATGAATATGCATAAAACTGCAGATTTACTGTATCCAATTCTGCTAACTGCTTCAAGTCATCATTAGTGAACCTGAAAAGGACAACAGATGTTCCTCCCGCACTGCTTTCGCCTGTCAGGGCAAGTCTTGTCCAGTCGGTAGCACCTCGATTTCCCTGAGGACTCAAGGTGAAGGATGTTGTTACTTTAACCTCGGTAGTGGCAGCACTTGCATGATTGTGCTCCAAGGGAGTCCACACCCAGCACGATAAAATCATCAATACAGATAAAAATACTGATATTGATTTTTTAAACGTTTTGTTTTTCATATAGAATTTCCTCCAATTCTAAATATTTGTCCGTTTGGCTTCGTTGCCCTTGTCTTTGTGGCTTTTCCGACAAAACGCTTATTGACCGTCACACTTTGTCACCCCGAAAAATGCAGACACTTCCACCAATAATTATACAGATTAATGTTATCACTTTTTACCAAAAAATTCAAGTATTTTCTTTGTTTTATAGGCAAAAAATTCAGGCAGTCAAAAGACTGCCTGAAATATAATCTTATCCGAAAGACTTATTTAGAATTTAATGCCAAGCTTTGCAAGAATTGACATAATCCATCTGATGAACCAGCCGAAGATACCGCCGTCATCCTCTTCTTCCTTTTCAACGGGGATTGCTTCAAATTCGGGAATTACCTTTGCTTCGCCTGTTACATAATCACACTTGATATTCCAACCCTTGAACTTATAAGTGTATTCTGCAGTTGCAGGCTTGGTGGGTGTTGCGCCTGTATAAGCCTTCGCAATATCTGAGAAGAGAATATCCTTACCTGCTATGCCCTCAACGGGAATTATCTTTCCGTTTGCATCATAGAAGGTTACCTTATAGCTCTTTTCTGTTGCCTTATACTGAGCAATAACAGCCATCTGCTTTTCAACGAAGTTCAGCTCATCATCCGAGTAATTCCAGCCGATGAACTCATAAGTATACTTATCATCTTCCTGCTTTACGGGATTCTTCTCGGGTCTGAGTGTATAGTCGCCTTCAATATAATATCTGGGAACTGTAAGTCTTACGCCGTTATCGTTGTGATATACAACGTAATGAAGATCATCATAATAGAAGTCATTTCTTGACTCTCTCTCTCCGCCGCAGCGTAAGCAATAACGCTCTGCATAGCCGGGAGTCTTGCCGTCATCCGAAGGCATTGTGATAACCATCCAGGGGCTGATCTTATGACCAAGCGGATTAACGGGTGCGCCTTCCTTAACAACTGCACCGCAATCATCGCAGACTGTTGCGCCCTTATAACCGAACTCGGTACATGTGGGCTCAACGTCCTGACCGGCAATAACGTTCACGTGATTGTTCGGGTCAACGCCGATTGAATCAGTCTTCTTTTCACCGCAATCCTCGCAGGTTAAAATCTGATAACCTTCGATTACGCAAGTGCCACTCTGAATTACAGGGTTGCCCCAGAAATGATCGTTGGGATCGGGCTGTGTTGCAGTACCCTTTCTGAGGATGTCACCGCATTCGCATACAATATCGCCTGTGTAGCCGCCTGAAGCACAGGTTGCTGTCTTAACATTTTCTATTGTAACTCTTGTAAGTGCATCGGGGTCACCAACGTGAGCTGTGCCGTATCCGAGGTTCTGAGTTACTTCATAATCACAGCCGTCATTTGTGCATTCGTATGTGATATAGCCCTCTGTTCTGCAGTCGCCGTCAACCTTTTCCTTGAGTTCAAGGTTGTGAAGGACATAAACTATGTCGCCTTCCCATTCATTTGAGCAGAGTGCACAGCTGTAATCTGTCCAGCCGTAATCGCTGCTGTCTCCGCAGGTGGGATCTTCGTGAGTTTCACCCTTCACTGCTGTGCATACCTCTGTCTTAGCGTTACCGCATTCACAAAGTGCCTTGTGTGTGTGAATATCACCTTCATTGGTAATGGGGCTGTAACCCTCTGCAAATGTGCAGTCCTCAAGCTCTGTCCATGCATCGCATCTTGAGCACTGTCTCTGATGCTGCTTCTCTGTTACGCTGTAACTCCATGCGCCTGTGAAGTCGTGAGGAAGCATATCGCTGTCTTCCCATGTATGAGCATCATTTCTGTCTGCTTCACCGCAAACCGAGCACTCATAATAGTATACAGTTCCGCTTTCGCAGGTTGCCTCTGACTTCATATGATCCTGATCTGCTACCTTACTGTCATATGTATGGCCTGATGCAGGAACATCTATTGTTTCACGTGATAATTCTTCGCCACAGACTGTACAGTAAACAACCGTATCATATGAACCGTCTGTTACGCAGTCTGCTTCAACCTCATTTTCTGTCTTAGCTTCGCCTTCTTTATGGCCGAGAGCAGGAACTACTGTTGTTTTACGTGATAATTCTTCGCCGCAGACTGTACAGTAAACAACCGTATCATATGAACCGTCATTTTCGCAATCTGCCGTTTCTTCATTTTCTGTCTTAGCTTCGCCTTCTTTATGACCGAGAGCAGGAACTACTGTTGTTTTACGTGATAATTCTTCGCCGCAGACTGTACAGTAAACTACCGTATCGTATGAACCGTCATTTTCGCAATCTGCCGTTTCTTCATTTTCTGTCTTAGCTTCGCCTTCTTTATGGCCGAGAGCAGAAACTACTTCCTGTTCAACTGTCATTTCATCGCAGCGTGAGCAATGTGAGCCTTCTGTGAGACCCGGGGTTACGCAGTCAGCAGGAACAGCCGCATCAATAACTATATCGTGGTCAAGAGCTGTGCCGGGAATTTCTCTTATATCCTTTGCTCCGCAGACACAAGTGCCTGTTTCCTTTGCATTATCCGTGCAGTTAGCAGGAGTGGTTACTGTGTAGTTTTCATAAACGTGGTCGTAGTAAACTGCATCAGCGTGACAGCATTCCCACTCTGTGCAATGCTGCTTATCACTAAGCCAAACCAGCACATATTCACCCTCGTGAACACTTGTGTCATATACATCATAGCCGCAGATGTCGCAGGTTACGGGTGTTTTACAGGTTGCACCTGTTACATTCTCGTGTCCGCAATATGTATCGCACTTCTCGCAGTAGCCGTCAATCCAGTCGTGTCCTTCAGGCTCGCCGACGGTGAATATTTCTGTTGAGCTTACATCACCGCAGTTAGAGCATACCTTATAGTATGTTGCTGCGTTTGTGCAATCTGCACCTGAAGCAAGATTTGAATTTTCTTCAAGGACTATTTCTGCATAATCGTGAGCTACAACTTCAAACTCAACTGAAGCTTCGTTGCCTGCCTTATCGCTTACAACAACCTTATATTTACCTGCTGTGCTGATAACCGGCTCGTCTTTTACGATGTCTTTAGCATCTGTCCACATATAAGTGCCGTTCAAGAAATAGCCTATTCTTCTTGTTGCAAGGTCAAGGTTTGCATCTGAGAATGAAATTGTTACTTCTTCACAGTATACATTATCTGCACCGGCACCTGTTACTGAAATAACGGGAGCAACCGTATCAAATACGATACCGTCTGTGCTGAGATATGTAACGTTGCCGGCATTGTCTGTAATCTTGGCATATACAACGAACTGCTTTGCATTTTCTGCAGGAATGCTGAGTGCGCCTTCAACGTATTCTTCCCAATCATTCACAGCCTTAACCTCATCAAGAGTGAGAGCTGCTTCTGATTTATAATATTCAACTGACTTTAAGCCTGAGCCTACGTCTGATGCAGAAATCGTAAGTGTTACGTCGTTAGGTGTATAAAGTCCGAATGAGATTGTTTCAAGGAATTTCTCCCAGCCCGTTGCGTTCCAGCTGATTTTACCGGTGGGATAAACATCATCGTTCTGAGATTCTGTTGCAACTGTCTTTGTTGCACCGCAGGCTGTACACTTGTACTGATCCTCGCCTGCAACGCCCCATGAGGGAGCTGAGATTGTCTTATCAAATGTCCATTCGTGCGGTAATGTTTCTGTACGGCCTTCAAAATTATCGGTTTCTTCGCAAACTGTACATGTGTGTGTATGTGTGCCTGTGCCGTCCTCTGCAACACCGTTGCTTATCCAATCGCCGTATTTGTGACCGAGAGCATTACCGAATGTAAATGTCTGTGTTGCACCAATTGTCTCTGCGCTCTGATCGCAGACTGAGCAGTTCTTATAGTAAACTGCCTTGTTCACGCAGTCAGCTTCTGACTTGAGTGTGAAGCCTTCAAGCTCTGATTCAACTGCAGTTGAAATCCATGTGTGAGCCACCATCGGTGTTTCATCAGCCTGCCACTTGTTCTTACAAACATCACAGCTATATGCCGTATAGCCTGCTGCTGTGCAGGTGGGAGCAATTACTGTTGATGAGCAGGTTGTTGAGCACTTGATTGTCTCGCCCTCAACATTACCTACACCAACAGCTCCGCATTCATCGAATCTTACACACTTATATGAATGAGTTCTGTCGTCGTTTGTTACAACTCCGGCTGAGAAGTCATGACCGAGCTTTGCTTCGCCTGAATAGAAAACAAAGTTCTTATTATTTGTATCAACAGTAATGAGTGGCAGGTTATTAATAGCTGCTGTCTGGTTATAGTTTTCAATAGTTGATCTTGCACCGCAGGTTTCGCAAGGCCTGTAATATCTTGCAGAGCTTGTGCAGGTCGCAGCCTTGAGAAGATAGAAGGAGTCACCCTCTGTTCCGTCAAGAGTGCAATCACCCCATGTGTGACCGGTTGCCTTGCCGAGACCGAGAAGAGTACCCTCGTCGGTACCGCCCTCAACTGTCTTTGTATTACCGCACTTATCAGCACAGGTATATACTCTGATTTCGTTGCTGTCGCAATCTGCTGCCTGAGTTGTGCTGTAATCATTAAATGAGCAGTTAACGGTTTCTGTCACCTTGCAGGTCAGGCAAGTGCGCTTGTGGCTTACACCGTCGGCCTGTGCAACGAAGTTGCTCCAGTTGTGACCTGTTTTCGGCTCAACCGCCGTTTTTGTGCCCTTACATTCTGTACATGTGAAGGTTCTCACACCGTCTGTGTCGCAATCGGGCTTGATTGTAACCGTACCTTCATCCCAGCCGTGAGTATGTGTTTCCTTAGCTGTGGGAAGATTACATACAGTACATGTGCGGACGTGATTTGTTTCGTCAGCATAGGTCCAAGCACCGTATGAGTGAGCATTATCGCTGTATGCTGTACAATTGGAATCGCCGTTAATACAATACTGTCTGTGTGAATCTGCTACACCGTTGCCGTCTGTATCCACATTGTAATATGTTCCGCCGTAAGTATGGGCGTTTGTCTTGGGAATTGCTTCTGTATATGTTGCGCCGCAATTCGGGTCTGTACAGGTGTAAGTCATTACACCGTCAGTTGCGCAGGAGGCAGGTGTTGTTTCAACACCGCTACCCCATGTATGAATTGTAGTTTCCTCATATCCGCAACCGTCCTCGCAGATTCTTGTATGGGTTGCGTTCTTGCCGTCACCGTCACTTACCCAGTCACTCATATTGTGAGGTGCTGTTACAACATGACCGCAAGTGGCAGTCTGACAGGTCTTACTATGGTTAGCGCTGTCAACAGAAACCCAGTTAGTGAAATTGTGTGCTTCTTCCGCTGAATATCCGCAGACCGTACAGGAACGTGAATGGTTCACATCGCCTGCAGCTGACCAATCGCTGTATGTATGAGCATTTGTCGTAGCTTTCTCGTTAATTGTTATGGGACCTGTTACGGAATAGGTCTGGTTAGGCCAGGAATAAACCGTGTGGTTTGTTCCGGTTGATGTGGTGGCCGTGTTTTCAACAATATCGGTATCAACACTATATGTGCTGTTATAGTAGCCTGCATCAACCGAGTAAACCGTTGTTCCCGCAGCATTCACATAATTTGCCTTATATTTCGGGCAGTTAACCGTAACATTCTTTGTGTTAGTTGCACTTCCGCATTTAGCAATCAACTTATAGGAAAGTGTACCGTTTGTTGTGTCAGCAGGTAAATTCTGCTCAATTGTATCTGCAAAATAGAGACGTCCCTGAGAATAACCGGTTGACTTGTTTTCAGATATTTCAGCGGCTGAAATACCAATAGTTGTGCCGTTAGCAGAAGCAGGCTCAACTGTCCAAGTAACATCTCCGGGATATGGCACACCATATTGATCTTTCACATACGCATTTTTGGTAGAATAAGCTGTTGACCAATTGGTTATGCTTGCGACATCAAGTGTTGTATCAGAGCTGCCTGTTATCGAAGAAGCGGCAGGTACATTCCACGAGGTGAAATAGGAATCTGTATAGCTAAAGGTTTTGTCATTTCCTTCTCCTGCAGATAAAGTACCCCCACTAAATACAGTTACCCAAGTGGAACCGTTACCGATTTCCAATTTTGTCATTGCAATATTATCATTACCTCCGCTGGTGTTTAAATGAACGGCATAGGGCCATCCGGGGATAATGCCGTCGGAGGCGTTGCTATCCTGCGGTCGTCTGTCGGTTCCGCTATTATATCCCCAATAAGCTGTACTGAGTGTATAGGTCGTATTAGAAGAATACTTGCCGATGGAGTTGACTAAAAGATATTCACTACTTGTGCTTGTATCAACTGCGCCGGTGGTAGAGTTAACCGGATGATACAAAATCTTTATATGGCCTCCACTGTCAATTTTAAAAGTAACCGTCATTCTGACGTGATACTGACCACATGCTGCTGAGTTTGGTATGGTTGTATTCTCACCCGAGTTTACTGCCGCCTCTGCTTTAAGCGCAATCTCAGGCACCATGGTCACAAGACAGCTTAATACCATCAAGAATGAAAGAAAAACTGATAAGCTTTTCTTCAGAATTTTGTTTTTCATATAGAATTTCCTCCAATTCTAAAATATTTGTCCGTTTGGCTTTGTTATCCTTATTTTCGGGTTTTAAGACAAAATGCTTATTGACCGTCACATTTCGTCGCCAAAAGTGCAGACACCGCCGCCAATATAATTATGCATAGCAATTGTATCATTTTTTAATAAAGATTTCAATAAGTTTTATATATTTTTTATAAAAAGTGTCGTACGCTTTGTGCACATTCCTTATTTTTGTATATCTTAAAAAGAAAAATCCCGCCTCAATGAGGCGGGAGAAAAATTTTCTTTTTATCAGTCGCTTACATAGGGAAGTAATGCAACCTGACGAGCACGCTTGATAGCTGTTGTAAGCTCTCTCTGGTGACGTGCACATGTACCTGTTACACGACGGGGAAGGATCTTAGCTCTGTCAGAAGTGAACTTTCTGAGCTTTGCTACATCCTTGTAGTCGATAACCTCAACCTTATCTGCACAAAAAGCGCAAACCTTCTTGCGAGGCTTTCTGTTGGGGCGATTCGGTCTTTCGTTCTTATCGTATGCCATGAGTTTAACCTCCTTGTAATTTTAGTTGCGTTCTCAGAACGGTAAATCTTCGTCGTCGGGAATTTCTTCGAAGTCTGCTGCGCTTGCTGTCTGGTATGCGGGTGCAGCCTGTGCGGGCATTGAACCTGCAGCACCTGTTTCAGCCTTTGAGCCGCAGAAGCTGAACTCTCTTGCGACTACCTCATATGCAGTTCTCTTGTTACCGTTCTTATCTTCATATGAACGGGTCTGAAGCGAACCTGTGAGAGCAATCATTGAGCCCTTCTTGAAATAACGGCAAACGAAGTCTGCTTGCTGCTGCCATGCAACGATGTTGATGAAATCAGTCTGTCTGTCTTCACCTGCTCTTGCAAAGCTACGGTCAACAGCAATTGAGAATGATGTGACATTTCTGCCGGTGGTAGTTGTTCTCAGTTCGGGATCAGCTGTAAGGCGGCCCATTAAAGTGACATTATTAATCATTTTAATTTCCTCCTTATGCCTTCTTAACTGTCATTAAACGAAGAACACCTTCGGTAATGTTAGCTACACGTTCAAGCTCAAGCGGGAAGCTGGGCTCACTTGCGTAAGTAGCAAGCATGTAGTAACCTTCGGGCTGATAGTTGATGGGATATGCAAGTCTTCTCTTACCCCATTCATCAACAGCAACCTCTGTGCCGTTTGCTTCGATAAGTGACTTGAACTTTTCAACTAAAGCCTGTACCTTTTCCTCACCATCTGCAACTGAAAATACAAGCATGGTTTCGTAGTTGTTAGCCATTTTAAGCACCTCCTTCTGGACTTTGGCCCCGGCGGTTAGTCGGAGCAAGGCGTCGCCTGACATATTTGCGACTGATGTATTATATCAGCAAACCCAATAATTGTCAAGGGTTTTGCAATATTTTATTCTTATCACAGAGAGGGCAGATATCATCCGTTCCTACTGTATTTCTTCACAGAGCCTTCTGAAATCCTCCATTGTGAATTTCTCAGCTCTGGCGTTTGCATCAAAGCCTGCTCTTTCAAGGGCAGCTATAACGTCTGACTTGGGCAAGCCCATTCCCGAGGATATAGAATTGGAGGCTGTCTTACGTCTCTGACCGAATGCTGCTTTCACAAGACGGAAGAATTTCTTTTCATCACTCAGCTCAAACATTTTTTCCTGCCTCAGCTCGAGCTTTATTACCATACTGTCAACCTTGGGAGAGGGCATAAAGGAGCCTCTTGAAACATCAAACAGCTTCGTTGCACGTGCATAATAGTCAACTGCAACCGTAACTGCGCCTGCATCTCTTGACCCCACCTTAGCGCAGAGTCTGTCCCCCGCCTCCTTCTGCACCATTACCGTCACGCTTTCAATCGGCAGATTGCTTTCCAGAAGCATCATAATAATGGGAGATGTTATGTAATAGGGCAGATTAGCACAGACCACAACACGCATACCGGCAAACTTTTCTTCAATCAGCTTATGCAGGTCAACCTTCAGCACATCCTCGTTGACGATTTCAATATTATCAAATTCTGCAAGGGTCTCATCAAGCACGGGGAGAAGTCTGCTGTCAATTTCAATGCACACAACCTTCTTTGCTCTCTTTGCAAGCTCGGCGGTAAGCACACCAACACCTGCACCGATTTCAATAACGCCGGTGTTTTCATCTACACCGCCCATTTCTGCAATCCTCGGGCATACCGACGGGTTGACAATAAAGTTCTGACCGAGTGCCTTGGAAAAATTAAAGCCGTGACGGGTCATCACATCTTTTATTACGTTTATATCACAAAGATTTTTCATCCTTAACCTCCAAAGGTTATTTGAATATATTTTATCACACACACTCTGCATATTCAAGGGCAGAATAAAAATCACGGAAGACAGCTTCCTAAGAAAGCGTCTTCCGTAAAATAGTTTTGAAAATTTACTGTATTACCGGAATTTCAGGCTCTGCAGGATCCTGAGGAACCTCAGGCTGAGGTATCTTTATTCCGAGAGCATTAAGAAGCTCAAGCAATTCTGTGTAGGACATACTATCCAATTCGATTTCAAGTCCGTACTCAGCCATAACAATCTCTAAAGCACCCTTGATTTCCTCTTTGGTGGGAACAATGAACTGTCCTCCGTTAGCTTCTCTTTCCTGATCGAGAATCATATAACCGCCGATAACTCTGGGGTCAACGATTGTGAGGAAATTGTCTATCATTGATGACTCGTCCTCATATTCCTTATCATAGAACTTATAGAGGTCAATACCGAAGGTAATCCAGTCGTTATCTTCCTTATCGTCGAAGTAATACTTAATTTCATCCCAGCGACCGTTACCGCCCATAACATTTACAAGACCGCCGCCTGTAAGAATTGTCTTTTCGGAGAATCCGACTGCAGCGCCTGTAAACGCAAAGTTGATGTTACCGATAACCTCCCAGTTCATAACAACACCGAAGGCTGTGAAGTAACCGTTCTTTGTCTTGCTGTGCCAATCGGGATGAGCATCAGGTCTCTTGTAGTCCCATACACCGAAGTTCTTAACTGCATTATAGAAATTGATCTGACCGTTAATGGGATCCTTCTTCCATTCCATTGCAATCTTGAGGTTATCTTCAAGAAGCTTTATGTAATCCTCTGTAAGGTCGGGATAATTCTCCGGCTTACCGAATGAGGGCAGAGGCACATAGTTCTCCTGATGGAATGCATAGATTTCATCATAGTCCACTTCACTGATTTCGGATTCATCTACCATCCATACAATATGTTTTAAGAAGCTATCCTCAATGTCGCTTACGAGCGCAGGGATTGCAGTTGATAAAGATGTAACGTATGTTACGAGAGCAAGTATAATAGAAACGAGTCTTTCCATTTCTGTACCTCCGGATTCTTATTCACAAATATTTTACAGTTAAAACGCCCAAAAGTCAAGGGGGAACACTTTATTTTATAAAAATTATATGTTATTTATCGACACATAGGATGATATTGTTTCTTTTGATTTCCATATATTGCTTTTTCCGATAATATGTTATATAATAAATGTATATAATTGAAAGGAGAAAATATCATGGATAAAATTTTAGAAGATATCAAGGCTCTCCTTATGCAGCTTATTGAAGCTCTCAAGGATATGCTTTTCTCAAAAATCGGTGACATTGAAATCAACGTATAATTAAGAAGTCAGTCTGCAAGAATGTGTTTGCAGACTGATTACTTTTTTAAAACAAACTTAATAAAATTTATCAGAAAACTTTTCATTTCGTCTTTATTCTATTGATTTTTCCTAATGCTTGGTGTAGAATATAATTAACAAAATAAGGAAGAAAGGAGTTTCTCGCAATGTTAGAAGATATCAAGGCACTTTTTGCTCACCTTTGGGATGCTCTTATGCAGCTCTTCTCAAACCTGATCAACAAGATCCCCGCATAATCAGGATGTAAACAAATCCCGCTTCTCAGGAAGCGGGATTTTTTCATATCTGTTCCTCTGCAAAGGTCGCCATATCCTCGGGCATATCACCGATGCATTCAATTCTTTCTTTTGTAACGGGATGAACAAAGCTCACTTTATGGCAATGGAGAAGCTGATGATTGAAGCGTTCGGTGGTCTTGCCGTAAAGATAGTCACCCACAAGCGGTGTTCCCAGACTTGCAAAATGCACCCTTATCTGATGTGTTCTGCCGGTCTCAAGCCTAATTCTGAGAAGAGACATTCCGTTTCCGCTTTTCAGGCTTTCATAATGGGTTACCGCCCTGTCTCCCCTTTCGTCAACACAGCGTGTTGTTTTCAGGGGATCGGGTCTGTATATGGGGGCATCAATAGTTCCGCAGCCCGTATACTCACCCGTTGCAACAGCGAGATATTCTTTTTCAATTTTACCCGAAAGCCTGCTTGCGCAGTACTGATTCAGTGCGCATACCACAAGTCCCGAGGTGCCCATATCGAGCCTGCCGATTGCCCTGAACACCGAGGATTTACCCTTTTCGTTAAGGTATGCGCTTACGGCGTTTGCAAGAGTGTCACCCTGATGATTGTGGGACTCGTGAACGGGAAGCATGGGCGGCTTGTTCACAATCAGGATATCCTCATCCTCATAGATAACGTTCAGCCTTATTCCGCTTACAGCCACAGCTCCCTCCTCTTGGGGGATATTAAGTGTCAGCACGTCACCCTTATGGATAATATCCACAGTTCTGACGTGTTCACCGTTAAGCTCTATGCCGTTTTCCACCCTTTTGAGTGACCTGAGAAGCCTCAGAGAAAGGTGTACTCCTCCTCTGAGAAAATTCTGCACTCTTTCTCCGTCGAATTCTTCGGGAATTATATATTCAAGCCTTCTCATTTAACGTTTGCCTTTTTAAGCATCTCGTTCTTTTCGTCCCAGAGCTTCTGGGAAAGGTCAACATAATACTTATGCGGATTTTCAAAACGCTTAACTTCATCCCAGAGTGTATTGACCTGCTTTGCACAGTAATCCTTGATGGTGTTTATGTTATAGCAGGGATATACTCTCTTGCCCTTTACAAACACCGGCTCAAGGAGCTTCTTTGCAGTGAAATCAGTAACAATCTTACGCTTCCAGGTATAATCCGGATCGAAGATTTCGTAATCCTCGCTGTCGTCAATTTCTTCACCCTCAAGGGTCAGCACGTCGGCGATAGCCTTACCTGTCCAGTTGTCGTAAAGCCTCCAGACCTCTTTAGCACAGGGAGTTGTAATCTTCTGCACGTTTTCGCTGAGCTTGATTCTGGGCACAGCTACACCGTTTTCCTCAACGGCCACTATCTTATACACTCCGCCGAAAACGGGAGATGAAGAAGCCGTGATAAGTCTCTCACCCACACCGAAGGAGTCAACCTGAGCCCCCTGAATGAGCATATCTCTTATGATATATTCGTCAAGCGAGTTTGAAGCCACAATTTTACAATCGTGGAAGCCTGCATCGTCAAGCATCTTACGGCACTTCTTTGAAAGATAGGTTATGTCACCGCTGTCAATTCTGACACCCTTGGGTCTGAAGCCTTTTTTCACAACAACATCGTTGAAGGCTCTTATGGCGTTGGGAAGACCGGATTTGAGAACATTATATGTATCAATAAGCAATGTGCAGTCGTGGGGGTATTCGTTTGCGTAAGCGCAGAATGCCTCATATTCGTCACCGAAAAGCTGAACCCAGCTGTGAGCCATTGTTCCCAGAGCAGGAACACCGAAGTCTCGCTCGTCAATTACGCAGGCCGTTCCCGAACAACCGCCGATGTAAGCTGCTCTTGCACCGTAAATTGCACCGTCAAAGCCCTGAGCACGTCTTGAGCCGAACTCCATAATTGCTCTGCCCTCTGCAGCACGGACAATACGGTTTGCCTTGGTTGCAATAAGGCTCTGGTGATTTATGGCAAGAAGTATCATAGTTTCAATAATCTGAGCCTGAATAACAGGACCTCTTACCTTTATCAGAGGCTCACCGGGGAAAATCGGGGTACCCTCAGGAATAGCCCAGACGTCGCACTCAAACTTGAAATTCTTCAGATATTGAATAAAGTCCTCTCTGAAGCCGTGACGCCTGAAAAGCTCCAGATCCTCCTCACTGAAGCTGAGATTTTCAAGATATTCGATAACCTGCTCAAGACCTGCCATAATAGCAAAGCCTCCGCCGTCAGGCACACGTCTGAAAAACATATCGAAATAGGCAACGGTATCCTTCATTCCGTTGGCGAAATAACCGTTTGCCATAGTGTACTCATAAAAGTCAACGAGCATTGTCAGGTTTCTTGACGATAATGTATTGCTCATATTATCAACTCCTTCCGGTTAATTATAGCACCGAAAAATTAATTTATCAATATTATTTCATTGACAAATCCGGCTATATATATTAAACTAAATAAAAAAATCAAATCAAAGGAGACTCCGACATGAAATATGTTGTTTTGTTATACGACGGTATGGCTGACTATCCCGTACCGGCACTTGACGGAAAGACACCTATGATGGTGGCAAGCAAGCCCAACTTTGATGCTCTCGCTTCAAAAGGAGAGGTTGGTCTCGTAAGAACCGTTGCTCCCGGTCTCAAGCCCGGCAGCGACGTTGCAAACCTGAGCGTTCTCGGCTATGACCCCAAGGTGTGCTACACAGGCCGTTCACCTCTTGAGGCTGTCAGCATAGGCGTAAACCTTGCTGACGATGACATCACTCTTCGCTGCAATGTGGTTACTCTTTCTGATGAAGAAAAATACGAGGATAAGACAATGGTTGACTATTCGGCAGGCGATATTTCAACTGCTGAAGCAGCTGAGCTTATCAAGGCTGTTGAGGAGGCCTTCGGCAACGAAACCTATAAGTATTACAGCGGTGTAAGCTACCGACACTGCCTCGTATGGCACGGCGGTACAACAGACCTGGGCTCACCCACTCCTCCTCACGATATAAGCGGCAAGGTTGTAGGTCCCTATCTGACAAAGTCAGAAAATGCAAAAGAACTTATTGATATGATGAAAAAGAGCTATGACGTGCTGAAAAATCATCCCGTCAACGTTAAGAGAATTGCTGAGGGCAAGCGTCCCGGTAACTCAATCTGGCTCTGGGGCGAAGGCAGCAAGCCTGCACTTGAGGATTTTGAAAAAACCTTCGGCATCAAGGGCAGCATCATCTCAGCCGTTGACCTTCTCAAGGGTATCGGTCTGAGCGCAAATATGAGTGTTCCCGACGTAGAAGGTGCAACGGGATATATTGACACCAATTTTGAGGGCAAGGCAAGACAGGCAATCAAAGAGCTTGAAAACGGCAGCGACCTCGTTTACGTTCACTTTGAAGCTCCCGACGAATGCGGTCACAGAAACGAGCCGGAAAATAAGGTTAAGTCAATCGAACTTATTGACAGCCGTGTGCTTCCCATTATTCTTGAGGGACTTGAAAAATATGACGATTATAAAATCCTCATCTGTCCCGACCATCCCACTCCCATTGTAACAATGACTCACGCAAGCGATCCTGTACCCTATATGATTTATCACAAGCAGGGCGAAATCGCAGGTGTTGAGACAATTAACGAGGAAACAGCAAAAGCAACGGGCAATTTCATTGAAGAAGGCCCGTCACTTATGAGAAGATTTATCGGTTAAGTCACCCTTAATTTCTCAAGCTTACACAAAACAGTTTATAACCCGTATGGCTGTCCATACGGGTTATTTTTATATCTGCCCCAAGGAAAAACCCCCGTTGTCCGAGGACAACGGGGGTGAACTTTGTTCAATTCGCTTTGGTAGCTTTTCGTTTTACCGATTTGCTATCAGAACTTGAAGAGAGCTGCGATCTTTGCAAAGAAGTCCTTAATAGCCTTGACGAACTTCTCCCACCAGCTAAGGTTCTCTTCAACCTTATCTGTTGTATCGTGGTAGTCATCATCAGTACCGATAGTCTGCTTCCAGCAGCCTGTGAAGATCTGCATTGCGTCTGCAAGGTTTGCATACCAGCAATCGCTGTCACACTTCTCAAGCTCTGTGAAGATATCGTTGAGGAGCTTCTGTACGAAGTCGTATCTATCCTTAACTATTGCATCAACTGCAACGAATGCTACGAGGGCACTGAAGATACCACCGATGATTGCATCGTTTACATTAGCTGCATCAGTTACCTTGAACATTTCGTCAAGAGCGAATCTGACGATTTCCTTACCGCCTGCTTCAAGTCCGAAGAGACCTGCAAGCCACTCTGTAAGAGCGTTACGGTTGTGTTCATCCTTGAAGATGTCGAGTACCCAACGAAGGAGTGTTACGAGCATATCGCCCTTATCAGCTACGATATAAGTCTGAGTTGACTTTGTTTCCTTGCTGATGCCTTCTGTTGTGTATTCACCGTCGATATACTGAGTAATTACATTGTCAGTATAGTAAAGCGGTAATGTCGGGTTGCTGTAAGACCAAGCTGCTTCACTTCTGGATGTCTTCTTTTCTGTGATTGAAGCTGCGCCCTTTCTTGCGAAGTCGAGCCAATCGATTACAGGAATCTTGAGATCAAGCCATGACCAGAGTACCCATGTGCCAAGGTCGATATCGTGGAGAATCTGTTCAAGTTCGATTCTGGTCGGGATACCGAGACCAAGGATTGCGTTGAGTGCGCAGAGTACACCGTAAAGCGGTGAGATAAGATTCTGGAATACAAGTGAAAGTCCGTCATTTGAAAGGAAGTATGCAAGGTTCGGGAGGAGAGTAAGGAGTGTATCTGTGGGTGATTCACAGAGATCCATTACAAGAGTTTCGAGCATTGTAAGAACTGTGCCGAGAACTGCTGTGGGACCTGATCTGTAAGCTACGCCACCGATTGATACCTGTCTGCCGGCCTCACCGTTGATCATTGCAACGTACTGAGCTGCTGTCGGTACAGAGTTAATGTCAAGTGCTTCCATAAGCGGGATGATTGCGAAGTCATAGCCCGGACCGCCTGCAATTGAAAGAATATCAAATGCATTGATAATTGGGTTATCAGGATCACCGTATAAGAACAAGCCGAGAAGGTTGTTAAGCGGTGTGAGTACCTGAGCGATTACCTGGAGGAATCCGTGGAGATCGCCATCCTTGAAGCCCCAATCACAATTTGTGAATGAGGTGTTGTCGAGATCTGCCCATGTTTCTGCCTTAGCAAGAATCTTGAGAGCATTTGCGAATGTTACATCGCCCTGCTTGTAGTTAACTCCTGTGGTTGCATTTCCTTCGCCGACTGAAACTGCATAGAGCTGATCATAGAAGCCATAGCCTGTTTCTGCATCGTGAAGTGAAAGGAATCCGGTGTATTCAGGACCAAAGTTGATGTTTTCTTCACCAAGGATACCTGCGGCCATTCCGATGTACTCAGGAAGCTGAGAAATCAGGTCGCTGTTATCTGAAAGTAATCCAACAACAAGGTTAAGAATTGAGTTAATGTTTGCATTGGTTGCGAGCATACCGCAAAGGAGATCTTCGAGTGTGCCGATACCTGCAAGTTCAAGAATGTCAAAGATAACTGCGTCGAGGTTATCTACAACGATGTTAACGTTTGCTTCTGAAATGTAGGTTCCGTATGTTGCACCAAGCTTTTCGCCGTTCGGGTTAACCTTCTGGTTCTGGATCGGTGTGTATTCACGCTGGTTAGCAAGAAGGTTGATAACTGCGTCAATGATTGTGCCGATATCCATACCGCCGAGGTCAAGATCGCCTGCACCGAGAAGGTCAAGAACATACATTACTGTATCAGCTGCGTCACCTTCAATACGTCTGTAAAGTGAGCCTGTGTATTCGTCATATGACAAGTCGATTTCTGAGTTAACAGCCTTGTAAACAATGTTGCCGTTTGCGTCAGTCTTAACTGTCTTATTAGCAATATCAGAGAAGCTGATATTCATTGTTGAGTCTTCACCGAGGAGACTTGCGATCAATGCTTCAAGAGTTGCACCGTCGAGGTCAATCTTGATGCCTACGTCTTCAGCCTTAGCTGTGCCAAGAGCGAAGTTGATGATTTCGTTTTCAGTATTGATGTTCTTGAGATCAATGCTGATTGAAATCGGGAATACCTTGCCGACTGTTGTGAGAAGCTCATTAACAGGAGCGATAAGGTTTGCAACAGCTATTGTCAAGCCGTCATTTGAAATGAAGTGTGCAAGGTTAGCAAAGATACCGAGGAGATCCTGAAGAAGAGTTGTTGAACCGAGAACTCTGTCAAGTGCTTCTACGATTGTGTAGAGGATGTACTTGAGTGTTGAGCCGTCTGCTTCTACTCTTGCAATGTATTCATCCTGAGTAAGAATTGCTTCGCTTCTGATACCGAATGCTTCGAGTAACGGAAGTACTGCGTAGTTGTAACCGCTACCACCCATGATGTTCAGTTCATCAAGAACGCTGATGTACTGACCGTTGTGTGTGCCGTCTGCATAGAATGCTTCACGCTTTGTACCACCGATAAGGAGAAGCTGGAGAACGTCATCGAGAGGTCTGAGCATATCAACAAGTCTGTCAACGAAGCTCTTAGCATCTGTGATGTTCCAATCGTAAGCGTCGATAAGAGTAATTGTCTTTTCTTCGCCTGTTTCGGGATCTACTATTGTTTCTGTTCTGAGGTTGTGTAATTCAGCAACTTCAGCCCATGTCTTAGCATCACCGAGGTATGCCTTGAAGAAGCTGTCTCTTGCGAGTGATCTGAAGCCTTCAACTGAAAGGTCGATTTCGAGGTTAGTGAATGCACTTACATAACCTACGATATCTGTGAGCATTGCTTCGTTGTCACGAAGTAACGGAAGAAGTAACTTCATAATTTCGTCTAAGTAAGAATCCTGAAGGAGTAAGTTGTAAATGATTGAGCTGAGTGAGCCGCCTTCGACATTAGCAAGAGCTGAGCCGATAGCTTCTTCAATCTGACCGATCAATGTTTCAAGATATTCCTTACTGAAGCTTTCAGTGAACTGGGGTTCTTCCTTAGCAAGAGGTGTTGTAGCACCTACTAAGCGATATTCTACAAGATACTTTGTGAAGAGCTTGAGGATAACTTCTACTACGTAGTCTTCTGCCATCGGATCTGAAAGGTTCTCTATAAGTACCTTCATGATGTCATCAGCACTCATATCTTCTACATTCTTACCGAAGAGAAGTTCGAGTGTACCCTGTTCACATACGAACTCAAGAACTGCCATGAGTGTATCTGCGGGTGTGCCTACGATTGTCTTGATAACGCCGGCTGTTGTTACGTTAACAAGCTCGCCGTCCTTATTGTAGAGGCCATCTGTTGCGTCTGAACGGAGTGAAGGAACGATTGCGTAATCACCGCATGAACCAACGAGCTTCTCGATGAATTCAACTGTAATGCCGTTTTCCTTGAGCTTGCCGTTAAGCATGCCTTCTCCGTCAAGCATCTCGAGGAGACCGGAGATCTTGAGAGTCTCAAGACTGAATCCGAGGTTGAGCATTTCGAGGATGGAGTTAAGTCTGAGCTTTTCTTCACCTGTGATGCTGTCTGTGATAGCAAGTAAGCCGTCAACGAATGATACGAGGTTAGATGCGATCATGTATACACCGTCGCTGATTACGAAGTAAAGTAATCCTGCGAGCTTGTTAAGAAGCGTTGTTACCGGAGCTTCTGCAAGGTCATCAACGAATGAAAGAAGTACGTCGATGAAGTATACAAGGAACTTAGCACCGTTCATTGTTTCCTTAGCTTCTGCTGCTGAGATTATGATGTTATCTGCTGCAGATGCATCGTAGAGACCGAGTGCATCGATAAGCGGCATGAGAACCTGATCATAACCTTCTACACCTGTGAGGGTGATACCGCTTGTTACGCCTGCTTCGCCTTCTACTTCATAGTCGAGGAGCTTGAGGTCCTTACCTAAGAAGAGGAATTCGAGGATCGGGCTGAGCGGTGTTGCAATGTCTTCAATAAGTGCCTTGAATGTCTTTTCATCCTTAACACTGCTGAAGTCATAGCCGTTAGCTTCGCCGTATGCATATACGTCTGCCCAAGTTGCGTCAGTCTTATCACCGATAGCCTTCTTGATGAATGTGCTGAATGCGCCGCCGTTTGCTCTTACGAATGCTGCGGGAGCAAGGTCAAGACCTGCTGCGCTCTTAGCAATCGGAAGAATTGTTGCGATTGTTTCAGCAAGATCACCGCTGCCGAGGAGACCGATGAGAGCCTTACCAACTGTTGTGGCTATATCTGCTGTGAATACAAAGCTGTTAAGAAGGAGGTCAAGAGCACTTGCTACTGTTGCATCTTCGTCAGCTGCAATCTGAAGGAGGATATCCTTGAGTGCGCCTGCTTCCATGTTGTCGATAGTACCCATTTCTTCAAGAAGGTTGAATACCTCAGGTATTGCCTTGTTGATGAGTCTGTCGATGTTGCCTGTAAGAGCATTGATATCGTCTTCTCTGTCTGCGATTTCGCAATTTTCATGCTTGTCGAAGTGAGTACCTGTCTCGATAAGCTTGCCGTTTACAGGAATGTATGCTACGTCGTAGCCGTTGAACAGACCGATAATTACGTCGAGGATGAGATCCTGTGCATTATCGCTGTCAAGGAGTGTATTGAAGATTTCTGCTACAAGGTCATCGCCTGCAAGGTCAGCACCGATGAGACCTGCGAGAAGCTCAATGATGTCGTCGCTCAGAGCAGTCTGGAGAACATACATAAGAAGTGATGCTACGTTCACATCCCAAGTTTCAACATTTGTTTCATAAACAGTTGCTGTTGACTTGTTCCATGCCTGGTCTGCTGCGGGACCTGTGAGTTCTTCAATAGCAATCTTAGAAATATCTAAGAAGAATGTTTCAGGAAGAAGATTTGCAAGTTCAACCTTGTTGCCGTTCTTATCAGTGATTTCGATACCTGCAAGGAGGTTGTTAACGATAGCTACGAGAGCGTCGCCTCTGTTACCTGCAATATTCTTGATGCCTGTGAGCGTAAGTCCTTCGTCACCGAAGATTGACTTGAGTGCCTCAACATCCTTTGTAAGACCGCTGAGAATCTTATTGAGAGCTTCCTCATCAACAAGTTCTTCTGCTGTCTGAAGTAAGCCTGTGATCGGTGCGAGGATGTTCTGTACAAGAGCATTTACACCGTCGTTAGCAACGAAGTAGAACAAGTTACCAAGGAGTGTGAGAACGCTGTTAAGCGGAGCCTTGCAGATGTCGTTTCTTACAAATGCGAGGAGAGCTTCAACAAGATCTCTTATCATTGTTACGCTTGTGTCTGCCTGAGTTGCTGTAAGTTCAAGACCGAGAGCCTTTGCAAGCGGTACAAGAACTGTTGTGAAGCCTTCTGCACCCTTGAGTGATACGCTTTCAAGAACTGAAAGGTTACCGCCCTTGAGGAAGAAGTCAAGAACCATTGAAAGCGGAGCAAGGAGATCAGCTATTACGTCAAGGAAGTCGTCCTGGCTGTCGATGTTCCACTTATACTCGTTGGGAGTATAGGTTGTTGTCTCGCCTTCTGTCTTTGCAGTGAAGCGTGCATCACGAACGTCTGCCCATGTCTTTGCATCGCCGATGTATGCCTTGAGAGCACCGTTAGCGAATGTCTGCGGAGCAAGGTCAAGTGCTACGAGCTTGCCGATGAGGTCAAGTGTATCAGCATCGAGGCCTGCAAGCAGCGGAACAAGAGCGCCCATGATTGTTGTCATCATATCATCGTTGAATACGAAGCCGTTGAGAACTGCGTCAACGATTGATACGAGTGTTGCGTCTTCTTCTGCGGCTGCATCTCTGAGGATTGCAAGGATGCCTTCAGCATCTGCACCGATGAACATACCGAGAAGTGACGGAGCAAGGTTGATGATGATTGTGTCGAGCTTCTTGATAGTGAGGTTAGCCTTGTCATCCCAGTCATTATACTGACCGTTATAATCATAGCTTGTGTCACCGAGCCACTTGAACAGGAAGTCTACACCTTCTACATCGTAGTAACCGTTGATGATGTTGATAACGATACCAACAAGAGCATCAGTGTTATTAAGAGCATTGTTGATAACTGTCTGAAGTTCGGGATCAAGAGTTGAAAGGTCAAGCTTAACCATATCAAGAATTGCTTCCACATTTTCAGTTGTTACAACAGTCTGAAGAAGTGCGATCAATGTGTCTGCGTTATCGCCTTCAACAACACCGAGTGTACCTTCACCGGTTGATTCGTCATAGTTAACGTCAACCTTAGAAGCTGTCGGTGTGCTGCCTGACTTCATTGACTGAGCTGCGAGCTTGTTGAAGTCAAGGTCGATTTCGAGACCTGTTGAACCGAGGAGACCGTTAAGGAGACCTTCGATTGCGTGTGCACTCAGATCAATGGATACGCCTGTCGGGATACCTGTATGCTTCTTGCCGAGGAAGAGGTTGAGAACTGTGCCGCCTTCTACGCCGATCTGAGTGATATCAATCATGATTGCGATGGGAAGAACGCCGTCAACCATTTCAAGGATTGTGTTGATGGGAGCAATAAGGTTGGATACGATCTTTGTAAGACCGTCAGCTGCTACGAAGTTTGCAAGATTTGCAAGAAGTCCGAGAACTGAATCAACCGGTGCACCGAGGATTGTATCAACATAACCAAGGAGCATTGTAAGGATTGCCTTGAGGTGTCCGTTTGCAGCAGCGTCAGCTGAGTATTCAGCCTGAGTCATAACGTCTGTCATACCAAGAGCCTCAAGGAGAGGAATGATTGCGTAGTTATAACCGCTACCGAAGAAGATATTGATATCTTCGAGAACTGAGAGTGCCTTACCGTAAGCACCTTCAATTCTGTCACCCTTTGTTGCGCCTGTGCCGTTGTATGCAAGCACGCCGCCGTCAAGGAGAATTTCGAGTACGATGTCAACAGGAAGAAGTAATTCGCTTACGAAGTTAACAAGAGTTGTTGCATCCTTGATGCCGAATGTTGTGCCTTCGTTGAGCTTGTATGTGTCGCCGTCCTTTGTGAAGTGAGCTTCACGAACTTCTGTCCATGTCTTAGCGTCGCCAACGAACTTACCGAATACGCCTTCGCCTGCCCATGCATCTGCGTGGAGGCTGATGTTGAGTGCTTCGCCGTTGAATGCAAGGAAGTCTTCAAGAAGAACAAGGATTTCATCGATTGTATCCATTGTTGACTTGCCTGCATCATTCTTAGCTTCGAGACCTGCAAGCATCGGAACAAGAAGTTCAACGAGCATTACTGCAAGACTGTCTGTGTAAAGAAGCTCGCCGACGATTGTCTTGAGATCCTTACCCATGAATACGTCAAGAGCGTTTGCAAGAAGTACGTCAAGCTTTGCGATTGCGTTGTTAACAGCATCCTTTTCTGTGGGAGCTGCAACGGGATCGGTGATGATACCGAATGCGCTGTAATTAAGCTCAATCTTGGTAAGTTCTTCACCGCTGATGAGTTCATACTTAACAAGATACTTGTTGAGTATGAGTGTGATGATGTCGAGTAAGCCGTCCTGAGCATTCGGGTTAGTTGCGATTGCATCGAGGATACCTACAACGAGGTCATCTGTGTTAGTCATATCAACGCCGATAAGGTCAGCGATGAGGTTGACTGTGTCTTCACTGAGAACTGTCTTGAGTACGAAGAGGAGAACCTTAACTTCATTGATATCCCATTCTGTTACAGGAGTTACAAACTTATCTGTATCAGTAAGAGTATCTTCGTCGGGCTCAATTTCTTCAACTACTACCTGAGCAAGATCAAGGAAGAATGTTTCGGGAATGATGTTAGCAAGGTTAACCTGCTTATCACCGATTGTAATGTCATCAATGAATGTGTTGAGAATCTTGATGATACCGTCACCGTTGTTGCCGGCGATGTTTCTGATGCCTGCGACTGTGAGACCGTCTGCACCGAAGATGTCACCAATGATTGCTACATCCTTTGTAAGACCGCTGAGAAGCTTATCTACGTCTTCAGCCGGAAGGATTGAAGATACGAGAGCGAGTAAGCCGTCAACGATAGCAAGTACATTGTCGATAAGGTTGTTAAGACCGTTATTAGCAATGTAGAAGCTGAGGTTACCAACAAGTTCAAGAACCGCCTTGATGGGTGATGCTGCAACGTCGTCGTATACGTATGCAAGAAGTGCCTTAACGAAGCCGATGAGCTTCTGAGCGCTTGTTGCGTTTGCAACTGTGTTGTTTGCAAGATCAAGCTGAAGAGCTGTTGCAAGAGGTGCAAGAACGTTGTCGTAAAGCTTAATGCCTGTAAGAGTGATACCGTCGTCAGCCATTACGCCGTTTCCATCAATTGTACCGAATACAGTGATTGAACCGCCTGTAAGAACGAAGTCGAGTACATATGATACAGGATTAAGAAGTTCTTCGAAGATTGCGAGGAGAGTATCAGTATCTGTTACCTTCCAATCGTAACCGTTGAACTTGTATGTTGTTGTTTCGCCTTCGGTTGTTGCTGTGAAGTGTGCGTCACGAACTTCTGCCCATGTCTTTGCTTCGCCAACAAACTTACCGAATGTGCCTTCGCCTGCCCATGATGTGGGAGCAAGATCAAGACCAACTGCTGACTTGATGATATCCATTGTGTCTGCATCAAGACCTGCAAGAACAGGAACAAGTGCGCCTACAACCATATCAACTGTGTCATTCTTGATTACATATTCACCAAGGAAGTAGTCAAGGATTACTGTGATGTTGTTCTGACCTTCGCCTGCTTCAAGAGCTGCGAGATCCTTGAGAATCTGAGCTGCATTTTCGCCTTCTGCGAGCATATCGAGAAGAGTGGGAACGAACTTAACGATGATTCTGTCAAGAGCTGCGATATCGCCGTTAGCAAGTGTTTCCCATTCGCCCTCTGCGTAGCCGTTAGCTGTTGTGTAGTGGCCGTTGTAATCATATTCCTTATTACCAACGAACTTGAGCACGAACTCTGTACCGTTTACGCTGAACTCACCGTTGATGATCTTAACAACAACTGCGATGAGGTTCATCGGGTCTTCAACTGCTCTGTTGATAGCGTCAATGAGGATCGGTGTTACGTCGTCACCGAGGTTAGCGTCTGTGATGAGCTGTTCAAGGTCAACGTCGAGCATTCCGAGGATAGCTTCAACATTTTCGCTTGTAAGTACCATCTGAAGAAGTGCCATTAACATATCAGCACTGTCTACATTGAGAACGCCGAGTGATTCACCGTCTGCCGGTATTGCGTTATCCCACTTGCTGTCAAGCTTAGAAGCTTCAACGCTGATGTTGCCGTCTGCGTCAACTGCTGCTGCCTGAGCTGCGATCTTAGCGAAGTCAAGGTTAATGTTGAGGTCAAGTTCAAGAGCTGTGAGAAGCTTATCAACAAGATCCTGAACAGTAGCTGCATTGAGGTTCACTGAAAGACCTGCCGGGATACCTTCGTGGTCAACAGCGATGTAGAGCTTGAGAAGTTCAGAAGCATCTACCTTGAATTCCTTCTTGCCTGTTTCTGCGTTAACCTCATTTGTGAAGTTGAGACCTTCAAGGTTAATGAATACTGCAACAGGAATAATGCTGTCGATTGCCTTAATGAGTGTATTGATGGGAGCAATGAGGTTTGTAACGAATGCTGACAAGCCGTCATTTGCTAAGAAGTATGCAAGGTTGCCTACGAGAGCCATAGCACCGTTGATGGGATCAGCAAGAACTGTATCAACGTAACCGAGAACAGCTTCAAGGATGTACTTGATGTAACCGTTGTCTTCGCTATATTCTCTGTATTCATCCTGAGTCTTGAGACCCTTAATACCGAGACCTTCAAGAAGCGGAAGAATTGCGTAGTTATAACCGCTGCCGAAGTTGACTGTTACAGCATCAACTGCATTGAGTGAGTTACCGTATGTGCCGCTTGTCTTGACTGCACCGCCGTCGAAGAGAAGTCCGAGAACTGCATCGAAGGGAGCTACAAGGTCAGCGATAACATTGATGAACTTAGCCTTGTCAACTTCACCGAAGGATTCAGCTGTGAAGCTTACATCCTTCCATGACTTAGCATCGCCGATGATAGCACCGAGGATTGCTGTGTCTGCCCAAGCCTGAACACCAAGGTCGATGTTAAGAGGCTTGTCGCCGATTGAAACGAGATCTGCAACTGTATCGAGGATGCCGTCAACTGAACCCATTGTGATTGTTTCGGTTACAGTTACGTCAGCACCGAGCTCTGTTGTGCATGCTTCGTCTGAGTAATACTTACCGTCCTTAGCATATGCTGTCTTTTCAACAGTTTCGCCGTCTTCAACAACTGAGTATGTATAAGCTGTTGTTTCCATGCCTGCGAAGAGACCTGCAAGAGCGTTAACGATTGTTGCGAGCATCTCACCTGTATAGAGATTATCACTTACAAGAGTTGAAAGGTTGATATCGAATACAGGAAGTGCATTGTTGAGAACAGTTGCAAGCTTGCTGAGAGCGCTTGTTACATCATCCTTAGTAAGCTCTGAAGAGTATGTAACATTCTGCTTTCCGGTTACTGCTGTGTTTTCAACGATGATGAAGTCTACATAGTTTTCAGCGATGAGACCTACAAGGAGATCTACAAGACCGTAAACGAGTGTATCCTTAGCATTTGTTTCAAGATAGGAGATAACATCTGTAAGGATATCCTTAACCATGCCGTCTTCCATCTCAGCGATCATAGCATCTACATCAATCATATCAAGGATTGCATTGATGTTGTCAGATGTTACGATCATTGTAAGAAGTGATACGAGAAGGTTAGCTTCGTTAATATCGTATACACCGATTGAGTTGAATGTGTTGTCAGCTGAGTAAGCTGTACCGTCACTGTGCTTTGTATCGCCGTCCTTAACTTCTACTGCTGTGCCGAGCCATGTTGCACCTGTGAGTGCTTCTGCTGCGAGCTTGCTGAAGTCGAGGTCGATCTTGAGGTTGAGACCCTCTACAAGAGTGGGAAGTACGTCTTCTACGAGCTGGTCGATGAGACCTTCGAGAACTACGTCTGAAAGGTCAAGGTCAAGGCCGAGAGTTGCATCTGCTGCAACGCCTGTGCCTGCCTGAACAGCGATTACGCCGTCAAGGATTGTGAGTGCCTTTGCTTCTTCGTCATATGCAAAGATGGGAGCTGCTTCTTCGCCTTCCTCTGTGCCGCCGATGAGATCTGCAAGGTTAAGCTTTTCAAGGTCAACCTTTGCTGTAAGCGGTACGATTGCACCGATCTTAACAAGGAGCTCATTGATGGGAGCGATGAGGTTAGAAACGAATACTGTGAGACCGTCGTTTGCAACGAAGTTTGCAAGGTTACCGAGAAGGTTAACTGCACCGTGAACTGTGTTGCTTGTAAGGAGAGCTTCTACATAGTCAAGAACTGTTGTAAGAAGAGCTGCTACACAGCTTACGCCGTTTTCAACGTCAGGCTTAACAACTGTTGTGATACCGAGTGCCTCGAAGAGAGGAATGAGTACATAGTTGTAAGCTGAGCCCATTGAAAGAGCTACACCGTCCGGACCGAATGCTGTAAGCTTCTGGTCTTCAAGGAAGAGAAGGTTGATAACCGGAGCAAACGGAGCTGCGATTTCGTCGATGAGACCGATGAATTCTGCCTTAGTATCGATACCGAGACCAAGCTTGTAAACCATTACCGGCTTACCGTCTTCGCCTACCTTACCTACTTCTTCGCCTGCTTCATTCTTTTCAGTTTCCTGAACAAGCTTAGCGTCGATCTTAGCCTTAACTTCTGTCCATGTTGCAGATGTGCCGATGAGAGTACCGAATGCGCCGGTGCCTGCCCATGCATCTGTTCCAAGGTTAATTTCAATACCGATGATGTCGCCGATCATAGCGAGTGTATCTTCGAGTGAGCCCATTGATACTTCGCCTGTTTCTTCGTCCTTAACTTCCATACCTGCGAATGCATTTACGAGAGCCGGGATGATTGCATCAGCAATAGCATCTGAGTAGATGAGATCTGTTACGAGACTCTTGAGAGTCTTGCCTTCCTCAAGAACACCGAGTGTTGTGAGGATGCCGCTTGAAAGGATTGCATCAAGCTTTGTGATGAGGTCATTAACTTCAGCGTTGGATGAAGTGAGACCTGTTGAGTTGTCGGCCTGGTCATACTTGATTGTAGAAGCTGCTGCTACTACCTGATCAATGATTTCAAGGTCAACTGTGTATTCTGCGAAGAATGTTACGATGAAGTCGATGAGTGCTGCGCCTACGGGCTTGTCACCGTGTGCAATGTAATCAAGAACATCGTTGATTACTTCTGCAAGTGCGGGATCAAGGTTAGCATCTGCAAGCATCTTTTCAACGTCGAGCATCTCAAGGATTGCGTCAACATTCTTTGTTGTGATTACTTCGTTAAGGAACTCAACGAGAGTATTTGCAACATTACCTGAGTATACGCCGAGTGATACAGCGCCTTCTGCCTTAGAGTTGATACCGATTGCATCGCCTGTTACAACGCTTGTGCCAAGAGAAGCCTTGCCTGCGATGAACTGGCTTGCGATTGCTGTGAAGCTGAGACCTGAGAGATCAAGGTCAATATCCTTAACGAGACCTGCGATAGCAGCTACGAGGATGCTTTCAAGTGTTTCAGCACCAAGCTCAAGGTTAACACCTGCGCTGAGGTCTGTATATTCCTTAGCAAGGTATACAACAACTGTTTCACCGAGAATTCTGAGAGTTTCTGTTGCGTTATCGAACTCAACTGCGAAGGCCATTGAGCCATCGAGGAGAGTTGCAAGATCAAGCTTACCAAGGTCGATATCGATTGCAATGGGAACTACCTTATCAAGCTTAACAAGGAGTTCGTTAATGGGAGCAATAAGGTTGAGCACAAGTGATGTGAGACCGTTATTTGCTACGAAGTTTGCAAGGTTACCAACAAGGTTAACTACGCCTGTAAGCGGAGCTGCAAGAACTACGTCTACATAGTCAAGAGCTGTTGTAAGGATAGCTCTTACATAATCGCCGTCGAAGTCAGCTTCAACCTTAGCAACGTTGGGAACGTTCTTAATGCCGAGAGCTTCAAGAAGCGGGATTATTACATAGTTGTATGCCTGACCAAATTCGAGACCGATTGTTTCAAATGCTTCAAGGTCAGCCTTATCGTCTGAGCCAACGAAGAGAACATTGATGATCGGTGCGAACGGAGCTGCGATTTCACAGAAGAGGTTGATGAATTCAGCCTTGGTATCAACGCCGAGACCAAGCTTATAAGCCATTACAGGCTTGCCTTCTGCATCTACCTTACCTACTTCTACGCCTGCTTCGTTCTTTTCGGTTACCTGAACCATCTTAGCGTCGATAACTGTCTTAACCTCTGACCAGCTCTTTGCATCGCCGATGAGAGTTGCGAACATACCGTCGCCCTTAGCCCAAGCACTTACGTCAAGTGAAAGCTCAATGCCTGTTACATCCTTAACGTAACCGAAGATTTCTGTTATTGTAGCCATTGTTGACTTTTCTGCACCTTCAGCTACTGTTTCCATACCTGCGAAGGCATTTACAAGTGCCGGGATGAGAGCGTCAGCAATATTGTCTGAATAGATGAGACCTGTTACGAGACCTGCAAGACCCTGGCCTTCTTCAACAAGACCTGTGAGTTCAAGAATCTGCGGAAGGAGAGCTTCAATCTTAGTGATTGCTTCTTCGATCTGAGCTTCTGTTGACTCAAGACCTGCGTTCTGGACTGCAGATGTTGTAGCACCTGTGAGAGTCTGATCTGTAACTGTGAGACCTACTGTGTATACGTTGAAGAGATCAACGAGTAAGTCGATTAAGCCGTATACAACACCTTCTGCTGTTTCTGCATCAGCTTCGTCGAGATATTCAACTACGTTGGTTACGATACCGTAAACCATATCGTCAGCCTCTGCGAGCATTGTATCTATGTCGAGCATTCCGAGGATAGCATCGATCATATCCGGTGTGAGAACGCTTGTAAGAAGAGCTACGAACATGTCGCCCTTGTTTACATCGTATACGCCCATTGAGCCGCCTGTTGTACCGTTGATACGGTCATCAGCGTCTGTTGCAACAACGCTTGTTGTTGATGTCTTGCCTGCAATTGCATACTGTGCAAGGACTGAGAAGTCGATGAACGGGTTAGCAAGCTTATCAGCATCTTCAAGCTTGAGAAGTGAGTTGATAAGATCTGTGATAATCTTTTCGAGCTTAGCGTCGCTGAGATCAAGTGCGATACCGGTTGCCACCGCCTTATCGCAAAGGTTGATAGCTACTACGCCGTCAAGAATTGAGATTGTCTTACCGTCTTCTGATACCTTAAAGATAGGTTCAGCTTCTGTTGTTGCTTCTTCGCCTTCTGCCTTGGGAGCAAGAAGTGAAGCTATATCGAGCTTATCAAGGTCGATTTCTGCTGATACCGGAACGATATCTGCAATAACCTTAATGAGTGCATTGATCGGAGCAATAAGGTTAGTGATAACCACTGTCAGACCGTTGGATGCGATGAAGTTCACAAGGTTACCGAGAAGGTTAACCACTGATGAAAGCGGAGTTGCAAGAACTACGTTTTCAACGTATCCGATAAGTGCTGAAAGGAATGCTCTGAGATATTCGCCTTCGTATGCGCCTGCCTTGATTGAATCAGCTGTCGGGATGTTTGTAACACCGAATGCCTCAAGGAGAGGTACGAGAGCGTAGTTGTAAGCGTGACCGAGCTTGATGTTGAGACCTGCGAAGTCGTCATCAGCAAATGCTGTGAGAGCGTCGCTGTTCATAAGAAGTGCGATTACGCTGTTGAACGGAGCGAGGAGATCAGCGATGAGATCTACAAGACCTGCTGTATTGGTAATACCGAAGTCATAGCCGTTAACCATTACAGGTGTACCGTCTGCATTTGTCTTACCAACTGTTTCGCCTGCTTCATTCTTTTCGGTTGCCTGAACCATCTGGCTGTCGAGATATGTCTTAACTGCTGTCCATGTGAGTTCTTCGCCGTCTGCAAGACCTGCCTCAACTGTTGCGAGGAGAGTTGCAAATGCGCCTGAACCTGTTGTCCATGCATCTATGTCAAGAGTAAGCTCGATGCCGAGGATATCCTTAACATAACCGAAGATGGGTTCGATTGTATCGAGAGTTGTCTTGCCTTCGTCATTCGGAGTTTCCATACCTGCGAAGAGACCAACGATTGCGGGAACGATAAGTCCGGCTACATCGATGAGTGCATCTTCACCGAAGAGGAGACCGAGAACGATTTCCTTAACTGTTGCGCCCTTGAGTTCAATACCAAGGTCGAACTTGCTGAGGAGACCTGACTCAACAACCTTTGCGATGAGTGTGTCAAGCTCTGCAAAGAGAGCGTTAACTTCGTCACTTGAAGCTTCAAGATCTGCTGATTCATACGGGATAGGATCTACTGCTGCATACTTCTTCTGGTCAGCGATGAGAAGCTCAACGTCTGCGCCTGAAACAAGTGCTACAAGGAGATCGATTACGTCGTAACCAACGTCACTGCCTGCATCTGTGCCGAGGTAAGCGAGAACTGCCTTAACTACCGGTTCGAAGTCACCAAGAGACTTGAGGTCAAGCTTTGTGATGAGTTCTGAGCCCATGATAGCCTTAACATTTGCGGGTGAAAGGATTGTAGCGATAAGAGCTACAAGAGCATCTGCTGTGTCAGCTGTTACAACGGGTGCCCAAGTCTTTGTAGCGTCGCTTGTATCGAATGCTGTGTCAGCAGTTACAACCTTTGAAGGAGCTGAGCCTGCGATTGCCTTTGCAAGGAAGCCGTCGATGTCGAGAGTAATTTTTGCACCGAGGAAGCTTGCTGCAAGACCTTCAACAAGAGCGATGATAGCGTCACCGTCAAGGTTAACGTTAACTGATGTCTCTGTTGCGGGAGCAATTGAAACAACGGGATCAACAGGTGTTGCTGTTGTTTCTTCGCCTTCTGCCTCTTCACCTTCTGCCTTGGGAGCAAGGAGTGAAGCAAGGTCGAGCTTTGTAATATCAACTGTTACGTTCACAGGAGCAATGAGTTCAACTGCTTCGAGGATCTTAACGATCGGAGCGATGAGGTTTTCAACTGCTACTGAGAGACCGTCAATTGAGATGAAGTAGAAGAGTTCTGTAAGAAGCTGAGCTACTGTTGCAATCGGAGCATCGCAGACATCATCTACGAGACCGAGGATTGCTGTAAGAACTGTTCTGAGAGTTGCATCCTTTGCAGCAGGAGCATCAACGCTGAGACCTTCGAGGATGGGAAGGATAGCATAGTTGTACATGCTGCCGAATGTGAGTGAGATACCGTCTGTCTTATCTTCGCCTTCTACTGCGAGAACCTGAAGCTCACCACCAAGGATGATGAGGTTAAGTACGCTTTCGAGAGGAGCGATAAGCTCGCAGATGAAGTCAACGAGTTCGTCTGCTGTATCGATACCGAATGTGGTGCCTTCGTTAAGCTTGTATGACTCTGAGCCATCTTCAGCTGTTGTCAATGTGAAGTTAGCATCACGAACTGCTGTCCATGTTGTTGCTTCACCGATAAGTGAACCGAATGCACCGTTGCCTGCCCATGCGTCAGCGTGGAGATTAAGAGTGAGAGCGTTGCCGCTGATCTTAATGAGATCGCTGATCATCGGAAGGAATTCGTCTATTGTTTCCATTGTTGACTTTTCTGCGCCGTCTGCCTTGGTCTCAAGACCTGCAAGCATGGGAACGAGAAGTTCAACAAGCATTACTGCAAGATCATCTGTGTAGAGGAATGAGCTGATGAGAGCTTCAATTGAAGTTGCATTAGCCTTGAGTTCCTCATCTGTGATGAGATCTGCGATGATACCCTTAGCAAATACCTGATCAATGATTGAATCAAGACCTGCCACAAGGTTTTCAACTTCAGCTTCAGTTGACTTGAGGTCAGTACCGTAGCCGATTGCAACCTTTGCGGGAGCTGTGCCTTCGAGTACCTGATATCCTACCTTGTAGCTGTTGAAGAGTTCAACAAGTACATTGAGAACGCCCTGAGTTGCAGCGGGTGTCTTGAGTGCTGCAAGGAGGTTGTCAACGATTGCCTTGAGCTGGATTGAAACGATGCCGTTACCAACTGTGATATCCTTCATTGCTGAAGTATCGATGTTGAGAAGCTTGCCGATGAGAGCATCGCTGAGAACATATTCAAGAAGGCCACGAAGGATTGTAACATTTGTGCCACGAACCTTAGTGTATCTTACGCCGTCTTCAGCCTTGTCACCTTCAAGAGCTGCTGCTGCGAAGGGACGTGATGTTGCTTCGTCTGCCATAGCTGCTGCGAGTGTGAGGAAGATACCTTCTTCAAGCTCGAATGCCTTCTTGCCTTCTTCATCTGCCGGGATGAGACCGTTGATGAGAGCAACAAGGTTGTCAGCAGTTACATAGCTGTCAACAAGTGCGTTGATTGAATCGAATTCTGTGCCAAGTAAGCCGTTGAGGAGATCTGTTACTGATACGAGAGGCTCAATAGCGTCAAGTAACGGAGTAACGAATGCGAGGAGGTTATTAGCAATGAGGCTAATTCCGTCGCTGCCGATGAAGTAGAGGAGACCCGGAAGAACTGAAAGGATAGCTTCAATGGGACCTGCTGCGATAGCATCGATGAGAACATAGATGATATCGAAGATTTCGTCTACGAGACCGGCCGTGTCAAGAGCTGCAAGTGCTGACTCGCTCTTGAATGTATGATCGTCGAATACGCTCATTGAGCTGAAGAGAGGAACAAATACATCGCTGTAAAGTGTTGCGCCCTTGAGTTCGATAAGTGCGTATGAAAGATCGTCATCTGATGTTGAGGTTGTTACGCCATTGTTTGCATAATTCTCTATTTCTGCTTCAGTGTCAGGATCAAAGCCCTTGTCACCTTCAACAGAATCGTTATAGTCGTCGTTGTACCAGCCTTCCTTGAACTCAACGATCTTGAGAGATTCGCCCTTGAACAGGAAGTTAACAACGGGAGCAAGCGGAGTGAGAAGCTCTGCAAATACAGCCTTGAAGCTTTCAAGTTCAGCGCCTTCTTCAATCCAATCAGCTGCTGCTGTGAGATCGAAGTATGCTTCAGTAACATTCTGCTTCTCGCCTGTTGCATTGCCGTCAGCATCCAGAACATCTTCTGTCTTAACAACAGGTGTTACACCTTCGGGAAGAACTGCTGCTTCTGTATCACCCTTAGCTGCGTAATATACGCCGCCAAGTTCGTAAACAGTTACGTCTTCGCCTTCAGCATTCTTATAAGTGTAAACTGTGTATGTTGTTTCGTAGTCAGCCTTATAGTAATTGTATACATCTGCCCATGTTACGCCTGCTTCAGCATCAGATGCCGGAACAGCCTTGATGAGAGTTGCAATCTTACCGTCGCCTGTTGCGAATGCAGCAGGAGCAAGGTCGATGCCTGCAAGATCCTTAACAAGCGGAAGAACTGTTGCAAGAGTGCCTGCAAGGTTTTCACCGCCGAGGAGACCTACGAGCATACCCATAAGTGAGCCTACGAGTTCGTCTGTGTAAACAAGGTCAACGAGAAGATCGTTAACGATGTTTTCTACTGTTACCTGATCAGCCGGCATTGTGTCAGCTGTGTACTTATCGATGAGATCGGTAAGCATTTCAGGTGCTGCTGAAAGGTCTATGAGATCTGCAACGATATCAAGGATTGTTCCAAGGTTGTCAAGAATGAGTGAATCAAGCTGACCCGGAAGTGCCTCGATTTCTGCATCTGTGGGACCTTCAGCGTACGGTGTCTTATCTTCGATGATGATCTGATCGCCAACAAAGTCGTTGGTAGTAACTGTGTACTGACCTAAGAGTGTTGCGAGGATATCAGCAAGAACAAGACCCGGATCATCTGTATCGATAACGCTCTGGATGATTGTTGCTACGATGTTCTCTTCGTCATTGAGGTCAATGCCTGCAAGATCGCAGATAACTGCAAGAACATCTTCGCTGAGAACGTATGAAAGGAGGAAGATATAAGCGTCAACTACGTCAACCTTCCAGTTGATGTTGAGAATATCGAACTGGCTGTTAACCATGTATGCCTGCTTAACAATCTTGCCTGTTTCACCTGAGAGCTTGTATTCTTCTGAGGAAATCTTAACGATTTCTACGTTGCCTTCAGCGTCTGTCTTTTCATACCAGTAGTAGTAGAGTGTGTCGTCGCCGTCAACAGGTGTACCTGCGTTGATAGCGGCTGCTGCATAATCTTCGAAGAATGTGCTCTTGAAGATCTGGAAGATCTGAGTTGCCTGACCGTTTTCATCCTTTTCTACGATGAGACCTGAGATGAGGCTGTTAAGGAGAGCTGCAAGCTCGTCACCTGTTTCGCCTGCAAGGCCTGTGATATCGCTGAGAGTTGCGAAATCCTTGCCGAAGATCGGCTTGAGAATCGGTGAAAGAGTATTAGCAATAAGATCATTGATGATGGGTCCGAGAACGGGCTCTGCAACATCGAGAAGACCCATTACAGGCTTGAGGATGTTTTCAAGAACTGTCTGGAGACCGTTAGAAGCAATGAAATATGAAAGTGCGCCGAGTACTGTGAGAAGTGTCTGAACCGGATTCTCGCAAAGCTCATATACGAAGTCGATGATAGGATCAACGATTGCGCTGAGTGTAAGAGTCTGGTCAGCCTTGTATTCTGCACCGCTTACAAGATCAATGCCGAGTGAATCGAAGCCGAGGCCGATGAACAACTGGAGAAGACCGTATTCATAGCCGCCGTCGCCTGCCTTGATGTCGATAACGCCTGCGCCGCTTTCAGCGGGAAGGATTTCGAGATCCTGACCCTTGAATAAGAGACCGAAGACAACATCAAGAGGAGCGATAAGCTCTGTGATGGGAGCAACGAATGCATCGAGCTTAGCCTCTGTGCCTACTGCAGCGTTAATGCCCCAGTAGTTAGCATAAACTGTGTTGAGGTCAAGAACATACTTTGTTCCGCCTGCATATGACTTAACAGGTGTTACATCATTGGGAACTTCTGTTTCTTCAAGTGTTTCACCGTTAAGCTTGTAGTACTTGCCTTCGCCATCCATATAGATAGTATGCTTAACTGTCTGTGTGGTGTCGTTAGCATCTACTGTTTCATATGTCCATGTTGTGTATTCTGTTTCTACGGCTGCTTCGCCCTCGCCTGTTGTAACTGTGTAGATTACCTCTACCTTTTCAGGTGTTACGCCTGCGGGAACTGTTGCGATATCGCCGCCAACCTGTGCGTACCATGTTGTGTCATTACCTGCAACCTGGTATACAGTATATTCTGTTTCAGCAGCTGTCATTGCGGGAACGCCGTCAGCGAATGTGAGAGCTTCTGCGTTTGCAGCTGTTGAAGCGTAGTAGCTGTCGCCGAGCTTGTAAACTACAACGTCTGCATCTTCTGCATTCTTATACTTGTATGCTTCGTATGTTACTGTTGAGTTGTCATCTCTTGTTACAACTACGAGATTTGTTGTGTATGCGTATGTTGAGAAGTCAACATATGCGCCGCCAAGTGCAGCACCTACGTCTGCCCATGTGACTCTTGCTACGGGTTCGCCCTCAACAGGATTCTGAGGTACGCCCTGGATAGCATTTGCAAGGAAGTTATAGAACTTGCCTGATGTTCCGCTTGCTTCTTCAATTGCATTGAGGAAGTCAATGGGAGCAAGGCTTACACCTGCAGCCATTTCAATAATGTCTACAAGACCGTCTATCATTTCGCCGTTTTCAGCAAGTAAGCCGATAAGTAAGCCGAGAAGGTCGTTCATCATTTCGTCTGTTACAAACTGACCGAGAACGTGGTCAACAAGATCCTGAAGTGTTGAACTGTCATTTACAGCGAAGTTCTTGAGAATTTCGATGTTGTCAGTATCAAGCATCTGAAGGATTGTGGGAACAAGAGTTGAGATACCCTTGTCAAGCTTGTTGAGTGACTTTCTGATCTTTCTCTTACCGCCGAGCCATGTGTCAGCAAGTAAGTTGTAGTCATAGTCTACCTTTGCGAATGAAAGGTATTCAACAACCTGTGACTCAACGTCATAGTGCATGAAGTAGTTAACAAGAACCTGAAGAACTACATACTTGTTATCGCCTGTGATGCCTTCAATAATGCCGGCAACTGTGGGATCATCCATTACACCGAAGCCATCGAGGATGGGAACAAGGATACCTTCGCCCTCGCCGCCGAAGAGGAGGTCACCTAAGATGTATACAACTGTTGCTGCGAAGTCAACCTGTACACCTTCGATTACTCTTACTGCGTCGTCTGAATCTTCAAAGTCTTCGATTGTTGCCTGAGTTTCATTATCTTCCGGCTCTGTGTAAAGTCTGAGCCATTCCTGATATGTTGCGTGTGCATCTGAACCGTCTTCATATTCTGCGCCGAAGAATCTGAATGTTCTTACATCAGTAACAACAGCTGTCTTTTCAACGAGAGTCTTGAAGAGGTTATCGGGAAGTGTGATTTCAACTTCTTCATCATCAATTGTTGTGTTGTCAACAAGTGAATAGATGATCGTTTCAAGTCCTTCTGCAGTAAGGAAGAGACCGAAGAGATCTTCGAGTGTCTTTGTTGCTGCAATTCTGTCTGTACCGAATGCCTTAACAAGGAAGTTGCTTGTATCCTTAGCATCGGGAACGATAAGCGGCATAAGAAGGTCGCCTACAACGTCGATGCCAACAGCTCTTTCAACATTGTTAAGAAGGGTGATAACAGGAGCAAGGATCTGTTCCATAGCCTGTCTGAGTTCACCTGTGTAGAGATAGAATGAAAGGTTGGGAATAAGTGTGAAGAGAACTGTGAACGGAGATTCAAGGAAGTGGTTGAGCCAACCGTCTGCCTTACCGTCAGGTACTTCGTCACCTGTTACGTTATCCCAATTATCTTCAGCATCCCAAATGTAGCTGAGGAATTCATCAAGAACTGCACGAACGTCCAGTGAACCGTCTTCTGCAAGACCGATGTCATAGAGCATCTCATACTTGGAAGCGATAGCACCGATACCGAGCATTTCAAAGAGGGGTACAAGACCACGGTCATAACCGTCACCGCCGGTGATTGTTATGCCGTCAAGAAGAACGAGGTCTTCTTCGAACATTACCAGGTTCATAAGAGCACCGAGAGGTGCAAGGATATCAACAAGGATAGCGAATACGTCGCCAACGTTTGTGACATTCCACTTTGTATCGTAAAGCTTTGTATAAACCTTTGTTGTTGTAACTACTGCATCAGTTGTGTCAATTTCTGTTTCAACATATTCTGTCTTAGCAGGAACTGTTTCTGTTGCGAGAGTTACCTTCTTTTCGTAGAACTTACCGTCTGCTGTCTTGTAAAGAGTTACGGTTGTCTTTGTTGCGTTGCCTTCGTCATCAAGGATAACGTCGCCGTTTTCGTCAACTGCGTCAACCTCAACTGCCCAAATTTCAACTTCTGTTTCAGCTTCGTCAGCTTCATTGAACTTAATCTTTTCAGTTGCATTTACTGTTTCAGCATAAGCCTTTTCTACTTCAGCCCAGTTAGCGTATGCCTTTGTTTCGCCGTCTTCCTCATAAGTAAGGATATCGCCGAGAGCACTTGTTGCACCGTTTGCGAATGCAGCGGGTGAAAGGTCAATACCTGCAATCTTAACATAATCAAGGATGGGTGAAACTGTTTCTGAGCCGATTGCCTTAACGAGCATTTCGATAAGACCGTTGAGCATTTCGTCTGTAAGGAGACCTGCCACAAGCTCGTTAACAACCTCTGTTGCTGTTGTGCCTGTGATTTCAACGTTCATCATATCGCCCAGGTCACCGCCGAATACTGAAAGGAGTACGGGGATAGCTGCGCTGATAAGCTCGTCAACCTCTGCGGGAAGCTGTTCGATATCTTCCTTGCTTACGCCGACCTTGTCATAGTCAACTACTATTTCATTGTCAAGCTCAAGCTCGCCAAGATCAAATCTTACATCTGCATAGTCGAGGTCATACCATGAAAGCAGGTCGATGAGAAGCTCTTCAACGCCTTCGGGTGACTCGAAGATGTAGTTAAGAAGATCGGGAAGGAGTGTTGCGATATCGAATGTTTCGGGCAGGTAAACTGCGATTACTGTTGCATCAGCGGGAACTGTTGTTGCAGTTGCCTTGCCGTCAGCAATTGTGAAGTAACCTTCAAGCTCATTGCCCTCTGCGTCGAGTGCCTTATAAACGATTACGTCTGTTTCAGCACCGTCAACAGTTACTGTATACTTATATTCATTATAAGTTGTCTTTGTTGTAACAGCCTCTTCGCCTTCGCCTGTTGTGACTGAAAGCTCGGTTGTCTTCTGAACGGGAGCCTTTTCGCTCATATCGATATTGAGAAGCTCAACAAGGAGAGCCTTGATATCTTCTGAGAATACGATCCAGTTGAAGATCTGTAAGAGAACTGTTTCCTTATCAGCTGTGTAAACATCAGCCACTCTGTGAGCGATAGTGGGTGTTTCCTCAAGCTTTGCTTTTTCGGTTACGATATCCATGCTTGAACCTTCGAACCATGCGCATGAGCCGAGTCTCTGGAAGATGTCTTCACCGCCGAGGATTGTTGTAAGCTGTGTACCGTTAATAGTTACACGTCTGAGGATCTGCATAAGGATTTCCTTGATAGTAAGCGTGGGAGCGTTTTCAGCTCTGAGCATATCAATGATATCCATAAGTGAGAGACCCTTTGTCTCTGCTTCTTCTTTCTCTTCGCCTTCCTCTGTACCTGTTGCGGTATCGTCGAGAGCTACGGGTGTGATGAAGTCAGAAACGTCAATGTCTGTGCCTTCGTCTGTGCCGTTGTTTACATCAGCCTCAGTGCCTTCAATTGTGTTGAGTGCATCCTGAGCTGTTGCTGCTGCTGCGAATGCTGCTGCATCAGTTGCATCGCCTTCGCCCTTCTTGGGAAGGAGCTCGATATTTTCTGTTACAAGGTTACCAAGGAAGTTCTTGATAAGACCCATAAGGTCAACTGCAAAGATTTCGTCGAGCTTAACAACAAGAGCTGTAAGCGGCTTGAGAAGGTTGCCGATAATTGTATCAAGTGCGCCGCTGTCGATGAGGTATGCAAGACCCGGAAGTAAGGTTTCAATAGCCTTGATCGGGTTGTCTGCAAGAGCATCAACAAGAGCGAAGATGATGTTAAGTACTGCGTCAAGAAGTGCTCTGCCGTTTGTTTCCTCTGAGTATTCTTCGAGCTCTTCAGCTGTCATAACTCTGAGAACGGTGTTGCCTTCTTCGTCAATAACAGTTGTTGTGGTTGTCTGACCAAGGTCATCAACTGTTGTTCTGAGAACTGCCTCAGTCTTGAATGTGTCAAAGCCGAGAGCGATCATAAGGGGATAGAATACGCCTGCATAGCCTTCGAAGCCCTTGATGCCGATCTTATCGAATACGGTAAGCTTACCGCCGATCATAATGAGCTCAAGAACGGGTCTGAGGTTAGAAAGGAGTGTCCAGAGGATGTCTGAAAGGAGTGCCTTGTTAGCATCCATAGCTTCCTTTGTTATACCTGCTTCAAAGCCCCAGTCGAAGTTAAGAACAAACTGATTCTGTAATTCTTCCTTAACGTTTTCAATAACTGCGCCTTCGGGAATTGTCACTTCTGTTGCAAACGGATCAGCAGTTGCGAAGTGAACGCCTGCTTCTTCACCGTCCTGAACACCGACAGGTGCATAGTACTTGTCGCCGTTCTTCCAAACTGTAACGGGTTCTGTGAATACCTTGTTGCCGTCAGCGTCAACCTTCTGCTGACCGTCTTCAAGTACGGGAAGCTTGTAGGTAAGTACTTCAAATGTGAACTTCTCAACTGTTGTTGCATCTGAACCGTCTTCGTTTGTCTTTTCGTCCACCTTATTGTAAACAACATTTACATTTTCTTCTGAGGGACCGATGAACTCAGCCTTCTTGATGATTTCGCTCCACTTTGTGGAATCACCGATGAGAGCTTCAAAGTTCTCGAGAGCCTTTGCAGCATAGTCTGCTGTAAGTGTTGCTTCTGCAGCTGCAAGAACAGACTGCGGTGTAAGGTTCATGCCTGAATCGGCAAGGATATCAAGAACAACGCTGATAATGTCAGCTTCGCCCTCTTCACCTGAGCCGAGTAATTCAACGAGCATAACAATGATTTCATTAAATGATTCATTGTTATAAAGTGCTTCTGCAAATACCTTGTTGATAATTGTTCTGAGTGTTACTTCCTCACCCTCAGCGAATTCAACGAAGTCTATAAGACCTTCTTCGCCTGTGAGCATATCCTTGAGCATATCAAGAACATTATTGATAACAAGGTTAAGATTATCAGTAGCAAGAGCTACCTGAACTCTTGAAATTGTGCCTGAAAGGTCGATTTCATCTTCCTCTGCTTCGTTTTCAGCAAACGGATAGTGTGTTTCACCAATGCTGCTTGCTGTGAAGCTGACGGGTGTTACCTTGTCAACCTCATAATCTGTGAAGATTGAAACGATGAGATCTACAAGACCTTCCGGATTTTCAATAGCCATTGTGAGGATTTCATCAAGTAACGGTGAAAGCTCGTCGCCTTCCTTACCTGTGAACATATCTTCACGTGATGCGCCTTCTGTGTAGCTAAGGTCATAGCCGAGAAGATCACCGAGGAGATTGATAATTGTTGTGTTGTTTGTAAGGAACTTCATAAGCCAGATGAAGAATTCACCCGGGCTTACGCTTACCTGACCTGTTGCAGAAATATCAACATAGCCGTCACCCTCTGAATCGTCAGCGGTATCGTCACCGAGACCTGCGATCTGCTTGAGGAGCTCCTTGATGTGTTCTGCACGGTAAGTCTGCTTAACATCCTTAGAAATCTTAGCAATTTCGTCAGCATCCTCTTCAGCGTCTAAGCCCTGAGTTGCATCCTGAACGAGCCAAGCTTCCTGATCAGCACTGTATGTTTCTGTGAAGCTGTAAATACCTGCCATAACAGCAGCTTCTGTTTCTGTTGCAGCCTTGAGCTGGAACTCGATGCCTGCAAGAACCTTGAGGATGGTATCTGTAAGGTTGAGTTCAACAACGTTAGTTGCCTCATCCATAAGAGTACCGTCTTCATTGAAGCCTGTGTATGACATAAGAGCATTCTGGAAGTTAGTCCAGTCGCTCATAGCAAGAGCTTCGATAAGACCTGCGCCGATTGTGTTGATACGGATACTTACGATTTCCTGGAGTCTGTTTGTAAGTGTTGTGAGACCGAGAAGAAGGTTCTCAATCAAGCTTACAGCGCCGTCGCCAAGAATGAAGTATACGAGTGTGGGTATTGCTGTTGCGAGAGTTGAAACGGGATATGTTGCAACCAGTCTTACAAGAAGGAGAATCTGGTCAACGATTTCTTCCATTGCAACGCCCATGCCATAATCTTCGCAATAGCCCTTATATTCCTCAAATGTCATAAGGTGGTCATATGCTCTTGCATCTGTTTCACCCGGATATACATTAAGGAATCTGTCGCTGTCTTCAGTGGGAATGTTATCAATTGCTTCTTCAAGACCGAATGCACGGAGGAGAGGAAGAATAACTGTCTGATAACCGTTGATACCAACTATTCTGAGACCGTCGAAGAATACGAGATCTTCGCCGAGAAGTAAGAATCTGAAGATGGGCTCAAGAGGCTGGATCATTGTCCAATGGATTTCAACGAACTTAGCCTTCTTAGCTTCAAATGTGTTGCCTGCGTTTGCAAGACCCCAATCCCAACCAGCATTAACTGCTTCGGGGATTTCCATACCGATTTCTTCAAGGTATGCCTTGTCGTCATCTGAAAGGTTATCGGGATTGATTACCTTGTATGCAGTCTTTTCAACAGGTGTGTAAACAGCCTTATCGTCTGCATCAAATGTAACAGTCCAGTCTGTATACTTAACTGCTTCATATGTAACGGTTTCAATCTTTTCGCCTGTAACCGGATCGTATGATACAGCTACTGTCTTTGTGTATGCGGGAATTCTGATAACGTTCTGTGACGGGATTTCATCAAGCTGAACTGTGTATACAGGGTTGCCCTCTGTATCAACAGCCATAACTGCCTTGCCGTCTTCGTCAACAACGGGGTTGCCGTCCTTATCAACAGCCTGAACCTGAGTGTTAACGTATACGTTATTATTGTTTGCACCGATATACTGAACCTGACCTTCATCATTGAACATGAGAACGTCAAATGTTTCACCGTCTACTGTGAGCTTTCTGTGGTTCTCAGCAACCTGAGCCCATGTTACTTCTGCATCCTTGCCGCCGATCTTAGCTGTAACTGAGCCGTCAGCATTAAGTGTGATGCTGTCATAACCGTATGAAAGGAATGAGTAGAAGGGTGTCTGTGAACCGTCATCGTTGAAGAGGTAGCCTTCTGCACTTACATCGTAGCCGAGCTCACCGAGGAGACCGAAGATAATGTCGCCTGTTGAGCCTAAGCCACCGAATGTTCTTGCGATAGCTGAGCAGATAACGGTCATAATGTCATCTGTGAAGACGTTCTTCATAACAACATCTTCAAGAAGATCCATAAGAACTGCATCCTCTGAAAGCTCAACGCCTTCAAAGAGATCCATTGAAAGAACATTGTTGTCAACGAGTGAGGTGAGAACACCGGGAACTGCGTTAGCAATTACATAGTCAAGGTTGCTGATAGCATCTTCAACCTTATCCTTTGTAAAGTATTCCTCTGTGCTTTCCCAATCGTGACCGGTGTGTACCATTGCATACTTTTCTTTCCAATCGTTGCTCATTGAGCCGCCCACTGCGGGGTTGCCCTGTAACTCATAGAAATATGCATAGGGATCATCAACCATATAGTCTGTGAGAAGAGAAATAAGGATTGATGTTACAAGGTCAACACGCTGACCCTTAGGTGCGCCTTCTGCTGTCTTAACAACTTCTGTAAGACGACCTACGATACCATTAATAATGTTTTCGTAGCGCTTGTATTCCTCTTCACTGAGCTCATCCATTGTGCCTTCCTTTGTGAGGGTGGTAAGAAGCATTGAAGCAATTGAGTCAAGAGCTTCAGTTGAAAGGATTGATCTGAAGAGTGTGATAAGCACCATACCGGGGCTTGATGTGAAGTGTGTGAATGTGCTTGTATCACTGTCTGCAGAACCCGGATTTGCAGGTCTTGCAGAGAGCTTCTGTTCGTAAACGAAAGCTGATGTAGCTGCAAGTGAAGCGAAGTCGAAGATTCTGAGTTCGCTTTCATATTCTGCCTTGAGCTGTGTGCCTAAGGGAACAGTTGTGGGTCTCATTGTACCGTTAACAAGTGAATAGAATGCAACATCCATTAATTCTTCACCTGTTGTTGCATCAAGAGCAACGTAAACTGTTACTGTCTCGCCGAGAACATCCTTATAAGTGTATTCGTTATAAGTTGTGCCGCCGATTGTCTGACTCTTACGGGCAGCTGCTGATGAGAAGAGACCGCCAACTGCGTCATTAAGAGTATTTTCAAGGTTAAGGAATTCGTCAAGGAGCTCATCAAGATTGAGGTTAATGAATCTTGAAAGAACGGGATCAACGTTTTCAAGAAGCTCAGAAACGGGTCTGATAAGGTTCTTGACTGCTGCGGCAAGGTTGTTTGTTCTTGCCTGACCTATTTCGTTACCGAATGCATCGGTTGCCATAACAGGCTCCTGTACCCATGCTGAGCCACTCCATACCCATTCAAATTCGGGATATGAATAAAGAGCATAGAAGAGGTTCGGTAAGAGGTTAACAATAGTTGAAATCGGTCTGTTGATAAAGCCTTCTTCTGCGAAGATGAGATCACCGATTGTGTAAAGAACTTCCTTGAGGGGAGATTCCTTGTAAATTGTAAGTCTCTGTGAAGCTGAAGAGGGAGTTGCAATATAATATGCATCATATTCAGCCTGTGAAACTACACCGTCATTGTTTGTGTCACCCCATGTAAGACCGAGGTTAAGAGCCTCGAAAATGGGAGCGATAGCACGTGAGTAGCCCTTATTACCACGAAGAGTAAGAGCGTTAAGAAGTGTGATATTCTGGCCTGAAAGTAAGAAGCCTAAAATACCGTTTATAGGTGTGAGGAATGAAAGAAGTGTGTCAACAAGGCTTTCGAACTTAGCCTCTGCTGTTGCACCGTCATAGTCAAACCACTCGAAGCCTTCCTCATATGTGGGAGCATAAAGGTCAGCAAGTGTCATTTCCTCAAGAACTGCAATATATGCCTTAGCTCTTGTTGCAACATTCGCATGTGTGCTTACAACACTGCCGTTGAAGTGGTCAGCGTTAAGCTCCCAGAACTTAGCAACACTCTCATTGTAAGCATAGTAATCTTCGCTGAATGAGCCTGCCTTGTGGTCGCCTGTGTTGCTGAGAGGACCGAAGAGTGAACGGTAGAAGCCGGCAACGGTAATATCAATACCGAGGTTCTTGAAAGCCTCAAAGAGCTGGTCAAGAATACCAATGCCGGGAACAGAAGCTGTCAGCTGAACACCTGAAGGAGCAGATGCTGACTTAACCTCCTGAGTTCCGTCTTTTTCTGTGATTTCGAAATAGCCGTCCTTTTCGTTGCCTTCTGCATCAAGCTCCTTGTAAAGGTACTTGGTCTCTGTGCCTGAAGTGTATTCATACTGTCTGTAGCTAACCTCGCCGACCTTAACGATGACTTCGTCACCTGAGCCGAGGAGATTTGAGATAAGACCGTCTGTTGTCTTAGTACCGAGAAGAAGGTTCATAAGAACGTCAAAGAGCTCCTTGTTAAGAACGATCTTTGTGAATACGTCTTCAAGGGATTTAACACCGTCAAACATATGCTCAACAAAATCAGCCGGGAAGAGAGCCTGACCGTTGATCTGGATGCCGCCGAGAAGGTCGCCGAGCATGGGACCGAGAAGGTCGAGAACAACGGGGATAGCTCCGCCGATCATCTTGTCAAGGTTTGCAACTGCAAGGTCTGCCTGAGCGATGATAGAAGCATCCTCAGCATTGAACTTGTTGTTTGCTGTATATGTTGCGCTGTCAGCAACGATTGCGTTATATGTTTCAGCGTTTTCTGTTTCGCTGAGATTATTGATACCGAGATACTGTCTGAGGTATTCGTTTACGCTGAAACCGCCTGTTGACAGCCAGAGACCTGCAATACCGTCTGCATAGTCACCGTCATTGTTTGTATCGTCGATATATGATGTCATGGGATCCTGATAGGGAATATATTCAATAAGGTATTCGTTAAGAAGTGCAATAAGAATACCTGCAACATAGTCACCTATACCGGCAAGGCCGCCGCCGATTGTGTCAAGGATTGAAACTTCATCTGAAAGGTCACCGTCATTATCGGTATCCTTCAGAAGAAGCGGGTTAATAAGAGGCTTGATCTGGTTGATGAAGCCGTCATCCATGAGCCAACGGAACAATGTGAGAAGAAGTGCACCGTTGTCAACGTTGATGTGATATGAGTATACTCTGTTATTATTTCTGTCAAGATATGAATATGTTGCATTATTAGCAGGAATTACCGTACCCTGAGCAATAAGTCTGTTAACAGGGATGTGAAGCGGGAACTTACCGTAAACATATGACTTACCTGTACCGGGTTTGCCTGCAAAGGTGTCACGTTTGTACCATTCGATAAAGTTCAGATAGGTTTCAAAGCCAACCAGGTTAGCGATTGTCTGAGCAAGACCGCCGCACTGATAATACCAACCATCCTGAATATAGGGACGGTAATCCGGATTATCGGTAGCACTCTGCTTTGAGGAGGTATTCCAGTTAGTACTCTTTGTAGTACCGACTGCCGTCTTTGAATCAACCTCATTATCATAAATGATTTCGCCGTTTGCATCAACGGGAATATTCTCCTTATAGGTAAGAAGATACTGACCTGAATTATCAGCCGTAATCGTGGGCTTTGCTTCGATTCTCTTCAGACCCAGAAGACCCGTCATATACTGACCTGCTTCGTTGGTTACACCACCGGTCAACAGACCGTCAAGACCGTTTTCGAAGGTAAGACCCATCTTGTTAAGAAGGAGGTCGCCAAGAAGGTCACCGACACGGAGAACGTAAAGAGCATTTTTGAGCTGTGAGATAAGACCGGCAATAGGAATAAAGCCGAGAATATCAATATCTGTAATATAAAGTGCAAGACCACAGTTTGCAATCTTCGGGAAAATCTGGTTATATTCAATTGCCGCTAAGAGGTTAGGAAGTAACTGAACAATTGTTGCAACCGGATTTGCTGCAAGAGTATTTTCTAACCAGTTAAGTATGGGATTAAATATAGCCTTCCATACATAATATGATGCTGTTGTCTGCTGCTGTAACTTAGTCTGGTCACCGCTTTCATCTGTTGACATAAGGGGATCTGACATACCTAAATTGTTCATTGTTGTCAGAAGATCCGGAGTTTGAATGACACCCTCTGTTATACCTAAAAGATTGAAAAGAGGAAGAACAAGGTTGTCATAAATTGAAAGCAATCCATCATCTGAAACCTTGATAGCAACGCCGATAGATGCACCCAACGTGCCAAGATCGAGAGTGGGAGCCAATGTTTTACCAGAAAGAAGACAGTTGAGAACGTAACCGAGCGCACCACCTGATGCGGTCATAGATCTGAGGAAATCGTTTCTGTTCTGCGTTGCAGTTGCGTTAGCACCGTTAATACCTATGCGCCATGCGCCATGGTCATCTACTGTACCGTCAGCATTAAAGGTTGCGTTCCACGTGCTTGTATCCAAGCCATCCCACGATGAAGCGTGCACATTAAATGCCGAAAGTACAGGAGGCTTAGCTGATACGTCTGTATACGGAATAGCATCAAACGCAGCAGCCACTATGGGATAATTGAATGTGCCGCCGATTTCCGGACATGTGAAAGCTGCTGAGCCGCCTGAAATGGGGCCGAAAAGTCTTGCCCAACGTTCAGAAGCGAATCTATGCTGACCTGAACCGCCACCACGGATAGCCTTTACAGACTTCTGTGAGAACAAGTGCGGATACAGAGGTAACATACCGTTGATAAAGTTTAGAATGAGTACGTCACCGTTAGAAATAGTTGAGTTAATAAGTTTTCCTATCTCCGTAGAGAGAACGCCACCGAGCATTCCGTAAAGACCCATAATAACAGTCTGAAGTGTGCCACCGTAAAGGATCTTATAGATCATATTAAGAAGCCATTCAATAATGGTTTCAATCTCGTCATCGGCCTTAACGGTTACCTTCTGACCGTTGTGGTTTGTATACTGGAATGTGTAAGCAGCCTTACCGAGACCGCCTGTGGTTGCGCCTGAAGCCATAATGGAGTCAAGAACAATACCAAGGTCCTCAGATGAAAGCATATCGTCAAGTGCTGCAACAACACCACCGAGTAATGCCTTAACCTCTGCATCGCTCTTTGTTGAGGGGCTTCCGTCCTTCATTATAACAGCGATATTGTTAACATAGTCTGTAACAATTCTCCAGTCAAGGTTAACAATGCCTGACACAAATTTGTAGCCACCAGCACCTGTTGAGGAGAACAGCTGCTTGAGGATTGCCTTGTCAACTCTTCCGTCTGAACCGGGTGTTGCTGAACGAAGAACCTTTACACCCTCTTCGAACTCAACTGCAGGAGCGTAAGCGTTTTCAACAATAAGGTCACGCTGCTCGTTAAGCTTTTCAATTGTCCAGTTTTCATCTGTGGGATTGAACCAAGCATATTTGCTGTTCAGCCAGACAATTGTTGCGGGACCGTCATAAGCGAATTCATAATAGCTGATGATTGCTTCGTAGTTATAGAAGGTTATACCGGGAGTAGCGGGAGTGCCTGTCTTATCGTCAAGGCCGTCATGCTCCCAATACTTATAGAGAGTAAGATACTGCTCATAAGCCTTCTCAGCTGCATGATCTGTGATAGCGAAGAGCCAATCTTCATAAGCGTCAAGAGCATCAACGGGGTCACCGAAGATAAGTCTGAAGATTGTTTCGTCACCCTTATCGGTCGCTGCACTGTTCTTAAGAGCATTTGCTCTGCTGTAAAGAGTATGGAACTCATCAAAATGAGCCATAAGACCTTCAAGTGTCATAGGTTTGATAAGAGTATCAGCCATGAGGTTATCAAGCTGAGTCTTGATACCTGCATAGTTGCCTGCCTCTGTATCAAGAGATACTGTGTCTATCTTTGTAAGGAGAGCGTCAACCGCATTCTTGTTTACACGGTTGAACTTAGTTGCATCGTCAGCATATGCTGAACCCTGAGCATACTTGCTGTCTTCTACATGGGAATAAGGATTCTCTTCGAGACTTTCATTTTCCCAATAGATATACTGAGTACCGTCAAGGTCTGCAACTCTTGTTTCAAGGTTAATAAGCAAGGACTGTGCTTCAATAATCCAAGCTTCTGCAGCAAGTCTGTCCTCGCTGTCTTCTGCAAGCCATGCTTCAACAGCTGCTTCGTCGTTCTTGTCATATGTGGGAACCACACGGTTAAGGAGCTCTGCAAGAGTATCTGCATAGAAGGCTGCGTATCTTCTTGAAAGCATAAGCTCCATCTTTTCAAATCTGTCAACTATATTTGTCCATACATCACCCATAAGGTTCTGAGCTGAAACAGCATAGTCATCAGCGTTGAGCGCATTAACGAGATCTGCAACCTGCTTATAAAGAGCAGCAAGGTTACCTTCGCTTACGTTACCGTCATTGTCCTTTACAAGAGCGTTCATGTCGCCTGTGCCTGCGTCGTATGCGCTCTTCATTTCATCATAATCATCAAGCAAGTCAAGAATGGGCTGCTTGTACTGATCTACGACAGCCTGGATCTTATCTCTGTTGATGCTTGCGTCAACACGGCTCTTTGCCTCATCAAAAGAAACGCCGCCAACATTAGCCTTGATATACTGATCCCAAAGCTCAGTTGCAGTTGCACCTGTAGAGGGTGCAATTGTTTCAAAGGCATTGAAAGAAACACCAAGGATTTCGGTATCTGTTGTTGATGCATTGCCGGCTGCCCAATCAACATAAAGATCAACGATATCCTGCATAGCATCTGCAAGACCTGCAACAATTGTCTTGTTTGCTTCGTTGTCCGGGTCATAGCCGTCAAAGTTAGCGTTGACTGAATAGTTGCCGAGAGTATAAACGCCTGCATCGCCTTCCATTGAGAAGGTCATTTCAGTGCGATAATAATCTCTGTCTGCACCGGCAGCCATTTCAGCTATGCTATCCCATGCAAGGATATCATAACCTGAACCGACAGTAATAACAAACTTTGTGCCTGCATTACTGTAATTGCCGGTAGTCTTGTCACCAAATGCAAACACCTCGAGAATCTGAGCGTAGTCTACGTCGGTGTAGTAGTTCTCGCACTCATCAATTTTCTCGAGCACTGCAAGATATGTATCGTATACGGTACCGACCTTAACGCCGTCCGTACCTTCAAATACATACTTTGCGTATGCCTTGGCAACGGAGTACCAACCGCTTTCGTAGGTATCGGGCGCAATCGTTACAACGCCGCTGTCGATATCGACATCGCCGTCCTTGAGAGATTGTGCCAATCCTGCGTAATGCGCATTGATTGTGTTTACGAGGGTCTCGCCATAACTATCTGCCGCAAGTGAACTGAAGCACACAGAAACACTTGTGATAATCATAGTGATCGCAAGAATCGTACTCAAAATCTTCTTTCCGAGTTTCATGGATTTTCCTCCTTAGATAGAAAAGTATATATTTACAAATAGGATTCCCTATATAAATACCGCCGTTACCGCCCGTTTTCCTATACTATTTATATATAGGGCGTTTTTTCGCCTGATATGCGCTGTGAGATTTCACATATGTAACGGTGAAAAATGGGCAGAATACGCCGATAGAGACACCTATAACTGTGATTATTTTATCATTTTTGCCCCCTTTTTTCAAGTAAAAACGGCCTCAAAAAGCGTTTTCTACATATTGCATATATCCCTTAGAGGGAAAAATGCGAAAGCTGTACTTTTATGCATATTGAACAAAAGCGGCCTGATTTTTTTAGTAATTTCAAACATAATATATCTTGTGTTTGCTATCTTCTCAACACCTAAATCTTGTGTTTTGATTTTTCTCATCACAATTTTATTTTCTGTTTTCGCATTATAAATATGCTGTTTTTTGTCTTGTAATGTTGCACAAAAATATGCATCAGATACCCCTGAACCCGTCATTTCGAAATGTAAACTTTCTGTGAATTATCAAATTTTTGCAGTTTTTATTCTTTTTTAGCAATAAAAACGGCTTGCGTTGCAAATTTCGGCATCAGACAGCGAAAAACCGACCGCAGCTAAACGGTCAGTTTTTCATCAGAAAACCATGAAAAAACAGCCGCTTTTTGCGACTGTTTTCATCATTTCTATATAAGCATATCGATGCCGTAAATGACAACTAAATGTAGTGGATAGAAGGCGTAAAAGAAGTATTTGAGGTTCATTTCTCCGCCCTTCCCGTTATAAAGCCACAGCAATATCAGGCTGAACAGCGTGCTGATTGTCCAAATATAATTGTCGCCGTAGTTTGCTGCACAGAAGATAAGCAAACCGTAGGTAAAGAACAGCATCCGGTTCCGTTTATCCTTGCCGAGCAGCGCAAACATGGGAAGGCATATGCCTGCAAAGCCGTAATCAAAGGTTAGCTCTATGCCGAAAGCTGTATCGCAAAGAGCCGTAACGCCCCTTTCTGCAAGGAAAACAAGGGCAAACAACATCGCAAAGCCTATAAGAGCAAGATTATCTTTCTCCTCGGCTTTAAGCCTTTTTTCAATATAAATAAAGAGATAACAAAGAGGGATTGCAACGGAAAATGTCAGCAGAATGTTAAGATAGAAGCCGTTTCCGCCGTTTATTGCGGCTTCAGCAATATATACAGCCTGACACACTATGCCAAGTATAAACACACGAAGGAAATACGCCCTTCTGTTCCTTGTATGAAGACAGCCTTCGCCTATAAAGAAGGCGAATATATCGGCATTGCAAGCCTGCCTATAAGCCTGAAAGCCTCAATATCGGGAAAAAGCACAAGTCCTACGTGATCCATAAGCATTGAAAGGCAGGCAAACAGCTTCAGTCGGTTTCTGTTCATAGCTTCTAAAACGCCAGCCTTTCGTCGCCGTCAGCAAGATAGATAATGCCGCAATACTTATATCCCAGCTTCTTCAGCAGATTCTGCATAACATAATTGTCCCTATGAGTGTCGATTCTTATATTATTATGTTGATTATAGGCCCATTTGAGACAAAAACTGCCTGTTCCTTTCACTTTTCCCGAAGATGCTATCGAATGCACAACCGCATAATCGCTCTCATCCAGCCATTGGCCCTCATATATCCTAACATATGTGGGGTCAACACCTTTCGAAAACCTGAACACGCCTATAATCTCATCAGCCTCGGTGCATACGTAATGGACACCCTCGGCGATATCCTTCTCTATCTGTTCTCTCAGGGGCTTGTGGGTTTTCCATTGGTTGGGGTTATCGTGCTCTGCCATAAACCTGCGGGCCTGAGCGTAAACCTCCATTACCGCATCCAGCTCCGACGGCTTTGTTCTGCGAATTTCCATTGTTATTTCTTCCCCTTTTCCTCTCTGTTGAGACGAACCTCTCTGTGCTGGTCCGCATCATACCAGAGCTTCAGCTCTTTCTTCCGCTTCAGTAGACCCTTGGGCATTGAGACGCTGTCCTCGGCATAATTCACCTTTAAGGTATCGAGGATTTCGTTATTACGGTGCAGTCTCTCCAGAAAGTCGGTGAAGCTCCTTTTTCCCTTGGGTATCCAGGCAACCTCGGCGAGCGCCTGAAGTCGTGGGAACAGCTGCATCTCAGCCTTTTCCATATCGGATATCCATTCCGTCCACAAAGCGCCCTCAAGACCGAGTATGCTGTCCTCCTGCTTCTTATCAATCATTTTCCCCACGGGCTCGAATTTATACGTATTCTTCAAGGGATACTGATTATAGCCCATATCAAAATAGAATGCCTGATGCTTGCTTATAATCACTTGACCGCCATTTTTTGTATGCTTCTTAACATTTTTATCATAGGTGGGGGTCCAATACTGTCCGACCACATTTTTGCTGAGATTTCCTGCGCTAAGTGCCTCATTCCAGACAATTAAGCGCTTATTTTTGCTTTCAAGATACTCAGCAATACGGTTATTGAAGTAGCCCTGCAGATCTTCGACATCTTTCAGGTTATTTTCCTTCATCTTCTTCTGACATTCGGGGCATTTCTTCCATTCGTCCTTGGGAGCCTCATCTCCGCCGATATGGAAATAAGGGGCAGGAAACAGCTCCACTATCTCATCTATAACACCGAAAATGAATTCATAGGTTGTTTCTTTGCCGGGACAGGCTGAACGGTTCCAATCCTTCCAGCCCATATCAATAGGTATATTGCCCCCGAAGAACCAATGAACCTCACAGGGGATTTCACGGCAGCCAAGATAGTTATACCCTGCCATTGCCGCCGCAAAGTGAGCAGGCATATCAATTTCGGGAATAATCATAATGCCTCTTTCCTGAGCATAGGCTACGATTTCCCTGATATCCTCCTGAGTGTAAAAGCCTTCGTGATGCTTACCCATCAGCTTTCCGTTTCTCCAGCCGCCTACGGATGAATCCTTACGCTTTGAACCGATTTCCGTCAGCAAAGGGTATTTCTTTATTTCAACCCTCCAGCCTGTATCGTCGGTAAGGTGCCAATGAAGAACGTTCAGCTTATACATCGCCATAAGGTCAAGAATACGCTTGATATTCTGCTTGCCGAAGAAATATCTGGCCTCGTCAAAGAGCAGACCTCTGTGTGCAAAACGGGGCCTATCCTCTATTTTCACATTCGGTATACGTATTCTGTCCGCCTTTGTCTGCGGCGTGAAGAAAACAAGCTGTCTGAGGGTCTGCACCGCATAGAAAACGCCTGTAAAGCTACTCGCCTTTACAATCAGTTTTCCGTCGGCGCACTCAACCGCATACCCCTCCTGAGCCACGGTCTTATCCGTCACTACCCTGATATTAGCATCCTCTGATGAAAAATCGATAATTTCTGCTCCGAGGATTTCCCTTGCAAGGAAGTCGGCACCCTTTCTAAGAGCTTCGTCCCAATAGATTTTACTGTTTTTCCCGAATTCGCTGTATCCGCCCTTTTCCGTCATCTTCAGGGGCTTTGGAATGAGTCCTGTCATTTCGCACCTCTCCTTTCTTGTTGATTATATCACAACCGTCGGCAACCTGCAAGTCAGTGCATAATCAGCGGCGCAGAAAAGCTACCTCGGGATTTCTCCTTTGGTAGCTGAGTTTTATTATCTTCTCGGTCTGTTGACCATTGTGGTTTTGACTGTGAAAACATTGTTCTTACATGAGAACTCTGCCGTACCGTCGTATCTTGCAACGGTCTTTTTTATTTGCTTCACACCGTGACCGTGCATAAGCTTGTCTTTTTTTATTGTGTGCAGACTTTCTGTATCAACCTCGTGGTCAACTGCGTTCTGCACATTGATAGACACAATTCCGTCAAGGGACAGAATTCTCACTTCAATGGGAATTCTCTTTTCTTTTTCAAGGCGGTCGGTGGCTTCAATAGCATTGTCAACAATATTGCCCAGAAGTATACCCATATCAACCTCATTGACAAGCAGCTCGTCAGTCAGCTTTATGATGGGTCTTACAAAAATACCTTTTGGCTTGTTTTCACGCAGCTTGTTTTGCAAAAGAGCATCTATAATCGGATGATTTGTGTTGACAATATCACTGCCCGATTCGTCAAGAATATTAAGGCTCCGTTTCATTTCTGTCAGAGCTTTTTCGTGTTCACCGGCGTTCATAAGACCGATGAGAGCGAGCATATTGTTTTTGGTATCGTGGCGGAAGGCTCTTGTTTCGCTCAGGTGCTCCTGCAAGGAGTCAAGATAGAGCTTTTGAGACTTATATTCTCTTTCATAAAGCATCAGGTCTGTTTTGTTTTCCGTGTAGTCGTTCATACGGTCAATAAAGAAGAAAATTGAAAGGTTGGCAAAGACGAGAACAACGGATGAAACAAGGGCGAGTATCTGATGATATGTGTCATCTATGATGAAGCAGTTCTTTAACAATAATGCAAGCAGAAGAATTGTAGCTATTGGTAAAGGAATAAGAAAAACCATTCCTTTAGTATCAATAATGTAGTTTTTCTTAAAAAACAGTTTTACAAATCTGACAACAAAGAACGAAAGAAGCTTTGAGGTAAAATTGCAGATTGTGTAGATATAAATATTTTCTTGGGCATATGTCAAGTCAATTTCTAAAAACGTTAAAAGCATACCGACAAAAAATTCCGGTAGTGCCACAATGATATATAAAACAACAGAGTGCAGAATTTTCATGTACCATTTGCTTTTGTAAAGCCAATTAAGCATAAAAAAGGCTCCCAACATAAATAAAACAATTATAGTTGATTGACTAAACACAAAATTGGAGCCGATAAATATGATTCCAAAACCAAGTAACGTTACACCTATTCTGACGATTTTCGGATAATCTATTTTCTCGCTTACCGCAGAAAGGTACTGAAAAATAATTATCAAGAAAAACAAATCACCAACAAAATTTATCAGATATTGTCCCATTTTACCACTTCCATTTCTGTAAAAATCCGTCATAGGTACTGAGTGCTTCGTTGCGTTTTCTAATACTCATCTGCACTTTTTCACCGTTTACAAGAAGAATACTGTCTGAATTAAAGCGGCGGATATGCTGCATATTCACAATGTAACCGTGATGAATACGCATAAACCCGTGAGGCTCAAGAAAGGCGAAAATATCCTTCAGATTTCCCACCACTTCAAAAGGCTCTTTAAGGGTGTGTATAATCAGATGCCCCCTGTAAGACTCAACATAAAGAATATCCTGAATGGAAACATTAGCTCTTTCGTGTTGCCATTTCAGAGGCAAAAAGCAATTGGCCGAGTTGTATTTATGAACGGCTCTGCGAAAAGCCTCGTTAAAGTCATCCTTATCAATGGGCTTCACAATAAAGTGCAGGGCTTCACAGCGAAAAGTGTCAAAGACACATTCTCTGTGAGAGGACACAAAGATAATGATTATATCAGGCATTATTTCTCTGCATCTTTTTGCAATATCAATACCGTTGGACTGAGCCATTTCAATATCAAGAAAAATTATATCAGCCTTTTCGCCTTTTTCCATATATTCTAAAAACTCAATGCCGTCAGCAAAATATAAAGGCTCATTAGCCTGCATCCGTTCTTCACTGACAAAAAAGGATGCGATTAGCTCTTTAATCTGATTATAGATAAAAATATCATCGTCAATTACGGCGGTTTTCATAATCTCACTCCGTTCGATTAAGTGCAGAGTGCAGAACGCAGAACGCAGAACGGTTTTAACCGTTAGCGACTGCTTAATTATTTACACTCTGCTCTGACTTTTGTTACATTTCTGTGTCTACACTTTAAGAAATTATTTGTTGTTTTTTTGATGAAATTTGGTCTGCGGGTAAAGAGTGAAAAAAGTAATCTAGTTTACCCGCCGTTCTGCGTTCTGCACTCTGCACTCATATTATATCACATCAAATCATTCCGTTTCAACCTTACAAACCTTGCCTGAGCTTGCACTTATCGGTTTTAACTCAACACTTATTAAAAAACAAACACAAGGCATTTTTATTGTGTTAATATTCGGGTAAAGTTTGATTTTTGCAAAGGAGATGATAGAACCGGGATGTTAATATACAGTGGGAGGGAAAACCCCTCCACTACGAAACCGCACACGGAAAATGCACCGTGTGAGGGAGGCGTTTCGCCTCCCGGAAAACTCCCTCCGTCTGCTACGCAGCCACCTCCCTCTGCCGTAGCTCTCGCTACTGAGGGAGGCAAAAAAGGCCCCCTCGCTGAGGGAGCTGGCAAAACCGTAAGGTTTTGACTGAGGGAGTAACAATTTATTTTATGAAAGGAAACATTAGTATGAAAACAAAGAAAACATTATCAGTCATTCTTGCGGTAATGATGATACTCTCAGCGTTACCCATAGTTTCATTGGCAGCAGAAACTCCGACAATTATTTCATGGCCCACAGTTGCTGAAACTTATATGGAAGTAGGTATGAAGCGAGGCGACGTAACATTGGTAGGCGGCGAAGCATCGGTTCCCGGAACCTTTACAATAACAGGAAGCACAGTTACCTATGCATCACCGTCAGAGGCCGCCAAGGTAGCCATCAGATTTTTACCCGATGATACAGAAGCATATACGACTGTATCTATGCCCTCAGCAGAGCGTCCCTCTGTTGAAGTAAGACCCTGCTCAACCCCCGTTCTTCAGGGTGAAATAACAGCAAAAACAATTCTTACAGGTGCAGCCCTCAGCACATCAGAGCTTGCTCTTGCTGCTGATGCGGTTGTTCTTGCAAGAGAATATAAGCTTACTACAAGAGTTGATACAATCACTTTTGATAATCCCGATAAGGTTTACACAGAAGAAGGCACATATGAAGAGCCCGTAACAATCAAGTTCAAGGTTCATTCAAGCGGTAAGCCTTATGCTGTTGACCTTAAAGCAACAGCAAAAATCAAAATTGCAGATAAGCTCGACGCTGAAATCATTACTGCACCCACAATCGCCGCAATTCCCGCAACAGATACCTCAACAGCAAAGGATCTTACAGTAGAAGGCGGCGAAGCAAATGTTGAAGGCACATTTGCAGTAACAAATCCCGACCAGAAAATCGTTCCCGGTGAAAACATAGTTAACGTTACATTCACACCTGCAGATACAAGCAAGTGGAATCCCGTAACAGTTGACGTTACAATTAACTGCAAGGGCAGAGCTCCTCTTCCCGAAAAGATTGTTATTCCCTTCACATTTAACCACAGCTTCAAGTTCAAGAACGTAAGCTGTAACGGTGATGCTGCCGGCATCAACATTGAAGGCGCAAAGCTTTCGCTCAGAAGCGGCAATAACTCAGACGAATTCCTTAATACCCGTCCTATGCCCGGTGAATACGAGGCAACAGCACTTCTCTATTTCACAAGCGGTACTGAAGCAGCAGAAATGTATGAACAGGAAATCGTTAACGTAATCGTTAAGGTTACTCCCGAAAAGCAGACATCATCAAAACACGCCTTAGGCGTTAACAGCTCAGTTCAAGATGACGGCTCATATCTCATCGAAGCAAGCTCATCCTGCTATTATCCCGAATATATGCAGGGTAACGTTATTATCAGAGTTAACGGTGAAGTAATCGGCGAAGAAAAGATTGAAACAAGCCGTAAAAATACAAAGTTCCAGTATGTTGTAAAGAAGACCGGTGACTATGTTGTAACTGCAGAATACGTTCCCACAGCAAATGACTGCTACTTATTTGAGGATACATCACTTCTCACCGTTTCAAAGACAGTCAGCTTCACGGTTGTTATGCCCAGAACCATCAAGGAAAAGAACTGCGAAGTAAGAAACGCACCCATAAACGATGACGGTGGCTTCGAGGTTGGCAGCACAATCAGCATTGACGGTGAGCCCTTTGATAAGGCAAAGTATCAGTTCAAAGAATGGAAGTTCTATGATGATGAAGGCAAGGAATTTGTTCCCGAAAATCTCACAATGACAACAACCGGCAAATCAGTAACCTTCACAATGCCTAATTTTGATATGACAGCAGAATATATATATGAAAGAATTCCTGAGGAAGAAAAGCCTGAAGAACCGGGCACAGACGAACCCGGATTTGAATTACCGGATATTGACATTGAGCTTCCCGAAATCAATTATGATGATATGTCACAGGGCGAGCACAATATTCCCACAGTTAACTTCTTCAAGAATCTTGTTAAGATGATCAAGGACTTCATTCAGCAGATTGGCGAGTTCTTCTCATCCCTCAGCATTGAAGATGTCGGCGGAGCTCTTGAAGGCATAGTCGGCTGATAAATTCAGATTAAACTAAATTATACGTTCTCCATACAGAATCTCCATCCGAGAGAATCTCCTAAACAACACAAGACTCACGAAGATAATTCGTGGGTCTTGTGCTTTTTTGCATAAAGAAAAGCAAGCCGCATATGCGACTTGCTCCGTTAGATTGTCTTAATTACTTAACAGCACCCGGAATCTTATCAATCTGTGCGTTGATGAAGTCCATGAGCATTGTCCAAAGTCTGTTAAGGATTTCCATAATTGCGTCCATGATAATACTCCTTTCTTTACATTTTCGTATAAATCATACCATCTTTGGTTCAAAGTGTTGTGAATAAACTGTTAAATAAACAACTGAACCTCGATGAATTTGCCACAGTTTTATGTTATCATTCCTATATGTAAATATGTTTAACAATAGATTAAAATTTGTTGTCATTTTTGTTGCAGCCGTATTATATGTATGCGCTCAGCCCCGTCGGTTGACTTATATCTGCGCATATGATAAAATTGACGTATAAATTGTTTAAAAAAGAGGTACTTATATGAACAAGGTATTGACCGTTGAAAACGAGCTTATAAAAAAAGAGCTGCAAATCCGTGACGGAAGGATATGCGCTGCAACCCTTACCGATAAGCGCAATAATTATACCTTCACTTGTCCTCAGGGAAGTGAGGAGCTTTCTCTGACCTTCAGATACGGCTTTTTCGGAAAGTGCGTTGTTTCAGACGGGAATCTGAATATTGCCTCTGCAGACAGTCACAAAGAAGGCGGAAAATCTGTCTGTTCAATATCTTTTGCACCCGTATGCGTTGCAGACAGCGAAATTGAAATCACACTTGTTTACACCCTTGAGGACGGCAAAAGCTATATAAGAAAGCGTGCCGAGCTTTGCAGTATAAAGCAGGGAGCCAGGAGAGTCGTCCTCGATAACATATGCTTTGAGAAAATACCGGTAGCTTCGGGGCTTAAAAGCTGGACGGTTCCCGAACAGAAGAACTCACACATTCCCGGCTTTGCTCTTTCCCTCGGTCAGCCCGTTTATCTTGACAGACTTTATATGGGCTGTGAATTCCCTGCCGCACTCAATAATATAGAAAACGGTACAGCCCTCATAAGATACTTCAGCGGCAAAAGCCTTTCCGAGCTTACTGCAAACGGAAAATACGTCAGCCATTCCGGCGTAGTCGGCTGCGCTGAGGGAAACATCTTCGAGCAGGTACAGAAGGCATTTTTCGCATACATAAAGGATATATCAAAGCCTGTACGTCTTCGCAGACAGTATAACTCCTGGTATGACCATATGCTCAATATCACAAATGAAAACGTAACCTCATCCTTCCTTGAAATTGACAAGGGGCTGACTATGTCAGGCGAGCCCACTCTCGATTCATATGTTGCCGACGACGGCTGGAACGATTATACCAAGGGCTTCTGGTGCTTCAACGATAAGTTCCCCAACGAGCTTTATCCCTTCTCAGCTCTTTCCAAGTCTCTCGGCTCGGATTTCGGCCTCTGGGTAGGACCCCGAGGCGGCTATACAACAGACACACCCAAGTTCGCCCGTCACATTCAGAAGGCAGGCAACGGATATGTAAATAAAAATGCAAAGGATATCTGCGTTGCAAGCGAGAAATACGTTAACAAAATGGCAGATATGATGGTTGACTTTGAAACACGCTTTGACCTTAACTATTTCAAGCTGGACGGCTTTGCACAGTATCCCTGCAAAAATAAGCGCCACGACCATATGACAGGCGGATACAATCAGGCATACTTTTATACCGACGTGTGGGAAAAATGGATAGGTGTGTTTGAAAAGCTGAACGCTAACGGCCCCGAAAACTTCTGGATAAACCTTACCTGCTATGCTGCCCCCTCAGCCTGGTATCTTCAATGGGTAAACAGCCTTTGGATGCAGATAAGCAACGACGTAGGCTTTATGGGGGACAAAAAGGTTTCCGACAAGGATAAAATGCTCAGCTACCGTGACGAATGCTACTTCGATTTTTATCGCACAAGGCAGTTCCAGTTCCCTCAGAGAGCACTTTACAACCACGATCCCATATACGGCAACGAAGCAAAGGTAAAGCTCAGCGACGAGGAATTCAGGGATTATCTTTTCACAATGGCAACAAGAGGTACAGCCTTCTGGGAGCTTTATTACAGCTATAATATGATGAACGAAAACAAGTGGAGAATTAACTATGCGGTTCTTCGCTTCCTTGAAGAAAATACAGACGTGCTCTCCAATTCTGTTATCTTTGGTGACCGTCCCTCTGCTAACGGCGTTTACGGCTTCAGCTGCTTTAATGAAAAAGAGGGTATCATTTCAGTCAGAAACAGCTCCGACAAGGCAAAAGCCTTTACATTCACCCTTGATGAGAGAATAGGCGTCAAGTCAGCCTTCCCCAAGAGCGACACATATATAATTCTCCCCTATACTGAGAAAGCATACACAAGCTCTTACGGCTACGGTGACAGCATAACCATAGATATTGCGCCTTATGAGACAAAGATATTCCACTTAGGAAAGCAGAAAAAACCTCTTGAGGCTGTCTATGTAAAGGCTAGAAGCTTTACAAGTCTGGAAGTGCAGTTCAACCAGACCGTTGACGTAAGCAGATTTCATTGTGAAACAAACGCAATCACAAAAGCAGAGCTTCTTGCTGATTATATGACCGTCAGAGTCGAGTTTGCTGACAGCTTCAAAGAAAAGAACAGCCTTGTCCTTTCGGATATTTCCGATATTATGGGTAACGGTGCAGATATAGAAATAAGCTTCCCCTGCTATGAAGACGGAAACCTCCCCTGCCTTTACGGTGGCTATGACTTCTCAATAAAAGCCGAGATCACCTCTGCAAAGGAAATCTTCTCTCAGGGTAATCAGGTCAGCCTTAATACAGATTCGGATAACTGTCCGGTGTTCACAGTGGGTGAGTGCACGGTTAAGTCCGCTTCCTCCGTAAGTGTCGGCGATAAGGTCTGCGCCGTAAGAGAGCGAAACAATGTATTGAAGATTTACATAAACGGAAGGCTTGATAAGGGCGCAAAGAGTAACGGTTGCTTTATTGAGGAAGAAACTGCAGTCTTTGCTGAAAACGTAAAGCTCTTTGACAGAGCATTACCTTTTGACGAAGCATAAATATAAATTACAAAATCATAACACGGACATCTTCCGCCGACTGTTCATAAGGAAGATGTCCGTGTTGTATTTTATTGTTCACCGGGTTTTTTCATTGTGAGTGATATTCTGTTTCTTGAAACATCAACACTCTTTACCCAGACGGTAATAACGTCATTTACCGTCAGAACCTCAGAGGGATGCTTTATTCTTCTGTTGCTCATTTCAGAGATATGCACAAGTCCGTCCTGATGCACACCTATATCAACGAAAGCACCGAAGTCAATAACATTTCTTACGGTACCCTTCATTTCCATACCGGGTACAAGGTCCTCCATACTCATAACATCAGCCCTGAGCATAGGGGGAGGAAGCTCATCACGGGGGTCTCTGCCCGGCTTCATAAGCTCCTTGATTATATCCTCAAGTGTGGGCAGACCTATTCCGAGCTTTTCGCAAAGCCTGTCTCTGCCGATACCGTCTGCCTTTTCCGAAAGGTCGCCGATTGAATTGTTCTTCACGTCAGTAAGAGTATATCCGCACTCCTCAAGAAGCTCCTTTGCAGCCTTATAGCTTTCGGGGTGAACCCCTGTATTATCAAGAACGTTCTTGCTTTCGGAAACTCTCATAAAGCCTGCGCATTGCTCAAATGCCTTTGCACCCAGCTTAGGCACCTTCTTTATATCGCTTCTTGAAGAAAATGCTCCGTTTTCTTCTCTGTATTTTGCAATATTCTTTGCAACGGTTGCATTGATACCCGATACCCTTGCAAGAAGTGAGGGAGATGCTGTGTTAAGGTCAACGCCGACGCTGTTTACGCAGTCCTCCACAACACCGTCAAGTGCAGCACCCAGCTCCTTCTTTGGCATATCGTGCTGATACTGACCGACACCGATTGACTTGGGGTCAATCTTAACAAGCTCTGCCAGAGGATCCTGAAGCCGTCTTGCAATAGAAACTGCTGAACGCAGAGAAACGTCAAACTGCGGGAATTCTTCTGCCGCAAGCTTTGAAGCAGAATAAACGGATGCACCTGCCTCGCTGACAACCATATATGCAACCTTACGGTCAACTGTTTTGATAAGCTCTGCGGTGAAGATTTCAGTTTCCTTTGAAGCAGTTCCGTTACCGATTGCGATTATATCTATGCCGTAGGTTTCAATAAGACTCTTGATTTTCAGCTTTGCCTGCTCCTTCTGTGCCTGAGAATGAGTAATATATATAACTCCCGTGTCAAGCACCCTGCCCGTTTCGTCAACAACAGCCACCTTACAGCCTGTTCGGTAGCCCGGGTCAAGTCCGAGAGCAACCTTACCCTTGACGGGAGGCTGCATAAGGAGGGGGCGCAGATTATCCGAAAAGCTCTTGATACCTGCCTTTGCCGCCTTTTCGGTAAGCATTGAACGGATTTCCCTTTCTATTGAGGGATATATAAGTCTGCTGTAACTGTCATCGCATACATCAAGAATTGTCTGTGTGCAGGGCGAGTTATTATTGAGAATTGCAACAGAATGCATAACGTTCATCGCCTTGACCATATCAAGACTTACGCTGACCTTCAGGAAGTCCTCTCGCTCACCACGGTCAATGGCAAGCACCCTGTATTCTGCAATACGGTTCACGGTGTCCGTAAAATCGTAATACATCTCATATACGCTCTTCTCATCGGGATCAGCTGCCTTGACGGTGATAACACCGCTGACGGTAAAGAGGTTACGCAGTCTGCGGCGGATGTTGGCATCGTCGGAAAGGTTTTCCGCAATAATATCCATAGCACCCTGAAGTGCATCCTCAGCTGTGGGTACCTCGTTTTCCTCGTTTACGAACTCTGCCGCCATTTCAAGAGGTGACGGGCAGTCTGTCTCCTGAGCAAAAATCATATCCGCAAGAGGCTCAAGCCCTCTGCTTCTTGCCACAGATGCCCTTGTCTTTCTCTTGGGCTTATAAGGACGGTAAATATCCTCAACCTCTGCAAGGGTTACGGCCTTATTGAGACTTTCCATTATCTCATCTGTCATCATACCGAGGTTTTCGATTGAAGAAATGACTTCTTCCTTTCTCTTTTCAAGACCTCTCAGGTATTCAAGTCTGTCATTGATTTCTCTGAGCACCTGGTCATCAAGTGTACCGTGTGCTTCCTTTCTGTATCGGGCGATGAAGGGAATGGTGTTGCCCTCATCAATAAGGTTTACCGTGTTTTCCACCTGCCATAGCTGCAGATGAAATTCAGCGGCAAGCTGTGCATTTATATCCATTTTATTTCTCTCCTTTTATTTTATCCCAATATGCCTTACTGCCCTGCTCGTATTTATTGTCCCCGTATTCGTAATATTTACGGTTTTTAAGCTCATCGGGCAGATATTGCTGACGTACATAATGATTTTCATAATCGTGGGGGTAAAGATAAAACTGACCCTTGTTCTGATTATCCTCACCGTCATAGTGCATATTCTGAAGCTGTCTGGGTATGGGCCCTGCCTTGCCCTTTCTCACGTCAGCCGCCGCCATATCGTAGGCAAGGTATGCGCTGTTTGACTTGGGGCTGTTGCACACAAGGACAACCGCATCTGCAAGAGGAATTCTCGCTTCAGGAAGCCCCACCATAAGAGCAGTATCAACTGCCGCCTTGACTATGGGTATAATCATAGGGTATGCAAGTCCCACGTCCTCGCAGGCGCAGACAAGAAGCCTTCTCGTTGCACTCGGCAGATCACCTGCCTCAAGAAGCCTTGCAAGATAGTGAAGTGCCGCATCTGTATCCGAGCCTCGCATAGACTTCTGAAAGGCTGAAAGAATATCATAGTGATAGTCTCCGTCTCTGTCATAATGCACGGCACTTTTCTGTGTCAGCTCACCCACTCTCTCAACAGTCACAAGCCGCTTTCCGTCAACGCTTCTTGTGGACAATGTTGCAAGCTCAACTGTATTAAGAGCCTTTCTTACGTCACCGTTTGCAAGCCTGCCGATAAATTCACAGACTCCGTCCTCAACCTCAAATTCACTTTCATATCCCTCTGCAATAATTCTGAACGCCCTTTTACAAGCCTTTGCAATTTCTTCCTTTTCCACACTTCTGAATTCAAAAACCGTGCTTCGTGAAAGGATTGCACTATGGATATAGAAATAGGGATTTTCCGTTGTGGATGCAATGAGAGTGATATCGCCGTTTTCTATGTATTCAAGAAGGGTCTGCTGCTGCTTCTTTGTGAAATACTGAATTTCATCAAGATACAGAAGTATTCCGTTGGGAGCCTGCAGGGTGTGAAGCTGAGAAACAATCTCCCTTATCTGTGCTGTTGAAGCCTGAGTTGCGTTAAGCTTGTGCAGCTTTTTATTTGTCTTTCCTGCAATAATTTCAGCAAGAGTAGTCTTTCCCGTGCCCGAAGGTCCGTAAAATATAAGGTTTGCTATGTTGCCGTCCTCTATCATATTGCGAAGGGGCTTGTCCTCTCCGAGAATATGCTTCTGTCCCACAATATCATCAAGGCTTTTCGGTCTTATTCTGTCTGCCAGAGGTGATGCCATTTCTCCGCCCCCTTATTTCAAAAATTCCGTAACTTCCGTTGGCGTGTGCGCTATGCTTACTGCACCTGCCGATATCAGCTCTGCTTCCGTCCGGAAGCCCCAGCTTGCACATATGCAGTCAATTCCGGCGTTAAGGGCAGTCTGAAGGTCAACCTCGCTGTCACCCACATAAACACAGTCTGCCTTCTCGCTGCCGAGCTTTTCCATGCAGGCATAAACGTTTTCAGGGTTGGGCTTTCTGTCTGCTTCACCTCTTGCGCCCTTTGCGCAGTCAATAAAGCCTTCAAAGAAGTCGTCACAAAGCTCCTTGACCGCCTCATCCAGCTTGTTTGAAACCACACCGATTTTATATCCGTCTTTCCTGAGAAGCTCAAGCAGCGGAATTATACCCTCATAGGGTTCTGTCTTGTTATACATATTTACAAGATAATGCTCTCTGAAGCAGGAAAATATCTTTTCATATTTTTCATCAGGTGTACCCTCAGGTACACTTCTTTTTATGAGCATTCTCACTCCGTTACCCACAAAGGAACGCACCTCATCATAGCTTCGCAAAGGACAGCCGTATTCCGCAAGGGCAAAGTTCACGCTGTCTGCAAGGTCCTCAAGGGTATTGAGAAGTGTTCCGTCAAGGTCAAATATTACTGTATTCTTCATTTAAAACATCCCCGTCAGTATTCCCGATATCACCATTGATATCATATATTCGGCACCGTAAGCGAGCACGGTATAGCCGATTGATGTGCCGCCTTTTTTAGTGTAAGCAAGATACTTATCCTGCTGCTCATTCATACTGTCCGCCAGACTGCCGTTAATCTCACGTATATCGGAAACTGCTTTTTTCATATACATTTTATCTGCAATAATACCTGCGATTATTCTCAGAAGCATTGTCAGCCCTGCATATGCCATAATAGCAGGCATAAGCTCTTCGGTTTTCTCAAGAAGGGCATCAACCGCAGCTGCACCTTCGCTGTCCTGTCTGGACTCTGCCGCAGCAGCCGTCTGAGAAGCTGCCTGAGCCATAATATCCATATATTCCGACATGGGGTTATAAAACAGAACTGAGAGCAGAAGCGTAAGAGAAACAAAGATAATTCCCGGCTTTACCAGCTTTCTGTAAAAGAACCAATAGGGCATAAAGAAAAACGCCGCCCAGTTAAAGGTCCTTTTGCCGTTCTGTATTTTCCTGAATTTTTCGTGATATCCGGGAACTGATGTTCTCAGATACAGAACCATATCCTTGTTTTCGGTTCCGTCTATTTCGCCCTTGAGCTGATGTCCGTTGAAATAAAAATTGCTCTCATTACCGCTGCCGATAGGGGCACGGTATGCGTTTTCGCTGATTTCAGGCTCATCCACCTTAAAAGGCGGCTTATAGGCATACTGAAAGTCGTCATCACTACCGCCGTAATTCTTCTTGCCTGAGGGCAAAATACTCTTTCCGAAAAGCTCAAATGGCTGACCGCAGTTTTCGCATTCCTTTGCATCAGCGGGATTCTGGTGCTGACAGAAAGGACAAAGGATTTTCTCAACCTCAGCATTTGCGGGGGCAGAGTTCTCTGCAGTCTCCTCGGTGTGCTTGGGTCTCCACACATATCCGTCCTCATGCAGATGTGTGTTTACGCATCTGTTCTCTGCGTTATAGCATTCTCTGTGCTGAGGTGTGCCGCATTCGGGACAGACAACAATATCCTCACCCTCATGCATTATCTTACCGCAGCCCTGACAGATTTCGTTTTCGTAACGCATTTTTATTCTCCTCTTCAAAAATTTTATTGACAATATATTGTACTAAAAATCCCATAAAAATTCAATATGTTTTAATTAAAACAATGTGTACAGTATTAATTTTCCGAGGTATATAAAGGATTATTCCGTAGCGCAAAAAAGAAAGTCTGTGACAAGCACAGACTTTCAGTTTATTTTCCCCTTTTATCAATCGGATAAAAGTAATGAGCATTTTTATCAGCCTTCGCTTTCTGCACGGGCGGCTGCCTCCTCGTGTGAGAGACGGATATATTCATATACAGGCTCAAGTCGCTTCTTTGTCAGAGGATAACCGAACTGATAAAGAAGGAATATAAGGGTATATGTAACGGCAGGAATTGCCGTACAGATTGTGAGAATACCCTCGCTGACACCCTCAACATAGCCCGAGGTGGCCGCTGACACGTCGTAGCCTACCTTTGCAAGAAGAGTAAGTCCGCCGTAATCTGCGGCAGTCTGACCTAACTTACGGCAGAAGGTGTAAACGGCATAAACTGCACTTTCACTCTTGATATGTGTCTTGAATTCCTGATAGTCAATAACATCTGCAACAACAGCCCAGTTGGTTGCTGATACAAATGAATAGCCGAAGCCGATGATGAACAGAAGCACCATATAGAGCCATGCCTGGTCTCTGCCCGGCTTAATCAAATAGGTTGCAACCGCAGCCACAGCCGAAAGAGCCGTACCCACTCCGCAGATTTCCTTCTTACCGAACTTCTTTGAAAGCTTGGGAATGAAGGGCATAAGGATGACCATGGGAAGATAGGTGCAGATTGTACCTATTGTTGAAAGGTCTGTATTACAGAAATAGTTTTTATATAAATACTGATTGAGCGAAGCAAACTGAAGCTGACCGCTGATAAGAATACCCGTAAGAGCAAGAACAACGAAGGGTCTGCTTGTAAACATTCCCTTATAGGTTGCCTTCATATCAACCTTAGGCTCTGCCTCTGAGGGAACTCTTTCCTTTGTTGTAAAGAAGCAGGCATAGTAGAACACTATGGCGCAAACTGACATGATGATTCCGAAGATAAGCATCTTTTTGGAGTTTGCAACATCGTATGTGCCGCCCTGTCCGTCGGGGAATCTGTCATAAATAATCAACGGTGCCAGAAGAAGGGGGGCTGCACCGCCTACACCGCTTCCGATTGCACGGAAAAGTGAAAGGAGAGAACGTCCGTCAGGGTCATCGGTAATAACGGAAGCCAATGAGCCGAAAGGTATGTTCATACCTGTATACATCATACCGAAGGCGATATATGTAACATAAGCCAGAGCAAGAACCAGGGTTTCGTTTGTTGTGAAATCTCCGAAATTAACAAAGCACAGAAGCTGAGTCAGAGCAAGAGGAATTGTCACCCATTTAAGATACGGTCTGTATTTGCCGTCCTTTGTAGGCCTTTTCTTTGCAACAAGTGCACCCCACATGGGGTCATTTATTGCGTCCCAGAGTCTGCTGACAAGGAAAAGATTAGCAACCCTGGTGGGAGCAATCTTCAATACGTCGGTATAGAAAATCTTGAGGAAGGATGAAACATATGTAAGTGAGAACATATTTCCTGCTTCACCCAGCATATAGCCGAGAGCTTCCTTCAAGCCGATTTTATTCGGATGCTGATTTTCAGCCTTAACCTTTTCTTTCTTAGCCACGCTGACATCTCCTTTACAAATTTAAGGTGACGAGTGTAATCCGAACCTGTTTTTTGCGGTGCGGATTTCCGTCATCTCTTCGTTAAAATACTCGTAAATCCGGCAGGATTTACTGCGTTTTGTGCCTTGATATGCCAAAAATCCGATTCGCAAAAAATCTTCGACCCGAAAGTGCGAATTTTTGATGGATTTTTGGATGTTGAGGGTGCCGACAGGCTGCCGCCTTTCAAATCCGAAACGCCGAAAAGCCGCAAAAATTCACGCTTTTGGGCAGGTTCGGATTACACTCGTCACCTTATCCTATGGATAATATCATTTTTAAGGGATTTTTTCAAGTGCTTTTCATTAACAGGGATTATTTTTGTAAAGATTGCACTAAACAGACGGCAAAAATATGTTGAAATAGACGAAAGTCGATTTTTTCTGCATAAATGAGCAACGGCAACTAAGCGGCGGTTACGCCGTCGCTGTCTGCCGTTGCTTTCAGTACACCCTTACTTCACCAGCACCCCGCCGTCCGAATAGGTCATAAGAAGAATTTCCCTCTCCTGACCGGTCTTTCCGTCGATATAAATAAGAGCCTCGTTGCCCTGAGTATCGCTGCAATGCACCTCATAGCAGGAATATTCCGTCTCAGCTTCGGTGGGTATAACAGATTTCCTGACACTTATTATATCAAGAGCCTTGTTTATCCTTGCCCTTGCCTCAGCTTCGGTCAGGGTAAAATCAGTGCTGTGCTCGGTATGATTGGCAAGATAGGTCCTTGCATCAAGAGCAGCCATTTCCCCTGAGTCCAGAGAAATGCTTACCTTTATAAGGTCAGGATAGCAGATAACACCGTTCTGATTATATGCAAAATTAACGGTGCATACCCCGTCATAAACGGAATAATAGCTGCTTGTCATTGATTTGTAGCCCAGCTGACTGAGGTAGTCTTTTGCCTTTGATACAGCAGTTTCCTCGTCTATGGAGCTTTCTCCCGCATAGCCCGAATCAAGAATATAGCATACCCGTCTGCCCTTTTTTGTAATGCCGATTGTTTTATTGCCTGAGGAGAAGCAATAAAGATGAACAGCGCCCTCCTCGTCACCCATATCCCTGAGAGTGCCCTCATCAACCTGAAGCACCTGTGCCGCATAGCTTAGTGCCTCCTGCTTTGAATACTCTTTTGCATTTTTCAGGTATACGCTTTCCTTGTTTCCCAGGTGGTCAGAGAAAGGTCCGTCATATATGAGTGTAGGGTAATCCGTAAAGGATTGCTGCAAATCCGTCACCGCTGCCGAGAAAAGCTCGGGCGCCTCATTTTCATAAAACTGCAGACTGCGGCGGCTTTGCTCAAAGGTAACCGTACCGTCAAAATAATCGGATGCTACCCTTTCAAGAGCTTCGGTTATGCTTTGCGAATAAGAAAGAAGCTTTGCAAGGTTATGAGCGTCCTCCTGAGCTGAGCCTGAGGAAAGCTTCGTGGTAATGCTTCCCGTGTATGCCCCCACCTGAGATAAAAATTTATAGATATCATCTGTGTAAAGGTCGTCGCTGATTTCGCTCAGAGCAATTTTGGCGCACCTTGCCTCGCCCGAAAGTGAAGCAGAAAGCTTCTCCATAGTTGTCTCCGATGCCGTGAAGGTGGTTTTCTGCAGGGCTGTTGTAATGGCGTCCATGCTCTCGCAAAGCTCTGTCATTGCATGCTGACGGGTAAGCTCGAGCTGAAGCCTGCAGGTCTTTGCGGAAAGATAAAACTTTAAACAAAGAACAGAAAGCACAGCCACCGTAAAGAGAGCAAAGGATATAAGCCTTATCTGATTTCTTGAAAGCTTTGTTTTAATCATAGTAATCACCCTGACTATTTTTTGAACAAATTGAAAAATTATACCTAATATATTCCTTATTCCATTGAAAAAGATAACATATTATAGTATAATAAATTGGTTTATTATGGAGCAATATGCTTTGTTGCTTTTGCGGAGGTGATTTTCTTTGATTGCATATCTTGATAACAGCGCAACCACCAAGGTCTGCAGGGAAGCTGTAAGCAAAATGTGTGACTGCATGGAAAACAATTGGGGCAACCCCTCGTCCCTGCACATTATGGGGATAAACGCCTGCAATATTCTTGAGGAAGCAAGGGAGACTCTTGCGAAGGCTCTCGGCTGTCAGAAGAAGGAAATATTTTTCACCTCGGGCGGAACAGAAGCCAACAATCTTGCAATAAAGGGTGCCGTCAGTAAAAACAGACGTAAGGGAAGAAAAATTATCGCCTCATCTATTGAGCATCCCAGCGTTATGAATGTTATGGATATGCTTGAAAGAGACGGCTTTGAGGTTGTAAGACTTATCTGCGATGAAAACGCAAGGGTAAGACTTGAGGATCTGGAAAGAGAGATTGACGAAAACACAATCCTCGTCAGCCTTATGGCTGTAAACAACGAGGTCGGCTCAATTCAGCCCTTCGACAAGGTGAAAAGCATTATAAACAAAAAGGGCTCCCCTGCCCTGCTTCACGTGGATGCGGTTCAGGCATTCGGCAAAATTCCCCTGAAGCCCTCAGCTATGAGTATTGACCTTATGACGGTTTCCTCTCACAAAATCCACGGTCCCAAGGGTGCAGGCGCACTTTATATAAAGGACGGTGTCCGCATAAATCCCGTCACTCTGGGCGGCGAACAGGAAAAGCAGATACGTCCCGGCACCGAGGCTATGCCCGCTATTGCAGGCTTCGGCGAAGCAATAAAACAGTTACCCAATATTAACGGGCAGTTAAAAAAGATGACAACCCTAAGAAACGATTTTCTGTTAAAATTGGAGGCTGTTGAAGGAGTGTGCATAAATTCTACGGAGGATGCACTTCCTTATATCGTCAATATATCCGTTCCCGGTCTGCGCTCAGAGCCTATGCTCAATCTCCTCTCGGATATGGGCGTGTGCGTTTCAAGCGGCTCAGCCTGCGCAAAGGGGCACAAAAGCTATGTGTTGGAGGCTCTCGGTCTTGATAACGGAAGAATCGACAGCGCATTGAGAATATCTATGTCAAGATATACCACAGAGGAAGAGCTTGATTTATTTATAAAAGGAATACAGACTGCGCAGAAGGTATTGCGCCGAAGATAAGGATTATAACATATGAAAGAAATTATACTTTTAAAAGAAGGCGAGCTTGCTCTCAAGGGCCTCAACAGAGTAAACTTTGAGGATAAGCTCATCAAAAACATAAAATTCAGATTCCGTGACCTGGGAAAATTCACCTTCACAAGAAGTCAGTCAGCTCTTGCCATTGAGGCCGAAAGCGAGGACGTGGATTTCGAGGAAGCAGTTGAAAGACTCAAAAAGGTCTTTGGCATCGTTGCCTTTTCAAGAGCAGCTATTGCCGAAAAGGATATCGAAAGCATCAAGGCTACTGCAAAGGAGTATCTCCACGAGCAGATTGTGGCTGCAAAGACCTTCAAGGTTGAGGCAAAAAGAAGCGACAAGAAGTTTTCAATGACCTCTCCCGAAATCAGCCGTGAGGTGGGTGCTCACATTCTCAGAAATTATCCTCATATAAAGGTTGACGTTCATAATCCCGACCTGAAGATAACCGTTGAAATCCGTGAGAGAGCTTATGTCAGAGGCAATCAGATAAAGGGTATAGGCGGTATGCCCGTAGGCTCGGCAGGCAAGGCAGCCGTGCTTATGTCAGGCGGTATCGACAGCCCCGTTGCCGCATATATGATGGCAAAAAGAGGCGTTCAGCTTACTGCAATACACTTTGCAGCACCCCCATATACAAGTATGAAGGCTGAGATGAAGGTAAGAGACCTTGTAAAGAAGGTCAGCGAATACGCAGGCAGAATTTACTTTGCCGTTGTTCCCTTCACCGAAATTCAGGAAAAAATCAAGGACGAGTGCCCCGAGGATCTTTTCACTCTCATTATGCGCCGTCTTATGATGGAAATTGCAACAAGAATTGCCGAAAAGGACGAATGTCACGCTCTCATCACAGGTGAGAGTCTCGGTCAGGTTGCAAGTCAGACCCTTCTTGCTCTGGGCGTAACAGACGAAGCAACACCCCTGCCCGTATTCAGACCGTGTATCGGTATGGATAAGCAGGAAATCATATCAATCGCAAGACAGATAGATACCTTCGAAACGTCAATCCTTCCCTACGAGGATTGCTGCACGGTGTTCACACCCAGACACCCCCGAACAAGACCTACTCTTGAGCAGGTCAGGGAGGCTCAGGCTCTTGTTGATTGGGAGGAGCTTATGGAAAAGGCAATAGCCGAAACAAGATATGAGCCCATAAACTGATTTGAGTAATTTTATTAAGGAAGCGATTTGCTTGAATACAGACAGGCTGCTCGCAGGGAGCAGATTTTATAACGGAGACCTTTCTCCGCTTGAAACCGAAGCCGTAAGGCTTCTCAGAGAAAAGAACATAACCGTCGCCGCAGCCGAGTCCTGCACGGGAGGACTTCTTTCCCAAAGAATAACCAACGTGTCAGGTGCTTCGGAGATTTTTCACTGCGGCATCATAAGCTATGCCAACGAAATCAAGGAGAAGCTCCTCTTTGTTGAAAGGGATATGCTCAGAAAATACGGTGCTGTCAGCGCTGTTGTTGCCTGCGAAATGGCAAGAGGAGCAAAGCATCAGGCTCAGAGCGACATAGCTGTGGGTATAACGGGAATTGCCGGTCCCTCAAGTGACGGCACTGATAAGCCCGTAGGTCTTGTTTATGTGGCGCTCTATGACGGAGATAAGGTTCAGGTCAGAGAAATCAGAAGCGATTTCAAAGGCGACGGCGTGAGGGATTATAACAGATATCTCTCCTCATCTGTTGCTCTTGAAATGATTATTGACTATATAAATCACGGCTGCAGGCTGTCCTCAGGGCAGAATGCAGAGGAGTTCATTTCGCAATTTCACGGCTGAAAGGAGGCGGGACAATGGAAATCTTTGAAGACAACAATATTTTTTCAGGTATGCCTGAAGGCGAAAATAAAGGTGCAGACACAGTATCTGAGATCGCAGCAGAGGAAAAAGACCTGATTGCACCGCCGGCCGAAAAGACGGCTTCGCCGGGAACAAGGATTATTTATGAGGCTCCCGAAAAGGGTGCCAAGCGTGAATATACAGGCTTCACCGTTGAAGCATATAAGTCAGCAAATCCCCTTGCTTCACGGGAAAATAAAGGTGAAAGCACACCAAATGCCCATACGGGAGGGCACGCCTTTGAGCAGAAGCTCAGGGAAAGAAACGCATACCCCAAGAAAAGACCTGCCCCTGAGATTGTTACAGAGGATGCAAGGCTTGACGAAAAAGAAATCCTCAGGCGCAGATACAACGAATATATAAAAAGCGGTAATCTGCCCAAGGCTGAGGATGTTGCCCTTGACGATATCGACTCTATGGAAGTAGAGGAGATTTTCGTTGACTCTCCCGCAAAAAAGAAAAAGCCGGGAGCTGCAGAAATTGTCAGACGGTGCGTTCTTGCAGTTTCCCTTACGGCTATGGTGATTTCCATAGGTGTTCTGCTTCATCAGTATATGCAATACAGAGAAAATCAGCAGCTCACCGCCGACCTTAACGAGCTTATCATAACAGAGGCTCCCTCAACGGAAAAAAGCGACAAGGACGACGAACCGGTTTCCGAGGAAAGCACAACAAAGCCCCTCACCGTTGAAGAACAGTGGGCACTTCTCAAAAAGGAAAATCCCGACGTGGTTTTCCCGGCAGGAATTCAGCTGAAATATGCAAAATTCTATGCCATAAATCAGGACTTCGTAGGCTACATCAGCATCAATGAGCTGGGAGTGGGACTTCCCGTTCTTCAGAGCGAGGAAAAGGAATACTACCTTCGCAGAAACATTTATAAGAAAAGCTCAAAATACGGATGTCCCTTTGTTCCCACAGAGAACAATATGGAGACCCTTGACAGAAACACGGTCATTTACGGTCACAATATGTCTGACGGCTCTATATTTGCTCCCCTGAATAAATATAAAACCCTTTCGGGATATAAAAATGCGCCCGTGGTGCAGTTTGACACCATATACGGAACCTATAAATGGAAGATTATTGCCGCTTTCATAACCAATGCGGACAAGGAGGACGATAACGATTACGTCTTCCCCTATAACTTCACCAAGCTGGAAAGCAACACCGACTTTATGAAGTACATTGAGCTTCTCAAGGAACGCTCACTTTACGATACAGGTGTTGACGTTATCCCCAGCGACAAAATTCTCACTCTTTCCACCTGCGCATACGATTTCGACAGTGCCCGCTTCGTTGTTGTTGCCAGAATGGTACGTCCCGGAGAAAGTGCCGAGGTTGATACCTCAATGGCAAAGGTAAACGAAAAGCCTCACTATCCTCAGGCATGGTACGGAAAGAAAAAGAAGGATAAAAAGAAAAATCCGTATCTGGATGCCGAAAAATGGTATTATTACGGTGAATAAGTTAACGGAGGAAAATAAAAATGCTTAAATTGATTTCACTCCAGGGTTTTCTGAATCTCTCTGCCGATGCAGTTGAAAAAATCGAAACAGAGCTTGAAAAGGCTGGCCTTGAACAAGGAAATATCGGAAAATATGATGATATTGACGAGTTTCTTGATGCTGTGCAGATAGCCGTTGACGAGCAACACACAATCGTTGCGGCAGCAGAAAACGAGGAATACAATATTATAAAGAAGCAGCTTATGGGCAAGCTGGGACTTGAATCTGTTTCAAGCCCCGACGTTGCAGAGGCTATTGCAAAGAATGCAAGTGAAACCGCTGCAGGCAAGGTGCCCGATATGGAAAATCATTGTATCGTACCTGCTGACGGAGAAATATACCTCACCGAAGACGGTCTTTACAGCGGCTTTTGCGTTGAGTTTTCAAACGGAGCAAAAATAATCCTTGTCCCCCTTGATATAACAAGGCTTGACGTGCTTCTCGGATATATTCTTGAGGAGGTCGGCGTTCCTGCTGCAAATGAGGAGACTCCCAAGGAAACCGAAGAAGAAGCAGAGCCTACCGATGCAGGAATGAAGATTATCTTCTCAGACAGCGAAGAAGGCGATGAGGAAGCCGTCTCCGAGGACGAGCCCTCTGCCGATGAGGCTGACGGCGAAGAAGCCGTGCAGGACGAGGACGAGGAGGAAGCAGAGCCCGATGTTGACCTGTCAGACTTTGAGGACACCCTCACCGTAGCAGGCAAGGCTGTGTATTCTCTCATTCAGCTTGATAAGACTGTTGCCTTTGTAAGCGGTGGCGAGCTTAACAGCTATATAACAGCGATGGGTAAAAAGGTTGAAGGTATGTCCGATGCCATTATCCTTTGCGACGAAAGCTTCGAAAACGAGGAGAGCTACGAGCCTCAGGTCGTTCTTGCCAAAAAAACCCGTCTCGCCCTTAAAAATAACGAGGTTGACTTTGCTGTTGCCGTTTCCCCTGTTCTTGAGGAGGAGAAGGACGAAAAGAAAACCTATTTCTCATACATTGTTATTCACGACGGCACCTCAGCCAGAGCAAAGCGTGTTTCCACAACAAGTGAAGAGGGTATCAAGACACTGATTCCTCACGCCTTCACGGTTATGTTTGAAACCATAAATGCCAAAACCGAGGATATGGAAATAGAACAGCGTATTCAGGCCGATACAACCGCTGACGAGGAAAAGAAAAAGAAGCTGATGATAATTATCGGCAGCGTTGCCCTTGCTGCAATTGCAATTATCGCTGCAGTTATTATGGTATGGTCGTATTTCGGAAGCTCAGAGCCTACCACTCAGCCCTCACAGGACGTTAACGGCACGCTGAACATCGATATGAACAACACCACCTCCGATACAACAACCACCACGGCGCCCACCATATCAATCCCCCAGATTACGCTTAACAGTCAGGGCCCTGCAGGTCCTCTTACAACAGACCCGGGCTACAGCTATCCCAACGAGCCCACGGCAGGAGATATAACCGTTCAGGCCACAAATCCCGCTGTTCCCTCTCAGAAGGGTGTGTTTACCTTCACGGTATACGGCTACGGCCACGGTGTAGGTCTCAGTCAGGAGGGCGCAAACTACTATGCAGGTATCGGCTGGAACTATCTTGAAATCCTTGCAATGTACTATTACGGCACAAGCCTTGTTATGGGCGACGTTTATCCCGAAACGGTGAACTTCGGCGGCACCACCTATACCACAAGAGACTACCTTGCCATCACCGTTGAATCGGAAATGGGTGCTAAATATGAAAAGGAAGCTCTCAAGGCTCAGGCAGTTGCGGCATACACCTTTGCAAAATACAGCAATTTCACCCTTGCTACTACGGCTCACGCCTTTGATAAAACTCCCTCCAAAGAGGCTTACGAGGCTGTTGATGCAGTAATCGGTCAGTATATCACGTATAACGGTCAGGTTTGTCAGACCTTCTATCACGCTATGAGCGCAGGCAAGACAACATCCTTTGCAAACGCTTTTGCAGGAGGTCAGGTTCCCTATCTTTCAGGCGGCAGACCCAGCTACGGCGACTGCACAATGGAGAAATACAAAACAACAGTAACCCTCACAAGCGATGAGCTTGCTGCACTTGTTTATTCAAAGACAAATATGCAGCTGACAGGCGATCCGGCAACCTGGCTGACAATAGAGTCACACGACGGCTGTATTGACCAGAATACAGGTTATGTTTCATATATTAAGGTGGGCACTCAGAAATTTACGGGTAACAAGTTCAGACTCGACGTTCTCGGAGGTGCTATCCGTTCTCACTGCTTCACCTTCACATACACACCCACGGCATAAAATATCATATTAAAAGGAGAATACGGTAATGAAAAAACTAACAGCAATTTTTCTGTGTATGCTCTTGCTCGCTTCAACCGTAAGCATAGTGTTCACATCATCGGCACTGAACGTAAGCATTAATGCAGGCTTATCCTCACTGAAAAATCAGTGGGTTAAGGACAAGTCAAACGGAATTGAGTATATGTATTACTCACCTGTCAAGGGCAGTTACGACACTACGAAGTATCCTGTTGTAATTATTCTTCACGGCAAATTCAGCGGAGATTACAACGGACATCAGCTTGACGGAAGTGATTTTGCAAAGTGGTCAAGCACCGAATATCAGGCAAGGTTCAAAAATGCAGGCGGAGCATTTATCATTATGCCTATCTCTCCCGGCGGTGCAGTAAGCGGCTGGGGAACAAACTATTATGATGATCAGCTTTTCGACCTCATCGACGGCTTCTCTGCAAAATACAGCAAAAATGTTGACAATTCAAGAGTCAGCATCGGCGGATGGTGCGTAGGCGGTGAAGGTGCCGTAAGAATTGCCGCAAAGCAGCCCGAACGCTTCAGCGCAGTTCTTGCAATGGTTCCCTATAACGGCATTTCAAAGTCCGAGGCTAAGGCATTGGCCGATACGCCAATATGGATTGTGCTTTCGAAAAACGACACTCTTTCTATCTACGGCACAATGGGCAAGCCCGGCTGGAACAACGTTAAAGACAACACCAATGTTCCCGAAAAGTGCAGAGCTACCGTTTTTGAGAAATACGGCTATTATGATGCCTTCAATCACGCTGTTCAATACGGTGTTGCAAACGACCTTCTCAATCAGCCCTCAGACAGCGGAATGAAAACAACAGATGCAAAGGGAAATTCAATTACCCTTAACGAAAACAATGCAGTTATCTCCTGGCTCTCTCAGCAGAGCCTCAATGACAGACCGAGCCACGATGAGCCGGAAGACAATTCCTGCAAGTGCGACTGTCATTCAGGCAACGGCTTCACCAGATTCATCTGGAAGATAAAGGTATTCTTCTGGAAGATATTCAGTCAGAGCAAGAGAGTCTGCGCCTGCGGTGCAAATCATTGGTAAAAAACTAAAGCTGAGAGTCACCTCTCAGCTTTTTTGTCGACCAAAAATAAGTGCAGAGAGTCTGAAGACTTCTCTGCACTTTTTATCTTAGTATTTAATGAAATAGTTTTCGATTTCCCAGGCCGTAACCTTGTTTCTGTAATCTTCCCATTCACTTGTCTTTGCCTTTGCGTATCTGTCAAATACGTGGTCGCCCATGGCTTCCTTGATGAACTCGCTGCCTTTGAAGGCGTTTATGGCTTCTTCAAGCGAGGACGCAAGTGATGTGATACCCTTTTCAGCTCTTTCCTCGGCTGTCATATCATAGATGTTGCCGTCAACTGCAGCAGGAGGTGTCATATTCTTTTCGATACCGTCAAGACCTGCAAAAAGACAGGCAGCCATAACAAGATAAGGATTAGCTGAGGGGTCGGGATTTCTGAGCTCAAGTCTTGTGCCGTTTCCTCTTGCAAAGGGAACTCTGATAAGAGGACTACGGTTGCTTGCCGACCAGGCAACATAAACAGGAGCCTCGTAGCCGGGAACAAGTCTCTTATATGAGTTTACAAGGGGATTTGTGATTGCCGTCATAGCAGGGATATGCTTCATAATACCTGCAATAAAGTTATATGCAATACTGCTCAGACCGTTTGCATCGTTTTCGTCACAAAAGGCGTTCTTGCCGTCTCTGAAAAGAGACATATTGATGTGCATTCCCGAACCTGCAATACCGAACACGGGCTTGGGCATAAATGTTGCGTGAAGGTCATGCTGGGGAGCAAGATTCTTAACGCAGTACTTGAATGTCATTACGTTATCTGCTGACTTGAGAACACCGTCATACTTGAAGTCAATTTCGTGCTGAGCAGGTGCACATTCGTGGTGGGAAGCTTCTATTTCAAAGCCCATATCCTCAAGAGCAAGACAGATATCTCTTCTGAAGTCCTCACCCTTATCAACGGGTCCCATATCGAAATAACCGCCCTGGTCGCCTGTGTTTGTGGTGGGGTTTCCGTTTTCATCTGTGTGGAAAAGGAAAAACTCACATTCGGGACCGACGAAGAACTCAAAGCCCATATCCTTAGCCTTGCTGATTGCTCTCTTGAGAACGTATCTGGGATCGCCTACAAAGGGCTTGTCGTCTGCTGTGTAAACGTCACAGATAAGACGAGCTGATTTGCCGTGATAGTCTCTCCAGGGGAGAATGCAGAAGCTGTCAAAATCAGGATAAAGCTTCATATCGCTTTCTTCAATTCTTACGAAGCCGTCAATTGAAGATCCGTCAAACATACACTTATTGTCAAGTGCCTTTTCAAGCTGACTTGAGGTGATTGCAACGCTCTTGAGCGAGCCGAGAATATCTGTAAACTGAAGACGGATAAACTGGATGCCTTCCTCTTCAACTATTTTTAAAATATCTTCTCTTGTATAAGCCATTTTGAAATCTCCTTTTCAAAATTATTATCCGGATAAAAAATATAACACAAAACCCTTGTTTTGTCAACAATACAGCCAAAGTATTCTTTTCATCGCTGTTTTTATTTTGTGTTGACTTTAACGTATCTTTGCTTTATAATTGTTGCGTAAATCAAACTATTTTCGGAGGTTTTACTATGAGAAAGTTTTTAAGCATTCTTTTGGCAGTCGTATTATGCTTCGCTGTTACTGTTCCCGCTTTTGCGGCAAATACAACAAGCTCTCTTCAGTTTGGTACAGACGGTAAATTCAAAATTATGCAGCTTAACGACACTCAGGACATAATTCTCACAGATATCGGTGAAATTATGCTTATTGATGCGGCAATCGAGCAGGAACAGCCCGATCTTCTCGTTTTCAACGGCGATCAGATTACCGACACCTTCCCCAACGCAGATGTTGAGGGACTCAAAAAGTGTGTTTCAAATCTGTTTGATGTTATAAACGAAAAAGACATTCCGTTCATTGTAACATTCGGCAACCACGACCACGATTATGACGATATCTTCCCCCCTGCAGAACAGATGGAATTCTACAAGCAGTATTCAAACTGCATCGTTCCCGATGACGTTTGCGATCCCGGTACATATAATGTGCCCATTATGTCCTCAAGCGGTGACAAGATCGCTTTCAATATTTATATGATGGACACAAATAACAAGCGTGCTGACAGCGATCTTCTTACAGGCTATGAGGGTGTTAAGCCCTATCAGGTTGAGTGGTACAGGCAGACAAGCGATGAGCTGAAGGCTGCAAACGGCGGAGAGGTTGTCCCTTCTCTTCTTTTCCAGCACATTCCCGTTAAGGAAATCTATCAGCTCCTTGATGGGGTTTCCTTCAGCGAAGCAGACGACGATGCAGTATTCAGCATCGACGAATTCAAGTGGTTCAAGCTCAACGACAAGGTTATTGACGGAGTTATGGGTGAGGTCCCCTGCTCAGAGCCTCTTGAAAGCCACACAGGTCAGTATCAGGCTTGGCTTGAAAAGGGAGACATTGTAGGTGCCTGGTTCGGCCACGACCACGTCAACAACTTCTATGGCAGAACCGATGACGGCATTATGCTGGGATATAACGGCGGCACAGGCTTCAGCGTATACGGCAGAGGCGATGATCGCTCCGCAAGAGTTTTTGTAATTGACGAAAATACTCCGGAAAGCTACGAAACCTACGAGGTTACCTTTGAAGAGCTGTTTTTTGAAATCCCCTTCTATTTAATTGATTTCTTCTCACCCTCAATCGTAACAACCCTCGGCAAGATTTTAAAGTTTATCATTCCCGGATTTGTATGGGATATTATTCTCAGCTTTTAAATTGTATTTTTTAAAGCACTCGCCTAAGGACGAGTGCTTTTTTCTGCCTTCTTCTGTTCTCCGGTTTCCCTGTGGGGCTTCGCCCCACGCCGCCCACGACTGCGGGCGGCCCCCCTCAGTCTTTGACTTCGTCAAAGCCGGCTCCCCCTGAAGGGGGAGCCTTCAAAAACCAAGGCACACCCTCACGGGTGTGCCTGAATTTATGCTTTTTACTTTTTCCCTTACTTTGCAAGGTCGCCGATCATAAGCATAAAGCCGCCGATCTGTGCACCGAATTCGGGACCGCCATCCATAACAAGACGTCCTGCCTTTGTTGCTTCAAGCATATCGTCAATGCTCAGAAGAATACCAAGTGCGCTGTCAAGCGAGTCGAAGCGGAGTGTGAAGAAAGGCATTGCTCTCTTGTATTCGCCACGGCCTGCTCTTGACTTACCTGCCTTGATACGGATAAAAGCAGAAACCTGAGGATAACCGTCAACTGCAAATGCATAAACACGGTCAGGGCTCTTTGTTGTCCAATCCTTGATTTCCGGATGTCCCATCTTATTAAGCTGGCTGATACCGCTTGAAAGAAGATAGAAATAGCACTTTACGAGAAGCTCCTTTGTTGCGTCATCCTTGGGAGGCTCTGTTGCTCCGAGGAGATTAGCCATCTTGAGAAGCACCATTACAAAGGAAACAAGTGTGCCTGCGTGCTTGATACCCTTGATTTTGGGAATACCTGCAGGAGTGATGTTGCCCTTGAAGAAATCGTTGAGGTTTTCAACGCTCTTGAACTGAAGCTCAATCTGAGGATCCTCTGTGAGACAGGGATGCACAAGCCATTCGCCTTCGTTAACAACAAAGTGCATACCTCTCTTGCCGCCCTCAACCTCGGGGTCAAGACAGCTTACCTGAATAACTGCGTGTGCGTTTTCAAACTTCTTTTTAAGGGAGGGGACATCGTTTGCGATAACCTTTACAAGCGGCAAAGCAGCATTGAGAAAGATTTTGTTTGAATATAAGGCTTCGTTTGTATGAGCCATATCGTTTGCCTCCTTGTAATTATATTAGAACTCGTCGTCCCAGTTGTCGTCTTCTTCGAAATCTGCGTTCATTGTTTCACGAACAGCAGCGATGATGCCGTTAGCGTCGATACCTGCGTCTGACATAATGTCTTCGTGAAGACCGATCATTGCAAAGCTCTTGTGACCGAGCATCTTGAATGCACAGCCCTTACCGTACTGAGCCATAACCTCAGCAACTGCTGAGCCGAGACCGCCTGTAACAAGGTGATCTTCAACTGTAACGATTCTTCTTGTATCGGAAATTGCCTTCTGAATAGCCTCAACATCAATGGGGCTGATTGTATGCATATTGAGAACACGAACGCTCAGTCCGTCTGAATTCTTGAGGAACTTAGCTGCTTCACGAGCCTGGAATACGCAGGAGCCGCAAGCGATAACAGTGATATCTGTACCCTCGTGAACCTCAACTGCCTTACCTACCTCAAAGCCGTAATCCTGATTCTCATAAAGAACACGGTCAAAGCCACGGTTGATACGGATGTAGTAGGGGCCGAAGTTTTCGTAAGCTGCGTTAACAGCGTTTGCTGTTTCAAAGCCGTCAGCGGGAACGATAACTGTAAGGTTGGGCATTGCTCTTGTGATAGCAAGGTCAGTAATAGCGTGGTGTGTTGAACCTGCCTGACCGAAGGATGTACCTGCGTGAGTAGCAATAATCTTTGCGTTAACATTCTGATAGCAGATGTCTGTATGAAGCTGGTCACAAGCTCTCATTGATGTGAAAGCTGAGAAACCTGAAAGGAAGGGAATCATACCGGCTCTTGCCATACCTGCTGCAACACCGAACATATCCTGCTCTGCGATACCGACGTTGATAACTCTTTCGGGGCAAACCTTGAGAACGTCACCGAGCTTTGTTGATTTTGCAAGGTCAGCTGTGATAGCAACAACCTTGGGATCCTTCATAATAATATCAGAAAGTGCCTTACCGTAAATTTCTGCCGTAGCAAGCTGACCCTGGTCAACTGCTGTATAAACAAATCCGCCTGCCATAATTATTTGCCCTCCTTTTCTGCACGAGCGCAACGAGCCTTGTAATCTTCATCAAGCTCCTTGTTGAACTTCTCGAAGAGTGCATCGTCGATTGCACCGTAGTGCCATGTGTAATCGCCTTCAATTGACTTGATACCTGCGCCCTTCTTTGTATCCATAAGAATACATGTGGGAGCACACTTTTCCTTTGAGCGTTCGATTGCTATGTCAATAGCATTGCAAAGCTCGCCGATATTGTTACCGTCAACAACGATTGTGTTGAAGCCGAAAGCTGTCATCTTGTCTGCAAGAGGCTCAAGCTTCATAACGTCTTCTGTGTTACCGTCAATCATATTGTGGTTACGGTCAATGAATGTGATACAGTTTGAAAGCTCATAGTGGTTCATTGTCATAAAGCCTTCCCAGCATGAGCCTTCGCCGAGCTCGCCGTCACCGGTAACCATATATGTAAGGAAGTCCTTACCGAGAAGTCTTGCTGCAAGAGCAGTACCTGCTGCGATTGAGGGACCGTGACCGAGTGAGCCTGTTGAAGCATCAACACCTACAACCTTGTTTGAGTCAAGGTGCATACCCATCTTTGAACCTGAAAGGTTGAATGACTTGAGCATTTCAACGTCGTTGAAGCCCTTGTCGCAAAGCACGGGAGCGTATGCGATAGCTGCGTGACCCTTTGAAAGGATGAAGCGGTCTCTGTCTTCCCACTGGGGCTCGTCAACCTTAATGTTGAGATACTTGTGATAAAGAACGGTAAGAAGGTCCATTACGGACATACCGCCGCCGAAGTGGCCGCTGCCTGCCCATACTGTTGTCTGAACAGTAAGCTTACGAAGCTCATAAGCCTTCTTTTCAAGGGCAAGCCATTCTGATTTTGAAAGTGGCATTTTAATTTCCTCCTAAAAATTTAATTATATTTGAATTGTTTTCTGCCTTAGAAAATTTCGGGATGATTCTTTGCAACAACCTTGAATGCTTCCTCTGCGATTTCGATTGTGCGGTTGATATCCTCGTCTGAAAGAGAAGCATTGATGAAGTGGTTGTGGTGTGATGTAAAGAATACGCCTCTGTTTACACATTCAGCAACCCAATCCTGATGAAGAAGAAGGCTGTTGTCATTGGCAATTCTGAGATAGAAGAGTGCAGGAGCACCTGATGCGATAAGGTCAAAGCCGTGTTCCTTACCTGCCTTGACAAGACCCTGAGTAAGAGCTGTACCCTTTTCAAGGAAGAGCTTGGGAGCATCAAGAGCCTTGAGCTTGTTGATTGTTGCGATACAAGCTGCAAAGGGAACTGCGCTCATCCAGTAAGAGCCTGTGTATGAAAGACCTGAAACTGTGCTCTTGAGGAATTCCTGACCGCAAAGAGCTGACATATTATAGCCGTTTGCAAGAGCTTTACAGAAGCAGATAAGGTCAGCCTTGAAGCCGAAGTAATGGTCTGAGCCTGCAAGATCAAGACGGAAGCCTGCACGAACGTCGTCAATGATAAGGATAATACCGTTGTCATCGCAGAGCTTACGAACCTGCTGCCAGAATTCCTTTGATGAAATTGAGTTGTCATTGAAGTTACCGTGGTTGTAGGGCTGAGCAATAAGACCTGCGATTTCGCCCTTGTTTTCCTCGATAGCCTGCTTGAGACCGTCAATATCGTCCCAGTTTACATAGATAGCGTTTGCAACATCTTCAGGTAAAACGCCCGGATAGTCAATCTTCTGAACCATGGGAGAAACACCGTGATAGAAGCCGTTGAAGAAGATGATCTTCTTTCTGTGTGTATGTGCACGGGCTGTCATAATAGCAGCCTGTGTAACGTCGTTACCGTTCTTTGCGAAGAAAGCCCAGTCAGCGCAGTTAACTGTGTCAACAAGAAGCTCAGCACAGTCAATCATAATCTTGCTGGGTGAGGTTGTGCAGTTACCGAGCTTGATCTGAGCAATAGCTGCAGCGTCAACATCGGGGTCGCAATAACCTAAAACGTTGGGACCGTATGCGCACATATAGTCGATATACTTATTGCCGTCAACATCCCAGAAGTATGAGCCTTCAGCCTTCTCTGAGAAGCGGGGCCACTTGTTAACGGGAATGAACTGACCTTCTGCAGGGCCTAAATGACCGTAAACACCTGAGGGTATAACCTTTGTTGCTCTTGCGAAAAGCTCAGTGCTTTTGTCTGTGTTATATGTAGGGAAACTCATTTCGTTATACCTCCTTATGCTAAGTATAATGCTACTCTGTCGAGTATTCTGTTTACGTTGTCAATCATATTGATCTGACCGTGCATTTCGATTGAACCGTCACCGATGCAAGCAAGTGAGTTAACGTTACCGTCAAAGAGGTCACGGGCAAGCTTGATTGAGCCGAACTGCATCTGTGATCTGTATGACTGGGGCTTCTGCTTGATTGTTACAAAGTGATGGTCCTCAACTCTGAGTGTTGCGGAAACTGAATCCTTGATAGCAACCTCGATAATGCCGTCGGGCACGTAATGAGCGCTGAACTTACCGATTTCATCGTTGTTTGCAATCTGTGAAATAGCAACTGTGATGAGATAGAACATAAGCTTTGTGCTCTTCTCAAAGAATACTTCGTCCTTGAGGTCTTCCTCTGAAGCTCTCAGGTACTTTGTGAGAATGTCTGTAAGACCTGTGAACTGCTTGAGAAGGAAGGGAATGTGAATGAAGCCCTTTGAGGGGATGGGTGTAACTGTACCGTCAATAAGTCCGTTGAACTTTTCACATGATGAGAAGGGAAGCTTTACGTCGCAGTCTTTTCTGCAGCCCTCTTCCATTCTGCAACGGCTGTTCTTGAAGGTGAGGGTTGCGCTGGGGCCGCCCTTAACTTCGATGCCGATTGAGATTGGCTTTTTGCCCTTCAGCAATTCCTGAGCTTCTTCGTCAAGCTCGCAAAGATTTTCCAAAGCGCCTAAAATACCGAAAAGGTTAATATACGCTAAGGTTTTTGCATCTGTCATAGTGTTTTCCTCCTTTTATTCAGCGTGAGCCGTCGCTCACTTCCGTATGAACCAACGACTTCCGACTGTAGATGGTTTTATTTTATCAAAATCATACAAAAATGTCAACAAAATAAAGGAACAATAATGGAGTTTTAATAAAAAGTTCAGTATTACATTATTACAGGAAAATACTTGTCCGTACACAATACGAGATGTAATGTAAAAACGCCGAAAACCGCCCGCATACAAAAAAATTAACAAAATTTATCCGATTTCGGAGGTCAATTTTGTTGATTTTAATTTTATTCTGTGATATAATGCATTTTACGTTAATAATTAATGAAAAGGAGTTTTCAAAATGGCAGACTTTCTTCACAAGCTCTTTGGCACAACTCCCGGCAAGGGTGTTCAGCCTAAGGAAGCTATTGCTTACAGTATAACGGGTATCGGTCAGAACTTTATCTGTACAATCGTAGGCTCATATCTTACAATCTTTATGACGGATGCTTTGCTCTTCGGTGCAGAGGGCGTTAAGATCGGTGCTATGGAAGGTGCTATGGCAGTTGCTTTCCTTATGCTCGCAACACGTATTTTCGACGCATTCAACGATCCTATCATGGGTTCAATTGTTGACAAAACCAGAACCAAGTGGGGTAAATGCCGTCCTTATCTCAAGTGGATGGCAATTCCTATCGGTATCTGCACAATCCTCTGCTTCTTACCCGTATTTAAGGCAAGATCGGTGACCACATTCGCTCTTATCTCAATAATATACGTTATCTGGTCGGTTGTTTACACAGTCGCAGACGTTCCCTATTGGGGTCTTTCAACCTGCCTTACAAATGACACAACAGTAAGAGGTAACATCCTCACAATTGCACGTCTTGCATGTACAGTAGGCGCAGGTGTTGTAACAGTGGGTGTTCCCATTATCACAGACGCTCTTACAGCAAAATTCAAGTACACAGACAGCGCTGAACATATTGCAAAGATTATGGCTGAGCGTGGTGTTGACGCAGAAGGCGCAAAGGCTTTCGTCGGCACAGTTATGACAGAATATATTGATGCAAACGCCGATACTCTCAAGTGGATCTATTTCATCTGCGCAGTTGTATTCGTTGTTATTGCAATGCCCATGTTCTTCTACGGCTTCAAGAATACAAAGGAACGCTTCACAGCTTCTGACGATAACATTCCCTCATTCGGCCATAACCTCAAGCTCCTCTTCAAGAATAAAGAGCTTCTTCTTATCGTTCTTTCAGGTATCCTTGGTGGCGCAAGAATGGTTTATTCCTACACAGGCGGTCTTTACTTCGCAAAATACGTTCTTCAGAATGAAGGCTTATACGGTATCATCACACTTCTCGTTGTTCCCGGCGGTCTCGTTGCTTCCGTTCTTGTTCCCTGGCTTACAAAGAAGTTCACAAAGAAATGGACTTACGTTATCGTTCACCTCTTCGGCGGTGTTGTAATGGCAGTTATGTACTTCGTAGGCTACGATGCTCCCTGGAAGCTTATCGTTTGCGCAATAGGTCTTGTTCTCCTCGGTATTCCCCAGGGTGTCAACAACATTATGACATATGCTATGATTGGCGATACTGTTGACTATCTTGAATGGAAAACAGGCGAAAGAGGCGAAGGCATCTGCTTCGCTATGCAGACACTCATCAACAAGATCGGTATGGCTGTGGGCGCATTCATCGGCGTTATGTCAATGAGCATCGCAGGCATCGATGCTGCAACAGGTAAGGTCGGCAATCCCGATGCACTCTGGAACGTTCTTATCCTTTCAGGCGTTATCAGCATGTTTGCCTGCGCAGTTCCCATGTTCTTCTATACACTTACAGAAAAGCGTCAGAGAGAGCTTGTTGCTGAAATCGAAGCAAGAAAGGCTTCTTCAGCTAAGTGATTATAAAATAACGCTATACTTACATAAAGCAAGCGGTGCCGTCAGGCACCGCTTGCTGCATTTAATCTGTTCCGGAGGGAAGTAAGCGGGCGAAGCCCCCTGCGGGACGCAGGGGCGCAGGGCGACGAAGTCGCCCTGCGGTTTGCGGCTTCGCCGCAAACCTTCGCCCGCCCACCAACCTCCTGCAGAAGCCAACATCAAAAGCACCTGTGCCAAACTGCAAGTTTGATACAGGTGCTTTTTCTTTATAAAAATTATCACTTAGCTGCCAATATAGCCATCCATAAGCCTGCCTGAACGCTTCTGTGGTCAAAGCCGCTTTGCTTTGCCGTCTTTGTCTCATACCAATCTGAGAAGCAGACAAGATCGGGAGTGTCCTCAAGGAAACGGACCATTGCCTCTGAAACAAGTCGTGTGTTCTCTCCTGTTTCATCAAGGCAGGATGCCCAGATCATCCAGTCGGTCTTTGTGAATTCCTTGCGATAATCAAGGGGCACACCGTATTTATTCATAACAGCCTTATACTGTTCGCTTTCAGCCTTATATATACTTTCGTCAAAGAGACCGAAGCCGAACAGCTTATCCCACACCATATTATATTTGAGGCTCCAGCTTTTGCCGTTGTTGAGGGAGAAGGGAAGATGTCCGTTGCCTCCGACCCTTCTGCAATGCCCGATAAGCTCATCGGCATATGCTCTCGCCGTATCCATATAAGCGCTATCCTTGCCGAGAAGCTCGCATATTCTGTGGAAGCAGGCAATACCCATAATGCCCTTGATTGCAAGGTTTACGTTCTTCTTGCTGTGACCTGCAAAATCGTCTGTGCAAAGCTGTGTGTCGAGAACAACGCCCTTCATAACAAGGTAATCAGCCCACTTGTTGAGAGTTGCAAAGTATTCCTCAAGGAACTGCTTGTCACCGCTTGCCTTATAGTATGCATATGACATTATAAGCATATTGCCGCATTCCTCAACGGGCATCTGAAATTTCATAAAATATCTCGGCTTCTTTATTCTGTAACCTCCTGCAAGGGCATATACCTGACCGTTTGCAAGAGGATATCTGCCGATATCGTGAGGAGCAAAGTCGTATTTCCACATTTTTGAATGTGCAAAACGGAAAATACCCGTCAGCATAGCCTTGACAAGCTCAGGCTTGTATATGAGATACATAGGTACTGCAGGGTAGGATACGTCAACGGTGTTTATGCATCCGTTTGAGTGGCATTCCTTTGAGAAGTAAAGAAGGTTGCCCTCCTTATCTCTTATAAGCTTATGTGCCGCAAGCACCTGCCTTGCCGCAGCTGTGAGAGCCTTCTGATATGCCTCACCGAAGGGCTCGGCATCTGCAAGGATTTTTTCGCCCTGAGCCTGAAGCTTTGCAAACAAATCCTCTCTGTTTTCCAGGCAGTAAGCAATCGACTCTGCGGCACTTGCAAATTTTTCAGTCCAGATGCCCTTTATTCTTTCACCGAAATATGTAATTGAATAAACGTCGTCAAACGCCATAAGAGTGGTAAAGCTGACCTTATCAGAAACCGTTGCGCTGTGTGTCACGGCTATGCAGTCCCCGCAGGTCTCAGCTCTTCCGCCGCAGATATAATAATAGCCCCAATCGGCTGCAACACAGTCACCGCTTGCGTGAAGAGGGCGCTGCTTCGTCTTCCCCATTTTAGCAAAGCTGATACCCTTATAGCTGTTTGTTTCCTTTGTTACATCAGTCCTTGTCTTTCCGCAGCAAAGCATTTCATCAGCCGTTATTCTGATGCTGACATCGTGCTCCTTACCGTCCTTTATTTCAACGTCTGTATCAATAAATGAGCAGATGTTGCCGAGCATATAATAATCATCCATAAGAAGAGGTGTCCAGAATTTTACGGTAAGCTCAGCCTTTTCGTTTGCAAATACATAAGTTGTCACATAAGGCTCAACATCGATGCTTCTCTGCTCCATAACGCCTTCGTTTCCGGCACCCATAAAACGAAGGGTTTCTCCGTCAATGGTAATATAGCCTCTCACAGGCTTCTTTATGTTACACCAGAGAATGGTGTCGCTTTCGTAAAGCTTCTGACTTTTTGACCATATGCTGAAAAACGGGTCAACGGTTATCAGCGGATATGTGGGTAATTTTATGTTCATAGTTATCTCCTCCACCTCTGTTTTTCTTTAAAATCAAACTCTTTTGCAAAAAAATACTATCATAAAAGCCTTTATGTGTCAACACGAAAACAGCAACTGCCTCAGCTCCTCCACCGAGGACAGATACCTGTCTGCGCACATTTCTTTCATATAATCGGAAATCTCCTTTACAAAGTGTGACCAGCCTGCACAGGCAAAGTCAACACCTGCGGTTTTCGCCATATCGTAGCCTGCCTTCAGGTCATCCACCATAAGGATTTCATCGGCACTAAAACCGTACTTTTCCATTATATTATACAACGCATAAGGTGCAGGCTTCATCTTATCCTCACCCAGATCGGCGGCATATATCTCATCAGGCAGAAAATCGCCCATTGCTTTCTTATAATCGGCAATTATATTTCTGTTGCAGGAATGGGATGCAACGCATACCACGCCCCCTGCTTCCCTGAAATCCCTGATAAGCTCAGGCATACCCTCATAAAATGAGGCGGTATGGGTTTCGGTGTATTTTTTCCACAGAACATACTGCTCCGCCTTTTCCTCTTCGGTGAAGTTCAGCACACTGCGGCACATTTCAAAAAAGCCGAATTCAAAATTATATCTCATAAAGGTCTCAATGTCCATTTCCACGTCGGGACGCATTAGCGCCAGAGTTTCAAGCCATTGAGGATAATGTATATCGGGAGTGCTTCTGACCGTGGTATCATCGTGGTCAAGCACAAGGCATTTATATTTTATCATAGCTCTCTCCTTTCGGGGATAGGGTGCAAACCTGAAACGTAGCCGTCTTAAAAATATACCCGAATCTGAGGACCCGGGTATATTCTGTGTCTTACTTTGTCTTGACGGTTTTCTTTGCTGACCAGGACGAATAAATCTTCTTCCCGTCAACCGTCTTATAGGTTCTCACTCTTACATAATACTTCTTCTTTGACTTGAGCTTCTTTACAGTCTTTGATGACTTTGACTTACCGCTTACGGTAACGGTCTTTGCTGATGAGAAGGAAGACTTAGTGCTGTACTGTACCTGATAACCGGATACCTGAGCATCCTTTGTCTTCCACTTGATTTTGAAGCCGTCGTTGATTGCGGAAAGACTGCTGACAGAGGTCTTTTTGGGCTTTATGGTGAAGTAAAAGACCTCTTCACCGCCGTAATTCTGACCGAGCTTAACGGTAACCTTATATTTACCCACGCTCTTTCTGCCCTTTGCATACTTTACGGTATAATCTCTGCCTTCAATAAGCTTATAGCCGCTTGTATCCTTTACAGTAACCTTCGGCTTCTGTGCTTTGCCGTTATATGTAAAGGAAGCTTTTGAAAGCTCAACAAGGGTAATGTTGCGCACCGTTATACCGTAGAGCTTTTCATCCCACTTGAAGAAATCAGAACCGTTGTTATCCTTATAATAAATTACAAACTTCTTATACAGCTTTTTGAGATTTTTGTCTCCGTATTTATCAATCAGCCTGTACATATCCTCGCCGTATCCGTCACGGGCCTTTTCACGAACCTTGTAAAACTCCTTCCACAGCTCTGTATAGCCACTCATATCCGTCAGGGTCATAGACTGCCTGATTTTATTCTTTTTCATATTTTTCTTGGCAAGCTTCCAGAACTGAGCCTTGATATCAACTATCCTCTTGCCTGCCTGCTCAACAGTCTCACCCTTGCGGAAAAGGTTTGTATAGTTATAGTCATCGTCATACTTTTTATATTCCTCATAGTCCCAGTTATCAATCTGATAACCGCCGCTGTCAAGCTGAGAAGTGAGCATATAATCGGTATAGCTGTGATAAACCTGAAAATAATCCGTATGGGATGACTGACAGTTTGTACCGAAATCAATAAGGGCAAACTTCTGACCGAAGATTGAAACACCCTTTTCCATCAGCTTCTTTGTATCCTCAATATTCATACATTTACAGAAGCCTATGCTTCCGTGTCCGGAATACTTGAGAATAACATTTTCCGAAGGAGTTCGCTTATTGATAATCTTGAAGAACTCTATATATGCATCCCTTGCAGTTGAACTGCACTTTGATATATCATCGGTATTCTTGCACTTTACGCTCTTGAGACAGAATGATTCACGCCACTCAACATATGCCTTCTGTCCCTTAGGTGTGCTGACATCAAGGCCGAAGTCAAATCCTTCCGTTTCGTTCTCCTCAACATTGTTGGGGAACTTATAAAGGTTAATTCTGTCCTGCCATATGATAACGTCATAAAGAACAGCGCAATCTGTTTCCTTTATGGGTACGGCAGTATGCACACCGCCCCAGCCTTTATTAAAGCTTTCGTTTGTTGTGAACGAGGTTCTGATGATAACTGCGGGGTTTTTCTCTGTGATAACGCCCTTTCCCTTGGCTTCGGTCTGCATGTTGCCGGCAGGAACAAGGGCAAGCAACATCACGAAAACCATAATAAAGCTGATAACTCTTTTCATAGGGTTTCTCCTTTGGTTTGAATATAGAGTAATTATATTCTTTATTATAATTGATGTCAATAAAATCACTAAAAATATGGCACCCTGCGTAATACACAGAGTGCCGGAAAATTATTCAGATAAGATTATCAGAAAAGGTCAAGCTCTCCGCCGAAAAGCTTCTTGATAAGATCAAATATAAACTTAAGGAACTTTGCAAAAACAGAAATCTTTCCCGCTATTCCTGTGTCGTGAATATCACCGTCATCGATGCCTTCTACAGGCCAAAGTGTGTCTGTTTTCTCATCATAATCGAGATACTGCGGATATTCCTCATATGTATCGATTGTCATATCCTCTGCAAGAAGGAATGCATCTATAAGATAGTCGGGACCGTAGGGGAAATCGCCGTGATAAAGATTCTTTATAAACCAGGTCTTTTCGGGAAGAAGGCAGGTTGAAGCATCAATCATGTTGTCGGGAGAAAGATATCTGAGGTCTTCTTCTGCCATTGATGCAATATATTCATCACTGAGAGTTTCGCCGAAGTTTGCTGTGACTGCACCAAAAGATGTTGCTGTTGTTGTAGCTGTACCGTCAGACTGAAGCAGTGCATCATCTGAAAGAGGAAGGTTTGCAAAGTTATACTTTGAGATAACCATTATATCCATACCTTCATCAATGCGCTCAAGCATTGTACTTCTTGCATTTACCTGAACATTTTCGTGGTACGATCTGATTTTCTTAATCATACCGTCATACTCTTCCTTGAGTTCGTCTGTGCTGTAAATAAAGTTGATGGCATCTTCCACATCATCTTCATTGACCATTGCCCAGAATGACGGGAATGAAGCGTATGAATCACGGAGGATTCTTGCAATAGCATCACCCTTGATGTCGTCAACAATACTTTGAAGCACATCAAGCCCGAAGCCCAGAACACGAACTTCGTTAACAAAGTTCACGATTGTAACAAGAGCTTCCATCGTATCGTCTTCAATGCCGCCGATAAGGTCGTTATCGGCAAGACCGTATTCAACAAAGTTGTCCAGAGCCTTGTCGTTAAGAACAATCTTTCCTGAGAAAAGTGCTGAAATGAAATCAACGCCTTCTGTTGAGGGAATATACATTACAACCTTCTTGATTCTGGCAAGGCTTTCTTCCGGTGCATTTTCAAGATAAGCTGAAATAATGTTTCCGCCGAGGCAGCGACCGATAAGGTTTACCTTATTTGCGCCTGTCTTTGCGAGAACAAGGTCAATGTACTGATCAAGAAGCTCTGCATTGTATTCGATTGAAAGTCTCCAGTCATAGTCAAAGTAGTAGTAACCGCCTGTCCAGCTTTCATTTGTAACATAAACCTTTTCAAGGGGGCTCTTATCTCTGCCCGAACCGTCTGTTGCCTCTCCGTTTTTATCAAGCTTGAGCTTTGCATATGCGGGAGCAATGAGGTCATAAAGACGGTCGCAGTAAGGACCGAAATCGCCTGTAAGCTTACCCATACCAAGTTCAACGAGAAACTCGTCAAGGGTATCCTCAAGGCTGCTCAGATCAAGGTCAACACCGTAAATCTGTTCACCGTCTGCACTGTAAAGAGCATGGCCGTAGCCCTTGAGATAGATGTTTACACAGTCGTCTGCTGCACTTACTGCAGGTGCAAGAATCGCAACCAGCATAGTAATTGCAAGTAAAACAGAAATAAATCTTTTCATAGAAAATTCCTCCACTTAATTATCTTTAATATTATTATACCGATTTGCAAAAATAGTTCAAGTCTTTTTCATAACATTAATTTTAATTTAACTTTTGTTCAATCCGAAAAGCAAAATGTTCGGGATGTCATATAAAAAAACAGCACAAGCCACCGACCTGTGCTGTTCTTAACCGTTATCTCAGATATGCCGTTTAAAACTCAGGATGCCCCTTTCCTTCACGGTAAGCCTGCATAATATCCTTGAAAACCTCTCCGTTTGAGGGCGGTGTCCAGGAAATTGCGTTAGCACCTGCTTCTATTGTCGCCTTTATGCTGTCCTCTGTGGGGCCGCCTGTGGCGAGAATGGGAACCTGCGGAAAATCCTGACGGATTTTCTTCACAAGCTCTGCAGTTCTTGCTCCTCCGGAAACATTGAGAATTTCCGCACCGGCTTCAAGCCTTTTTGCAATATTGCAGTTATCGGAAACCACAGTTACTATAATGGGGATGTCAATAACCTCTTTAAGAGCCTTTATTGTTTCGTCGGCTGTGGGAGCATTTACAACAACGCCCAACGCACCCTGATGCTCGGCGTGCATACCAAGCTCAATTACACGTGAGCCCTTCGTAAGACCGCCGCCGACACCTACAAATACAGGTGTTTCTGCCGCTGTCATAACTGCCTGAGTGATAACGGGCTGAGGGGTGAAGGGATAAACGGCGATTACTGCATCGGCGTTTGTGTTGCGGATAATTGAAACATCCGTTGAAAAAACCACCGATTTGATTTTTCTTCCGAAAACGAGCATACCGCTTGCTTCGTTAATTGTTTCAGGTACACTCAGCCTGAATTTTCTTAAATTACCCTGAATTTCGGGAACAAATAAATCTGACATTTTTTCTTTCTCCTTTTCGTTTGATTTTCTCTCTTTATAAATCCGGTATTTATATTATACAGCATATAAAAATAAATTTTGTTGTAATAGAGTAAACTTTCGATAAAACTATGATATAATTTAATTAACAAAATTAACGGAGGAAACACTATGTTTAAAAAAATCCTTATTAAAGACCTGAAAGAAAATGCAGTCAGCCTTTTTGATGACAGATGGGCACTTCTTACATCAGGAGATAAAGACAGCTATAACACAATGACCGTAAGCTGGGGAATGATGGGTGAGCTCTGGAACAAGGATGTATGCACCGTCTTTGTCCGTCCTCAGAGATATACCTATGAATTTATGGAGAAAAATGACGGCTTCACCCTCAGCATTTTTCCCGAAGAATACAGAAAAGCTCTCTCCTTCTGCGGCAGCAAAAGCGGCAGGGATTACGATAAGGCTAAGGAAACAGGTCTTGTGCCTTTTAAGTGTGAGCAGGGTATTGCCTTTGAGCAGGCAGAAATTATCATTAACTGTAAAAAGCTTTATGTTCAGGATATGAAGGAGGACTGCTTCCTTGATAAAAGCATTATCGATAAATGCTATAACGGAGATTTCCACAGAATATATGTAGGCGAAATCACAGAGGTTCTTATCAAAGAGTAATATTGACTTTTTCCCTTTAGGAATATATAATATTGAAAAAGGTAAGTTTTACCGTAAAATTGGAGGAAACAACAATGAGAATTTTAAAGAAAACCCTCTGCCTTGTTCTTGCTCTCCTGATGGCGCTATCAACAATGACTCTCGTCAGCGCAGAAACGGCAAAGGCTGAGACAGAGGAAGTAACAGGCTTTACTGCTGAGGACTTCCTTACTGTAAAGGGCAGAAAGATGTATAATCAGAAGGGCGAGGAGGTTCAGCTCAAGGGCGTAAATCTCGGCGGTTGGCTTATCCACGAGGACTGGCTCTGCCCCGACGAGCTTCCCAAGGGTGTTCAGTATGACCACGAAACAATCCTTGAAATCCTTGAAGAACGCTTCGGCAGAGAAAAGGCCCACGAGCTTACAAAGCTCTATGAAGAAAACTGGATTACAGAATACGACCTTGACATAATCAAAGAAAGAGGCTTCAACTGCGTCCGTGTTCCTTTCTGGTACAGAAACTTCTATTTTGATGACAAGGGCACAAAGATTCTCGATGAAAACGGAGATTGGGATTTCTCAATCCTTGACTGGGTTATCGAAGAATGTGCAGAGCGTGAGTTATACGTTATTCTTGATATGCACGGAGCAGTAGGCTCACAGAGTGATGCTCCCCACAGCGGACGTGCTTTCCAGGGTGCTCAGCTTTATGAAAAGAGCGAAAGAGGCGAAGAATACCGCAGACTCACAATCGAGCTCTGGCAGGCTATCGCATCACGTTACGTTGACAGCCCCGCAGTTGCTATGTATGACCTTCTCAACGAGCCTATGTGCGACGTTGAATGCACAGAAATTGAAAGACGTGCAAAGAACGAATGGATTTACGGTCTTCTCTATGATGCAGTCCGTGAGGTAGATACAAAGCATATTATCACAATGGAAGCAATCTGGACGGGCTTCGCCCTTCCCAAGACCTTCCTCAAGGGCTGGGATAACATTGTTTATCAGGTTCACTTCTATAACAACTCAGACTTTATCTTCAATTTCTTCCTTCTTCTGACAATAGCACTTCACCCCAATGTACCCCTTATGGTCGGTGAGTTCTATCCCCATCAGAAGACAACCTGGAGCAACTGCTTCAGCACAATGAATAAGCTCAATTACAGCTGGATGCTCTGGACATACAAGGCAACAGGTCACGGTATGTGGAGCTCAGACTGGTGCATGTTCGGTGCTAAGAACGGCTTCTGGAATGCAAATATCGCAAACGGAACATATGAAGAAATTGCATATGCATGGGGTCCCGAACAGACTCGTACAGAAAACAATTTCCAGGATACGGGTCACTATGAAAAGAACGTAAAGGACTATTTATAATTAGCATAAACAAGAAAAGGCGGCGTATGCCGCCTTTTGTCAGCTTGCTGACCTGCGGAGCTTCGCTCCGCCCCGCCCACGACTGCGGGCGGCTCAGTTAAATGCCAACCCGAAATAAGACGGATAACTCTCTGAATTATCAAAGGGAAGATACATTCCTAAGGGCAATTCATTTCCCGGGGTGAAAAAGTCCCCTTCGGTGCAGTCCAAGGCATACACAATCCCCGATGCCGCTTCTGTGTTCCCGAGAAGCTCAATGCAGGTAAGATGTCCGTTTTCTGCATAGGCAGACATCACAAAATCATCACCCTTATAAAATTCCGCCTGAGTTTCAAGAAAACTCAGGTTTTCTTTTTCCTGAATAACGGAGTTTTCAGGAAGATAGCTGCGCCTGAGAATGGCATATTCCTCCCTGCCGATTTTAATCAGAGCAACAGCTTTGTCTCTGCCCTGACGGGAGAACCTTCTTCCGTAGCAACAGGTTTTATAATTCATTTTACCGTAAAAGGCGAAAAGGCTTTCGCTTCCCGGCACGAGCAAAGCCCCCGCATAGCCGAGGCTTCTCAGATGACTGTGTGTATCGTCCATAAGGGTATTGCAGATGCCCTGACCTCTGTGGCTGACTGCGGTTGCAACTGCATAGATATAGGCAATCTTTTTGCCTTCGTATTCACAGTCAAACCAATATAGCATAGCAACCACCCTGCCGTTTTCCGTAACGCACCGACTGCGCTGTGTACTGAAAGCGGTTGAGAAAAAGCTGTCAAGGAAGCCGTCATCATCACCAAAGGCCCCCTTCCATAAGGAACGAAGCTGAGGTATGTGGTTTGTTTCAGGATTAATTATCTTCAAGGCGGCACCTCCTTATTTTGCCCGACAAAAAGTGCCGAACAGACACATCATTCCGATGGTGTTGCTTCTCTTGCCCAATATTCGGCAATCATATGGTGAGGATAATAGCTTTCCTTGGATTTGCGCAAGCCCTCAATACCCATATCCTCTTCTCTGTCAAGATAGCGTACGTCAGGATACTTCTCTCTTATATAGCTTGCAAACTCCCGATTTATTGCAGCATATGCCCCGTCTGCATCAGAACGAGCCTTCTCAAAATGCACGTCAAAGGTATTGGCAGACATCCTGCTTCCCAAGGTCAGAGCAAGAACCTTGCCCTCATTGAGAATAACAAGCCCCTCCAGTCCCAGCTCCGAATATCCCTCAAAAGCCTTTTCTATCGCAGCCTTCTCCAATTCGTAGTCCTCGTCCGTACCCTTTGCTGCCTTTTCCTCATACCAGAGGTCAACCATTTTTTTAAGCTCTGAAATATTTGTCCCGTCTATGGGAACAACCTTGTGGTCAGGATAAGTCTGTCGGAAACGATTGATGTGGTTTCTCTTTTTCTGATACTTCCTGCCCTTCAGGTCAGCAAGGTCGTCTATTGAATAAACATAGTCATAGGATGCGGGGTCAAAGAAATACCTGAATTTATCGGGATAATACGTTTCCAGGGTATGCTTTGCCTCCTCATTAAGACTGCTGATAATACACTCAATGCCTCGTTCTGCGGCATCCTCTATTATCTTATCAAGAACGGAGCGCTTATCCCCCTTGCCTATGGGGTAGGGATAAATGGTAAGGTCTCCGAAATGCGAAAACAAAACAATATGTCCGTCAACTACAGCCATATTCTGCTGTCCCCAGAAGCAAAGATTTGCAAAGGTAAGCTCACATCCCCTGCTTTCTATGTCCGTCAGGTAGCTTTCATAAAGCTCCTTGTCCTTGAAGCTTACGGGTCTGAAATCAATCATAAAGATATAATCATCTTCCTTTTCGTGACAAAATTCAACATTAAAAATTATACATTCCGCAAGACAGATTGTCAATGATAGTTTGTCTCCGCAAAACAAAAATAATCCCCTCTCAAAAGAGAGGGGACAAACAGTCTGTTATTATCAGTCAGCGTTTTCTTCTTCAATCTTCTCAAGAACATCCTGAGGGATTGCTTCGCCGTGTTTAACGAAGAGAATAAGAATAATAGCGATACCGAACATAATCGGGCTGTAATAGAACAGGGACATATAAGTGCCTGCAAACATTCTGATAAAGCCGTATACAATAGGTGATGCAATCTGAGCTGAGAAGGTTGCTGTATAGTAGTAGCCTGTGAATGTGCCCACCTTTTCCACACCGCCGATTTCAAGAACAAGGGGAAGTGTGTTAACGGTAATGAACATATTGGCCGCACCGCCGAGAACAAGAACGGGATAAATGAGAATTCTCAGGATAGCAGTAACGCTGTCAATAGTCTCAACAATAGCTCCCAGAGCTGCCTCAAAGGTTTCTGCACCCGTTTCAAGCACGGTATTTGCAATATTGATAACATCATCATAGATGCCCTCGCCCAGAGTGCTTACAAGATGAGCGTCATATGCTTCATAGGAAGCCTTGATTGCTTCTGTCTGCTCGCTGCCCTTCTTATATTCAAGGTAGCCTTCAATGCTGAGAACCTCATCATCTGTGAGAGTTCTGCCCTCAGCCTGAGCAGCATCGCTGACATCTGCGTTATAAGCATTGATGTTTTCGTCAATTGCGATATATGCGTTGTTAACAGTAACATAGTTGTTGATTGAAAGGTTCTTGCTGCCGAGCATACCGATGAATACGCCGAAGAATACCACGAAGGCTGCAAGGAATACCGAAAGACCGGCAATGATTGTCTTCTTTCTGCCGAACTTTGTGCCCATCTTACCTGCAGGAAGAGCTGCCACACCTGAGCATACTGCAAAGATGAGCATAATGAAGGTAGCCTCTGAGGTAATCATATGGAGGATTTCCTGAGCGAAAAGTGAGAAGAAGGTTGTGATAGCGTTTGAAGCGCAGAAGAGGAAGAACAATGTGCCGAGCATAAATGCAAGACTCTTTCTCTCACCCTTTGAAAGCTTGATTGCCTTGAGCTCTGCCTTCTTTCTCTTTGCCTCTTCCTTCTGTGCCTTCTTGAGGGCCTTTCTGTCTGCATATTCGTTGGCCTCACCCTTGAGACGGATGCTGGTGTCCTCTTCCTTAACAAAGAAGAGCAGAACAAGCATACCAACGATCATAACAAGTGAGCCTACAAGGAAAACAAAGGGGAAGGAGAGCGTTTCGTCTGCCTTGATTTCAGCCTTGCTGTAACCTAAGAAAAGTGTGCAAAGTGCAATACCGATTGTACCTGCAACCATACCGACTGCCGAACCGATACCACCCATAAGGTTAATAACCGCATTGCCCTCCGAACGAAGCTCGGGAGGAGTAAGGTCGGGCATAAGAGCAACAACGGGAGCTCTCCACAGTGACATTGAGAAAACGAAGAGAATAACCGTAATCATTGTCAGGGGAAGCTGTAATGAGCCTGATGTGTTAAGTGCAACAATGGGGATAAGCGTAAAGAGAATTGCCGAAATGGGAGCGCAGCTTACGATGAAGGGACGGCGCTTACCGAGCTTTGAATGGCAGTTGTCTGAGAGCTTACCGAAGGTGGGCTGGAAGATAACACCGAAAATGTTATCAAAGGTCATAATGATACCGATGAAAAGAGGTACCAATGAGAAGCCGCCTGTTGCCGAAATGGTGCTCTGACCCTGAGCCTCTGCAAATTCACCGATCCAGGGAATTGCACTTGCCAGCTTTTCGCTGAGGCTTGTGACAAAAGCACTTTCTGTAAGAATCTTGTTGAGAATTTTTGTAATGTACGGGTCATAGATTGCCCATGCGATTGAAGTTGCAAGGAAACCGAAACCGGTCAGTATGGTTTTACCGTAATTCAGCTTCACAGCCTGTTCTTTCTTATCCAATTCATACACTCCTTTAGGATAGTCTGCTTTGATTTGTATATTTTTATACTTATCTTCATAATAATAGCAGAAAAGCAGGTTTTTATCAATAGCATTTGAAACGATTTAATAAAAAACATTTTTATTTGTTTATTGTGTACAATTATGTCGGCTCGGGTTTGTGGAAAAAACCTCCTTTCTTCTTGACAAAAGAGCAGTATTTGGTATAATAGGAAAGCGTACAACAAACATACGCCCCCTTAGTTCAATGGATAGAATAAGTCCCTCCTAAGGATTAGATATCGGTTCGATCCCGGTAGGGGGTGCCAGAAGCGGCGAGATGAATCTCGCCTAAAAGAAGAATGAATAAAGAATAAATAAGAAATAATAAAAGTTCGGCACAGCCGCTTCTGTATTATTCTTTAT
>JAFSEP010000052.1 GCA_017435665.1 Clostridia bacterium | reverse complement strand
GCAACAATGGGCAGGCACAATATTGTGCCTGCCCATTGTTAGTTCTTTCGATTAATTTTTTGTTCACTTCGGCTTACCTTGCTTTTCAACTGGCTTACCGATGTGCTGACACAAATCACTTACCTATGTGCTGATTTTACATTAAGTGATGTTGAATTTTCCATTTTCAACTTTCCATTTTCAATTTTAAAAGCACTTCCGAAGAAGTGCTTTTAATTGTGCATTGTGCATTGTGAATTTAATCAGTCCTGTCTGTAATGTGAAAGGAAGTCGCCAAGGTCTCTTATAGCCTGTGCCATTTCCTCTGCTTCGGGGAGCATTACGATACGGAAGTGGTCGGGCTTTGCCCAGTCAAAGCCGCTTCCGGGAACGATGAAGATGTGCTTTTCGTGAAGGAAGTCGAAGGCAAACTTCTTGTCGCTTGTGATGTTGAAGCGCTCAACGTCAAGCTTGGGGAATACGTAGAATGCACCCTTATTCTTCACACAGCTTATACCCTCAATCTTTGCAAGCTCTCTCATTGTAGCTTCTCTCTGCTCATAGAGTCTGCCGCCGGGTACCATCATAGCCTGAGTGCTTGCATCGTCCTCAAGTGCTGCAGGGATAACGAGCTGAGTAAGAGCGTTTGAGCAAAGTCTCATAGCAGCAAGCTGGAAGATGCCCTCAACATAATCATCTGCCTTACCCTTGTAACCGCTGATTACCATCCAGCCGCAACGGAAGCCGCAGATAATGTGTGACTTTGAAAGACCGTTCATTGTGATAACCATTCTGTCGGGAGCAAGTGCGGCTGTTGAGTAGTGCTCAACACCGTCCATGAGAAGTCTGTCATAAATTTCGTCTGAGAAGATAAGAAGGTCATGCTCTCTTGCAACGTCAATAATCTGCTCAAGAACCTCCTTGGGATAAACTGCGCCCGTGGGGTTATTGGGATTGATGATAACAATAGCTCTTGTCTTAGCGGTGACCTTGCTCTTTATGTCGTCAATATCGGGATACCAGTTGTTTTCCTCATTGCAGGTATAGAATACGGGCTTGCCCCCTGCGATGTATGTTGAGTTTGACCAGAGTGAATAGCTGGGTGACGGCATAAGCACCTCATCACCCTTATTGAGCAGAGCGAGAAGGGACATCTGAACAAGCTCGCTGACACCGTTGCCGATATAGATATCATCGGGAGTGATGCCCTGTATGCCCTTACCCTTGTGGTATTCGCAGATTGCCTCTCTTGCGTTGGGCATACCCTTTAAATCACAGTATGCAACAGCCTTGTCTGCATTTTCAAGAAGTGCCTTCTTAACACTTTCAGGCATACCGAAGCCGAATGTAGCAGGGTTACCTGTGTTGAGACGGAGCACCTTTGTGCCTTCCTTTATCATTCTCTGACTTTCAATATAGAGAGGGCCTCTTATGTCTGAGTGAACGGGAACAAGATTTTCTGAACGGTTGATTAACATATTCTATTCTCCTTTTCTTCGGCAAAGCGGAAAACGGCAATGCCCTGATTTTTATATTTTCATTATTTTTATTGCTTGTTTAAGTGCATCTATGGGAGCCTGACCCGGTGCGATTTTAAGAGATACATAAGGTCTTGCGGATGCGCTGACCATAACTCTGCCTTTAAGCACAAGGGACATTCTGCCCACCTTTTTCATATCAATATCGTTGCTGTACATCAGAAGCGCACCGTTTCTCTGGTTGACCTCATAAATGTTAAGCTCCGAAAGACTGTTTCTCAGCAGACACACATCTATAAGTCCGAGGACAGCCTTGGGTGGCTCTCCGAAGCGGTCACAAAGCTCGTCAATAACGTCACTTGCATCGGCTTCGCTTCTGATATCCGCAATACGCTTATACATATAAAGTCTGTTCTTGACAGCATCAATATAGGTTTCGGGTATAAAGGCATCAATCTGCAGGTCAATAAGGCAATCCTTTTCCTTCGCCTTGACCTCAGGTGTGACGTTGCCCTTCTCCTCCTCAACAGCCATACTCAGAAGCTGAAGATACATATCATAACCTACGGCTGCAAGATGTCCGTGCTGCTGAGCGCCGAGAACGTTACCTGCACCACGGATTTCAAGGTCACGCATAGCAATCTGGAAGCCTGAGCCGAACTGAGTGTATTCCCTGATAGCATTAAGTCTGCGCTGAGCAACCTCCGTAAGCTCCTTGTCGGGACGGAAGGTGAGATAAGCAAAGGCTCGTCTTGAGGAGCGTCCCACACGGCCTCTTATCTGATGAAGCTGAGCAAGACCCAGCTTATCTGCTTCTTCAATAATAAGGGTGTTTGCATTAGGCACGTCTACACCTGTTTCGATTATGGTGGTGCATACAAGAACATCTATCTCACCCTCAAGAAGCTGTCTCCAAACCTCGCTGAGCTCATCCTCGCTCATTTTTCCGTGACCTACGCCCACACGGGCATCAGGCACAAGCTCCTTTATTTTAAGTGCGGTTTTTTCAATGCCGTCAACTCTGTTATGCAGATAGTAAACCTGACCGCCTCTGCGGATTTCCCTTTCAATAGCCTGAGAAATAATTCCCATATCGTGTTCAACAACATAGGTCTGAACGGGATGTCTGTCCTGAGGGGGATCCTCAAGGATTGACATATCCCTGATACCACTCATTGCCATATTGAGGGTTCGGGGTATGGGCGTTGCCGAAAGGGTAAGCACGTCAACTGTGGGGAATTTTTCTTTAAGCTTTTCCTTCTGAGCCACACCGAAGCGCTGCTCCTCGTCAACAATAAGCAGGCCTAAATCCTTGAACTCAACACTCTTTGCAATGATACTGTGAGTACCCACTACAATATCTATTGCGCCCCGTTTAAGTGCCTTTTTGATTTTTTCTCTCTCCCCCTGAGTTCTGAAGCGGGAGAGCATTTCTATCTCAACGGGGAAGCCGTCAAAGCGTTTGAGTATAGTCTGATAATGCTGGAAAGCAAGGATAGTGGTGGGAACAAGAATTGCACACTGCTTTCCGTCTGCAATACACTTGAAAACTGCTCTCAGGGCAACCTCTGTTTTGCCGAAGCCCACGTCGCCGCAGAGAAGTCTGTCCATAGGGCAGGGCTTTTCCATATCCTTCTTTATTTCGTTTATTGCAACAAGCTGGTCATCGGTTTCGTCAAATTCAAAACGTCTCTCAAAATCGCTCTGCATATCTATATCGGGAGAAAAAGCAAAGCCCTCCGAGTTCATTCTGATTGAATAAAGCCTTGTAAGCTCTGCCGCCATATCCTTGACTGCACCCTTGACCTTACTTCGTGTTTTCTGCCAATCGTTAGTACCCAGGCGGTTTATCTTCACCTTGGCGTTTTCGTTGCCGTTGGGGGTAATATATTTGGCAACCATATCAAGCTGTGTGACAGGTATCATCAGCACATCCTGCTTGGCATACTGAATTTTGATATAGTCCTTGGTAACACCGCTGATTTCCATTTTGTGTATACCGTCGAATATGCCGATACCGTGAGTGGCGTGAACAATATAGTCGCCCTTGTGAAGCTCCTCAAGAGAGTGTATGCTTTTGCCCTGCTTGATAGCTGCCTTATTCCGCTTCTTGCTGACAGCCGTGAAGCTCTTTCCGAAGGATACAAGCAGGAATTTTATGTCGGTATACTCAATACCTGCACTTATTCCGCCCGGAAGAACCGAAACTGTATTCTGAGGAAATTCAGCCGGGGGCAGAGCAAAATACAAAGCCTTGAAGTCTGCGCTTTCAAGGTCATAGCAAAGCTCCTTTGCCGCCTTTTCCGTGCCTGCAAGCACCACGCAGGTATATCCCTTTTTTACTGCAGGGGCAAGGTCCTCCGTAAGAGTGGAGAGTGTGCCGTCCCAGACAGCATTCTGCTGTGCCCTGATGCTCACAAGCTCCCTTGTGGGGGTATCGAAGCTGCCTCTTGAAAGGTTATCCGTATAGATTGCGCCCATATCCTCATAGTGTCTGAGAATATCGCCAAAGTCAATGTTGTACCTGTCAAGCCCCTTTGCCAGAGTGCCGTCTTCAAGGAACAGCTTTATATCTTCATTGAATCTTTTATTATAATCGTTTACTTTATTTCTGCAGGAAAAGCTCTCGCTGACAAAGAGCAAGTCCTCAAACATATAATCAAATATGGTTTCAGGCTTATCATAGGCTAAGGAATAATACTTGTCGCAGGTGCCAAGGGGAATACCGTTTTCAAGTCTGTCAATATCATCCTGAAGATGCTTTCTTATATTGACGCTCCCCTTACCCTTGACCTGAGCCATGAAGCCTTCGATTTTTTCTTTAAGCTCTGCCGAGGATGAAAAAAGAATTTCCGTTGCGGGAATTATCTCCACCTGAGAAACAACATCCGTCCTTCTCTGACTTTCAATGTCAAAGCAGGTCATTGTGTCAATCTCATCACCCCAGAATTCAATTCTTATCGGCTGAGCTGAGTGGGAGGGGAAGAAGTCAACTATACCTCCTCGCACCGCATACTGACCGATGCCGTCAACCTGCTCACTTCGGGCATAGCCTGCATCCGTAAGAGCCTGAATAACTCTGTCCAGACCGATTTCTTCGTTTTCCCTGAGGATAATTGCCTTTTGCCTGAGCACATCGGCAGGCATTGTAAACTGCATCGCCGCCTGAACGGAGCATACCACAAATCTGTAATCACCCGTGATAATCTTCATCAGAGTGCCCAGACGCTTCTGCTCGAACTCTCTTGACTGGCTTTCCGCCGTGTGGAAATTAAAATCCCTTGCAGGATAGAGGTAAGCTCCTCCTGCGAAGGTGTTAAGGTCGGCAGTAAGACGGGTTGCCTGACCTTCATCGGGACAGATAATCAGAGCTTTTTTCTCCGTATCCTCACAGATTGAGCTGATATAGTGTGCCTTATGCACGTTGCTCAGTCCCAGAACGCCCATAGGTAATCTGCCGCAGGAGACTGCTGATATTATTTTTTTATATTCTGTGCTTTTTGAAAGCACTCTTGTAAAACAACTCATAGCTTCTCCTGTGGATTGATGTTAAGAAAATACTCGGGTTTTTGCCGAAGGTGCGTGAAACCGAAACCCCTTAAAAACGCTCGGGTTTGCGTGCATTCGGTGCTTTTTTCGATGAAGGCATACGCAGGTATTCCGAAGCGGAAAAGGCGCCGAAGGTGCGTGAAGACGCAGCATTTTTATGAATTGAAATTGCTCATAGCCCTCTCTGTCTCACCGCTTACCATAAGTGCAACCGCTTCGCAGGCATTGTCTACTGCCACTCTAAGCTGCTTGCCCTCTGTTCGGGTAAATTCGGAAAGCACCCAGTCGGCAAGGTCATAATCGGGGTGAGGCTTTGCTCCCACACCCACCTTTATTCTGGGGAAATTATCGGAGCCGAGATGATTGATTATGCTTTTTATTCCGTTGTGTCCCCCTGCAGAGCCGTTTCTTCTGATACGGAGCTTGCCTACGTCAAGGCTGATATCGTCAAAAACAACAATAATGTTTTCGGGGGGGATTTTGTAAAAGCTGCAGGCTTCCTTTACTGCCTCACCGCTGCAGTTCATCATTGTCTGCGGCTTCATAACAAGGCACCTTTTACCGTTAATTCTTGCTTCGCCGATAAGGGCGTGAAACTTCAGCTTTTTCACGGTAAAGGCAAATTTCTCGCTGAGGATATCCACAAAGAGAAAGTCTGCGTTATGTCTTGTGAACTCATATTTTTTGCCCGGATTTCCCAGACCTACAATCAGATATTCAAATGTTGATTTGTCCTTGAATTTAAGTATCATTTTTGTTATTCCGTTTCTTTGTATGGTTTTTTCCTGAGCACCCAGTTGACCTTATTGACCTGTCTTGCTCTGCCGATGCCCAGTGTGTTTTCGGGCACGTCCTCGGTTATGGTTGAGCCTGCAGCGGTGTATGACCAATCGCCCACCTTAACCGGTGCCACAAGATTTGTGTTACAGCCGATAAAGCAGTGGTCACCGACGGTTGTTCTGTGCTTGTTCTTGCCGTCGTAATTCACCGTAACGCAGCCGCAGCCGAAGTTTACATTGTGACCCACATCGCTGTCACCGATATATGTCAGGTGAGAAACGCTTGTTTCCTCGCCTACTGTGGAGTTTTTGACCTCAACAAAGTTACCCAGATGCACACGGGATTTCACTACGCTGTCAGGTCTGATATGAACAAAGGGTCCCATATCGCAGTTATCCTTGATTTCAGCCTCATAGCCCTGAACTGCATTAAGATGATTTCCTCTGCCCACCTTCATATTATAAAGGAGACTGTCAGGACCGACTACTGTATCTGCGCCGATTGAGGTGGTGCCCAGAAGGATTGTTCCCTTCAGGATAACAACATTCTTTTCAAGCCGAACACCGTCACCGATGATAACACCGTCGCTGACAGGTATTACTGCGCCCTGCTCCCTTGCTTTTTCTATATTTGAAAGTCTTTTTTCGTCGTTTATGCTTTTGAGTTCCTCTATAACCTTGATGTTCATTAAAAGACCCCCTATATATTAATTAAATTTTTCGTCACCCTTTATTATGCCACTTTTTTCAGCCTGTTGCAATAGGGAAGGGAAAATTATTTGGGGAGTTTCAGCAAACAGGGACAGCGGCAGAAGAAACGATGTACCATCGCTTCCGGTGCCGCTGTCCTCTAGCCGCAGGCTGACGCCTGCGGCTTTTCGTTTATGCTTATACTCTTTCCCTTGAACAATCCAATCTGACAATTTCTTTTCTTGCTTTTTCGGCATATTTCAAGGCATCATATGCTCCGCCCTCTTCACGCTTGACATAGCAAACTACCGTTTCGGCTCTTTCTACCATTTTTTGGTTTCTGATGCTGTAAGCCGCCTTATAGTGAACATTTGCTGATTCCTCACAAACCTCTATAACATCATAAAACCTTTTAAGCTCTTTCCAATAACTGCCGCTTTGAGTGGTAACATAGGGTAAAACCAAAACCAAAGAGCTGTATTCGTCACACATTTCACTCTTTACTCTTCTGATAACTGAGGTAACAAGCTCATCAAATTGACCGCTTCTACCAACAAGGAACTCCACATATTCTCCATCATACACAAATGAGCGTACGAGCTTTTCCACTTGTCTTTCAATCTCAAAATAATCATCGACTATTCTATGACCAAAAAACGCAATTGTTCTAATATACATTTTAAACACTCCTTTGCTTTCTTAACTAGGTATTTGTCTATATTATTATAATATTGCTCACTAATTCAGTCAAGTGCTTACTAACAGATATGGAATAAACCTATCAGAAAATTATAATAATATTATAGTATTGCGGAGGTGAAAATTATGAGCAAAGAGGTTGGTTTCAAAAATCGTGACAGATTTATTCAACTTGGAATAGCAATTTCTGTCCTTCGAAAAATGCGAGGACTTTCACAAGAAGCTCTGGCAGAGAAAGCGGGTATCAGCCGTTCCCTGATAAGCACCATAGAAGCTCCCGGAATTGCACATAGTTTTTCCTTAGAGGTTTTTTATAATATCGCAGATGCTTTAGAAATAGATCCCGCCGATTTAATAAACGCATCAATATTCGATAACAAGACCGTAAACGGTGGTTCTAAATAATACCCTCCACATAAATTAAGCCGCAGGCTGACGCCTGCGGCTTCCTGCCTCCTGCAGAAACCAACTAACCGGGCGTTCGTCAGAACGCCCGGCTCTTATCCCATTTACCTCTTCGATGAAAGAAGTGCTCTATCGTTGGCAAACTGTTCGCCGCTTGACTGAGTGAACTTTTCAAGAAGCTCGTCTATGGTAAGGTTCTTCTTTTCCTCACCGGATACATCGTAAATTATTCTGCCCTCGTGCATCATAATAAGTCTGTTGCCGTGCTTGATGGCATCGTTCATATTATGAGTAACCATAAGTGCAGTAAGATTGTATTCGGCAATAATCTTATCCGAAAGCTCAAGCACCTTTGCGGCTGTCTTGGGGTCAAGGGCTGCCGTATGCTCGTCAAGGAGAAGGAGCTTAGGCTTCACGAGAGTTGCCATAAGGAGGGTAAGAGCCTGTCTCTGACCGCCTGAAAGAAGTCCCACCTTGCTGGTCATTCTGTCCTCAAGACCTAAGTCCAGAGTTTTCAGAAGCTCTCTGTATTGCTCTCTTTCCTTTTTATTGATACCCCAGCCAAGACCTCTTGCCTTGCCCCGTCTGAAGGCAAGAGCCATATTCTCCTGAATTTCCATATCTGCGGCAGTACCCATCATGGGGTCTTGAAAAACTCTGCCCAGATACTTTGCTCTTTTATGCTCAGGCTTGGATGTAACGTCAACGCCGTCAATTATAATCTGTCCTTCATCAACCTTCCACACACCTGCAATAGCATTGAGCATTGTGCTCTTACCTGCACCGTTACCGCCGATGATGGTTACGAAGTCACCTTCGTTAAGCTTCAGAGAAAGTCCGTTAAGAGCAACCTTTTCATTGATGGTGCCCGGATTGAAGGCCTTGTAAATATTTTTAAGCTCAAGCATTTACAGCACCTTCCTTTCTTTTCTTAGGCTTTGAGAAATACTCGCTCTTGATATAGGGTACAGCCAGGAATACTGCAACAACGAGAGCTGAAAGCAGTTTAAGAAGGTCTGCATCAAGACCTAAGCAGATGATTACCTGATATACTATCCAGTAAACCACACCGCCCAAGGCAACAGCTATAAGCTGAACTGCAAAGTTTTTGCTGATTTTGCCGAAGATTGCAGTGCCGATAATAATTGCCGCAAGACCTGTAACGATAGCACCACGACCCATGCTTACATCTGCATAGCCCTGATACTGAGCAAGCAGAGCGCCCGAAAGAGCTACCATACCGTTAGAAATCATAAGACCGAGAACTGTGTTTGATTTGGTATTGATACCCTGAGCACGGCTCATGCTGAGGTTTGAGCCCGTTGCACGGAGGGAACAGCCCTTTGCGGTTCCGAAGAACCAATAAAGAAGTGCCACAAGGGCAACAACAAAAATTATTGCGATCAAAATTGTATTTTTATAAAAGGGTACGTTTTTTACATTTCTGAGAGAAACCAACAGACCGTATTTGTCTGCGTTGATAGCCTGATTAGCCTTACCGAGAATTTTAAGGTTTACGGAATAAAGAGCAAGCTGTGTCAGAATACCTGCAAGGATTGCCGGTATGCCCATAGCAGTATGGAAGATGCCGGTTGCAAGACCGCAGAGCATGCCTGCAAGAAAGGCGCAGAGCATTGCAACGGGTAAGCTGTAACCGTTAATCATCATCATAACACAGACAGCACCGCCCGTACAGATTGAACCGTCAACCGTAAGGTCGGATACGTTGAGAATTTTATAGGTGATATATAAACCGATTGCCATAACACCCCAGATAAGTCCCTGAGCAACTGCGCCGGGCAAGCTGTTTAAAATACTTGTCAATATGTTCATTTGAGTTTACTCCTGAAATCAAGACACGTTGCAGCAGCCTTGCGGCTACTGCAACGAAACCGTCCTGTTATTTTTAATTATGAAAGAGCTGTGTAGCCTTCGGGAATTGTGATACCGAGCTCGTCGCAGATTGTCTTGTTATACATCTTTACAACGTCCTGGTCATACTGAATCTTCATTGTTGAGATGTCAGCTTCACCCTTGAGAATCTGAGCAGCCATCTTACCTGTTACCTCACCGAGCTTTTCATAGCTGATTGAAAGTGTTGCAATACCGCAGCCTGAGCAGATACCTGCTTCACCTGCAATTACGGGAATCTTTGCGGGACGGCAGATACCGTCGATGATACCTGTTGAGGAAGCTGCTGCGTTATCTGTGGGAATATAGATAGCATCGCAGTTCTGAGTTGCCGAGGTTGTAACTGCTGCAATATCGTTTGAGTCAGAGAAGGGATAATCCTTAACTGTGAGACCCTTGCCTTCAAGGTAATCCTTAACTACCTTAACCTGATATGCTGAGTTGGGCTCTGCTGAGCAGTAAAGAAGACCTACTGTCTTTGCATCGGGAATAAGATCAATGATCATCTGTGCCTGCTGATCAAGAGGAGCAAGGTCTGATGTGCCTGAAACGTTGCCGCCGACAACACCTGTAAAGTTATCAATTTCAAGAGCAACACCGTATTCTGTAACTGATGTGCCGAGAATAGGAATTTCCTTTGTTGCCGCAACTGCTGACTGGAGAGCCGGAGTAGCGTTTGCCATAATAAGGTCAACCTTATCTGAAACAAACTTGTTTACGATTGTTGCACAAGCAGCGGGATCGTTTGATGCGTTCTGATATTCAAACTTAACATTTGCTTCGCCGAGCTCTGCGATAAGAGCCTTCTTGAAGCCCTCTGTTGCTGCATCAAGAGCATCGTGCTGAACAAGCTGACAGATACCTACGGTATAAACCTTAGCTGCGTCGCCGTTTGTTGTGTTTGCGTCTGTTGTTGTGGTTGTGTCACCTGAGCCGCCGCAAGCTGCGAACGCAACAAGCATTAAAGCTGCAAGTAAAACTGCTAATACCTTTTTCATTTTTTTGTACCCCTTTTTGGTAATTTTTTCTTTATCCCATTGCTCTACGGGATTAACGTGTTAGTAATATACCACTTTAAACTGCAAAAGTCAATAGTAAATTTAAAAAAGTTGAAAAAATTTTTCTACCCCTTATTTTTCCTGTCTTAAACAGAAAAAACGGCGGAAAAACCGCCGTTCTGACTTTTTATATTAATCAACCTTCTGCTTTCTGATATGCTTCGGGAACGGTGATTCCCAGCTTATCGCAAAGCTCCTTGTTATACTTCAGGGCAAGCTCTTCAGCATAAACGATTGGCATTGTTGAAACATCAGCCTTACCTCTGAGGATATCGGCAGCCATTTCACCTGTCTTATAGCCTAAGTGGTAATAGCTTGCAGAAAGTGTTGCCACACCGCAGGCTGAATATGTACCCTCGTCGGCGGCAAAAACGGGAATTCCTGCAGGACGGCAGATGCCGTCAATAACCTCTGCAACCGAAGCGGCCTTGTTGTCAGCGGGAATATAGAGAGCGTCTGCAGTTTTGATTGCCTGACGGACAGCATCGGCCACATCGGTGGTGTCTGTAAACTTTGCGTCAACACAGGTTATACCCTTTGCTTCAAGCTCCTTTTTAAGCTCGCTTATCTGATAGATTGAATTTTCCTCTGAGGTACAGCAAAGCATAGCTACCGTCTTTGCCTCGGGAAGGAATTCGAGAATAACCCTTGCCTGCTCTGCAGGTGAAACCATATCAGATGTACCGGTTATGTTTCCGCCCACGGTACCGCTGAAGTTTTCTATTTCAAGTGCGGTGGCGTAGTCTGTTACGGATGTACCTATAATAGGTATATCAACAGTTGCTCTGGCAGCCTCCTGAAGAGCCGGTGTTGCGTTAGCCATAATGAGATCCACGTTTCTTGAAACGAAACGGTTTATAAGGTCTGTGCAGATTTCAGGGTGGTCAAAGGCGTTCTGGATATCAAAAATAACGTTTTCCGTGCCCAGCTCCTTGACAAGAGCCTCCATAAAGCCCTGAGTTGCAAGGTGGAGTGATTCGTGCTCGGAATACTGACAGATACCTACCGTGTAAACCGTATTATCATTTACGGTACAGGCGGCAAGAGATAAAAGCATAACCGCCGCAAGAATAACAGCAATAAATTTCTTCATGGAAATTCCTCCTTGGGTTTAATTTCTGCAATTAATATAACATTTTACAAAGAATAAATCAAGATGCAAACGGATAAGATTTTCTGTGCTTGACAGGTGAGATAATATGCTTTAAAATATAAGGTGACGAGTATAATCCGAACCCGCCCAAAAGCGTGAATTTTTGCGGCTTTCCGGAGTTTCGGATTTGAAAGGCTGCCGGATTTACGAGTATTTTAACGAAGAGATGGCGGAAATACGCCCCGCAAAAAACGGGTTCGGATTATACTCGTCACCTTAACAAACGTTTCAACAAATAATATGACGGAGGTCAGAATATGAAAAACACACTTAAAAAGCTTACGGCAGTTATTCTCTGTCTCTGCCTTCTGGGAGGACCTCAGGTTTATGCCTGCAGCGGTGAGGGCGCTGTTGATATGCCTGCAATACTTGATATATTTACCGACTTTGCAGAAAGATTAATCAGCGTGTTCATCGGAAGCACCAACGAAGAAGCAGACATTGAATTCACAATGACTCAGGGCGAAATATTTAAGGCAAAGAAATATTTCAGTGACTCCCACGCTTCGACTATTGCAAAAATGCCTGACGGAAATCTTATCTCAGCTTTCTTTGCAGGACCTCAGGAGGGCGACAAGGACGTGAGAATATGGTACAGCATACATAACGGCGAGGGCTGGAGTGAGCCTGAACAGCTTGCATCTCCCGATCCCGTTGCTCACTGGAATCCCGTTGTTATCAATTACGGAAGCTACATCAGACTTTACTATAAGGTGGGTATGGAAATTCCTCATTGGGTCACAAAGTATTGCGACAGCTTTGACTGCGGCAAGACCTGGACAGAGCCTCAGGAGCTTGTTCCCGGTGACACAAGCGGCGGACGTGGCCCCGTAAAGAACAAGCTCATCGTAACATCAAAGGGCACAATAATCGCTCCCGCCTCAACAGAGCAGGGCGCCTGGAGAGCCTTCTTCGACATCTCCGAGGACGGCGGTAAAACCTGGGCAAAGACAGACTTTGTCGTTGCAAAAAACAGCAGAGGTAAGGAGGTAGGTATGATTCAGCCTACGCTCTGGGAGGATAAGGAAGGCAATATCCACGCAATGTTCAGAACTCAGGCAGGCAGAATTTACAGAACAGACTCAACTGACGGCGGCTATACCTGGTGCGAGGCTTATTCAACAGGCCTTATGAACAACAACAGCGGTATTGACTGTGTTATGACAGATAACGGCTGGCTGTGGCTTGCATATACTCCCGTGGGAATGGAGGTAAGAAACCGTCTTATCCTCTCTGTTTCAAAGGATAACGGCAAGACCTGGCAGGATGTGACTGCTCTTGAAGAAAGCATTAACCTCTTTGCCGAGTATTCATATCCCGCAATTATTGCAGAGGGTAACAATCTCTACATAACATACACATATAACAGAGAAACAATAAAATTTGCATTTGTTGAATTTGAAGCATAAAAGTTATCGGGACTGCGATGCAGTCCCGATTGTTGTTTATTCAAATAACGGTGTTGAAAAATACCTCTCACCCGTGTCAGGCAGTATTGTTACTACCGTTTTGCCCTTTCCCAGCTTTTTTGCCAGCTTTATTGCCGCCGCAACATTCGTTCCGCTGCTGATACCGCAGAGGATGCCCTCCTTCGCAGCCAGAGCCCTTGCTGTGCTGACGGCTTCTTCGTCATTTATGATGCAGATTTCGTCATAGATATCACGGTTGAGTATCTCGGGAACAAGTCCGTCACCGATGCCCATCTGAATGTGCGTGCCGATTGAGCCCCCTGAAAGAATAGCCGCATTCTCAGGCTCAACAGCCCAGATTGTCATTTGGGGATTGTGTTCCCTCAGAGTCTCGCCTATGCCGGTGATTGTTCCCCCTGTGCCGATGCCTGAGCAGAAGCCGTCAATTCTGCCGTCAGCCTGACGGATAATCTCCATTGCCGTAACGCTTCTCTGTACGGCTGAGTTTGCAGGGTTCTCAAACTGCTGAGGAACAAAGACTTTCGGGTCCTGCTCCTTCATCTGCCTTGCAAGGCTCTGACATTCTTCAATACACTTGCCTATGTCTCCGTCGTCGTGAACAAGGATAACCTCTGCACCGTAATGCATGATGAGCTTTCTTCTCTCCTCGCTGACGGAGTCGGGCATAATCACCCTGACCTTATAGCCTCTTACGGCTCCAACCAGAGCAAGACCTATTCCCTGGTTGCCGCTTGTGGGCTCAACGATAACGGTTTCCTTATTTATAAGACCCTTGTTTTCTGCATCAAGAATCATATTCTGCGCTGTTCTTGTCTTTATTGACCCGCCTACGTTCAGCCCCTCAAACTTAACAAGAATCTGTGCATCCTCGGGGTCAGTCATACGGTTAAGACGGATAAGAGGAGTGCTTCCTACCGCCTCTAAAATCGAATTGCATACCATATAAAAACCTGCCTGAAAAATAAATACGTTGCATTATACCATATAGATATTCTGTTTTCAACTGCTTTTTGCCTGAGGATAAATAATTATTGAATATTTCTTTGTTTCTCCTTGTTTTTTCTTGACCTTTCAGAAATTTAAATATATAATATGTTCGGAAAAACAAATATATCAAGAATCAGGAGGCAATGACAATGACTAAAACTTTTAAAAAGCTTCTTTCACTTTCTCTGGTGCTGACGCTTATCGCTTCTTCGGGTGCTCTTGTCAGCTTTGCCGCAGAACGTGAAAAGGAATATGTTGACTACGGTTCATACGTGCTTCTCGGTGACAGCGTTGCAAGCGGCTGGAGCGATGTGGAGGACAGAGAAACCCGTTTCGTCCGTGTGGAAGGCTCTTACGGTGCCTTCGTAGCCGACGATCTCGGCGTTGACGTATATCATCCCATGGCCTGTATCGGCTTCAGAACAACCGACCTTCGTTACATATTCGAGGATGATTATGAGCCTGACCGTTTCCTTTTCTATTCTATCAGCGATGAAGAAATGGAATGGCGCATACCTCTTATCCGTGAAGCCGTTTCCGAGGCAGGTCTTATTACCCTCAATGTTGGCGGTAATGACTGGGGTTCATTCGTAGGCTGGCACATTTATGAGGAAATGGATAAGTTCGAGGAAAAGAACGAGGAGTTTATGACAAAGGCCCGTGAGCTTCTTGAAAATGCGGGCACCGATGCTGATACCGTTGATTCCCTTATCGACCTTGCAGCTCTGTGCGGCTCACTTCCCGAGCTTGTAAAGGTTCTTCCTATGGCTCTTGTAAAGGGCTTTCAGAACTTCTTTGAAAACTGGAACTACGTTGTTGAGGATATCTATGCGCTCAATCCCGATGTTGAGCTTATCGTTATCGGTATGTTTGACAACTCGGTTCAGGATCAGGAAACTGCCGATAAGAACGAGGCAGCACTTGTAAAGCTCAGCGTTGCTCAGGCCATTGTTGACTTTGCAAACACTCCTATGCGTGACAGCGCAGAAAAATACGGTTATACCTTCATTGACCCCGTGGGCACGGTATGCGAACAGAATCATCCCAGCGTTGAAGGTCACAGACATATAGCAAATCTTATCCTTGAGGCTCTGCCCGATGCTTCCTTCCCCTATACAGACGTGGACAGAAGCTCTGCAGAATACAAGGCAATCGAATATATGTATCTTAACGGCCTTATGTCAGGCGTAAGCGCAACAGAGTTTGCTCCCGATGCTCAGCTTACAAAGGCACAGCTCGCAGAGGCTCTGGGTGCAGAATCAACCGATGATTCTGCTGCATCAAGAATTGACGTGGCTCTTGCTGTTGCCCGTGCCGCAGGTGCAGACGGTCTCAATCTTACAAAGCTCGTAAAAACCCTCTCACTTGCAGTCGGCATCGTCTTTGACGGAAAGAGCATCAACACAGGCAGCATCACAAGAGGCGAAGCAGCAGTAATTCTCAGAGAATTTGCAGAAATCTGATTTTAGGTATGCTGCACAACATAGTTGAAACGGACGGATTTTCATCCGTCCGTTTTTGGTTTTGCAAAATTAATCCCGTTAAAAAATTCTTATCCGATTTTGACAGCCCACCTAAAGAGTGCCTATAAAAGCTGTTCCCTTTAGGGGAAAGTGACTTCGGCACAGCCGAAGACGAAAGGGGCTCAAGTCTTCTCCTTTCAGAGAAGCCTTCTGAGTTTCTTCATCTCATTTTTCAGTCTGTTAATATCAAGATCCTCCCATAAGGGCATTATCAGTCCGCCGCCAAGGCGCATTGATGCCTCATGCAAAGCACCGTAATAAGCCACCTTAAAATCAGCGTATTCCGAAAGAGGATACGCCTTTTTATATGTCTCATAAAGACCGAAGCTGTTGCCCCACATATTGAGAAGCTGAAACAAATCATACTCCCTGTCTGCCCAGATTGTTCCCTTGGGATCAATAAAGCCCGTGAGCTTCATTGTTTTTACGTCGGCCATAATATTCATTATGTTCAGGTCTCCGTGAATAAGAACAGGGGCGGCTGTTTCCTCATATATTCTGTTGAAAATTTCAGTTGCCTCGGTTAATATTTCAAGTTTTCTTCTGCTGAATTTTCCCTTTTCCGAAAGGTCGGCAAGACCCTTGAGAATCGGCTCCTGCTTTTCCCTGCGGTAGTATTCTGCCCAGGTATTATATACGGGATTTTTCAGGTCGCCGAACTTTTCACCCGTTATACTGTGCCACTCAAGCATACCCTGAATAACCGCCCGGGCAAAAGCCTGCTTCTGCTTCCTGCTTTTGAAAAGAAAAGCAGGGTTGAGAGTATTGCTGCCCTCAATAAAGCTCATTCCCATAACGGCAACCTTCTCATCCTCGTAAACGAAAAGCACCTCGGGCATTTTTACACTTGTATGCTTCGCAAGAATTTCAAGCTGTTCTGCTTCCTCTCTGTGTGCGCCTTTTTCTCTGAATGCCTTGATTGCAACAGTATTACCGTCAGACAGTTCAGCCTTAAACACCTTGCCGAAGCTGCCGCCACCGATAAAGCCAAGCTTTAAAACCTTTGTTTTCAGATGAGTTTCCGTTATTTCGGGCAGTACCCTCTGCAAATATTTATTGTCAACATTCATCAGTTCCATTATAATTCTCCCTCTATTCTCTTTTTTATTATGCTGTGAGCCCTTTTGCTTTCCGGCAAAAAGGGAAAAAGCTGAAAGTCGTGGCACATTCCTTCAAATTTATACAGTTCAGCATCAACACCTGACTTTTTCATTTTATCGTAAACCCTGTCGCTGTCGCTTTCGTCAAGCTCTGCTGTGCCGCAAACCAGAGTGACCTTGGGAAAGCCTTTAAAATCTCCGAAAAGCGGCGAAATATAAGGGTCTGTTCTGTCAACATCCTGAACATACTTTGATATACGCCTGAGCAAATGCAGGTTATCCTCAATTCTTTTGTGCTTCGCAATTCCGTAAAACGGGTCCGTGTAAGCGTTTGTGATTTTGCTGTCACCGCTTGAGGTGGCGTCTGCCCAAAGAGAGAAGCAGACTATATGCCCGGGCAGAGGATACCCGTTATCCCTCAGCCATAAGGCTGAGGTCAGCGCAAGAGTCGCACCGGCGCTGTCACCCATAAAAACAATATCACCTGAGTCAATGCCTTGCCTGAGCAGCTCAAGATAAATCTCAGCCACATCATGCATCTGTCCCGGAAGCTTACAGTCGGGCCAGGTTCTGTAATCCGCATTAATAACCGTTGCTCCGTGGAAAAGTCTGCTGTATTTTTCCGCAAGTCTTCGGTACATATCAATCAAAGCCACCTTGAAGCCTCCGCCGTGAATAAGTAAAATCACCTTGTTGCTTTTGCAGCTTTTGCTCACAAGCTTTTCATATCCTGCCTGAGCACAGGAATGTACCGAACGGGTAAATTCGCCTGAGGGCTTGTATCGTGATTTCTTTTTCTTCTTCGTAAGCTTTGCGGCGTTGTCGGAAAGCTTGGTGCTGTTATTAAGAGGCGAATGGAAAATCAGCCTCAGAGCACTCATAAGAATTCTTCCTGTCAACGACGGCATAAGCACACCCCCTTTTTTCACTTTAAAACTATACTATCACAAAGGCCTTACCTTTTCAACAAAAGAACCGAATCTGTATATGAAAAATATAAACATAACGGAAGAATTAAAAGTTTCTTTTCCTTTTTATGTAAAATAAGTAAATACTTTCCCCCATTTGCACAATTTGCTTGATTTTGTCGCATACAGATAGTATAATCTATTGGGCTCGGATTATGTTCGTTGCCCTGAGATAGCGGCAATCGCTGTCTTAAAATAAAAATAAAGGAAGAAGAAAAATGATAATCGCAATTGTACTTGTTTTCGGAGTGCTTCTCGGAATTTTCCGTGTGGTATTCACCGAAAAAACGAAAAAGCCAAAAAGGATAGCTCATATCCTCATCCGTGACACGGTTCTCTCGGCTCTGCTCCACTTCGGCGTAATGCACTACATAATCGGAACGGATAACATCTATTCTGCCGCCGCACACAAGGACGGGAACTATGTGCTCATTAACTGTCTGGTATGCCTTGCAGTATGCGTGGTGTATTTCCTTGTTGCATTACTTCTGCCTAAGCTCCGTTTTCTTGAAAAGGCAGAACCGAAAAACAAAAAAGGTACACGGGCAGTCAAAATTCTCAGCACAGTATTCTTCGCTCTGGGCATACTCGCTCTCACGGGTACATTCTGGGGAATTGAGTCCTTCGGCGACCTTACTGCCGACCAGATGATAATTAATCTCCTCTCTCCCACGGAGGGTACCGACCCGGGTGTCTATATTTCGGTTATAGAAGGCCCCGTTCTGGGAACAGCTCTGTTTACGGCTCTGTTCTCACTCTTTGCCTTCTCTGATTGTGTTATTGTCAAGGGCAGAAATCTTAATAAGAAAACTCTTTTCCCTCTTCTTGCAAGAAGGATTGTCAGCGGTGTTATGGCAGGCGTATGCTTCATCGGAAGCTTTGCCTTCGGCATCAGCCAGTTCCAGCTCGTTGACCTTTATAAATCCTATGTTCACAAGTCGCCATTCATCGAAGAAAACTTCGTTGACCCCAATTCGGTGAACATTACCTTCCCCGAAAAGAAAAGAAACCTGATTTTCATATATCTTGAAAGTATGGAAAACACCTTCCTTTCAAAGGAGCTTGGGGGCTTCTGTGAGGAAAACCTTATTCCCCACCTCTATGAGCTTTCAAAGGAGGGTATTTCCTTCTCTGACAGAAAGGATACTCTCGGAGGCTTCCACGAATCAACAGGCTCAGGCTGGTCAGTTGCCGCTATGGTCAATATGGGAACAGGACTTCCCATGAAGGTGCCCAACAAGCAGAACCGTTACGGTCAGGAAAACAACTTCCTTCCCGGAGCAACGGCTCTTGGCGACATTCTTCACGGACAAGGCTATGAGCAGACGGTTATGTTCGGCGCAAGCGCAGGCTTCGGCGGTCTTAATCACTACTACCGTTCTCACGGTGATTTCACCATAATCGACTATGACGAGGCAAAGAAGAGAGACTATATTCCCTTCTATTATAAAGAATTCTGGGGCTATGAGGACGATAAGCTCTATGAGTTTGCCAAGGATGAAATCACAAGGCTTTCTGAAGGTGACAAGCCCTTCCACTTCGTTATGGAAACTGCTGACACCCATGCACCTGACGGATACCTGAGCAAGAAGGCTCCCCGTCCCTATAAGGATAAGTATGCAAACGCTATACGTTATTCTCAGGAGGAAACCTATAACTTTGTTCGCTGGATTCAGGAGCAGCCCTTCTATGAAAACACAACTATCTTCATTATCGGCGACCATCTGAGCATGGCAAACGATTTCTTCGAGAAAATAGACGGAATTGATGATTACAACCGTTCCTGCTTCAATCTTATTCTCAATGCCGCACCCGGACTTGAGAACACAGCCAAGGAAAAGCTCTTTGAAAGAGAATACGCCCCCTTTGACGTGTTCCCCACGGTTCTCGCTTCAATAGGTGTTACGATTGAGGGCGACAGACTCGGTATCGGTACAAACCTTTTCTCAGACAGACCTACGGTCTTTGAGGAGTTCGGAACGTATTACGTTGACACAGAGCTTGTCAAGGGCAGTATGTTCTATAATCAGAATATACTCGCAAAGCCCGACAAGCATGACAAGCACGATAAACATAAATAAGCTCAATGTTAAACCCACATCCTTTCGGATGTGGGTTACTTATATATGCAAATTAATCTACTCTTTTTTCAGAAATATACCGCCAGCCGCAGTCATGTATCATCAGATCAGCGAAATCCCATACACCGTCACGGTCTTTCATGAAGAAGTCCACGAAAGCAATTTCCTTTGTAGTGTTGTTTATGCCGATGAAACTCATTTCTTTAGGATATTCCGTTTCCCTCACCATCAGCCTGAAATCAAATCCGTCAACTGAACATTCGGGTATCGGATCTTCTTTCAGCACAGGCTCCTTATAAAACTTCACTTCAGCTTCTATTTTGCTTTTTGCTTTTTCAAAATCGGTACCGCTAAACCTTAATATATGAGTATATGCTTCACTTGCAAAAATTGTGTTCACCTTGTAAACGTATGAAGCAACGTCCTCGCATTCATCAGCATCAATGCCGAGATATTCCCAGGATTCCTCATATCCCGTAATCGCTTTTTCCCCGTAGTAAGCTTTGAATTGGGCATCTCCGATTATTATACCCAAATAAATCAAGCAGATATAGGCTGCAATTGTAATAACAGAAACTATGGCTATTCTTACGGCATTTGGAATCTTTCTTATAAGTGACAGCAAAAACGTAATAACGAAAACCGGAATATACGCCATAATATAAAAATTGTGATAAATCATTCCGTGTGTTACGCTGCTGATAATAAGAAGAAGCGGGCCAATCAAAATAGTCGCTGATATAATCAGGCTTGTTTTACACTCTTTAAGTAATTTCATCTTTTTTCTCCTTTTTCTTTATCTTAGCATAGCGAAAAACACATGTCAAGTATACAGGCTTTGCTCCCACTCTTCCCAAACTCACAGTTTTATGCTATAATCAAAGCAGAAACGGGGGCTGCATATGAAACCTAACATTATCTTTTACTTTTCCGACCAGCAGCGTTGGGACACTCTTAACGAAAATCTTATGCCAAACGTGTGGGAGCTTGGTGAAAACGGTGTTATCTTCCATAACTCCTTCACCTGTCAGCCTGTGTGCGGCCCTGCACGAGCCTGCCTGCAGACAGGTCAGTATGCAACTGAGAACCGCTGTTATTGGAACGGTATACCTCTTGAAGAAAACACCGTAAACCTTGCCGAACACTTTAACCGAAACGGCTATGATACAGCCTATATCGGCAAATGGCACCTTGCCTCAGACAGATATCCCGGCAAAGGCATACACTGCGAAAAAACTGCTGTCCCCAAGGAAAGACAGGGCGGATATAAATACTGGCGTGCCGCCGATATTCTGGAATTTACTTCCCACGGATATGACGGTTACATTTTCGACGAAGAAGGAAATCGCATAGATTTTGAGGGATACAGAGTAAATTGCATAAATGACTTTGCTCTTGAATATATAAATAATCATCAGGGTGACAAGCCATTTTTTATGTTTGTTTCTCAGCTTGAGCCTCATCACCAGAATGACAGAAGCACCTTTGAGGGCCCCAAGGATAAGGTTAACCTTTTCCGTGACTACCCCCTTCCCCCTGACCTGACCTTCCTTGAAGGCAACTATGAAAAGGAATATCCCGACTATGTTGCGGCAATCTCATCCCTTGATGAAAATGTAGGCAGGCTTGTTGACTGCCTGAAGGAGAAGGGCATTTACGATAACACCGTCATAGTCTACACAAGCGACCACGGCTGTCACTTCAAGACTCGCAACGCAGAATACAAGAGAAGCTGTCACGATTCCTCTATACGTACACCCCTTGTATTCGGCGGCGGTGCAATAGAAAAAGAGGGCAGACGGGACTGCCTTGCAAGTCTCATTGACCTGCCTCCCACTCTGCTGAAAATAGCAGGTATACCCATCCCCGAAAGCTATTCGGGCATAGCTCTTCCCCTGAACAAAGCCGAAGCAGAGGAAAGAGACTGCGTCTTTGTGCAGATAAGCGAGTCGCAAATCGGCAGAGCTGTGCGCACAAGGGAATGGAAGTATTCCGCAAGGGCAATAGGCTCAGGTCAGCTCGGTCACAGCGCCACACATTATTTTGACGATTATCTCTATGACCTGAAAAACGACCCCTTTGAAAAGAACAATCTGGTCGGGGATAAAAGGTATTCCCACAAGCTGAAGGAAATGCGTGACCTGCTTTCAAGGGAAATGGTGAAGGCAGGAGAGAAAAAGCCTGTTTTCCATAAAGCCTTACTTGTGAGAAAGAAATAAATATTAAACGGAGATGACTGAACATCTCCGTTTCTTTTATTTTTCTTTGCTGATAACCTTTTTCTGCCAGGAATACTTTTTACATTCGGGACATTTCATAAATCTTGTTCTTCCCATATGCATAGCTACATTAACAGCCATATAGGTGGGCACATATCTGTGTCCGCACTTCTGACACTCATAATATCCTGCAACCTGCTCTATTCTTAAAGCAAAAAAGCAGCCTGCTAAAAATATAACGAAACCGATTGCAATAAGCAGAAGGCTTTGCCAGTCCGCCATTGGTAAAAAATTGGCAAGAAATATCAGAAGAAAAAGTGTCACTGTTGATGTGATGCCTATAAACACCTCAAGAAGAAGCAGTCTTTTATCTGCGCTTTCTTTTTCCCTGACCATTTCAAGCAGCTTCTTTTCAACTTCCTTATTGTAATTATCCATTGTTATTACCTCCCCACTTAATAAGTCGTTTACTGTTATTCCCAGAATGTCGCAAAGCTCAAGCATAATGGAGGAATCGGGCAACGATTTGCCTGTTTCCCATTTTGAAACAGCTCTGTCTGTGATATTCAGCTTTTCTGCCAACTGCATCTGTGTCAGGTTGGCAGCCTTTCTTTTTTCGGCAATGAATTTGCCGATTTTAATCTGATTCATAGGTTGCCTCCTTTCAGTTTCAGTATAGCCCAACCTATATAAAAAGTCTACAAACCAACGGTTGAGTGGGGAGAAATCAACTGTTGGTGTCATTAAAATTTAAGTTATCGCATCAATATATGCGGGATATTTTTCCGTAAGAGTGTTTCTGTCAATAAGCTCAAAGGAGCTTCCGTTATCCCACACCATGCAGGACATACCCAGCTTTTCCGCAAGGTCAACGTAAAACTCTGCATTTGCTGCAAGGTTTTCAAGGTTTTCTCTGTCCGTCCAGCCGAACTCACTTTTAACCGCACCGTAGCCCTTTGCAATATAGCGTCTGTGGATACGTCTGAAGGTCATATAAAGGGAAAGCTTCTTAAATATATTCCACTTCTTTGCATTGTCGGCAAATTCCGACTGATGTGCCGTTCCGAAATAATAGTGAACGCTTACAATTACTCTGTCATCATCGGGAAGCTCGAGAGCATCAATGTTTGCATTAAGACCGCTGGCGGCGTAGGTGGGAATAAGAACGTATCGCTCTGCATTGTTTCCTCCGCTTTTTCTTATGGTATCAAGTGCGGCAAGGTTGAGATAATTCACAACTGCTCTTGTTTCCCTGTTGCCCTGCCATTCATCCTCTGCATTTGCGACCCTCGGCTCGTTCATTGTTTCAAAGGCAAGGTTTTCATCATAAGAAGCGAAGCGTTCGCAAAGCTGTGCCCAGATTTTTCTGAGGATTTCCTCTGAGCTTGCCTTATGCTCCTCGTTTGTTATAAGCCAGAAGGCATCGTCATGGTGAGTGTTGATGATAACCTTCATATCAAGCTCCAATGCCCAGTCAACAACCTGATTTACTCTATCAAGCCACACCTTGTCAATGGTGTAGTCGGGAGCATCGCCAAGGTGCTGTGCCCAGGTGACAGGTATTCTCACACTGTCAAAGCCACATTCCTTCACAAAAGCAAGAAGCTCCTTTGTGGTTTCGGGATTGCCCCACATGGTCTCAGCCTCAAGGCCTGCCTTTTCAGTTGAGAATTTCTCGCAGGAATCAAAGGTGTTAGCAAGGTTCCATCCGCTTCCGAGGGACTGTGCAAAGGCGATTGACTCCGTCATTTCGTATGAGGGAAAGAAAATCTTATCTCCGCCTATTATAAGTATACCGCTTGTCAGCAGAATTACTGCAAGCAGAACTGCAATTATTTTTTTAATCATTATGTCACACCTAATTCTTCCTCTAATCTTTTTGCCTGCTCATGGGGGATTTCAATAATTCCCCCGTGACGCTTCTTTCTTGCGCCAAGGTCATATTTATCGGGGGAGAGAATTTCAAATTCACCGGTTGAAAGATCGTCGGTGAGCATAGGAAGGTAACCCTTATTTCCGTGATATTGGTCAGCCATAAGGCACCACTTGCCCGTTTCCCTGATATAGAAAACCTCGGGGCCTTCAAGACCGAAAAGGCTGTCAAGGACGGGTGACGGTATCCTTTCATATTTGTTATGGGCATCCGGGATAAGCTTTCTGCAACGCTCTGTTATCAGCTTTTTGTTTGTTTCATCCTTTGATGTGCGATAGTACCAGCCGTCCCACCTGACAATATTTGTGTCAATGATGCCTGTCTTTTCATCCATAAATTTGAATGCAGGTGTAAAGGTGACGAAGTCCTGTGTAAACGCACCGTAAATGCGCTGCTTGGAGATTTCAAAAACTTTTTCCTTCACATTTGAAGCCCAGAAAACAAACCAGGCGTTTTTTTCCTCACAGAAAATAGCTTCGGGTGCCCAGACACAGCCTGCATTTTCAACGCCCACCTCACAGAGCCTTGCATCGCTCCAGCTTATCAGATCCTCCGATTCCCAGACAAGAATTGATCGGCTGCCCCTATGGGAAAATGCGTGCCAATTCCGGGATTTTGTGTTAAGGTCAGTTGCGATTATGAAATACTTTTTCAATCCTTCGTCATAGACAATAAAGGGGTCACGTATGCCCCTTGTGCCAACCTCTGAGGAAAGGACAGGCTCACCGTTTTCACCCAGATCCTTCCAATGAAGTCCGTCATAGCTGACGGAAAACCATATTTGTTCACGGTCTCCGCCGTCGCCGCTTGAAAAATGTGTAAATAAATATGCCATATGTGTGTCCCTTTCTCACCAAATAAACGGTATCATTCTGTATTTAACCTTCTGCTTGTATTCTTTATAGCCCTCAAGCTCTTTTTCGAGGAATTCTTCCTCTCCCCGTATTCTCTTTGCGATTATAAAAGGATAGACAAGGAAGATAACAAAGGCATAGACCGAACCTAAAACAAGAGGCATACTGAGAAACAGCAGTAACGTCACCGCATACATAGGATGTCTGACTATACCGTAAAGCCCCGTGTCGATGACCTTCTGCCCCTTCTGAACTTCAATGGTGCGGCTGAGATAGGTGTTTTCCCTGAGCACCTCTGCATAAAGCGCATATGCCGTAAGAAAAACTGCACCTGCAGCGATTATTGCCCATCGGGGAAGTATGTACCAACCGAAACGGACGCCAAGCCCCGAAACAACGAAGCCTGCAAGAAACATAAGTCCGCTGAGCTTCACCACCAGACTCTGATCCTTCTGCTTTTCTTTTGCATTGAGACGGCTTTCAAGGAGTGCCGGATTTTTAATCATCATCACAATTCCCGCAACAAACATAGGGATAAACAGAATTCCCATCAGCAGCCAGCCGCCGAAGAAGGAAAACGTGCCTGCAGGAAGAAATACAAGCAGTCCCACAAGCAGAAGTCCTGCAAAAAATTTAATTATTGCTGAAATAAAGAGCTTTTTTGTCATACAGTCACTTCCTTATCCTTTAATCGCCGATTTATATAAATCGCATACAAAAGAGGCACCACCGTTAAAAACACAGGTGCAATATATAACGAAACCGTATTTTCCTCATTGAATACGGAAAGGGCGTTGTTCACCGAATGGGCAATTATGCAGGGTATAAGGGATTTACTCTTATGAAAGATAATCACTAAGAGATATCCCACAGCCGTTGCATAGCAAACCTGCAGTAAGGTCGGCACAAGGTCAGCACCGTTGAACAGATTGACTATATGCCCTATGCCGAAGGTGATTGAGCTTACCGCTATTGCGGCACGGGGGCTGTCTTTTTCCATCATCCTGAAAAGGAAGCCACGGAAAATTATTTCCTCAATAAAGCCGATATTCAGCATATTAAGAGTGTGGAAAATAATTTCTGTGGGGGTATTGTTTATATTTATTCCACTCCAGAGGTTTACGGAAACAATAAGAGCAAGGGGAATAAAATATAAAAGCTCTTTTGTATGCTCCGCTTTGCACAAACCGTAGTAAGATATTCTTTTGAGAGAAAGCATCAGGATTATCAATGCAAGGGAAAACAAGGTGTTGATAAGGGTACTGCGATAATCCGTTACACCGAAATTCTGCAGACAGAAGGAATTTATAACAATGTATAAAACAATCAGCAATATGCAGAACAGAGTTTCGTGCTTTTCAAAGATTTTTTTCATAGCCGTTCTCCTTCTTTTGCTTTTAAGGCGATTATATCACATAAGATAAGCTAAAATCAACGGAAATACGCTTGCGGGTAAAAAAAGCCATCGGTAATGCTGATGCACACCGACGGCCGTTAAATTACTTATATTCCTTTTTTATTCAGCTTATGCTGTCTCAAGACTGCTTATAAAATCTCCGAAAAGCTCTGAAATAATCTTTATAACCACTCTGAGGAAGCTTATGAGAGCCTGAAGCTTTGTTGCTTTATCGGGCTTCTGAACAACATCTGTGATCCAATAGCCGTCTGCACAGTTTTCCTCTGTCATATTGACAAAATTGCCGCTTCCGTGGATTGATGTAGTAATCAGGAACTGTGATGCATTCTGCGGGTTATTGTCCACAGTATAGTTTTCATATCTGCAGAAGTTTTCAACAACCTTATATCCGTTAAGTGTATCGTGATGCTTATTCTTTACAAACCATGTTGTTTCGGGGAAAAGGCAGGTTGAAGCATCAATCTTCTTATCGGGAGAGATGTATTTTCCGTAGCCGAGAGCAACTCTTTCTGCGATATAATCCTCGGGAAGTGTATCGAAGGCACCTGCTGCTGTTGCTCCGAAGGAAGCGTCGCCGACACCGACTGTGCAGTCGCCTGTTTCGTCGTGGCTTTCCGTAAGAGGAGCCTGAACAAGTCCGTAGCCTGCAAGAATACCGATTTCAACACCGTATTTATTTGCAAATATCTTGTAAAGGTTTTCGTCGCCTTCAAGTGAACGGGGAATAGCCATATGGTCTCTGATATATTCAATCTTTTCTATAAGACCTGCGTTTTCTTCTCTGGTTTCCGTTCCTTCTTCGCCGAAAACGAAATCTATTGCATCGTCCACGTCCTCAGCGTATACACTTGCCCAGTAGCCGGGCCAGGTACCGAGGCCCGTTGCGCGGAGAACGGCGGGAAGGAAGGCTGTGCCCAGCCTGTCATATAATGCCTCAATAGAAGCTGTTGTGCCGTCAACAACGCCTGTCTGAACAGCAAGGTCGGTTGTGACCTTAATGAGGTCATACATAATATCGCTCAGACCGAGAGCGCCGAGACCTATGTTTTCCTTGCCGAAGTATTCGCTTTCAAGAAGGAAAGCCTGAAGATGCTTATCGCTGAACTTTATCTTGCCGCTGTAGCAATCGTTTACGGTAGCTGAGCCGTTTGACATAACCTCGTCAAACATAACCTTTGCAACAAGGCCCTCGCTTCCGTATGTGTCAAGGTATGCATTGATAACGTTACCGCCGATGCATCTGCCTATAAGGCATACCTTTTCGCACTTGGTGGTGTTGAGAATAGTTTTGATAAATTCGTGAAGTCTGTCAACGTGATCGTAGGGTGAAAGTCTCCAGTCATAGCGGAACTTGTAGTCTCCGTAACCGAAGGTTCCGTCTTTACCGTGGTCAACGGTTGCCGCAACATTATCCCAATGGCTGATTTCTGAAGCAGAAACACCGATGCCGTACTTGGTATTACCGTCACCGTCAAGCTGACCTTCGTCCCAGATGGGTGCAAACTCATCATAAAGCACTTTGCCGTAGTTGTCCCACTTATCCTGAAGGAGACCTTCCATAACAAAGGGCTTGAGGATGTTTACCGTGGTTTCCACAATTTTGTCCATACCCATACCGTCGCCCTCATCGTCATCGGTGAGAACCTCAATACCGGTGGAAATCTCGTTTCCTTCAGCGTCGAACAAATCAACACTGCTGCCTGCGATGAAAATAATGGGGTACTTAACCTTTGCGTTTGTTGCCGCTGCAGCTGTCACGGCAAAAACAGAAAACACCATAACAACCGCAAGGAATACAGAAATTACTTTTTTCATAATACTTTTCCTTTCAAAAAAATCTACTGTAAAATTGTACCATTATATTGTGTAAAAGTCAACAAGGTCACTATTCCGGGAATAGATATTTGCAGGACGAAATTGAATCATTCAAGAATCTGTTCTTCGATATTGAAAAATCGTTTCCTGAAGTTTTTTTAACAAATCATCTTTAGCGATAACCTCTACAACATCTATGGGGCTTTCCCAACCTCTTTCATCATCAGATAAAACTACAGTAATATAATATTTTGATACATCTTCAATATAACCGACATCAATTAACATTCCGTCACTATAACGGATTTCAATCATATCTTGGTCATCTTCCAATATAAATTCAATTTTACCGTTTTGCAAATCAAGTTTTTGGTATCTATCATACCAGTTACTCATTTCAATTTCTCCTTCCTTGAAACAAAACTGAGACACCTGTATTTAAGCCGAAATAAGACAAATTGTAATCAGTCCTAAAAATTTATATCAATCTTAATTACGTTTCCTTATGCTTTCTATCGCATAAGCCGCACTGTCTTTTATGTCTCGTATTCTGCTGTTCAGATGTTTCTCCAAAATAGGAATATCTTCTTTTTTGCCTATTTTCCCTAATGATGCGTTAGCATAAATGATTTCATATCTGTAGTTTTTCTCATCAGTTTGATTCAGATAAAAGTAAAGGACTTCCTTGCTTTCCGTTGTTGCGGACGAACCGAGTGCATAAATTGCACTATGTCTTATCTGCCACTTATCGCTTTTGGCACAATGTACAATAGGTGCAATATCAATATTCCAGGGTATGTTTATCCCCACTAATAAATCCAGAATACTTGATATAATATATTTATCTGTTTCGATATTCAATCTTTCAATAAGAAATTTACACGCATTTTCATCAAATGAGTTTCCAATAATTTTTCCAATAATAAAATATACTGAACTTCTGATTTTTTTCTCTTTTTTACAACTGTTTTTATTTTCCGTTATAGTTTTCTGCAAAAACGGTAATAAAGATGTATCTGAAAGCTTTTCAGCTTCTCTGTAAGCCTGCCAGCTAATGCTTTTGGAACTGCAGTCATCTTCATTACACATTCTGTCTATTAAATCGACTAATCGTTCAGTAGTCATTGGCTTGTTCGATATAAGGTGTTTTTTCTTTAACCTGCCAAATATAATTCCAAACAAAATCTGAACAACAGAAACAGCAATCGATAATATAAATATTATTTTTCCTGCCATACTTTTTCCGCTTGTTTCCAGAAGCATTATGCCGCCGACTACAAACATCGCCATTAAAGCTAAACTTTCAAATACAACAACAGTTCTGACCTTTTCTTCATCAAGCTTTTTTGAGCCGCCAGAAAAATGTGACATTGCTAAAACATAGCCTTCTATAACAGGTTCTATAATTATTTCCGCAAGCAAATCAAAGATAAAATCCATACACTCACCTCTGCCTGAAGTATAACAAACTTGTTTGTAAAAATCAAGGGATAGCCTTGTATATCAATGATGCATCGCCGACGGCAACATGACGTTATGCTACGCATTTAATCAATATAACACAATTATTCACTATTCTTTCTGTCTGTTAATCTTGACAAGTTTCATACAAATGGAAATCAAACTATTAAAAATATCATCAAATCCGAAGGATTTGTATATCATCAATTTCGCAGAAATTGCATATCATCAAAACGAAGTTTTGTATATCATCGAGCCGACAGAAATACACACCTGAAGGTGTGATGAGATACAAAGGCGGTGGCCGCCTTTGATGATATACACCTGCGGTGATGATATACCAAGCCTGCGGCTTGGATAAAAAAAGAACGAAGATTTCTCTTCGTTCTTTTTTTGGCGCCCCAGATAGGACTCGAACCTATGACCCCCTGATTAACAGTCAGATGCTCTAACCGACTGAGCTACTGAGGCAT
>JAFSEP010000009.1 GCA_017435665.1 Clostridia bacterium | reverse complement strand
TTGCAAAATCCTGAAAGATTTCTTTGAAGGCCTCATACATCATATTTGTTCTTCGCTTGAGTACCTCTTCGCTTGTTTTAGGCATTGAATAGCCTGAAAGGTAAAGGTTACGCATATCCTCATTCATTTCTGCCATATAAATCTGCAAAACCTCATTTGCTATGAAGATAAGCACCTGATCATCGGTCAGCTTTTTGGAAACTGCATCCGATGCCGCTGTAACCCCATCAAGAAACCGGGTAACAAGCAATCCGAGAATTTCCTCTTTGCTGCTGAACTCATAAAGAATTTTGCTTTTAGGTATGCCCGAGAGCTTTGAGATATCCATTACAGTAGTGCGTTCAAAGCCCTTTTGCATAAAGTGAGCTGTTGCAGCAGTCAGGATTTTTCTGTGTAATTCTTTGGTTTCTGCTTCACTTCTTATATTAGACAAGTCATTTCTCCTTTTTAAATCAGTTTTAAATCAACCGTGGTTCAATTCAAATCAATTGTATCATTGGAAATTTAATTTGTCAATACAAACACGAGGTTTTTTCAGTTATCACAAATTAAAAATGCGATGTGCATACTCGTATGCACATCGCATTTATTATAAGTTATATGTTTTATTCTTCCCCGTTTGCTGCCTTTTCTCTTTCAAGAGCGTTTGCAGTAACCTGAGCTGTGATGCTTTCCATATATTCACCGTGAAGCTTGAACTTGGTTGAGAAGATAATAAGCGAAATCACAAAGAGAACGGGCGGAATAACCGTAAGCATAACTGTGATTGCGAGCTTTGCACTTTCGGGGTTTGCGTTGTGGAGTGAACCGTCATATTTGGAAACACCAAGAGAAACAAAGAGGATAATTGTCTGGATGGTGTATGCCATTTTCTGAAGGAAGCCCTTCATTGAGAATGTGATTGATTCGGCTCTGAAGCCCATCTTTACCTCACCGTAGTCAACGACGTCAGCAAGGAAAATGGTCTGTGCAATAAACATTGATGACATACCGATTGCACCGATGCAGTAACAGATATTCATAAGAATAAACGTCTGTGTAAACGCACCTATTGCCATACCCGTATAGCCTACTGCACAAAGTACAAGAGAAGTCTGATAAGCCTTACGCTTTGACATAATCTTTGTGAGCACAGGGAGCATAAGAAGACCTACAACAGAACCGACTGCCTGACTTGTTGAGAAGGTTGCCTGCTTATTCGGATCACCAACAACAACGTCAAAGTAATATGTTGCAACACCTGATGTAAGATACCAGCCTGCATTTGAAATCATAGCAAAGAGCATAAATACAAGAAGCTGGTCGTTTGCCTTGATAATCTCAAAGGTACGCTTGAATGAGAACTTTTCTCCTGCCTCAGTTGTTACTGTTTCCTTTGTGGTAGCAACACTGACGCTTGAGAAGAACACAAGTGCAATTGCGCAGATAGCAGCGCAGATAACGTAGCTTCGTGCATCGTGAACCTTTACCGCTTCTCCGTTTTCACCCATAACAGTTGTAACACTTACTGCTGTCATAACAATGGGAGCAAGAATTGATACGATACCCTGACCGAGACCTGAGAAAACTCTGGCAACAGTTGAAACAAGACTTCTTTCCTCAGGATCTCTTGTGAATGAGGGAACCATTGACCAATAAGGAATATCAGCAAGTGTATTTGACATACCCCATGCCACATACATAACAGCAACATAAGCCATAAGTGCAACGCCTGAAAGATTGAACGGGTTGCTGAAAAGGAAAACAAGAACAATAGCATTAAGTATGGAGCCTCGGAGAATCCACGGACGGTACTTACCCATCTTTGTGTGAGTGTTATCAACGATAGTGCCCATCATAGGATCGTTTATACCGTCCCAGAGACGTGCAATCGGCGTGAGAATGAGAAGGAATGAAGCCTTCATGCCTAAAACGTCGGTAAGATATTTGGCAAGGAAGCTGTAAAACATTCCGTAACTCAGGTCGAGACCTATTGCACCGACACCGTAGCCAAGCTTACTTTTGATATACTTGAGTGAGTTCATTTAATTTCCTCCGTTTCACTTTTCAGTTAAACTTTTTAAATAATTCTCTTTTTTCAACCGTTCTTATAAAAGGTATGCCAAGAAGCATAACCGATATTACTTCACCGAGAGCCACAAGTCCCCCCTGAGTCAGGAACACGGTAAGTATTGAGCCGCTGTGGTCGGGGATGAAGAATGTCAGCTCAAGACCGATTATTACCCCGTTGAATACAGCGGGCATCAGCGCCGACAGAAGTGATATGTTTCTGTATCTCACACTTCTGAGTCTGTACATACAGACCGATGCAAGGAAGGTTGCAAGTGTGCCGAAAATCACGTCAAGGGGCATAACCTGAATTGACGTAAAGTTCGCAAGCAGACAGCCCAGTGTAAGTCCCGGTATTGCCGCAGGGGTGATAACGCTGAGCATTGTCAGTGCTTCGGCTACCCTCACCTGAACTGCCAGTGTTGCCGAGTTGGGCACAAGCATATTCTGCAGATACACCAAAGCTGCATATAGGGCAGCAATAATTGCCGCCTGAGTGAGATAAAAGGTGGTTTTTCTTTGCTTATTCAATTTTTTGTCCTCCGTAGTTTTATTTAGAGTCAGGATGGTTTCGAACTGACTTTATTGCGTTGGGGATTGTGTGTTATACATCAAGTTAAATGCAGAACGCAAAGTGCAAAACGCAAAACGCAAAACGGAATCAACCGTTAGCGACTTGCCTTAATGCTTACACTCTGCATTGCTTTTTGTTCTGTTTCTTTAACTTTACAAAAATTTACTAGTTTTGTTTTCAAGTGCCGCTTTACCGCAAAACCGTTTTGCGCTTTGCACTTACTTTGTGTTTGTCTTTTTGCATATAGAAATTAAAATTGCAATAATTTCTTTTATGTCAGATTCTATGCTTTTGAATTCTTTTTCGGTTAAGAAATCGGTTTTATGCAAAAGTCTTAACCAATAATATGTTTCATTTGCTTCTTTCAGTGCTTTATTCATTTTTGAATTGAAATCCGGCTTAGACTGACCTCTCTCACCTTCAGCAACATTTGCACCTATGCTCGTTCCGCTTCTCAGAAGTTGCTTTGACAGAACGAACTCTTTTTTGTCAGCCGTCAGATGCCTGTAAAGATTTACTATCCTCACCGCAAAATCAAAACTTTTCTTTTCAATAATACTATCCATGGTCGCACCTCGTTTTGCACTTTGCGCTTTGCGTTTTGCACTTAATCAAGTGTGGAATAGTTTTGCACTTTCATACTCTGCTTCCGTTGTAAGATTTATTCCAAGCTTCTTTATTGTGCTTTCATCGTCACTTGAGAGAATTGCCGTTGAGTGCATTTCGCAGCCCTTCAGCTTTGAAATCTGATTGAGAGCGTGCTGTGCCATGGGATTTGTTGCGGCACAGATTGAAAGTGCCATAAGCACCTCCGAAACGGAAAGTCTGGGATTATCGCTTCCGAAATGCTCCGTCTTGAGCTTCTGGATAGGCTCAATGATAACGGGCGAAATAAGGAGAATGTCGTCCTGAATACCTGCAAGATACTTCATTGCATTAAGAAGCATTGCCGATGCAGCACCGAGAAGTGACGAATTCTTACCGGTGATAATTGCGTTTTCACCGATTTCTATTGCACAGGCAGTTACACCCGATACCTCGCACTTTTCCTTTGCCGCCACAACAACCTTTCTGTCCTCAGGTGCAATCTCAGCCTTTTCCATAAGAACTTCAATCTTTGATATTTCATCGTCGTTGCTTCTGCCCTTGCGCTTTTTGCACATAGCGGCATAGTAACGGCGGATGATTTCGTTCTTTGCGCTTTCCCTGACTGATTCCTCATCGGTTATGCAGTAGCCGAGCATATTAACACCCATATCCGTAGGTGACTTATAGGGAGACTCACCGAGAATCTGAGTAAATATCGCCTTGAGCACAGGGAAAATTTCAACATCTCTGTTATAGTTGACCGTCTGCACGTTGTATGCTTCAAAGTGATAGGGGTCAATCATATTTATATCGTTAAGGTCAGCCGTTGCTGCCTCGTATGCAAGGTTTACGGGATGATTAAGAGGCAAATTCCAGATGGGGAAGGTTTCGTATTTTGCATAGCCTGCAGATATACCTCTCTTATGCTCGTGATAAAGCTGAGAAAGGCAGACTGCCATCTTTCCGCTACCGGGACCCGGTGCCGTTACAACAACAATGGGTCTTTCGGTTTCAACGTAATCATTCTTTCCGAAGCCCTCGTCACTGACGATATACGAAACCTTTGAGGGATAGCCGTCGATTTTATAGTGCTTGTAATTCTTGATACCCATTGAATCGAGCTTCTTGCTGAAGCCCACTGCAGAAGGCTGTCCCGCAAACTGAGTCAGCACCACGCTACCCACACAGAAGCCGTAGCTTCTGAAAACGTCAATGAGTCTGAGAATTTCAAGGTCATAGGTAATACCCGTATCGGCTCTGACCTTGTTCTTTTCGATGTCGCCTGCGTTTATGGCAAAGACTATCTCAGCCTGATCCTTCAGCTGAGTAAGCATTCTCATCTTACTGTCAGGCTCAAAGCCGGGCAGAACTCTTGATGCGTGAAAATCATCGAACAGCTTTCCGCCGAATTCAAGGTAGAGCTTACCTCCGAACTGCTTTCTTCTGTTCATAATCTTTTCAGATTGCATTATAAGATATTTCTCATTGTCAAAACCTATCTTTTTCATATAATCATCCCCTATGAAAACATAAAACAATTTATTTTATCACATACTTTTGATTTTTTCAATCTCACCTGAAAAAATATTCCCGTTTTTTATTCAAAATATTATATATACCGACAAACCTCCAAGCCAAGCTCCGCTACTGCTTTTTCAGCAATATTAATATACTTGCTGTCTGTTATCTCCTGAGGTGTGTGGGCATCAATTCCCAATATGACTCTGTTTGACTTTTCTGCGGCAATTTCCCAGAAGCTGTGATAAGGATAGCCCTCTTTTCCCTCGTTTTCGGCCTTTCTCAGTCCGAGTATATTATACTCAAGCGGTATATCACACTCTTTTGCCGTATCACAGATTTTATTTGCCACAGCCCGTGCGTGTTCATCAAAGGAGGGATATTCCCTCATATATAAATCGGGGTGGGCAACATAGGCAAACAATCCCGTTTTTATACCTTCGCAAACCTGATCGCAGTAATCATAAAGCACGTTGACAGGCATCAGTCTTCCTGCGTATGCACCGCCGATTTCACGGGGTACAAAGTGGTGGCCGAGGATAATATAATCGATCCCGTTTTCTCTGATAAATTCACGTAACCAATCAGTATACTCCGGGAAATACTCATATTCAAAGCCCAGCTTTATTTCAATTTTATCTGCGTATTTTTTCTTCAGCTCATTTATACTTCTGATATAATCCTCAGCCTCGGATAAGGGCATACGCATACCCGAAACATAATTTTCGTAAGGCCAGGGGCCGTGGTCGGCAAAGCCCAGCACCTTCAGTCCTCTTTCAATGGCAGCTATGACGAATTCCTCGTCTTCACCTTTGGCGTGATAGCATCTTTGAGTGTGTGTATGGTAATTTGTAATCATTTATGCACCTTCTGTTTTATTTGAACCTTAATAACGGATTATATTTTATCACACAAATCAGGAAAATAAAACCCCGAAAAAAATAGATACGGTGTCTCAGGAAAAATTTGCTGTTTTTATATTCCATTTTCAGTTTTATTGTGGTATAATTACGGTAATTATGTAAAATAACAAACGAAAGGATATGATATAAATGGATAAGGGTAAGTTTTATATCACCACCGCTATTGCTTATACTTCACGTAAGCCTCATATCGGTAACAGCTATGAAATCGTTTTAACCGATGCTATTGCACGTTACAAGAGACTTCAGGGCTATGACGTATTTTTCCTGACAGGCACGGACGAGCACGGTCAGAAAATCGAGGAGTATGCAAAAACTGCAGGTGTTTCACCCAAGGAATACGTAGACAAGGTAGCCGGTGAAATCAAGGATATCTGCGACCTTCTCAACACAACATACGATAAGTTTATCAGAACAACCGATGACTATCACGAAAAGACAGTTCAGAAGATTTTCAAAAAGCTCTATGACCAGGGAGATATTTACAAGAGTGAATACGAGGGTCTTTACTGCACTCCCTGCGAGTCCTTCTGGACAGAGTCTCAGCTTGTTGACGGCAAGTGCCCCGACTGCGGCAGAGACGTTACAAAGGCAAAGGAAGAAGCTTATTTCCTGAAGCTTTCAAAGTATCAGAAGCAGCTTGAGGATTATATTGAGCAGAACGATAACTTCATCTATCCCGAAAGCAGAAAGAAAGAAATGCTCAATAACTTCATAAAGCCCGGTCTTCAGGACCTCTGCGTTTCAAGAACATCATTCAAATGGGGCGTTCCCGTTTCATTTGACGATAAGCACGTTATCTATGTATGGATTGATGCTCTTTCAAACTATATAACAGCTCTCGGCTACGACCCTGACGGAAGCGCTGACCTTTATAAGAAATACTGGCCTGCCGATGTTCACATCATCGGTAAGGATATTGTAAGATTCCACACAATTTACTGGCCCATTATGCTTATGGCTCTGGGTGAGGAATTACCCAAGCAGGTATACGGTCATCCCTGGCTCCTTTTCGGAACCGACAAGATGAGCAAGTCAAGGGGTAACGTTATCTATGCAGATGACCTTGTAAGCCTTCTCGGCGTTGATGCAACAAGATACTATCTTCTTTCAGAGATGCCCCACGCAAACGACGGCTCTATCTCCTATGAAACAATCATTGAGAGATACAATTCTGACCTTGCAAACACTCTCGGCAACCTTGTAAACAGAACTATCGCCATGAACAACAAGTATTTCGGCGGTGAAATCAAGGTACCGGGTGAAGAAACAGAGCTTGACAGAGAGCTCAAGGAATTTGCCGCAATGACGGTTAAGAAGGTTGACGATAACATCAATTCTTACCATATGGCTGATGCGGTTGACGCTGTTATGAATCTTGCAAAGCGTTGCAACAAGTATATTGACGAAACAACTCCCTGGACACTTGCAAAGAATGAGGAATATGACCGTCTCGGTACCGTTCTTTACAACCTCCTTGAAGCTATCCGTCAGATTGCTGTTCTTCTTACTGCATTCCTTCCCGATACAGCAAAGGCTATCTTCGCTCAGCTTGGCACAGACATAACAGATTATGACAGTCTTTCATCCTTCGGCGCACTTGTAAGCGGCAACAAGGTTGGCGAGGCTACTCCCCTCTTCTCAAGAATTGATGCTGAAAAGATGCTTGCCGAAGTCAATGCAAAGATTGAAAAGGAAATGGCAAAGGCTAAGCTTGCTCAGGAGCTTGAAGGCGTAGCACAGATCGGTATTGACGATTTCGCTAAGGTTGAGCTTCGTGTTGCTCAGGTCAAGGACTGCGTTCCCGTCAAGAGAGCAAAGAAGCTTCTTCAGCTCACACTTGATGACGGCTCAGGCAAGCCCAGAACAGTTGCTTCAGGTATTGCTCAGTACTACAAGCCCGAAGAGCTTATCGGTCACAAGGTTGTTGTGGTTGCTAACCTCAAGCCTGCCGTTCTCTGCGGTGTTGAAAGCTGCGGAATGATTCTTGCAGGTGACTGCGGTGAAAACGATGTTAAGGTTGTTTTCGTTGACAATCTTCCCAACGGTGCAAAGATAAGATAATGAAAAACATTTTTGATACACACGCTCACTACGATGACGAACGGTTCAGGGATGACCTTGAGGAAACCCTCACAGCCGTTCATCAGTCGGGTGTAAGTCTCATAATAAACTGCGGATGTGACATCTCCTCCTGCAAAAGCACTCTTGAGCTTTGCGATAAATTCAGCTTTGTTTACGGTGCTGTGGGTATTCATCCTCACGAAGCAGAGGATGCTCCCGAAAACGCCATAGAGCTGATAAGAGAGCTTGCTAAGCATAAGAAGGCAGTTGCCATCGGTGAAATCGGCCTTGATTATCACTACGATTTCTCACCCAGAGAAATTCAGAAGGATATCTTTGAAAAGCAGCTTATTCTCGCAAACGAGCTTGACCTTCCCGTTATAGTTCACGACAGAGAATCCCATCAGGATACTCTTGACCTGCTGACAAAGTACAGACCGAAAGGCGTTGTTCACTGCTTCTCGGGAAGTGCTCAAATGGCTCAGGAAATCGTGAAGCTGGGAATGTATATAGGTCTCGGCGGTGCAGTTACCTTCAAGAATGCAAGAAAGCCTCTTGAGGTTGCACAGAGCATACCTCTTGACAGACTGCTTCTTGAAACCGATGCGCCCTATATGTCGCCCGTTCCCTTCAGGGGCAAGCGTAATGATTCGTCTCTTATTCCTTATACTGCGGAGAAAATTGCCGAAGTAAGAGGAGAAAGTGCTCAGTTTATTATTGATACGGCAACGGAAAACGGAAAAAGACTTTTCGGAATATAAAGCAAGAGGTACGGTTCCCGAAGAACTGTACCTCTTTCCTTTTATCTGTTTCTGATTATATACTCATAAACTCTCTTGCAGTTATTTCTGTCACCGAATTCGAAGAAGCTGTCTGCCCTTGAACGGTATTTTTCCTTCATTGTGCAGCCGTTTTTCATATATTCAATAATTCTGTCAACGGTTGCAACGGCATCGTATTCAACCTCGCCGAAGCCGTCACGCTCATAGTCGAAGTAGCCCTGAATATAATTATGCTCACCTGAGAAGAAGCGTTCCTTGTCAAACTGACAGTAAACAACGGGCTTTCTCATATATACAAAGTCGAATACAGCAGAAGAATAGTCCGTTACAAGCAGGGAGCTTTCCGTGAATACCTCTGCATATTTTTTGGTTGAATCATACACCGTTACCCTGTCATCAAAGCTGAAGAAATGCATTGCCTGTGCCATATTCGGGTGAGGAAGAATTGCTATTGTATAGCCTGTTTCCTCTGCCGTGCGCAGAAGTCTTTCATCATTGACAACAGCGTTATAGAACTTATAGAAATCGCTCTGTGTGAAGCTGATATCAAAGCTTCTTGTGCCCTTCAGGGAATCCTGAGAGGAAACCAGATATTTTCTCCAGGTGGGGATAAAGGTTATAATTTTTCTGCTTCTGTCACAAAGCTTATCAAATCGGGGCAGACCCGTCAGCCATACGGTATCTTCAGCGTAGGCGTAGTTTTTATTATTGATTATAGAGTCACGCTCTGCGGAAGCCGAGGTAACGAAGCCTTTTATATTCTTCTTATACCGTCTCAGCCAATCGGACAGGTCATCCTTGATGACACCGTGCTGAAGGAAGATGAAATCTGATTTCATCAGGTCGTGAACTGCTCTGCGGGACTTACCGAAGGGATTTGTCACGTAAATATCAGCCTGAGCAGACACGTTCTTTTCAGCAAGAAGGAAAAGCAACTTATGCTCATATGAAAGTGGCTCAACCACCCTGCCGACTTTTGAAATTCTTTCGTAATCATCACTTGCTTGGGAAATAACGAAGTATGCGTCAACCTCATCTCTACGGTTTTCAGCAACATATTCAAAGAAGACTTCACCGTTATCCCCTGCCCTTGAAGGTCTGTCACTTACGAGCCATACGGGCTTTGCAAGGCTGTCCTTCTTTGCAAAGTAATCACGTCTGAGGGAAATCAGCTCTTCCTTATCGGGAAGCTTACTGTTTGCTATATCTTCAATAAAAGCCTCTTCAAGTGCTTTACGTTTATTTTCGTCGCAGGGCTCAACCCTGATTACATTTTCTGAGCAGAAGAAAGCAAAGCCGTTATCATAAAGATAGTGGTGCTTATACTTTCCCTCAAGCAGACAGGTAGGATTGAATGAAAAGCCTTTGGGATAAACCTCAACACCGTCGCAGTCAAGCCCGATTTTTATATCGGCACCCTTTCCGATAAGGTCGGCATCAGCTTCAAAGCTGAACATTCTGTGCTCTGTGATATTTTCACCAAGGCAGGTTGTATATCTCAGGGCGTCCGTATTCTCCCTGACCTGAACTGCCTTGCCGTTTACGGTAACAACGGGTGTTACCGCTTTATAAAGACCGCAGACAGCTCCTGAAGAATACTCCACGGAAATCTTCCCGTTTTCTGCAGAAACAAAATACAGAGTTACGGGGATATCCTCCGAATTGCCCACCTTCTCCTTAAGGGCATAAATGCAGGAATCTGCAACCTTGCCCGAAAGGAGCTTCTTTTTTGTGCAGAGGCTGCCGTTTTTCAGCTTGAGCAGAGCAAGTCTCTTTATATAATCAATCTTGCCGAATGAAGCAATATCCCTGTTTTCAACAAGGTCAAGCAGCATCTTAACCGTATCGGATACTTCTTTTTCACAGCCACGGAAGTCTTGTAGGATTATGCGGGACAGCTCATATACAAGGGCTTTTCTGAAAAATTCATATTTGCAAAGCCTTCTGCCCTCTCTCATAACCGTGTCTGAGAATGCTGAAAGGTCGTCGGTGCCGTAATGCTTATCCTCACAGATATATCTGTCTTCAAGCAGAGCGTATCTGCCCTTTTCGGCAAGCAGCCCTCCGAGAATTACAGTTTCGTTGTTATCTCCCACCTGACCGATTACTTCCTTGAGCTTCTGTGTCGGAACAAAAACACCTCTCAGGTCGGTATGGATATAATCGGGATGACGGTCAAGGTCAACAAGACTGCCTTCATTCTGAAATTTGCAGTTAAGGAAATTTCCCTTTCCCTCTCTGTCATATAATTTCAGTATAACAGCATCAGCACCTGCATTATCCCTGAACAATCTTCCCGCCTTTTTGAAGGTGGACTTATATTTTACAGCTTCACCTGCTTTGCATATAAGGCAATACTTACCCTCTGCATCACTGAGGGCTACCGAAAGGAGCCTTCCGCTTCCGTAAACGGAAGACGTATTATCGGGATAGCTCATAAGAGCATTTCTTACAGCTTCGTCATCCTCACCGAGGAAGATAACCTGTATGCTCTCCTCAAAGCAATTCTGTGCGGCTATGCTTTCAAAGGTTACGGCTGTCTGCCGTGCATCACCGCCGCATTTGATAATAACCGAAAACTTAAATGCCTTGTCACTCAACTGTCTCACCTCAATTTCACGGGATTTTCTTTATTATATTACATTAAAACACTCTAATCAATAGCGAGCTGTTAATTTATTGTCTATTGATTATAAGAAAAAGATACAGTATAATATAGTTGTTAAATTGTAAAGGAGGAGTAAATATGCATCCCGTAATAAAACTGATGGAGTTTTCCTGGAAACAGACGGAAAAATCCGATAACGCAAGACTTGCAACACAGAGTGAGCCTGAGGGCGTTACTCAGATAAACAATCTGGCATATATAGATGACGGAAACAGCTATCATCTTCTTGACGTATACTACCCCGAAGGCACCGAGGGTAAAATTCCCGTTATAATTGACATTCACGGCGGCGGATGGATGTACGGCGACAAGGAGCTTAACAAGATTTACTGTCTCAACCTTGCCAAAAGGGGCTTTGTTGTGTTCAATATCAGCTACCGTCTTGCTCCTGCCGTAACCGTAAACGAACAGCTTCAGGATTGCGCTTATGCACTTAAATGGATAAGTGAAAATATGAAGAACTACCCCTGCGATACGGATAATATTATGCTTACGGGTGACTCGGCAGGCGGTCAGCTCAGCTCATATTCAGCTGCTCTGCTTTCAAGCGAAAAGCTCAGAAAGGTGTTCGGTGTTGTCTACGGCAATCTGAAGCTTACGGCGCTTATGCTCACTTCACCTGTACCGAATATGAAAACAAATGGCGTTATGGGACTTTACACAAAGCTGATGTGGGGCGAAAACTACCGTAACAAGCCCACATATAAGTATATGAACCTTGATGAAATCATCGGTTTCGCAGAGTATCCTCCCACGATTATGATAACAAGCAGCGGTGACTTCCTTGCAAGAGAACAGACAAGAAAGACTGCCGAGCTTTTCAGAAGCAAGGGAATTGAAACGAAGCTTATGGACTTTGAGAAATACAAGGGCAAGGATCTTCCTCACGTATTCCCCGTTCTTGAGCCCGAAAGCGAAGAAGGCTGTCTCGCAATTGATGCGGGCATACGCTTCTTCAGAGACCATATAAAATCTAAGACTGAGGTATGACAATGGCAGGCAGAACAGATTATACCGTTGAAAAAATCAACGAGCAGATTTACAGGATAAATGAATTCAATATTATGAACTGCTTTCTTATCATCGGTGAGGAAAAGGCACTTCTTGTTGACTGCGGTGTAGGTGCAGGTAATATGGCTGAGTTTGTGAAAACCCTCACGGATAAGCCCGTTATCCTTGCGGCAACCCACGCTCACGTTGACCATATCGGTGCAGCGTGGCAGTTCGGAAAAATACATATTCACAAGGGCGATGCTCCTATTGTCTGGTATCAATCGAGCACAAAAGAAAGAGTGAAGTATCTGAAAAGACATCCCTCAACGGAAAAATTCGGTCTTGATTACAACGAATTCGCTCCCCAGAAACCGTATCTTATCCCCGTCACCTTTGGAGATAATCACAAATTCGACCTTGGAGGAATAACCGTTGAGGCTGTTCACACACCCGGTCACTCAAGGGGCTCTGTCAACTTTAAAATTGACAAATATAACATTATGCTTGTGGCAGATAACTATATTTCCATACTTAACTGCAGATATACCTTTGCTGCTCCCCTTTCCCATTGGCTGAAAAGCGCAAAAGAGTTTCTCCCTGTCTGTGAAGGCTATACCCTTTACGGCGGTCACGGACAGCATCCCATTTCTCCCGATGTTGTAAAATGGCTTGTTAAAACTGTTGAAGAAATTATCGCTTCAACAAAGAAAAACGATAGCTTTTCAAATAAAAAAGTCAAGGCTGTTGAAGATGAAAACAGTAAAAACAAGGTTATTTACAGAACAGATATGATATTGTAAGCTGAAACCGTAAATACACAATATACAGGCACAATTCTCTGTGAAATGTGCCTGTTATTTATTGTTTTTTCACCCTTCAGTACGGTAAACAGATAATAGATTTCCCTGATTCTGTATCATTTTAAACAGAAACATTGATGATATCGCAGATAATCAACATAAGTATATTTTGTGCTTCTCTATTGACAACGCACTATATATAGTGTATAATGGTTGTGTAATGTCTGTTTATATATAATGTCAAAATAAGAAAAATCTGTTAAAGAAAGGATGATTTTATGAAGGTAATCAAGAGAAACGGCAGTGAAGTTGCATTCGATATCACCAAAATTATCACAGCTATCACAAAAGCCAATGAAAATGTCGAAGATGAGACAAGAATGACCCCGATGCAGATTAAAAGAATTGCCGAGGCCGTTGAAATAAGATGCATCAGAATGAACAGAGCCCCCAGCGTTGAAGAAATTCAGGATCTTGTTGAAACGCAGATTATGGCTCACGGAGCCTATGAGGTGGCAAAGAAGTATATTACATACAGATATACAAGAACTCTTGTCCGCCGTTCAAACACAACCGATGACAGAATTCTCAGCCTTATTGAATGCTGTAACGAAGAAGCAAAGCAGGAAAACGCTAACAAGAACCCCACAGTCAACAGTGTTCAGAGAGACTATATGGCAGGTGAGGTCAGCCGTGACCTTACAAGCAGACTTCTTCTCCCCGAGGATATTGTCAAGGCTCACGAGGAGGGCATTATCCACTTCCACGACACTGACTACTATGCTCAGCATATGCACAACTGCGACCTTGTAAACCTTGAGGATATGCTTCAGAACGGTACTGTTATTTCAGGCACAATGATCGAGCGTCCTCACAGCTTTTCAACTGCATGTAACATTGCAACGCAGATTATCGCTCAGGTTGCAAGTAACCAATACGGCGGTCAGAGCATTTCGCTGACACACCTTGCTCCCTTCGTTCAGGTCAGCAGAGAGCGCATACAGAAAAATCTTGCTGTTGAGCTTGAAAGCACAGGCGTAAGACTTACTGAGGAGCAGTTCTCACAGATTGTTGAGAAGCGTCTGAGAGAAGAAATAAACAAGGGCGTTCAGACCATTCAGTATCAGGTTGTCACACTTCTGACAACAAACGGTCAGGCACCCTTCGTCACCGTATTTATGTATCTTGGCGAAGCTAAGAACGAGCAGGAAAAAAAGGACCTTGCAATTATCATTGAGGAGACTCTCCTTCAGCGCATTGAGGGCGTAAAGAATGAGGCAGGCGTATACGTTACCCCTGCATTCCCCAAGCTTATTTATGTTCTTGAGGAGCAGAATATACACGAGGATTCACCTTACTACTACCTTACAAAGCTTGCTGCAAGATGTACTGCAAAGCGTATGGTCCCCGACTACATCTCAGAGAAGAAGATGCTTGAACTGAAGGTGGATGCAAACGGCGAAGGTCATTGCTATACCTGCATGGGCTGCCGCAGCTTCCTTACCCCCTATCTTGACGAAAACGGTCAGCCGAAATACTACGGCAGATTCAATCAGGGCGTTGTAACAATCAATCTTGTTGACGTTGCACTTTCCTCAGGCGGAAACATTGAGCAGTTCTGGAAAATTTTCGATGAAAGACTGGAGCTTTGCCACAAGGCTCTTATGTGCCGTCACGAAAGACTCAAGGGTACGCTTTCCGACGTGGCACCCATCCTCTGGCAGCACGGTGCAATCGCAAGACTTGAAAAGGGTGAAAAGATTGACAAGCTCCTTTACGGCGGCTATTCAACAATATCTCTGGGCTATGCAGGTCTTTACGAATGTGTTAAGTATATGACGGGCAAGAGCCACACAGACCCCAGCGCCACGCCCTTTGCCCTGAGCGTTATGCAGCATATGAACGATGCCTGCAAGAAGTGGAAGGCAGAGCACCGAATTGATTTCAGTCTCTACGGCACTCCCCTTGAATCCACAACCTATAAGTTTGCAAAATGCTTACAGAAGCGCTTCGACGTTATCCCCGGCATCAACGATAAGGGCTATATCACAAACAGCTATCATATTCATGTAACCGAGGAAATCGATGCCTTCGCAAAGCTGGCTTTTGAATCTCAGTTCCAGGCTCTTTCTCCCGGCGGTGCTATCAGCTATGTTGAGGTACCCGATATGCAGAATAACCTTGAGGCTGTTCTTCAGGTTATGAAGTTTATCTATGATAACATTATGTATGCCGAGCTCAATACCAAGTCAGACTACTGTCAGGTATGCGGCTGGGACGGTGAAATACAGATTGCCGAAGAAGACGGTAAGCTTGTATGGAAGTGCCCCAAGTGCGGAAACACAGACCAGAGCAAGATGAACGTTGCCAGACGTACCTGCGGATATATCGGAACTCAGTATTGGAATCAGGGCAGAACTCAGGAAATCAAGGAAAGAGTTTTACATCTGTAATTACCCTGCGTCCACTCACAACAGGAGCAAACAATATGAATTTCTGCAATATAAAATATTTTGATATAGCCAACGGCGAGGGTGTCAGGACAACACTTTTTGTCTCAGGTTGTACAAATCACTGTGAAAACTGCTTTCAGCCCGAGACCTGGGATTTCGCTTACGGCAAGGAGTTTACGGAAGAAACCGAAAGACAGATAATTGACTCACTTGCTCCCTACTATGTCAACGGACTGACACTTCTGGGCGGTGAACCCTTTGAGCCGAAAAATCAGCCGAGGCTTCTTGAGCTTCTCAGAAAAGTCAGAGCCGAGCATCCCGAAAAGGATGTATGGTGCTTTACGGGATTTACCCTTGACGGAGAGCTTCTCAAGGACGGTTCATATCCACGCTGTGACGTGACAGATGAAATGCTTTCGCTTATAGATGTGCTTGTTGACGGGCGCTACGTGGAAGCACTCAAGGATATTTCCCTGCGCTTCAGAGGCTCGTCAAATCAGAGAATTATTGATATGAACAAAACAAGGGAAGCGGGAAAAATCGTTCTGTGGAATGAGAAACAGCTATAAATCAAACGAAGGTCGGCAGAAATTTTCTGCCGACCTTTTCATTAAGATTGACAACATATCGGCTTATTTGTTATAATAAACCAAACAAAGCTACGGAGGTAAAACTCAATGATGGTAAAAATAATAAGAGCGCTTGTTGCTATTCTGATGATGCTTTCTCCCTCACTCCCCCATCAGCTCAGTCTTCCTGCTATACCCAAGGGTCAGGACCTTAATCTTGACAGCAGGTTTGAGCTTGTATGGTCAGATGAGTTTGACGGAACTGAGCTTGACAGAACAAAATGGCAGTATCCCTGGTGGGAAACAGAAAGAAAGGGCGGTTACTGGCACGAGGATATGGTTGACGTAAAGGACGGCAATCTTGTTATCACTACCGCATATATGAGTGAACCCCTTGATAACTACTACGATGAAATCTGGGGCGACAGAATTGACTTTGACGAATACAAGGAAGGCTGGTACACAGGCTGTATCACGGGAATAAACACAGTTGAGCATCTTTACGGATACTTTGAATGCAGAGCAATCCTTCCCAAATCAACGGGTATGTGGTCGGCATTCTGGATGATGAACGACAAGGTAGAAAATGTTGACGGCTCGGGCAAGGACGGCACGGAGGTTGATATCTTTGAGTCAATGTATTACAAGGATGTAAGCTGGGGTGCAGGTGATGCTGTTGTCAGCGGCATCCACTATGACGGTTACGGTGCAGACCACAAGGGTGACAGTATCGGCAAGTGGTTTGCAAACAATCCCTATGAAGAATACAACACCTACGGTCTTGAGTGGAACGAAAACGAATATATTTTCTACATAAACGGCGTTGAAACGGGCAGACTTTCAACCGGCGGTGTAAGTCAGAATCCCGAATATCTCCTTCTCTCCTGCGAGGTTGCAGGTGAAAACGGTGTAGCAAACGCTGACCGTCACGGCACGGGTAAAATCAGTATGAAGCCCGGCGACACAGCAGAGTTCATAGTTGACTACGTCAGGGTTTATCAGTATAAATAAGATAAAAAATAATAACACATGAAAGATAAAGGACAACATCCGAAACGGATGTTGTCCTTTGGTTATTCTTCATTTACCGCAATCACGCTCTGTATTTTTCCTTATACTTAGCAACGATTGCCTGCATTTTATCCATATTCTTTTCCATGCTTTCAACCAGCCTGAACTGGTTTCTTGCTCTTTCAAGATTATGCTCAGGGTGTGTTATTCTGAAATACTTGTCACCGTTGAGATAGTCTGTAAGGAAACGCATACCGCACTCAAATGTCATCAGCTTTGCACCGAAGGCAAGACTTTCAATTTCTGCATCGTTGAGCACGTTTGCAGTCTCGCTGAGATAACCGTCAACATAGTTTTCGTAATATGCCAGGTCTATCGATACAAGTGAAAGGTCTGTTTCGTCCTCGTCAGCTGTGTTTGCGCCCGAACGAATGCTGTCACCGAAGTCGTATGCAGATAAGCCGGGCATAACCGTGTCAAGGTCGATTACACAAAGACTCTTATTTGTTGTTTTATCAAAAAGAACATTGTTCAGCTTTGTGTCGTTATGGGTAACTCTTACGGGAAGGATGCCCTTTTCCATAAGGTCTGTGAGCTTACTTGTATCTGCCTTTCTGTCCATAACAAACTTGATTTCTTTAAGGACCTCAACCATCCTGCCCTTAACGTCCTCATCAACAGCCTTCATAAAATCGTTGTACCTTGAAGGGGTATTATGGAAATTAACAATTGTTTCGTAGAGAGTATCGGCGGGGTATTCTGCAAGCTGATTCATAAAGTGACCGAAGGCCTGACCTGCATCCTTGAACATTTCCCCCGTCTCAGCCTTGTTATAGGTGAAGGAATTGTCAATATACTTATAAAGCCTCCAGGCATCGTTTTCCGAATCGATATAATAATACTCGCCGTTTCTGTTTCTTATGAAGGTCAGGGTTTCTCTTGTCCAGTCTCCCCCTGCTTCCTTTATTCTTTCACGCAGATATTTTGTAACACCAACGATGTTTTCCATAAGCTCACCGGGATTTTTGAAAGCATATGTGTTGATTTTCTGAAGCATATACTTCTTTCCCGTTTCCGTAACAACAAGGTACGTTGCGTTGACAAGACCCGTTGTTACCTGAGTTATGCTTATAATATCGCCGTCTCTGCCAAAGGAATTGAATGCCTCTATTACCTGATAATTAATCATAATACTTGCACTCCTTTATACTTTTTTCACCTTAACATCAATGAAGTACTCGCCCATTGATTCTGCGGAAATCTTGACAATACCCTTTCCGCTTTTGCCCGTGGTCTTTATCCAGAAGGCTCTGTCACCGCCGAGAAGGCTGAAGGTGCCGGGGCCGATAACCTCAATGGGGCCCGTTGTTCTGACCGTGATACCGTTGTTTGCAAAGGGCATTCTGTTGCCGTTCTGGTCAACAGCCTTGAGAACAATTCGTGTAACGTCATATGTTTCGTTTTCAACAAGCTCTGTGCTGTCTGCGGAAACCTGAAGCGAAAGAGATGTAATTGCAGTCTTTGTAACCGTCTTTACACATTCATCGTTTATATAGCCTTCAAATCTGTAAGAAATCTGGCTGTCACCCCAGTTGCCGATATACTTTGTAAACAGGTCAACCATATCGTTTATGGTTTTACCGCTGGTAAGGAAGCCTGCGGCAAGTGTCACGAAATACTTGGGTGATACAGACCAGCCGTCCTTTGCCGCAGCCACAAGTGTAGGCTTGAGGAAGGATGCCGAAAGCTCGTTTATGTTTTCCTTTTCCGTAAGAGCCTCACCGATGAAGTCGTCAAGAGGAATGGGCGGATGAGGAAGATTTTTAAAGGGTGAACGCTCGGGAGTCATTGTTGACATATATTCACCGTTCTTGTAAACCTTGATATAATCGCAGTTGGTAAGAGCGTAAATCTGACCGAGCATACCGCCGGGATGCTCACCGATATCCATTGACGATGTTATTTCAAGCACAGGCTTTTCGTCCTGCTGGGAAGCATAAAGCATACCTGCCAGCTTGGGAACACGGAACATATCAGAAACACCGTGATAGCAGATTTTGTCACCGCTTCCGAAGTCCTTGTGTGTGTTATAGTCAGACATACACCAGCCGATTGCACCGCTGTATCTGTCGCTTCCGTATGCCTTATTGAGAACACGGGCGTGACGGAAGGTATGCTCAACCCTTACGTCCTCCTTGTCATAGCTCTTTGTGGGATACATATGACCGTTATGCTCTGTTACAAGGTAGGGGGCATTGCCTGCCACAGCAGAGGGAGGAAGCAATGCTGTTTTTCCGCCTGAGTGAACGAAATCATTATAGGTGTAAACATCCTCAAGAAGATGTGAACGGGGCATATTTCTTACACCGCCCGTCTGTCTTGTGTCATCAAGAGCGTGGGCGATTGCGTTTGACTGAGTGTATAACTCGTCACAGTCGGGACCTTCGTTTACACGGACACCCCAGAGAATAACTGAGGGATGGTTTCTGTCACGAAGCACCATATCCTTAACATTCTGAAGGAAGTTTTCTCTCCACTCCCCTTCACCCGTATACTGCCACGAGGGAATTTCCGTAAATACGAGAAGTCCGATTTCGTCGCAACGGTTAAGGAAGTGAACGCTGTCGGGATAGTGTGAGGTTCTCACAAGGTTGACGCCAAGCTCATATTTGAGAAAATCGGCATCGGCAATCTGTGCTGATGCAGGCATAGCGTAGCCCACGTAGGGATATGCCTGATGTCTGTTGAGACCTCTGATTTTGATGTGCTTTCCGTTAAGGAAGAAGCCATCCTTCCTGAATTCGCATTTTCTGAAGCCGAAGCGGTATTCCTTAACGTCCTCGCCGAAGGAAAGTCTGAGGGTATAAAGCTTCGGGTTTTCGATTGTCCAGAGTGTAACGTCGGGGGTCTTCCATTTGAAATTGAGAACCGTACCGTCAAAGGCGCAGCTCTGCTTTTTAAGCACCTTTTCTCCGTCAATAAGCTCTGCCGTAAGAGTACCCTGAGCAGCCTTATTGAGAGTTACGTCAACATCGATATATTTATTGGTAAGAAGTATATTCTTTGTTCTGATAAAGGCATCTGCAATATAGGTATCCTCAACAACCTCAAGCCATACCTCACGGTAGATACCGCCGTAGCAGAGATAGTCAACAACGTTACCGAAGGGGGGAATATCCTTTCTTTCCGTTGAATCAACCATAACGCTAAGTACGTTTTCACCCTGCACGAGAGCCTCTGTGATATCGAAGGTGAAGGCTGTGTAGCCGCACTTGTGCTCACCTAAGCGAACATCGTTAAGGTAAACCTCTGCATAGTTTGCAACGCCCTCAAAGTGGAGAAGAACTCTCTTGCCTTCATTTGCAGCCTTATCAAATTCAAAGTGCTTTCTGTATGCACTTACGAACTGATACATCTTTTCGTCAAAGTTATTGAAGGGAATTTCCTTGTTAGCGTGGGGAATGTTGACAACGACGAATTCGCTGTCATCAAACTCACGCTTCATAGCCTCCTGAGTATAGCTTTCGCAGTATTTCCAATCAAAGTTCAAGGGTATGCTTACTCTTGCCATTATGCTTTATCCTCCTGCTTTTCCAGAATATAAACTCTTGAGTCGGTATCAAGAAGGGGTCTGATTTCTCTGTTATATCCGCTGCCTGTAAAGGGCTGCTGAGGCTTGAAGCCTGAATTCATAAGGCTTTCACCGCCGATTATGAAATCAGTCTTTTCCGTATGAATTTTAATATTGTTTGTAAGGAATTCATAGAGCTTGCCGTCCTCAACGTCAAAGGTGAAGGGACCTGCATTGATAAGCTCACCGAGAGATTTGATATTGATAAACTGGTCACGGTTTGTCAGTCTGTATCTGAAGGTCTCGTCAAGGCCTCTGAACTTGATAACATCATTGGGACCGTTTGCTCTGATTCTGTCAACAAAATAGCCCATAATTGCCTGTGATTTATCGTCGCTGACAATCTGCCACTTTGCAATATCCTCCTTGAAGAAATCTCCGATACGGTAGAAGGTGCCGAACTGAAGGAGCTTTCTGTGCTTCTTATAGAACTCAATCTGTCTCTTTACCGCAACCTTATCAAACTTACTCATCTTTGTAACGTCAAGCTCATAGCCGAGAAGACCGAAGGCTGAGACGTTGAAGCGGTGCTCAATTGATGATGTTCTGAGGCACTGGAAGCTTGTAGCAGCGGCAACGTGCATTGTCATAACAGACTGAGGATAGCCGTAGGACGTGCCTGACTGGATATAAATTCTGTCAAGAGCATCTGTGTTATCGCTTGTCCAGCACTGAGGCATATAGCAGAACATACCCAGATCGAAGCGGTTACCGCCCGATGAACAAGACTCAAAGAGAATATTCGGGAACTTGCCCGTAAGTGCATCGAGGATGTCATATAAGCCGAGAACGTAGCGGTGGAAAATCTCGCCTGTTCTTCTGCCGTTTCTGTGTGAGAAAACGTCTGTGAACTGACGGTTCATATCCCACTTGATATATTCAATGTTTCCGCTTCTGAAAACATCCGTGAGTGTTTCGATAATATAGTCTCTTACCTCACGTCTTGTAAGGTCGAGAATAAGCTGATTTCTGCCCTGAGAGGGTTCGTAGTGGTCGGACGTGATTGCCCAGTCCGGATGAGCTCTGTAAAGGTCACTGTCGGGAGAAATCATTTCGGGCTCAACCCAGAGACCGAACTTGATGCCAAGCTTGTTGATCTTCTTGCTGAGACCCTCAATACCGCTGGGCAGCTTCTTCTTGTTTACATACCAGTCACCCAACGAGGTGGTATCGTCGTTTCTCTTGCCGAACCAGCCGTCGTCAAGAACGAACATTTCAGCACCGAGATCCTTGGCTGTCTTTGCGATTGAGAGAATTTTCTTTTCATCAAAACTGAAATACGTTGCCTCCCAGTTGTTGACAAGAATGGGTCTTTCTCTGTATTTCCATTCGCCTCTTACGATATGCTCCTTGACAAACTTATGCATATTTGCGCTCATACCGTTAAGGCCCTTGTGGCTGAAGGTAAGCACCGATTCGGGAGCGTCAAAGCTCTCCCCTGCTTTGAGAAGCCACTCAAATTCGAAGGGATTTATACCGTTCTGAACTCTTAAAAGACCGTGTGTGGAAACCTCAGTTCTTGCAATATGGTTACCTGAGTAAACAAGGTTAAAGCCGTAGCAGTTACCGAAATCCTCGGTAGCATCGTCCTCCCTGATAATGAAGAAGGGATTATGTCTGTTTGAGCTTGTGCCGGTTATAGAACCGACTGAGCATACGCCTGAATTGAGCTTATGCTCATATTTGCTTCTTTCCTTAATCCATGCACCGTCAAAGGTCATCATTGTATAGTTGCCGTAGGGCAGGTCAATCTGCATACTGAGCATGGAGTTGATTGTGATGCTCTTATCGCTGTTATTGATGAGTCTTGCGCTTCTTGTGATAACGTCTGCTTTTTCAAAAACGCTGTAATAAAGCTCAAGGTCAGCCTTCAGGGCGCTGTCTCTGAGCGTTACGCACAAGGTCTGACTGTCGCCGTATGCCGAGGGCATACTTCTGAGCTTGGGCTTGAGCACCTCTTCAGCCTTGACAAAGAGGAAGTCTGAGGTAAAGTCCCCGTCCTCGTGCTGAAGCTGCATAGCGGGAAGTCTGTATTCACCCTTGCCGTAGGTTGAGTATTCAAGGGGTGTCTGGTCAAGGGCAAACTTCTTGTTTTTCTGTGAGTATGCGGTAGCGTTACCGTAGCCGCAGCCTAACTTATGGAAGAGGTAGGTATAATCGTCTGTGGCTTCAATTCTTCTTCCGTAATAAACACTCTCAAGGTGTCCTGAGGGCAAAACACGGATGATATAGCTTGTGCTTTCTGTCTGCAGATGAAAAACGTTGTCTTTCGCCTTTAAAATCATAATATTTTCTCCTTTGCCAAATCATAAATAATGATATAAACATCCATAATGATTATACTATTTATTGGTATTTATGTCAACATAAATGCTCAAGTTAAGACCGTATCAGAGCTATATATCTGTTTTTATGGGTACTCCCCCATTTTCCCTTGACAAAAACCGAATGTTGTTATATAATTGTCAGGCTGTTGAGAAAACTCAACCGACACAAAACATCACTAAATAATATCGAGGCGTAGCGCAGTTTGGTAGCGCAGATGTTTTGGGCATCGTCGCCGAAGTGCGTCCTGTGGACGATGAAACGAGGCGAGGATGGCGCAGCGGTCAAAATTCATAGGCGCTCCAAGCCGTTATGAATTTTGGGCACCGCAAGAGGGCATCGTCGCCGAAGTGCGTCCTGTGGACGATGAAGCGAGGCGAGGATGGCGCAGCGGTCAAAATTCATAGGCGCTCCAAGCCGTTATGAATTTTGGGCACCGCAAGAGGGCAACAAAGCAGAAGGAAAACGCACCTTCTCACAAAATTACACAATTAAATAATATCGAGGCGTAGCGCAGTTTGGTAGCGCATCTGCTTTGGGAGCAGAGGGCCGCAGGTTCAAGTCCTGTCGCCTCGACCAAAAATCCGTCGACTTTGTCGGCGGATTTTTTATCCAAGCCGATAGGCTTGGTATATCATCACGCTTTAGCGTGTATATCATCGCCGTAGGCGCATATCATCAGCCGAAGGCTGTATTCACTGCGGCTTGATGAGATGCAACACTTCGTGTTGATGATATGCAATTCCTTCAGAATTGATGATATACAAGGCTTTGCCTTGATTTGTTTACGGAAAAGGATATAACCAGTCAAACAACAGCAGTATTACACACCTTTTGCTTTTCTTTTCCCACTTTACGCACCGTTATACTGCGCTTCCCCCAACAACTCACGCCACCCATGAAGCCTCAGCTTCCCGGGTGGCGTTTTTGTTTATCTTATATCTGTTCTGTTACAGCAATTCTTTTAACAGCTCGGGGAGGTTTGCAAGGTCCGAAAGAATCAGCTTCAGCGCCTTGAAAATCCACTTGATTGTGTTAAAGAAATTGTTTGAGGGAGCCGTTACGGTAAGCTCCTGAGTGTTCTGTGCAAAATCCTCTGTCTTGATGAAGGTAAGCTCGCACTCTGCCGAGGAGTGGTCGGATATCAACTCGCCCCTGTCATCCTTGACCTCAACGTATCTGAAATCACTTACAACAACGTCAACTCCGCCGCCGGGTCTGTACATAAATCTTTCAACAGAGTCCCAGTTACCCCATGCAGGGAGACCTGAAATATGCCATTTGTAAAGATTAAAATAGTCACCGTTGTTGTGATATTCCATCCAGGCATCCTTGAAGCCGCACTGCTTGTAAAGAATATTATAAAGTGAGCCGTTATCCTCGTGAGTGTGTATGTGATAATTGAAGTCACCTGTGATGATTACGGGTCTGTCGTTCTCAGCCGAGCGAGCCTCAATGAATTCTGCAAGCTGCTTAAACTGGCTTGTTCTTGCGGCAACCGAGCCTTCTCCGCCGTATGCGTCAGCGTGGAGGTTATAGAAATCAATGTAAATGCCGTTACCCACATCAATAACCGTATAAACGAAGCCCTTGGGTGTGAGCTCATCGGAGCCGTCGGAAAGTATACCGCTGGCTACATCCCAGGGAACTCTTGTTTCGTTGTAAATAGGCATATCCTTTGTGAAAATGTTAAGTCCGTCGCCGCCGGGTATGCCGCCCGTATGGTTTGTGGTATAGCTAAAGCCGTTCATATTACCGGCAAGCTGTGCGTGGTAGCCGAAATCCTCCTGAACAGCAACAATGTCAAAGCCGTTTTCAGAAAGATATTTGCCTGCCGCTTCCTCGTTTGCTCCTACGTTTATGCCGTTAAGAGCTGCGAAGGGAAGACCCGCAACATTGAAGTTAACTGCCTTTACGGTATGCTTTTCGGCCTTGTCATAATCATAAAGCTTTATGTCAAAATACTCAGAAAACGTTTCTCCGTCACAGATATAACTGAGCTTCCAATAGATTTTATCAATGTCCCTGAAGCCCTCAACGCCGTTATCCATAAGATAATCTCGGTAAATAACGCCGTATTCGTCACGCTCTGCAGTTACTTCGTCACGCCTGAAGGTCACGGGCTGACTGTAATCAACGTTACCCTCTGCATCCTTGGGCCAATAAGACGGATTACTTTCTGCATTGACGGAAAAGCCTCTCCAGTTTGTTTCACCGTCAAGAGAGAGCATACCTCCTATCTTTGTTGTTCCTGCGGGGAAAACAAAGGTATAGGAAAGGTCATTGAGCTCACGGGAAATTGCATAATCCCCCTCAATGCTCTTTTCCTTGATTTCATATGACTGTTTGCTTGGAAACTCCATCTGATGAAGCTTCGATTTGTAAAGGAAGGGTGCAATTTCGACCTTTACACCGTTTTCGGTTTCAAAGCTCACAGCCTGAGCCTCAGGCATTGCCGTTACTGCTGTGCAGATACAGCCTAAGGTCATTACAAGTGCGAGAACAATACTTAATACTTTTTTCACATCAGCATCCCCTTTTGTCGGATATCAGTTTTCTAAATAATAACACATTTACGGAAAATTTTGTTAGAAAGATGTAAACAAAAGCGATTTACATAAAATGCGCTACTGTTATCCACACGGCAGCAACAGCCGCATAAAAGCCCACACCCTTGAGTGTAGCACCAAGCACCATTTTAGCCTTCTGCGGTCTGTCCTCATTCTCTAAAGTCAGATAAAGGAGCAATCCGTAAGGAGGACAGGAAAAACTCTCCAGCTTGCACAGCGTGTTAGACCTTCCCGCAGGCTCTGTGTAAGTATATCTTTTGTCTACATTTTGATAGTACATATTCTGCCACATTTCATACAAATCAGCATTGCAGGAAGGACAATATCTTATATCCTGCTCAACGGGATTTCCGCATAAGGGGCACTTAAAATCGTTCATAGCAATCCGCCTTTCTGATAATTCGTGATGTTCCTTCTTATTCTCCTCATCGGAGATCTGTATTCAGATTATACCACATACTGACAAAACAAACAAGTGACATCGGATAAAAACTTCGAAAACAGAACAGAGACTGTAATTTCGCAACCGGTATATTTAAACTTAATATTGCGTTTTGCTTCATTTGGTGATAGACTATTCTCATATACTTTTACGGAGTGATTATTATGAATACTTTTGAGACCAAAGCTGTTGAGCACTTTCAGGCAATACTTCGCAAGAAAACCGTTTCAAACAGCGATGACCCTGTTTACAAAAAAGAATTCAAAGCCTTCCTTCCCCTGCTGAAGAAGCTTTATCCCGCTGTTTTCTCAGCAGTTGAATGTCAGCTTATCAACGAATTCGGCATACTTATACATTGGAAGGGTAAAGACTCTTCCCTTAATCCCGTTGTGCTTATGGCACACCACGATGTTGTATCCGATGAAGGTCAGCAGTGGCTTCATCCCGCCTTTGATGCAGAAATTCACGACGGTTACATATGGGCAAGAGGCTCTGTTGATAACAAGGAGATTTTCACCGCTATCCTTGAAGCTATGGAGCTTCTTATCAAGGACGGCTTTGTTCCCTCAAGGGATGTCTATTTCGCTTCAAGCAACTGCGAGGAGGTTGCCGGAGACACTATGAAGCATATTGTAAAATGGTTCCGTCAGAACAACATCACACCTGAATTTGTTCTTGACGAGGGCGGTGCGATTATGCTCGACCTTCCTCTTGGTATAAAAACACCCTGTGCTATGATAGGTGTAAGCGAAAAAGGTTGGGGCACATTCACCCTGACTGCCACAGGAAAAAGCGGTCACTATGCAAGAATCAGCAACAAGGACAATGCCACGGTAAAGATTGCAAGGGCTGTTGAAAAAATCAGCAAAAATCCTATGCCCGCTGTTCTTAATTCTGCAGTTGAAGGTATGCTTGAAAATCTTGCTCCCTTTGTTGAGGGACCCGTCGGAGCTGCTCTAAAAAACGTAAAGCTGCTGAAGCCAGCGGTTAAGAAGGTTATGGAAAGCATACCTGACACCGCTGCTATGATAAGCTCAAAGTTCACCGTTACGGAAATAAAAGCAGAAAGCGAAAAGCCCGGTACTGTACCTGCCACAGCCACGGCTACCCTTAAAATGAGGGTTGCCCCCCACGATAACATCAATAATATTACCGAGCACATAAGTAAGACTGTGGGTGACCTTGCAACGGTAACGGTTGAAAATTTCGTAGCTGCACCCGCTATTTCAAGTCACAAGACAGATTCATTCGCATACATAGAAAAGACAATAAAAAAGGTATTCCCCGATGTTGGCGTTGCACCCTTCATTCTTGATGCGATGACGGATTCAAGGGATTTTGCTCCCATCTGCAAGGAGGTTTACCGTTTCGGAGCCTTCCGTATAAACAACGAGCAGTTTGACTCTGTTCACAATGCAAACGAAAGAATGAAAATCAACGTATTCCTCAAGAGCATTGAGTTTTACAAGGAGTTTATTCTCGGAATTTAATAATAAACAAAGCCGCTGCACAAGCGGCTTTTTGTTTGTTCTGTGCTTTGCATTCTGCACTCTGCATTCTGCATTTTGAGAGCCTTCCTCTGCGAGTGAATTATATCTGCGGTATCTGACTTTATGTCAGCACCAACCAAATCGGATAAAATTGCTGACCGCAGGTCCCACAATTCTGCACTCTGCATTCTGCATTTATGAAAGGCTTTCCACAAACCTGTCAAATCCCTTGACACCGTTTTCGTCACGCTTGTAAACACCTGCGTGCTCAAGTACCTTTTCAAATACCTTACCGATTTCCTCGTGAAGAATATCCTCTGTGTTTTCTTCTGTGAAGGTGTAGCTGTCCTTGAAGCTGTTGAACCAGTCGCTGTGCTTTGCGAGCACCTCGTCTGCGGTGATATCTCTGCCCTGAAGGATAGCTTCCCTGAGCATAGCCATTTCATTCTTCAGTCTTGAGGGAAGAACTGCAAGTCCCATAACCTCAATAAGACCGATGTTTTCCTTCTTGATGTTGTGAAGCTCTGCGTGGGGGTGGAAGACGCCGAGAGGATGCTCGTCTGTGGTGATGTTGTTTCTCAGCACAAGGTCAAGCTCGAAGCGGTCACCCTTCATTCTTGCGATAGGAGTGATGGTGTTGTGCTTCTCGCCGTCAGTTTCAGCGAAAATGAAGCAATCTTCGTCTGTGTATGCCCTCCACTTTGTGAGGATGAGGTCAGCAAGCTCAACGAGTCTGTCGCTGTCCTTACCGCTGATTCTGATGACGGACATAGGCCACTTGACTCTTGAGCACTCAATATCCTCAAAGCCCTTTACCGTGTAGTATGCCTCGCTTTCAGCCTTAGCCATGGCAAATTCATAGTTGCCGCCCTGAAAATGCTCGTGAGAGAGAATTGAGCCGCCTACAATGGGAAGGTCGGCATTTGAGCCCACAAAATAATGGGGGAAAAGCTTTACAAAGTCAAAGAGCTTTCTGAAGGCTGACTTGTCAATCTTCATGGGAGTATGCTCGCTGTTGAATACGATGCAATGCTCGTTATAGTAAACATAGGGAGAATACTGGAAACCCCAGGGACTGTTGTCTATGGTAATGGGGATAATTCTGTGATTCTGTCTTGCAGGAGCATTGAGTCTGCCTGCATAGCCCTCGGTTTCAACGCAAAGCATACACTTGGGATAGCCTGACTGCTTCATAAGCTTTGCGGCGGCAATAGCCTTGGGATCCTTTTCGGGCTTAGAAAGATTAACGGTGATGTCAAGGTCGCCGTATTTTGTTGAAGTAACCCACTTGAGATCCTTCTTTATTCTGTAACGTCTTATGTAATCTGTGTCACAGCTGAATTTATAGTACCAGTCGGTTGCTTCTGTGGGCGAAGAAGCGTAAAGAGAACGGAACTTTGAGATAACCTGACTCGGTGCAGGAACAAGCGCACCCATAATTTTTGTGTCAAAAAGGTCTCTGTGGGTGATATCGTTTTCCTTTAAGGCACCGCTTTCAAGGGCATAGTCCATAAGATCGGAAAGGACAGCCTCAAGTTCGATGCTCTCATAGCTCTCTGCAGGCTCCTCGTATTCGTCTGCGCCGATAATTTCAAGTATGCGGTTGGTCATATAAACCTTGTCCTCCTGCTGAATAAGACCGCAGTCAAGAGCATACGTAATAAGTTTCTTTACACTTTCGTTCATTTTATTAATCCCCCTGATACAAAAATAACTGAATAAATTTTAAAGCAAAAGCCTTTTTCTGTCAAGACTTATATCTGTTGTCTCACAGGTTTTCTCTGCAAATTGTATACGCCAGCTCTTCAAGCTGTTCAATGCTTTCAAGTGCGCCCACCTGCTGACGGTATTTTGCCGCACCCCTGATGCCCTTGATGTACCAGGCGGCGTGCTTTCTCGCCTCTCTGATACCAACTCTTTCCCCCTTGTACTGACAAAGGAGCCTTATGTGCCTGACCATAACCGTCATCCTTTCGCTGACGGGCGGCTCGGGAAGTATGGCCTCGTGGTTGAGAAAAGCCTGAATCTGAGAAAACACCCATGGTCTGCCCAGAGCACCTCTGCCCACCATAACCATATCACAGCCCGTTTCCTCAAGCATTTTTGCGGCGCTGAGACCGTCTGTGATATCGCCGTTTCCGATAACGGGAATGTCAACGCTTTTCTTGACCTGAGCAATAATACCAAGGTCAACGGGCGGCGCATACATCTGCATCTTTGTTCTTCCGTGAACGGTGACTGCACTTGCGCCTGCTCTTTCTGCCCTCTGAGCCATTTCAACTGCGTTTACGCTGTCCTTGTCCCAGCCGGCTCTGATTTTCACCGTGACGGGAATATCAACCGCATCAACAACTGCTCTGATGATATCCTCGGCCTTCTGCGGGTCCTTCATAAGTGCCGCACCTCCGCCGTTGCCGGCAATTTTTGGTGCAGGACAGCCCATATTGATATCAATGACCTCGGGTCTGAACTCAAGACAGGCGACTGCCGATTTTGCCATAATTTCAGGGTTATCCCCGAAAATCTGTGCGGCGGCAGGCCTCTCCTTTTCGCTGAGGAAAAGAAGCTCCTTGCTCTTTCTGTCGTGCATCGTAAGACCCTTACTGCTGACCATTTCGCTGACAACATAGCCTGCACCGTAGGACACACAAAGCTCACGGAAGGCTCTGTCTGCAACTCCTGCCATAGGGGCGAGTATTGCAGAGCGTTCATTTAATTCAAGATTACCTATTTTCATAACTTAACTCCGTCAGGGTGACGAGTATAATCCGAACCCGTTTTTTTCGGGCGGATTTCCGCCAACTCATCGTTAAAATACATATCTTGTCTATTTTAACATAAACTTTGAAAAAAAGCACCACAAATCTGAAAATTTGTGGTATACTTATCAAAGAAAAAATCCGCATCAGAGGATTGTGAACTTATCCACATCCTTCGTCAGAAATTTTTTTGTTTTTTTCTTTTTTCTCCCATATATCAAACTAAGTAATTGATTATTAAGTATTTGATTATTAAGTACTTTATTATTAAGTATTTTATTGTAGTCGATTTTCCGCTGACGGAAAACCCGCTGACGGAAAATCCGCTTGCGGTTTTTCTGCTACCGGTTTGCACGGCATATTGCAGTTTTGCACATAGTTTTACTATGACTTTTCCTATAAGTTTTCCTTATAGAATTTTGAAAAGTCACCGTATTTGTCGTGTATTTTTGCAAAGGGCATTTCATAAATACGGTATTCGTTTCCTAGAAATTTTCGTGTGTCTTTTTCATAAGCTGTGCTTCGTCTGAGATATCCTAATTCTTCAAGCTCCTTTATTGCGGTGACAACACTGCATCTTCCGTCATCGGACAGAGCAGCAAGTCCTTCGATGGAATATTCCCAGTTTTCAGGCAGAGACAGCATAGTGGTCAACAAGCCTTTCCCCTTGAGGCTCAGTCTTTTGTCCTTGAGATAAAAGTTGCTCACTACAGTGTAATCTTCATCCTTTTCAACTCGCATTACTGACATTCTTTTTTCACCTCCTTAACTTTCGAACAAATGTTCTTTATAATTCCATTATAGGAGAGAAAAACGGATTTGTCAAATATAAAATAAAAATTTTTGATTTTAATGGGTTATTAATTTAAAGGATTTTTCTGAGTCGGATAAAATGCAGACCGTAAGAGCCTTCCTTTCAGAGAGGGCTTGAAAGGGACGCCGAGGACGTCGTCCCCTACGGACTCCTTCCGTCAGTCTGCGACTGCCACCTTCCTCAGAGAGGAAGGCTTTTAAGGAACGTCGTCCCCAATGAGTGTATTTTGACGGCGGTATCAAACTTAAGGTCAGAACTGACCAAACCGGATAAAAATGCGGCGCAGCTCCACAATTTTCCATTTTCAATTTTCAATTTTTAATTAAAAAATATATCCCGAAAGGAAGAAAAAAATATGAGACTTCTTGTTATTGACGGAAACAGTATTGCCAACAGAGCATACTACGGAATAAAGCTGCTGACCACAAAGGACGGTCAGTTTACCAATGCTGTCTACGGTTTTCTGAGCATACTCATAAAGCTGAAGGAGGAGTGCAATCCCGATGCTGTTGCAGTTGCCTTTGACCTTAAAGCACCCACCTTCAGGCATAAGATGTATGAGGAATACAAGGCAGGCAGACACGGTATGCCTGATGAACTGAGAAGTCAGATGCCCATTCTCAAGGAAATCCTCGGCTATCTGGGCTACACCATTGTTGAAAAGGAAGGCTATGAGGCTGACGATATCCTGGGCACGCTCTCTGCTCAGGCAAAGGGTGAGGACAGATGCTTCATCGCAACGGGAGACAGAGACAGCCTCCAGCTTGTAAGCGACAATACAACCGTTTTACTTGCCGCCACAAAAATGGGCAAGGCAACAACTGTTTTTTATGATACGGACAAGCTTATGGAGGACTACGGCGTATCGCCCAAGCAGATGATTGAAATCAAGGCTCTTATGGGTGACAGCTCCGACAACATCCCCGGTGTTGCAGGTATCGGACAGAAAACTGCGGGGGACCTTATTCAGCGCTTCGGAAATATTGACTATATCTATGAAAACATTGAAGAAATTGATATCAAAAAGGGCGTCAGGGAAAAGCTCATCAAGGATAAGGATAACGCCTATCTCAGCCGTCAGCTGGGTACAATCTGCCTTGAGGCTCCCGTTGATACGGATTTAAACAGCTATCTTATCAGAGAGCCCGACACATATAATGCCATAAACCTTCTTGCAAGGCTTGAAATGTTCGGAATGATAAGTAAGCTTGGTCTTACGGAAACCGACATAAAACAGCCTGAAAAAGCAGAAGAAAAGAAAAACATTCTTACCCTCACAGAGCAAAGAGATCTGCCCTTGCTTATGGGTGAAATCAGAAAGCAGGGCAAGGCATATTTTGTCAGCATCTTTGACGGCGACAGGCTTTCGGGGATGATATTTAATCTGTGTGACCGTCTTGAGCTTGTGAACTGCGATTGCTTTGACTTCGATGATTTTGTCCGTGATTTTGTCTCAAGTGAGATGGAAAAATACACCTGTGATGTTAAACAGCTCTATAAATACTGTATGCGCAAAGGCTATGAGCTGAAGAACGTAAAGCTTGACGTTTCCCTTGCAGGCTACATTCTCAACCCCTCTGCAAACGATTACGGTATCCTCAGACTTGCTCAGGAATACTTTGTTGTTACGGGTAATGAAATTGAGTGCACGGAAGCTCTTGCAGACAGTGCAAGGGAATGCGACGTGCTCATAAAGCTCTGCGACTGCCTGACGGATAAGATTGCTGAAAACTCTCAGCAGACGCTTCTCTATGAAATTGAGATGCCTCTTGCTCAGGTTCTCGCTTCAATGGAAACGGAAGGCTTCCTTGTTGACCGAAAGGGAATTGAGGATTTTTCGGCAATGCTTGATGAAAGAATAAGCAGTATCACCGAAAGCATATTTGAGCAGACAGGCTTTGAATTCAATCTTAACTCTCCCAAGCAGTTGGGCGTTGCTCTCTTTGAAAAGCTGCAGATACCCTGCAAGAAAAAGACCAAAAGCGGATATTCCACAAGCGCAGACGTGCTTGAAGAGCTTGCAGACGCATACCCCATAGTAGCGGACATTCTTGAATACAGAACTCTTGCCAAGCTGAAAAGCACATATTGCGACGGTCTGCTGAAGGTTATAGCAGATGACGGACGCATACGCTCAACCCTCAATCAGACGGAAACACGAACAGGCAGAATTTCATCGGCAGAGCCCAATCTCCAGAACATTCCCGTCCGTTCGGAGCTTGGCAGAGAGATGAGACGGTTCTTCACGGCAAAGGAAGGCTGTCAGCTTCTTGATGCAGACTATTCACAGATTGAGCTTCGTGTTCTTGCCCATATTTCTAACGATGAAAATATGATAAACGCCTTCAACAACGGTGACGACATTCACTCAATCACTGCTTCACAGGTTTTCGATATGCCCATTCAGCTTGTTACTCCTCTTATGAGAAGCAGGGCAAAGGCAGTCAATTTCGGCATCGTTTACGGTATCGGTGCATTCTCTCTTGCAAAGGATATCGGTGTTACAAGGAAGGAAGCCGACGCATACATCAAGGGATATCTTATGAACTTCAGCGGTGTTGACAATTATATGAAAGAGGTTGTTGCAAGGGCAAAGACCGACGGATACGTCAGCACTCTTTTCGGCAGAAGAAGATATCTCCCCGAAATCACCGCCTCAAACAAGATGCTTGTAGGCTTCGGCGAGCGTGTTGCGAGAAATATGCCCATTCAGGGCACAGCCGCCGATATTATCAAAATCGCTATGGTCAGGGTGTATAACCGCCTGAAGGCAGAGGGTATGCAGTCAAAGCTCATTATGCAGATTCACGACGAGCTTATTGTTGAAGCACCCGATGCAGAAATTGAAAAAGCATCTGCAATTCTCGGAGAAGAAATGCAGAATGCCTTTAAGATGAAGGTTGCCCTCTCAGCAGATGTACACCACGGAAAGACCTGGTTTGAGGCGAAAGAGTAAGTTCAATGCACAAAAAAGCACTTCTTCGGAAGTGCTTTTTTAAATGCAGAATGCAGAAGGCAGAAGGCAGAATTGTGGGACCTGCGGTCAGCAATTTTATCCGATTTGGTTGGTGCTGATATAAAGTCAGATACCGCCGATATAATTCACTCGCAGAGGAAGGAGCTCTTAAAATGCAGAAGGCAGAAATATCTGCACCGTAGGGGACGGCGTCCTCGACGTCCCTTAAAAATTAAAGATTCATCCCGCCAAGCTTGTTGGCGGGATGTTGTTGTATTTAATCTTGTTGTTACCTTGTAAAATATAACCCGTATTTTTTGCGTATACGTGGATACAGGAATACGGTGAAGGTTCTCAGCAGTTTGCAGGCGGTCACCCTACCCCGAAGGGGCAGGCTTTTGTCATCATATACCAAATTGACTATAAATTGCCGACCGCAGGTCCCACAATTCTGCGTTCTGCATTCTGCACTCTGCATTAAAATAAGCCCCTTTCGTCTTCGGCTGTGCCGAAGCCACTTTCCCCTAAAGGGGACAGCTATCAAAATGCGGAATTTACTCCCTCAGGGAGCCGGATACCTTCCTTAATCAAGCTCTATCCTTCTGTCTCTGAAATAGAACTCTCTGTCCTTCTCCCCTATTTCCCGCATTACTTTGCAGGGGTTTCCCACAGCCACAACGTTTGCAGGTATGTCCTTGGTTACAACGCTTCCTGCACCGATGACGGAATTATCACCGATTGTAACACCGGGCATAACAAGAACTCCTGCGCCCAGCCAGCAGTTTTTGCCGATTGTTACGCTCATATTATACTGATAGCCCTGCTCCCTTATTTCGGGAAGAATGGGGTGCCCTGCCGTTGCCACAACGACATTGGGGCCGAACATGGTATTATCCCCCACATAGATGTGAGTATCGTCAACGAGGGTAAGCCCGAAGTTTGCATATACATCCCTACCGAAGTGAACGTGCTTACCTGCCCAATTTGCGTGTAAAGGCGGTTCAACATAGCAGCCCGTACCTATTTCGGCAAACATATCTTTAAGCATTTCCTCACGCTTCTTTTGTTCCGTAGGACGTGTAAGGTTATAATCATAAAGCTTCTCGATACATTGAAGCTGTTCGTTCATTATTTCTTCGCCCATAGGCAGATATAGTTCTCCGCTGTGCATTTTATCTTTTTCTGTCATAATTATCTCCCTTTGCTTTTTTATGCATTATATCACATTCCCGAACTTTTAACAAATAATATTTGCTTATATTTTCCGTTAGTGTTATAATGAGAAAAACAACTGAAATTAATTGGAATGATTTTATGTACATACTCGGTTTTGATATAGGCGGAACAAAGTGCGCCGCCGTGACTGCTGAATATGACGGCAAAAGCATCCGTCTTATTAAAAAAGAACGCTGTTCAACGGATTTCAGCATAAGCCCGTCACAGATGATTGACAGACTTATACAGATGGCTGACAGTATCCTTGACGGTACACCCGAGGCTGTGGGGATTTCCTGCGGCGGACCCCTTGATGCGGAAAAGGGCATAATTCTCAGTCCTCCCAACCTTCCCGGTTGGGATAAGGTGGAAATCGTTAAGCAGATACAGTCACGTTACGGTGTTACGGTACGTCTGCAGAACGATGCAAACGCCTGTGCTGTTGCCGAATGGAAATTCGGTGCAGGTCGGGGGTGCAGAAATATGGTGTTTCTTACCTTCGGCACAGGTCTTGGTGCAGGGCTCATACTTAACGGCGCTCTTTACACAGGCACAAACGGCAATGCAGGCGAAATCGGACACATACGCCTTGCAGAATCGGGACCCGTAGGCTACGGCAAAGAAGGCTCTTTTGAAGGCTTCTGCAGTGGCGGCGGTTTAGCTCAGCTGGGTTATATGAAGGCTCTTGAAAAATCACAAGCAGGGATTTATCCTGCCTATTATACGAAGGGTATGCAGCCTTCTCAGGTAACAGCTCAAGCAATAGCTGAAGCCGCCGAGAAGGGTGACGAAACAGCACTTGAGGTATACAGAAGCTGCGGTGAATATCTCGGCAAGGGACTTTCGGTGATAATCGATTTTCTTAATCCGGAAAAGATTATAATCGGAAGCATATTCGGCAGAAGCGGTCATTTGCTCAGAGAAAGTATGAAAGCAGAGATTGAAAAAGAAGCACTTAAAATTTCAGCAGATTGCTGTCAGATTGTGGCGGCTGAATTAGGTGAGAGCATAGGTGATTATGCCGCTATCGGTGCGGCTTTGGTGTGAGGTCATAAATATGATTAACGAATTGGCAAAGCGATATCCCTCTCTTGAAATTTGCAGAGAGGATATTATATCGGCAACGGAAGCAATTATCCGTTGCTATGAAAACAAAGGTAAGCTCCTTCTCTGCGGAAACGGAGGAAGTGCCGCAGACTGCGAGCATATTTCAGGAGAGCTGATGAAAGGCTTTCTGAAAAAACGCCCGTTATCTGTTCAAAAGAAGACAGAAATGGCAAAAAATTATAGTGAGCTTGACGACTTTATTTTTGACGGACTGCAGGGCGGATTGCCTGCAATATCTCTCCCCTCTCTGACCTCGTTCAACACAGCCTTTATAAATGATGCCGATCCACGCCTTGTTTACGCTCAGGCAATTATTGCTCTTGCAAATAAGGATGATGTGCTTATGGCAATCAGCACCTCGGGGAATTCGGAAAACATTGTCTGCGCCGTAAAAACCGCAAAAGCTCTGGGTCTTACGGTTATTGCTCTGACAGGCAAAAACGGAGGCAGGCTCAAGGAAATTTCCGATATTTCAATCTGCATTCCCGAAGAAGAAACATATAAAATTCAGGAGCTGCATCAACCTGTTTATCACTGCATATGCGGTGAGATTGAGAAGAAATTTTTTGATTGAGGTGATACTAAATGACAGAGCTTGAAAAAATGAAAAGAGCAAAAATGTATATAGACAAGCTGGCTCAGGGAATAAATCCCATTAATGATGAGTCAGCCGATGAAAATGACGTTATAAACAATATCAGGATTTCCCGGTGTTTATTCTATGTTTCGGATATTCTCAGGCAGGTAATTGATAACGATGGTCAGATTGCCTATAAAAGCAAGACGCCGGGAAGTAAAAAATTGCCCTTTTGTGTTTCGGAAGAAGCTCTTAGCGGGTTTGAGTTTTCGTCTTTGCCTATGCCTATCAGCACAATAGCCTCACGGTTATCTGATTTGGTTGATGAGAATGTTTACAAAAAGATGGACTATAAAAAGATAAGAGATTGGCTCGTCAGTCTGGATATGCTTGCCGAGGGAACCATGCCAAACGGAAAAACATCTTTTATTCCTACCGAATCAGGCATTGCTGCCGGCATTAGTATGGAGGTCAGAACCGGTAGAAACGGTAATTATTCTGTTGTGGTTTACAATCTTGAGGCACAGCAGTTTATAATTGATAATATTGAGGCAATTCTTGCCGGGCAAGAATTGTAGGTGCAGCAAGGCGGCGAGGCTACACGGAAGCGTAGCTTCCGTGCGGCCTCGCCGCTTAAACTTACCTTCTGCACAAACCAAGCCGCATAACGCTGACACTTCCGTAGGAAGTGTCCCTCGTTATGCGGCTGTTATTATCGGATTTTCTTCCACTGCTCCAAAGCCCAGTTCTGCATTTCAGCATAAAGCTGACCTTTCAACAGTTCATAGTCCATCCATTTAAACCTATGACCGTTTTCAACAGGTTTGCCGGCTTTCCCACAAATTTCTCCCGAATAATAGGTCTGTATGGGATGAAAATAACCGATAGTTTTGTGTTTACAATAGGTTTCAGCAGAACATATCTTCTCTCTGATTATAACGGAGCAACCCGTTTCTTCAAGACACTCACGAACTATACATTCTTCATCAGTTTCACCGGTTTCAATTCCGCCTCCAATAAGAAATAAACCTTTTTCTGTCTCTATTACAGCAATTTTACCGTTATTTTCTACTATCAAATAGGCTCCGTATCTGTCATAGTACGGAGCGCTTTCTTTTATTCCGAAGATTATGTGTTGCATTTACAGCACCTCACCGTTGAAACGATTCGTTAAATACAATCTATTATAATTGCCGACCGCAGGTCCTGCAATTCTGCAGCGGCTCTCCCTGAAAGGGGAGCTGTCAGCGAAGCTGACTGAGGGGTCTTCCACTTTACATTTTCAACTTTCCATTGGAATTGTTCCACAATTCCTATACCTCATCACTCAAAACAGCGTGGGCACATTTTATTCCGTCAACCGCAGCAGATACAATTCCTCCTGCATAGCCTGCGCCCTCTCCGCAGGGATAAAGTCCCCTGATATTCGTCTGATAAAACTCGTCACGGACAATTCTTACGGGCGAGGAGCTTCTTGATTCGGGAGCTGTCAGCACAGCATCGTGCATAGTAAAGCCCTCAATCATTCTGCCCATTTTTCTCAGACCCTCGTCCATTGTGTCGGTGACCTTTTTGGGAAGCACCTGTCTGATATCCGTAGGGGTAACACCCATAGGATAGCTGGGGTTGACGCTTCCCAGCTTTGCAGACCTGCGGTTATCAAGGAAATCTCCCACAAGCTGACAGGGAGCTGTATAATCTCCGCCACCCACATTAAATGCAGTATGCTCTATCTTTTCCTGAAGCTCAAAGCCTGCAAGCACATCGTCAGAACCGAAATCCTCAGGCTCTATACCTACAAGGAGAGCTGAATTCGAGTTTTCAGCATCTCTTGCGTATTCACTCATACCGTTTACAACAACGCCGTGATATTCGCTCGTTGCCGCAACAACCGTTCCTCCGGGGCACATACAGAAGGTATATAACCCTCTTGAATGAGCAGGATGACAAGCCATTTTGTAATCGGCGGCGCCTAAAGCAGGATGACCTGCAAAATCACCGTACTGGGCTTTATCTATAAATTCCCTGGGATGCTCTATTCTGCAGCCCACAGAAAATGCCTTCTGCAGCATATTGATGCCCTTTGAGTGAAGCATTCTCACAGTATCACGTGCCGAATGACCTATTGCAAGGACAACGCAGTCTGTTTCCATATCGTGAAGCTGACCGTTTTCCTCATAGGTCACACCCTGAACAAAGCTGTTATATATGATAACATCGCTGAGTCTGCAACCGAATTTAACCTCACCGCCAAGCCTTATTATTTCCTGACGCATATTCTTAACCACTCCGCCAAGCTTATCCGTACCGATATGAGGCTTGGAGGAATAGAGGATTTCCTCAGGTGCGCCGTAATTGACAAACTCCTCAAACACCTTACGGATGAAGGGACTTTTGATGCCCGTTGTCAGCTTACCGTCAGAGAAGGTGCCTGCTCCGCCCTCGCCGAACTGAACATTTGACGAGGTGTCAAGCTCTCTGGTCATCCAGAATCGGTTAACGTCGTTTATACGGCTGTCAACATCTCTGCCACGCTCAAAAACTATGGGTTTAAGCCCTGCTCTTGCAAGAGTGAGAGCCGCAAAAATACCTGCAGGTCCGAAGCCTACCACTACGGGTCTGAAGGCTGAGCTGCGCTTATTTTCGGGCATTTCATATTCATAGCGCTGTGCAATGCTGACCTTCTTATCCTCAAATTTCGAAGCAATTTCCTCCTCGTTACCGTCAACGGTTACGTCAAGAGCGAAGATGAATCTTATATCGTCCTTTTTCCTTGAGTCTATGCTCTTTTTATACACAGACATTGAGGTAATAGCCTCAGACTTTACCCTGAGGGTCTTTGCACACTTTTTTATAAGATCCTCTCTTGTATATTCAAGAGGCACCTTTATTTCATTTATTCTTAACATATCGCACCACTTACTTTTGTTCTGTTATACTCTTTGCGGCAAGTCTTCCGCTTGACCACGCCCAGTTAAGATTATATCCGCCGCAGTCACCGTCAACGTCAAGAAGCTCACCTATACAGTAAAGTCCCCTGACCTTTTTGGACTGCATTGTTTCTCTGTCAAATTCCTTTGTGTCTGCTCCCCCGCTTGTTACCTGAGCGAAGTCATAGCCCTTTGTTCCCGTGACGGTGAAGCCGAAGCCCTTGCAGACTGAAACCAATTCTTTCAGCTTATTATGTTTAATCTGAGACAATTTATCCTGAGAATTTATTTTTACTTCCTTAATAATAACCTGTCCGATCTTTCTTGGCATAAAGCCTGAAAGAATGTCCTCTATCCTCATATTTCCGTCAAGGGATTTTATATTTTCAAGCATTACATCCCTTGTCATTGAGGTCACAAAGTCGATATATACCGTCGGCTTGCTTCCTCCTTTTGCAAGGTGAGGAGAAATATATGCTGACATCTCCATTGAAACTATGCCCGAAAGTCCGTAATCGGCAAAGAGAAGCTCTCCCTTTTTCTGCACCGTAAGCCTTCCGTCGGTGACAAGGGACATCTCACATTCACACCTGACACCCTTGAGCTGCTTAGGATACTGTCTGTTTTCCGTTTCAAGCTGAACAAGGCTGGGTGCAAGGGTAGTCACCTTATGCCCAAGCTGCTTGAGAAGCTTGTAGCCGCTTCCGTCTGAGCCCTGTGAGGGTGCAGCCTTACCACCCGTTGCAAGAACAAGGTTATCATATACCCTGCCGCATACGTAAAAGCCGTCTTTTCCGTGCTGTGCATTATCAACGTGACAGTCGGTAACAATATTAACCCCTTCCCTTTCGGCGGCAAGTCTCAGCACATCAAGTACACCTGACGCCTGATTGCTCAGGGGATATACCCTTCCGCAGCCGTCCTCTCTTGTGAAAAGTCCCAGGGAATTGAAAAACTCAATATTGCTCTGCGGAGTGAAGGCTTCAAGGGCATACCTTGCGAAGCCCATATTGCGATAGCCCTGCTTATGAGCCGACATATTTGTCAGGTTGCATCTCCCGTTACCCGTTGCAAGTATCTTTTTTCCCACTCGGGGATTTGCCTCGTACAAGGTGACGGGTATTTCACGGTTAAGCCTTTTTATCTCAATGGCGCACACAAGACCCGATGCTCCTGCACCTATAATCGCAACGCTCATATTCACACCTCTTTCCGCATTTTACATAAATTATATTTTATCATTATTGACCGCACTCTGTCAATATTTGACACCAAGAAGTCGTATATGTTATAATGCAAATCAGAAAGGTGGCTGTTTTATGAAAACCGTTTCAATTATATCAACCACATACGATAAAGAAAAAGCCGACAATCTCGGCTACTGCCTGAAGGCCATATTCAGTCAGAACAGAATGCCCGATAAGGTTGTGCTTGTGGCTGACGGCACCCTGACATTAGAGCTTTACAAGGTAGTTGACCACTATCTGTTTAACTATCCCGATATCTTTGTTTTCAAAGAAACCGAAAACAAGGGAAACTGGCACGCTTCAAATACCGCAATTTCTCTTTGTGATACGGATATTATCGCAAAGATTGACTCGGACGACCTTCTTCTTCCCGATTACACACAGAAAATCCTTGAGGTTTTCGAAAATGACGAAGCTGATATCTGCGGTGTATATATTGAAGAGTTCGACACGGAAACGGGTGAAGCAAAAGCCGTGAAGAAAACACCCGTTACAGACGGAGAAATCAGAGAATTTGCAAAAACCCGAAATCCCTTCAATAATCCCGGAATTGCTTTTTCAAAGTCATTTGCTGACAAAATCGGCGGATATAACGAAATGACCCGCTGTGAAGATTACGACTTCGTGGTACGTTTGCTTATGGCAGGAGCAAGAGGTAAAAACATCCCTCAGGTGCTTGTAAGATACAGAACCTCAGACGAGAATATGAAGCGTAGAAAGAATTGGGTCAACACCAAGTGGTTTATCATCTCAAGATGGAGAATTCATAAGATGGGCTTCAGCTCACTTAAAGACTTCCTCATCCCCTCCCTGGCTCAGCTTCTGCTGTTCATTCTCCCCGTAGGGCTTACAAAGGTATTTTATTCAAGACTCAGAAAATAAAATTAGGGTGACGGGTGTAATCCGAACCCGTTTTTTACGGGGCGGATTTCCGTCAACTCATCGTTAAAATACTCGTAAATCCAACAGGATTTACTGCGTTTTGTGCCTTGATTTGCCAAAAATCCGTTCCGAAAAAAATCTTACGACCCAAAAGTGCGAATTTTTGATGGATTTTTGGATGTTGAGGATGCAGACAGGCTATCGCCTTTCAAATCCGAAACGCC
>JAFSEP010000051.1 GCA_017435665.1 Clostridia bacterium | reverse complement strand
CCGGCAGGATTTACTGCGTTTTGTGCCTTGATATGCCAAAAATCCGATCCGCAAAAAATCTTACGACCCAAAAGTGCGAATTTTTGATGGATTTTTGGATGTTGAGGGTGCCGACAGGCTGCCGCCTTTCAAATCCGAAACACCGGAAAGCCGCAAAAATTCACGCTTTTGGGCGGGTTCGGATTATACTCGTCACCTTAACCGCAGACAGCCATAGCCGTCTGCGGTCTGCTTATTTTATTTGCCCTTTCTTTTGTTCTGCGAGTGTTGAAAATTGTAAATAAATGTGTTAAACTTAGAAAGGCATATACTTATACTTACAGGAAAGGATTATTAATATGAAGAAAATCAAAAAAGCATTCAAGGGTTTCGGAGACACAGATTGGAAGATTGAGAGTCTTGCAGCAGTAACAATTCTTGTTCTTGTTGCTGTGGGCTATATGGTAGGCTTTGGTTCAAGTCCTCTTGAGGTAGGCGTTGGTGTCAAAGGTGCGCCTCAGCAGCAGACCGTCAATACTCAGCAGACTCCTGCTCCTCAGCAACAGCCGCAGCAGAGTGCTCCCACACCTCAGGCTCCAGTACAGACACCCGACACAGACGACAAAGCTGAGGATACACCCTCTGCTCCCACAGAGGATAAGGAGGAGACTCCCGCACCCTCAGGCGAAATGTCAACTGCTGAAATCGTAAAGCTGTTCAACGAAAGTGCAAACAAGGTAAAGACAGATGCAACAAAGGTTGTCAAGAATTATGAGGACCGTGAGGTTCAGGAAGATAAGCTTGTTGTTCCCTCTGCACTTAAATCCCTTGCGCCCACTCTTATGGACAAATTTATGAAGGACGACACAGACCCCATTGAATACGCAACAAAGGAAGATATCGCTGCAAACTATATGGTTCCCAACCAGACATACGTAAGTCAGCTTACAGAAGCAGATGTTGCAGAAGCAACCTGCGTTGACAACGGAACGGAATACGAAATCACCATCAAGCTCAAGGATGAAACAAATCCCTCTGCAGGAAAGGGCGTAGGCTCAGTTTTCGACGTTATTGAAGCCTCAGAAATCACAGATGCGGTAACATTTGTTGAGAAGTTTGACACAGAGTATTATAACTGTGTTGTTAAGTGCAGAATTGACAAGGCAAGCGGTCACACAGTATGGGCAAACTACATAACTCCCCTTGTTCTTAATGTAACGGTCAATATGTTCGGCACACACGATGCTTCAGTCGGCCTCAGCTTCGAAAAGGACTACACAATTACTTATTGATAATATAGCGACGGTTTATCAGCTGACACGGGTGTGTCGGCTGATTTTTTTGATGTGCTACGTTATATTTTTAACAATTATCCCCTATAATCCTTGACATAATCTCAGCTTTTTTATATACTATTATATTGGAACAGAGGAGTTTCAAAATATAAAAAGGAAGTGTTTTTTATGGATCAGAAATATGAGGCATTGTTTACTCCTTGGAAAATAGGTAACGTTGAAATCAAAAACAGAATCGTTATGTGTCCCATGGGCGGTACATCGCTTTTCGGTTGGTTTGAGTTAGGCGGTTGCCACTTTGATAAGGAAGCAGCTAAGCTTTTTATAGAAAGAGCTGACAATAATGTTGGTCTTATTATTCCCGGTATTGCTCCCCTTCGTGACACATTCTGGGGCAAATGGCTCTGGCAGAATCCCAAAATGTTTGAAGACCTGAAAGAATTTATGGATGAAATTCACAAGACAGGTGCAAAGCTCTTTATTCAGCTCACAGCAGGTATGGGCCGTTCATGGGCTATTACCGAGCTTATTGCTCCCCTTCACAAAAATAAATTCACACGCACACTTATAAAACCGCTTCTTGATACATCACATGAGTTGGCTTCTCCCAGCCCCCAGCCCTCACGTTGGGCACATGATATTATCTGCCCCGAAATGACAAAGGAGCAGATTCACGAAATTATCGAAGCTTTTGCAAAAACAGCAAAGCTCTGCCGTGATGCAGGTGTTGACGGTGTTGAAGTACACGCTGTTCATGAGGGTTATCTTCTTGACCAGTTCTCAATTGAATTTTTCAACAAGCGTACAGACGAATACGGCGGCAGCTTTGAAAACAGATACCGTTTTGCCGCTGAGGTTGTTAAGGCTATCAAGGAGGCCTGCGGTGACGATTACCCGGTTTCTCTGCGTTACTCAGTTGAATCAAAGATGAAGGGCTTCTGCGAAGGCGCAATGCCCGGTGAAGAATATACAGAGGTCGGCCGTGCTATGCCCGAATCAGAAAGAGCTGCAAAGTATCTTCAGGATGCAGGCTACGATATGCTCAATGCCGACAACGGTACATATGACTCATGGTACTGGGCACATCCGCCTATGTATATGCCTCAGAACTGTAACCTTGACGATGTTGCTCACATCAAAAAGTTCGTTGACATTCCTGTTGTTTGTGCAGGCCGTATGGAGCCTGACGTTGCTGCTGAAGCTATTGCAGACGGCAGAATTGACGGTGTAGGCGTTGCCCGTCAGTTCCTTACCGATCCCGAATGGATCACAAAGATTATTGAAGACAGACTTGAGGACATCAAGCCCTGTATCTGCTGTCACAGCGGTTGCTTCAATTTCTCATCATCAAAGGGTCACGCAAATACTCAGGACCTCTTTGATACAATGGGCCTTGCACGTTGTGCTCTTAATCCCAAGACAATGCAGTCAAAGAAATATAAGATCGAGCCGGCTAAGAAGAGCAAGAAGATTGCCATAATCGGCGGCGGTATCGGCGGTATGGAAGCGGCCATCGTTTGCGCACAGCGTGGACATAAGGTTGATATTTATGAAAAGACCGACAAGCTCGGCGGCGTATTTATTGCAGCAGCAGCTCCCTCCTTCAAGGAAAAAGACCGTGATCTTATTGCTTGGTACAACCGTGAAATCAAGAAGTATGATGCAATCACAGTACATATGAACACAGAGGTTAAGGATATCGCTTCTCTCGGTGCTGACGAGGTTATCGTTGCAACAGGTTCAACAGCCAACAGACTTCCCGTTAAGGGCGCTGAGCTGGGCATTGAAGCAGTCGAGTATCTCCTTGGTGAAAAGGAAGTAGGCCAGAACGTTGTTGTTGTAGGCGGCGGTCTTACAGGCTGTGAAATTGCATATGACCTTTATCTTCAGGGCAAGAACCCGGTAATCGTTGAAATGCAGGATGACCTGATTACAACTCCCGGTGTCGCTCTTGCAAACACCAGCTTCCTTCGTGACTTCTTCAAGACAAACAAGGTTCCCGTTTATCTTGAATCACGCACAACAGAAATCCGTCCTGACGGTGTTACTGTTGCTGACAAGGACGGCAAGACAATCGACGTTCCCGCTGACAGCGTAATTCTCTCAGTAGGCTACAAGCCCGCACCTGTTGCTCCCAAGAGCAAGCACGTTCACATCGTTGGTGACGCAAGCAAGGTAGGTAACCTGAGAACTGTTATCTGGCAGGCATGGGATGTAGCTATGAAGTTGTAATATCACTGTAATTTAATCGCCTTCGGAAAATCTTCGGAGGCGATTTTGTCAATACTATAATACTTATGAAAAAATTATCATTAAATCAAAAAAATACAGCCCTTTCTGTGGCAGTTATAATAATCCTTCTTATTTCGGTAGCTGCTGTTTTTCTTGCTTTTGTTTTCCTGCGGCTAACAATCGCCTTTCTTGACACGGAGGCTCTGCTTGTTGAAAGCAACATAGGTTATTATTGGATTTTACCCATTATGATATTTTTAATGGGATCCGCCGCATATATAACCAACAAACTGCGCTATGATGATATGCCACTTCCGTTTTTAAGCCCGAAAAAGAAGGAAGGTATAAGTTTCCCCACTCACAGAAAGGAGCATATAACAGCCCGGATAAAAAGGAAAAGACTTCTGACCGCATCGGGCGTCTCGTTGGCGTTCATAATGTGCATGGTTTGTTTTGTGTTAGGCCTTTTCAATCGGGTAACAATGAATACAGATGGTAGTATTCATTGCTATAATTGCTTCAATGTTCAAACAGCCGAGTACAACCTCAAAGAGTTTGACGAAGTTGCGATATGTGCAAACAAAACGGTTTCAGGCGTCAGAAGCAAAACAACAAATTATGACTACGGGATTACGGTCAGGACGAATGACGGAAGAACCTTTACATTCCTTTCGGAAAACGACATTGAGTATATGCTTGAAATAAAAAGCATTGTTCCCGAAGAAAAGCTTGCCGTAAAAGGCAAAGAAAACCTGAAAGACTTGATTGATTATTACGGGTTCGAGGGCAAAGACACCAAGCTTATATGTGAGCTTTTTGAAGCTGTATAAACTACACCCCACACGGTGTTAGCCGTGTGGGGTGTTAATCTGTCAACGAAGCAATCATTTATAGCTTCTGATATTTATCTGTCCGTCAATATCAACATAATGGAACTTTGTTCCGTTGTCAAACTCATAGATACACAATCCCTCAGCCTCTGCTGTGGCTATGCCCAAATCTCGCTCAAATACAAGCTCACAGTCGCCTGTGGTCATATCGATTCTGTATGTCTTTCTTACCTTGCCGTCACCACGGTTTGTGGCAAGATAGAGGTAATTTCCGTCAAAATCACCGCCCTGAACATCAAAGAGCTCATCATCAATCTGAACAGCACCGAGATATGAACCGTCTTCAACAGAAATCATTCTTATCTCTGTAACATTGTCAAACTGGCTGTAATAGATAACACCGTCTTTTACAAGGCACCAGGGAATATGTGCATCGCCGACGCCCTCTTCAGGTACGATATAGCAATCGAGATATTCCAGAGTTTTCGCATCGTAAACCATAACGGCAGGAGCAGTAAAGAAAAGATCCTCACAGGCCACATAAAGCTTACCGTTATCATAGTCACCGTCACCGAAGTGGTCATAGCCCTTGAGAGCTAATTCCTTGGGCACACAGAAATCTGCCTGATTGACTACTTCACCTGTTTCAACATCGATCTTTGCGATTGAGCAGTAGCTTGCAAGCTTGAATGCACCGAAGCCGTAGAAGTATTCACCGTCCGTTGTGATACCCTGACCGAAGGAAATGCCTGTATCAAAGTTATAGCTATGCTCTGCGGCAAGCTGAATATCTCCCTTAACAACCTGAGTACCACTTGAAAACAGTCCTCCGAAAAATGCTACAACTGCCATAAGCGTTGCAAACAATTGTTGCAATGCGGGTAAAAATGAACCCATAATACTTCCTCCTTAGTTTGTCTCTATTATCTGTTCACACAGCTCAGTGGTTACATAATCTGCAACCACTATTCCATAGCTTCCCTTACCTGTTTCTTTGACATATTCCTCAAATCTGACATTCATAAAATCTGAAACCTTTGTGATATTCGGAATAAGCCCGATATTTCCGCTGAGGAAATTTATGTAAAGATTACCCTGCCAATATGCCTCCTCACGGCACATATCAAAGAGAGCTTTCGCCTCATTCCACTTTTCCTCAATATCCTGCTCGTTCTTCATTTCATAATGATCCTGAACGTGGATAGTATAATACCAATGAGTAATATCAAAGCTCATATTATTTTCCCAACCGTCAAAAGCAGTTGCCATAAGGCCTTTATATTGATATGAGCTGTATCTGTTAACCAGAACGATTTTTCCTCTTACCTCATCCAGAGTGGGTATGCGGTTTTCGGTGAACCATTTTGATTCATCCTCAGATATTATCTCTGCGATAAGATCAGCCACGTTCTGCTCAGAAAGTACAACCTGCTCCTCTTTCACGCTGAAAAGTATGGTTTCATCCGGATTTTCTTCAAGGAAATCGAGACAGGTTTTGACCATATCCCTGAATCTCTGTCCCTGCAGAATAACTCCGTGAGAAATCTGATCCTTGCCGAAAAGCATAAACACTCTTATATCAAGGAATCGAACACCCATCTCAAGCTGGTCCTTAACCGAATATGTCTGGCACTTTGAAATATTGTCCAAAGGCTCATATAAGGCGCAGCTGTCATGGGAGCCTGGAATTGAGATTTCACTTATATATTTGCTTCCGTCAATTCGGGACATCCAGTCCTTCTTATTGAATCCGCCTACATCCTCGGTGTTGTGTATGCCCAGCAGGGCAGAGATGAATGTTGCAAGTGTCACAACCAATGATAATAGTTTCTGCATAAAAAATCCCCCTTTTTGCAACATTTTAGCACATTTGTGCTTATTTATCAAGGCTTTTGTCAGTATGATGGTATTAAAAAAAGAAATGCCGCCCGCAATCGTGGGCGGCGTGCGGCGAAGCCGCACAGATAAACCAAAGAAAGCAGCGGCTTCCGATTTTTTACCGTATACCGTCAATCAGTACTTTCAGCCTGTTTCTGTGTTTCCTCTGCACTGTCCGCTTTTACAGTGTCGCTCTTGTTCTTCCATATGTGGATAATTCCTTCCTCATTAAGAAGCTTGAGCATAATTATGAGCACAGGCATTGCAAACATTCCGGCAACACCGAAAAGTCTCAGACCGATAAACATTCCGATAATCGTCACAAATGGCGGAAGACCCAGCTGACCTGCCACCAGCTTTGGCTCAATAATCTGTCTGATAACAGTAATCACCGCATATATCACAAGAAGTCCAATTCCGAGCCCGTAATTACCCACAATGAATGAATAAACCGCCCAAGGGAATATTACTGTTCCGGTTCCGAGAACAGGCACTATATCAATTATGGCTGTGGCAGCCGCAATTATAACAATATAGGCTGAATTGAACACCCCTATCAGCTTCAACACGCTCAATCCCACAAGCATCTCCGTAAAGGTTATAATAATAATAAGACCGTATGCCTTCAGTATCTTTCCGAAGGATGATTTGAGCAACTCCTTGGCTCTGTCAAGCTTATGATTTGATTCTTCTGAAAGCTGCCTCCTTATGAAGCGTGAAATACTGTCAAAGTCAGACGTAAGGAAACAGCTTGCAATAAGCGTTACCAGAACAGACGTAAGCATTGTCGGAAGCTGCTTGGCCGTTGAAACAACACTTGCAACGGGAGTCATAATCCACGACAAATCAAAGCTAAGTCCGTTCTGAACAGCCTCAACGGATTCTTTGCCCTTGCCGCCCGACATCATAAGTGCCAAAGAATCAAAAATCTCCGAAACATTTTTTGAAAGCATTGCGGCAATACCGTCAGGCAGCTTTGCGATAATATCAAGCGCCCAATTTTCAATATTCTGCAAAAGAACATCCGTATTATCAAACAAGGCTGTTATATATGCAATAAAATCTTTCAGATAATTTACCACCGTTGCTCCCAGCAAAACGGCAACGCCTACCAGAGCAAACAGCAGAACAAATACGCATACCACCGAAGCTGCGCCCTTTTTTACAGGGGTTTTGCGGGAAATAGCGTTAACCGGCTTCTGCAAAATCAGTGCAATAATAAATGCAATAACAACGGGCAGGAAAAGCCAGAGCGCATACCTGACAAAATAATATCCCAGAACAAGAATCATCGCATAATAGGCAACATTAATTATGGCGGCTTTTTTTCTTTCAATTTCTCTCATTATTCTTTCTCCTCTCTTTTTTGTTGAATAAAGACTTTTTGTGTCTTTTCTTTTATATTTTAACTCATAATATCCGATAACTCAATAAAAATTCTGTATAAATACAAAAAAATTTGAATAAACACTTTTAAAGTCAGGGAAAATATGATATTATATGTGGGATTGAACTTTATAAATCTTAAAGCATAGGAGATGTTAAAATGTATATTGCAGTTATGGGTTACGGTGTCGTAGGCTCAGGTGTTGTAAAAGTCCTTCAGATGAACCGTGATCATATCTCACGCAAATCAAGACACGGCACTATTGATGTTAAGTATATTCTTGATATAAAAGAAATCAATGACGAAAATGCACACCTTGTAACAAAGGATTTCAATGATATCTTAAATGACAGCGAGGTTCACGTTGTCGTTGAAACAATGGGCGGACTTCATCCGGCATTTGAATTCGTTTCAGCTTGTCTCAAGGCAGGCAAGAGCGTTGTTACCTCTAATAAGGAGCTCGTTGCTGAAAAAGGGCTTGAGCTTCTCACCCTCGCAAGAGCAAATCAGGTAAACTTTGTCTTTGAGGCATCCGTTGCCGGCGGTATCCCTGTTATCAGACCTATTTCAGGTTCTCTCAACGGTAACGAAATTCAGGAGGTTGCCGGCATCATCAACGGTACAACAAACTTTATCCTTACAAAGATGATTGACGAAAATATGGATTATAATACAGCATTGAAGCTGGCTCAGGAAAACGGTTATGCCGAGAAGGATCCCACTGCTGACGTTGAAGGCATTGACGCCTGCCGCAAAATCTGTATTCTCAGCGCACTCGCTTTCGGCAAGCACGTTTATCCCGGTCAGGTATACACTCAGGGCATATCAAAGCTTGAACTCAAGGACGTTGAGTATGCAGGCGACCTGGGCTATGTTATCAAGCTTCTTGCCCGTTCAAAGAAAATCGGTGATCAGATAAGCGTGGTTGTAACTCCCGCACTTGTTAAGAAGTCAAGCATGCTCGCTTGTGTAAACGGCGTAAATAACGCTGTTTTGGTCAGAGCAAATGCTGTTGGTGAAATTCTTATGTACGGTCCCGGCGCAGGTATGCTTCCCACAGCTTCTGCCGTTGTCGGTGACGTTATTGACTGCTGCAACCACTATATGAGACCCAAGTTCTTCGGCTGGCTCGAGGATGCAAGCGAGGACTTTGTCCGTGACTACACAGAAAGTGAAACAAGTCTCTTTGTAAGACTCAGCGCTGACAGCGATAAGGCAAAGATCAACGAGCTCTTCGGTAACGTTCAGTTCATTGAAAAAGAGGATATCGCTTTCCTCACACCTGTTGCTGTTGAAAAAGAACTCAGAGAAAAGCTCGCAGTTCTCGGCGACAAGGTTAAGTCAGTAATTCACGTAACTGATTTCTGATAAAATGAAATATATAACTAAACGCTCCGTTTTCTACGGAGCGTTTTTATTGAGCTTTTATTCAACCTTAGACTTTATCACATTATCTTCACTATAATAATACTCATTACCCTCTGCAACGGTTATCGTCAGCTCGGGGCACTTGTCAAAGGAGGTATTCTTCGTGCTTCCTCTCTGATCCTCGGGAATTATAACATTGCCCTGTTCGTCCGTCTGTTGGCTTTCGGTTGTGCCGCCGATTATTTCAACAGATGCAGGAATTACAAGCTTTTTCAGGCTTTCACATTCCTCAAATGCCTTCTCGCCGATAAACTCAAGAGTTTCGGGTAAATCAATTTTTTCAAGTGAGGCACAGTTTGTGAACGCATAGGGCATAATCTGCGTGAAAGCGAAATCGCCTTTCACCTTTTTCAGAGAAATACAGCTGTTAAATGCTGCGTGTCCGATTGTCTTAACGCTTTTCGGCAGCTCCACGCTTGTAAGGTTGATGCAATGCCAGAATGCCATATAGTCGATTTCTTGGACACCCTCAGGGATGATGACATTTTCTACTGTGCTGTTGCCGTGAAAAGTACCGCTTAGTGATACAACCTTCTTTCCGTCAATTTTGTCGGGGATGATTATATTTTTGTTTTGGCCTGTATACTTTGTGAGAATAATTCCGTTTTCCGTCTGTGTGTATTCAAAGCTGCTGTCGGCAACATATTTTACTGCACCGTAGGGCTTTACAAGAAAATATACACCTAAAACTATAACTATCAGACAGACAACAATCATTATCTTTTTCTGATTTTCTTTCATATTCTTTCCTCTTTGTCAGGATATTATAATATGATTATACACTATGTTTTGTCATATTGCAAGTTTTCGGCACAAAGCCCCTGTTTATAATAATGCCCACAGCAGATATGCCGATTTTGCATTAAAAACACTTGACATTTATATAATAAATATGTATAATAATCAAGCATAAATTTTATACGCTGCTATGGCTCAGGCGGTAGAGCACTTCCTTGGTAAGGAAGAGGTCACCGGTTCAAGTCCGGTTAGCAGCTCCAAAAAAGAACGAAGCAATCGCTTCGTTCTTTTTTTATCCAAGCCGACAGGCTTGGTATATCATCACGCAATAACGTGTATATCATCAAATGCGACAAGTCGCATTTGTATCTCATCACACCTTTAGGTGTGCATAAAAAACCGTCGGCTTGATGATATACAACTTCTTACGAAGTTGATGATATGCAATTCCTTCGGAACTGATGATATACAATGCTTCGCATTGATTTGTTTTCGCTTTTATGCTATAATACACTCAAGGCGGTGATATAGTGAACTTGTTTTCAAAAATATTCAATAAAAAGATAAAAGCTAATGTCCCTCCAATACCCCCTTTTTCTGAAATTGTTGAAATGATGTTTGATAAAAGTTTATCTTTTTCAGAAGATATGCAAGTGATAAGAGTTATTTACAATGAAGAAAAAACAAAAAGATTTATTCTTTTAAAAAATGTTAACGGATATTACAAATATACATATGAGGAATTATGTGTTTTTGATGAAGAAGAGTGGATGTATATTTGCAACCAAGAAAATGCCATTCCTGCTTGGTGGAACCCAATGGATCGCTCGTTTGCATATTCCTTTTTTGGCACAGAGGATGAGGCGTTAAAAATGTTAATGCAAGAATGGGAATACAAGCAGTATTTTGATAAAAAGTAAGGAAAATCCTCGGTTTTCGCCCAGTTCTTTTTTTATCCAAGCCGACAGGCTTGGTATATCATCACGACGCAGTCGTGTATATCATCGCCTAAGGCGTATATCATCACACGAAGTGTGCATTTCTGTCGGCTTGATGATATACAAAACAAAAGTTTTGATGATATACAATTCCTTCGGTATTGATGATATACAATGCTTCGCATTGATTTATTTCTAAGTTTATGCTATAATCCCCCCAAGGAGTGATAATATGAAATACCGATTTAATGTAATAATGACCGATGAGGATTATCTGGAATACAACAAATTTCAGCTTATACGTTCTCCTTACGGTAAAAAACAGCTGAGAAATCTCAGGATTTCACTTACCGTTCTTTTCGGGGCATCTGTTCTGCTTTCTCTGATTGTCGGTGGCCTCTCTGCAGAGTATCTGCTGACTGCGGTTATTCCTCTGGCAATTCTCTATATTATAATGCAGGCTGTCTGCAAGCGTTTTCTTGCATGGTCGCTGAAGGGACAGCTTAAAATGATGAAGAAAAGCGGAAAGCCCTGCTATTCACCCGATTCCGTTATGGAATTTTATGAGGATTGCTTCACCGAAATAACCCCCGACAACAAAACCGAGCAGAGGTATTCGGCGATAGAACGAATCAGCTTTGTTGACGGCAAGGTTATATACATTCACATCAACAACCTTCTTGCATACGTACTCCCCCTGAATTGCTTTGAGTCAAAGGAACAGTATGAGAGCTTTTCGGAGTTTGTTAAGGGGAAGTGTGATAAAGTAGATATTTATTAAACAACAACCGGGAGCCTTTCGGCTCCCGGTTTCATTTACCCCACATATTTCCCCAGACATTTATACAGGTATTCAAGCTCTGCCTGCTCATCGTATAAAACATTAAGCACCCGTCTGAGACGCCTCATTTCCTCAAAATTACAGCTTTTAACAGCCAGGTTCAGCTTTGCCCGGTTAATTGAAATTACCTGCTTCTGCCTTTCGATGCAGTCGGCATATGTATCTCTGAGATTTCTAAGATCACTCATTTTTCTCTCCTCCCTCACACGCCGTATATAATATAGTCAGCGCTGACGGAAAAGAAAAATATCAGCTTCATCAATTCCTGAACTGTCAAATTTCCACTTTTTTCAATCATCTCCAGTCGTTGCGCCGTCATGCCTGTTGCTGCTGCAACCTGCTCCTGTGTAAGCAGCTTTGATTCTCTTGCTTTCCGTATGCGCTTTCCTATGCTGTCCGCCTTTGCGCTGTCTGCAGTTATGAAGGCAATCGCTCTTGCCACTGTTACGGGCGGTGCTTCTTCACTCAGGTCAAGCTCAGAGTACTCAAATACATACTTCATATGCTCCCTTATTATGCTTTCTGTTTTACTGAGCATTCTGCTGACTGTTGAACGGTTTATCCCGTACATTCCGGCAATTTCTTCGCCGTTCTTATTTTCAAAATAATGAAGTCTTACTATGTCTTTCTGAGTCGGTGTCAGCTCATTATCCATAATAGACTTCATTACTTTTAACAATTTTAACTTCCTGATTCTGTTTTCATATTCTTTGGCATTTTCAATGGTTGCATCCTTCCAATTGAAAAACACACTGCAGGCCTCGTCAATATCGAAGTCCTTTTCTTTGGGCATACTGTCATAGTATGCGATTGATTTTGATGTGTAGAACAATTTTTTCACTCCTTTTTTATTACGTTTGTTCGAACAAATGTTCTCTATAATTCAATTATAGGAGCGTTTTTCCTTTTTGTCAAGCCATTTAACAAAAATTTTTTTATTGTTCCCTGTATTCGACCTCGTTCTGCGTTTTTCCGCCAAAAAAGCACCTCAGGTTTTCGCTTGTGGTTTCGGCAATGCTGTTCAGGGCTTCTCTTGTAAGAAAAGCCTGGTGTGAGGTTACAATAACATTAGGCAAGGAAATAAGCCTCAGCAGAGTATCGTCACGGATGATAACTGAGGAATGATCCTCAAAAAATACATCTGATTCCTCCTCATAGACATCGAGACACGCCGCACCGATTTTTTCGCTTCTTATTCCCTCAATAAGTGCCTGGGTGTCGATAAGCTGACCTCTGGAGGTATTCAGAATTATAGCTCCGTTTTTCATTTTGCTAATCGTTTCACGATTTATTATATGCTTATTTTCAGCTGTCAGCGGACAATGAAGAGAGATTATATCCGACCCCGAAAAGATTGTTTCAAGGGGGACATAGTTATATTTACCGTTTTCATCGGGGTGCGGATCATAGCAAACCACCTGCATGCCAAAGCCCCTGCAGATTTCTATAAATGCCCTGCCGATTCTGCCGGTACCGATAATTCCTACGGTTTTTCCCTGAAGCTCGAAGCCTGTGAACTCATTGATGCTGAAATTGAAGCTCCTTGTTCTTATATATGCCTTGTGAATTTTCCTTACAGCCGACAGAAGCAATGCCATGGTATGCTCGGCAATAGCCTGAGGCGAATAGGCAGGTACTCGAACTACCGTTATTCTGTTTTTGGCTGATTTCAGGTCCACATTGTTAAAGCCTGCACACCTGAGTGCGATTATTTTTACACCGTATTCTGTCAGCTTATCAATTACTTCTTTGTTGACAGTGTCATTTACAAAGACAATTACTCCGTCGAAGCCGTTTGCAAGAGTAACTGTATCCTCGTTCAGCTTTGTTTCAAAAAATTTCAGGGCAAAACCGTATTTTTCGCTGCAACGTTCAAATGCAGGTCGGTCATATTCTCTTGCATCAAAAAGGGCAAATTTCAGCATATTTTCATCTCCTGAGTTTTTTATTAGTATTTGCCTGATCAGGGTAAAAAATACAGCTTTATTCATAGTATGCTATAACTTCGGTTTATCTGTGCGGCTTCGCCGCACACCGCCCACGACTGCGGGCGGTACACCCCCTCAGTATTTGACTTCGTCAAATCCAGCTCCCCCTGAGGGGAAGCCTTAATAAAAAACGCCTCCCTTGAGCGACCTTCATAAAGAGGCATCCCAAGGGAGGCAATATAAGATTTGTTTAAGAATTATGCCTTTTTCTTTGTAAGAACAATATTTGTGATTATGCCGAGAATAAGCGCACAAGCGATAGCTGTGATTGTAACCTTGCCGATTGCAAGAGCCATACCGCCGATACCTGTGATAAGAATTACCGAAGTTGTAAACAGATTTGCGTTATCCTCAAGATCAACCTTCTGTATCATCTTCAGACCGCTGACAGCGATGAAACCATAAAGAGTGATACAAACACCGCCCATTACACAGCCGGGGATTGAATCAAGGAAGGCGACAAAGGGCGAAACGAATGCGATAAGCATACTGATAATAGCTGTTGTTGTGATTGTTGCAACGGAAGCGTTCTTCGTGATAGCAACGCAACCAACAGATTCACCGTAGGTTGTATTGGGACAGCCGCCGAAGAATGCACCTACAAATGAGCCAATACCGTCACCGAGAAGCGTTCTGTGGAGACCGGGATCTTCAAGAAGGTCACTTTCGATGATTGAAGAAAGGTTTTTGTGGTCAGCAATATGCTCAGCAAATACAACAAATGCAACAGGAACATATGCAACTGCGATTGTAGCCAGATATGAAGTATCGAAATCCTTGATTCCGTCAATTGCAGTAAGGAATGTATAATCAGGAAGTGCAAGGAAGGTTTTAAGTGTCACACCGTCAGCAACAAGAGCTTTGAAGGGTGCAAAGTCGATAACCATAAGTGCCTCATTACCGATAGCATTTCCGATAAGAGTGAAAACAAGACCTACAGCATATCCTGCAAGAATTCCTATGATAAAGGGTATAAGCTTCATCATCTTTTTTCCGTATGTTGAGCAGATTACCACAACAAAGAAGGTAACAAGAGCACATATAAGTGACACCCAAATATTTGTTGTCATAATGAATGAGCCGTTGCTGTCCTGAGGACCGTATGAAAACACGTCCTTGATGGCTGCACCGGCGAGTGAAAGACCGATAAGAGCAACTGTGGGGCCGATAACAACTGCGGGCATAAGCTTGTTGATCCAGCCAACACCCACAAATTTAACCACAAGGGCAATCAGCACATAAACAAGACCTGCAAACAGGGCACCGATAATCAGACCCAGATAACCGAGCTGCATTGATGTTGCGCCTGCAAATGCTGCAAGCATTGAGCCGATGAAGGCAAATGATGAGCCAAGGAATACAGGGCTTCTGAATTTTGTGAATAACTGATAAACAATAGTGCCCACACCTGCGCCGAAAAGTGCTGCCGAAGCAGACATGCCGTTGCCCACGATGGCAGGAACAGCAATAGTTGCTGCCATAATGGCAAGTAACTGCTGAAATGCAAAAACTATTAACTGCCCGAATTTAGGCTTATCCTTAACATTATAAACTAACTTCATTTTCTGACCTCCTGAGTTTTCTTCAGTTTATATTAAACTTCTGCAAAAAGAGCTCCTCTTACGAGAAGCTCTTAATTGATAAATTATTCGTTGATAGCGATAACAACGCCTGAACCAACTGTACGACCACCTTCACGGATAGCGAAACGAAGACCTTCTTCGATAGCGATCGGAGTGATAAGTTCAACGTCCATTTCAACGTTATCACCAGGCATGCACATTTCTACGCCTTCGGGAAGCTTGATGATACCTGTAACGTCTGTTGTACGGAAATAGAACTGGGGTCTGTAGTTATCGAAGAACGGTGTGTGACGGCCGCCTTCATCCTTTGTTAAAACGTAAACCTGACCACGGAACTTTGTGTGGGGCTGAATTGAGCCGGGCTTTGCAAGAACCTGACCTCTTTCGATGTCTGTTCTCTGAACACCACGAAGAAGAGCACCAATGTTATCACCAGCCTCTGCATAGTCGAGGAGCTTGTGGAACATTTCGATACCTGTAACAACAGTCTTTCTCTTTTCTTCTGTGAGACCAACGATTTCAACTTCTTCTGAAAGCTTTAACTGACCTCTTTCAACTCTACCTGTAGCAACTGTACCACGACCTGTGATTGTGAATACGTCTTCAACGGGCATGATGAAGGGAAGGTCTGCCTTACGGTCAGGAGTGGGAATGTAGCTGTCAACAGCAGCCATGAGTTCCCAGATAGGAGCAAGCTCAGGAGCGTTTACATCGCTGCCTGCATATTCGAGAGCCTTGAGAGCTGAACCCTTGATGATGGGTGTGTCATCGCCGGGGAATTCATACTCATCGAGAGTCTCACGGATTTCCATTTCAACGAGCTCGAGGAGTTCTTCGTCATCAACGAGGTCAGTCTTGTTCATGAATACAACGATTGCAGGAACGCCAACCTGACGAGCGAGAAGAACGTGCTCTCTTGTCTGCTG
>JAFSEP010000050.1 GCA_017435665.1 Clostridia bacterium | reverse complement strand
GGTGTTAATGACGGTGAGGGTCCACCCGTTCCCATCCCGAACACGGTAGTTAAGCTCATTCGTGCCGAAGATACTTGGCTGGAAGCGGCCCGGGAAAATAGGTCGATGCCGACACAATGAAACCGCTTTGAGAAATCGAAGCGGTTTTCAATTTAACAGAAAACAACAAAATATGCCTCAGTAGCTCAGTCGGTTAGAGCATCTGACTGTTAATCAGGGGGTCATAGGTTCGAGTCCTATCTGGGGCGCCAAAAAAAGAACGAAGAGAAATCTTCGTTCTTTTTTTATCCAATCCGAAGGATTGGTATGTAATCGCCGTTAGGCGTATGTAATCTCGCATAGCGTGTATGGCATCACTGCAGGTGCATTTCCTTCGGATTGATTACATACATTTTCTTACGAAAATGATTACATACCGACTTCGTTGGATTACATTCAACACTACGTGTTGATTTCATACAAGGCTTCGCCTTGATTTTTTTGTTTTATGTTGATATAATGCTTCAAGAGGTGTTTATTATGAAAGATAATCCTTTAATGAAATATTCAGAAGAATTAGCTGTTGAAATTGAAAAATTATGTAAATCATTAGAGAAAAGAGATAATTCTAATACTATATTTCAAATCCGTAAATCTTCATCAAGTGTTTTTGCGAATATTTCAGAAGCCCAATATCCTCAAAGCTTACCTGATATGCTTTCTAAATTTAAAATTGCCCGTAAGGAATGCGTAGAAACTGAAAGTTGGCTTAAGCTTTTATATTCTTCGAATAATATAGATGAAGATGCTTTTAAAAAATACAGAAATCTTTGTGGAAGAATACAGAGAATGTTGACAGCTTCATGTATAACTATTGAAAAGAAAATTCAGTAATATCTTAGGTTGGTGAGTTTATGAAAAAAAGTAGATTGTATTTATCATACACTGGTTTTATTGCGACTGTTTTATATGGGAGCATGAATTTTATTTGTTTAGTTTTCTATGATTTTTTTGATTATGAAAGAATAAAAAGTTTTGTTGAATTTGTGCTTGGTATTGATATTTATACATGGCATATTTATGGTGTTTTTTCCATTTTTACCCTTGTTTTGCTAATGCATAATGACTCTATTGGAAAAAAGAAAACTTTGTTTACATTATTACATATATCTTTTTTGATTATAAGTTTTTTCTGCATATGGAAATTATTTGAATATTCATTTTAATTTTATTGGGGTTCAAAAAGGTGTAGAGGTCCCAAACGAAAATCCGTTCTCGAAAGAGGGCGGATTTTTGTTTGTATTATTCATTCTTCAATATTAATTATTCATTCTTCAATATTAATTATTCATTATTCATTAAATGAAAACGGATTTTCGAATGAATAATGAATAATGAAGCCGCTTCGCTGATGAATAGTGAATAAATGTGTTCACTTCACTGATCACGTGTTTGCGGATGAAGAAAGAAAAATCCTGTTATTCTACCTCAGGTAGGGTGACATTTTTTATGTTTTATTATATAATTAATCTATAAATTAAAGAAGGTGAAGAAATGAATACTCTTGATGTTGGTAAATTTATTGCTTCTCTGAGAAAGAAGAACTCTTTGACACAAAGAGAACTTGCTGAAAAATTAAATGTTACAGATAAGGCGATATCAAAATGGGAAACAGGTAAGTGTTATCCGGATATTGAAACAATTGAAAAAATTAGCGATATTTTCGGTGTTGGCATTAATGAGCTTTTAAGCGGTAGAATTATTGAACCTGAAGAACAAATTACAGAAGCAGAAAAAAATGTTGTTGATATTATGAAAACTTCTGAAAAGAAACAAAGCAAGCTGAAAGGCATTTCCTTGATACTAGGTTTAATTACTGTCTTTATTGCAGTTCTATTCTTTGTAATAAACGGAAAAGATGCTATTCGAGAGCATCAGATGCTGATTTCAACAGAAGCTACTTTCGATTCGGAAAAAAGTATGCGAATAAGTATTCCCGAAATCGGATTGAAGAGCGTGTTAGTCCGTCAGCTTGAGGCTTATGTTACGTTGTCAGATAGTGATGTCGGAACCGTTTATCTTTTGGCAGATGACCGTTACGGTACAGATAGCCTTGCCGCTGATTATTATTTAGTTGTCACAGTGAACGGCAAAATTATAGCGAAAGACCTGTCTGCTTGGGAAGATCAGTTTGCTTACAGTGCAAGAGTTGTCTGCGCTGACGTAGATGGTGACGGTGATAAAGAACTGGTATTGCAGGAATGCACAGGCTTATCCGGTGGAGGAGGGCAATACTTATCCCGAATTTTTGATCTGAGGAATGATGAAATAGTAGAATTTTTTTCTTCGGACAACAATGATGAGCAATTTAACACAGGTTTTTCAGTAACAATTTTAGAGAATAAACAGTTTAAGATAGAAAACGCATACACAGGCTATAGCGAAAAGTTTTCATTATCTGACAGAGATGAAGACTATTATAATACTGCTTGGTATAACAAGAACGGAAGGCCGAAAGATTTAGGATTGATGCTGGATTCATTCTATAAGTTTGAGCCATATGATATTGACAATGACGGTATATATGAAATTAAATGTTGCCAATATACTTCACTCTACGGTCATACAGATTTTATAGGTACTGCTGTATCTTTTCTGAAATACAATAAAGAGAAAGATTCCTTTGACATTTGTAATGCTGTTTTTGAAGTACAAAAAATTTTTGATTGAGATATGCGGATACTTGGAATGTATGTTGATGTCAGTTATGATAATCGAATGGAAAAGATGTCGCTTTACTAACTCTTTTGAGCAAGCATCGCATCATTGCGACCATCGGGAGCTACATCATTACACCGCAAGGTGTTACATCATTTTGCGACATTTATGGAGCAAACTACATTTCAAGTTAACCCTTGATTTTTCAAGGGCTTTCTTCATTTTTTATTCTGAATTTATAGTTTCGTTCCCTATGAACCCTATTTAGGAATAACAGAACTCGAACCGAAAACTTGATTTTTATATAATTGATAGTATAATATTAATATAAGAGGTGATTGATTTGAAAACAAAGGAAATGGATAAGCTGATAAAACATTTTGATACCTATTTCGAGCAAGATGATTCAACTGTACTTCATCCTATTGTTGATGACGGATTGCATATTGATGTGTTAATGTATGCTCCTAATGAAAAGTATCCTTTTTGGAAATTAGTAACAATGGGTGCAAGCGATTATAAAATGCCACCTATACAAAATACAGTTGGTCTTAATAATGAGTATATTATGTTTATAGATTCGGAAACAGATTTAACCGATAAAGAAGTTTTAATGTGGTATTATGAAAAATTGCTTATGGTAGCAACTTTTGCATATTACAATAAAACACACATAACTTTTGCACATAGCTTTGAGTGGAAAAATGAAGACCCCGATGATGAAATGATTGCGGCTTTTATTGAGTTCCCGCAAATTATTGGAACAACTGAAATTTTGAGATGTAAGATAGGGCTTATGAAAACGGTTGCATGTTTGCAAGTTGTTTTACTTAATAGGGAAGAGTTAGAAAAATTAATGGAAATTGGACCGATTGCTTTTAGTAATTATCTGTATCCTGAAGATGATTCTTCAATAGCACATTTTTTGACGGAAAGACATCGTAGTGAGAAATTTTGATTTTTACGACAGGTTCAAAATCGGGGTGAGAACACAAAAAAGAACGAAGCAAAGGCTTCGTTCTTTTTTTATCCAATCCGACAGGCTTGGTATATCATCGCCGTAGGCGTATATCATCACACGAAGTGTGTATTTCTGTCGGCTTGATGATATACAAAACTTCGTTTTGATGATATGCAATTCCTTCGGAATTGATGATATACAAGGCTCACGCCTTGATTTTTTTATTTTAATTTGATATAATTCTTTTGAGGTGACGAGTATGAAGCATAACAAAAAGATAATAGCACCCGTTATCGTAACATTAATTATGGTAATTTACTATGCAGTTTACTTCGGCTTTTTGGTTTCACTGCTTGAAGGCATATGGAAATATGTTTTGGGTATTTTTCCTCTTGTCTTTTCTGTGGTGACGGTCGCAGTCTGCATAGAAAGAATAAATGAAATAAAGGATGGCGAAGAAGATGATCTTAGTAAATACTGATTATATCAGCGGAAAAGAATTTGAAATGCTCGGTCTTGTGAAGGGCAGTACAATTCAGTCAAAGCATATCGGAAACGATATAACACAGAGCTTCAAGACACTTGTTGGCGGTGAACTGAAGGCTTATACGGAAATGATGAATGATGCCAGAGCACTTGCCACAAAAAGAATGGTAGCAGAGGCTGAGGAAATAGGTGCCGATGCTATTGTGAATGTCCGCTATGCATCATCTGCAGTTATGCAGGGTGCAGCTGAGGTAATGGCATACGGTACAGCGGTAAGGTTTATTCAGAAATAATATTCAAAGTAAAAGCACCTGCTCAGCAGGTGTTTTTGCTATTTGTTACCTTGCAACTACGTTCTTTTAGTGCTATAATCATTTTATAAAAAGTTCAGGAGGAAACATATGAAAACAACTGAAAAAAAGGCTCTGGCTGCAAGAAAATTTGAAGAAAAACAGCTTGCATCCCTCAGGAAGAAAGAAGCAAAAGGCACAAGCGGCGCATACTTTATAATTCTTCTTTTCATTATCGCTTTTGTTAATATAATCGACGAGGTGACAAGTAATCTGTCCGTTTCGGTTCAGTCGTCCTTTGTCACGGAGTTTTTTGTAAACAGACCCTTCCTGGGCAAGCTCTATACCTTTGAGGAAGGCCTTTCTCTGCATACCTCCGTCAGCGTTATCAGCTATGTGCTGGGTATTATAACGCCTTTCTATAAGGCACTTGCCGATAAATGGGGCAGAAAGCCTCTTTTCGCAATTTCCACTCTCGGTATGAGCGTCGGTCTGCTTATTATCTATTTTTTGCCCAATTACCTTGTTTTCCTTTTAGGGTATGCGGTTATAGGCTTCTTCTTCGGTCACGATATACAGATAATCTACATACTCGAAGAAGCTCCGGATAAGTTCAGGGCGGCAATTTACAGCGTGCTCAAGGCTTTGGGCATATTCGGCGTGGTATGTATTCCCATGCTCCGTAATATACTTATGGGTGATGATGCAACCCAGTGGAGAAAAATCTTCCTAGCTCCCGCAATCGCAGGTATTGTTGCGGCGATAATGGTTGTCCTTCTTACAAAGGATACGAAGGTTTTCATAAGAGAAAGAATTGACTATCTCTCAATTCCCTATGAGGAGAGATTGGAAAAGAAGCTCAGGGAAAAAGAAGAAAAGAAGGCACAGCGCAATCAGTCAGGCGTATTCAATGCGGTAAAGTTCATCTTTGCAAGCCCGGATACAAAGAAGCTTATAATTTCACATATTATTTTTGATGCAGGTATGCCTGCAATCGCACTTTATTATGAATCATCAATGCATATTGCAGGTATGTCAACAGCCGACATAACAAAGTCGTTGTTTGTTCTTCCCATTGTTTATGCTCTGCTGACCTTCTTCTCAGGCTTTATTGCCGATACATTGGGAAGAAAAAGGCTGATTATCGGAGCAAGCATACTGAGCATAACGGGATTTATCCTTTTTGCAGTGGGTATAAACAACCTTTGGAATCCGTATCTTATCGGCGGTTTCTGCGGACTTTATCAGGGCTGCTACTGGATAGGCAGAGACTATATGAATATTATGATGACAGAAAAAGTACCTACGGATATCAGAGCCTCCGTTGTGGGTGCAGAGGGACTTTTGGTTATTATCGGTCTCGCTGTGGGATATATTCTCGTAATAGTGGGTATGCTCGTGCTTCCTGTATGGCTTACCTGTCTGCTTGTTTCACTTCCCTGTGTGGCTGCTGCGGCAATCATTCTCGCTTCGGGAGTAAAAGAAACAAAGGGTGTCAACCTTGATGAAATAGAATAAATTATGGGACGGTGCTTCTGACAAGGAGGTACCGTCTTCTTGTTTTAACAGCGTGAATATGCTATAATGGAACACAGATATATGTTTTACGGAGGTCAACGGTGATGAACGCAAAAATAAACGGTACCTTTTTTGAATTCAGACATCATAATACTGCTGAAGGAAAGTATTGGAACCCGGCTCTTGAAGGGTTTCAGGCAGATGACTGGAGACGTAAGATAAGGGAGATTTCGCAAACCGGTATGGAGTATATTGTTATAATGGCAACTGCGCTCTATGACAGGTGTTATTTCAATTCCTCAGTCTTTCCCTTTGCCGATATGCCCTGTAAAGATCCTATTGAAGAAGTCCTTGATGAAGCGGATAAATGCGGTTTAAAGGTGTTTCTCGGAAACGGGTTTTACGGAGACTGGACGAAAGCAGGACAGAATATCAGAAGCCGTGAGGTAATTGACCGTTCCTTCAGAGCTATGGATGAGCTTACTGCTCTTTATGCTCATCATCCGAGCTTTTACGGTTGGTATTTTCCTGATGAAACCTGTATTATTCTGAATTTTTCAAAGGATTTTGTTAAATATGTAAATCTTTGTTCTGCCCGTTGTCATGAGCTTACACCCGAAAAGAAAACTCTGATTGCTCCTTACGGAACAAATCTCGCACTTGCAAACAGCAGATTTATACATACACTCGAGGAGCTTGACGTGGATTTTATTGCTTATCAGGATGAGGTAGGTGTGAAAAAAACAAAGGTAGACAGAACAAAGCGTATCTTTGAAAAGCTGAGAATAGCTCACGATAAAGCAGGCCGTTCTGAGCTTTGGGCAGATATTGAGCTTTTTGATTTCGAGGGTATGGTTTATAAAAGTGCGCTGATACCTGCACCTTTTGAGAGGGTGAAGAAGCAGATTGAGAATGTGGCACCATATGCAGATAAAATACTGTGCTATCAGTATCCGGGTATTATGAACCCGTCAGTATCTCAGTCCTTTGCCGGTCATCCCGATTCCGTAAGGCTTTATGACGATTATATCAGTTATATTCGTAACGGTGACTAAAGTGCTTAATAATCAGATATTTACAATATGAGAAGGTGGTTGTATGAGAAAAGAAAAAATACTTAATGAAATAAAAACTCTCAGGTGGCAGAATTTTATTTTTCTGCTTCTGGCAGGTATGATAAATGCTTTCGGAGTAACGGTTTTCCTTGCTCCGGTGAAGCTCTATGACAGCGGTATTTCGGGAACTTCAATGCTTCTTTCTCAGATAACCCCCGAACAGCTCACATTGTCGGTTTTTCTCGTTATACTGAATGTACCTCTGTTTATATTCGGTTATAAGAAGCAGGGCTTGGCTTTTACCGTATATTCACTTTACGCAGTAAGCATATATTCTCTTTCTGCATGGCTGATAACTGATGTTCTTCCTATTGATGTAAGTATTGCTTCACCCCTTGCAGGTGACGACCTTCTTCTGTGTGCTTTATTCGGTGGAATGATTTCGGGTGTGGGAAGCGGTCTCACAATTCGTTTCGGCGGAGCGATTGACGGAATTGAGGTTATGGCAGTGGTGTTTGCAAAGAAGCTGGGAATAACCGTGGGCACATTTGTTATGATTTACAATGTGGTTCTGTATGTGATTTCAGGCTTCGTGATAAAAAGCTGGATTTTACCTCTTTATTCAATAGTGACATACGGTGCTGCACTTAAAACGGTTGACTTTATTGTTGAAGGCTTTGACCGTTCAAAGGGTGTTATGATAATAACAGAGAAACCCGATGAGGTGAGCGCTGTGCTTGTGAAAGCCTTTGAGAGTGGCACGACCATAATTCCTGCAAAAGGCGGATACTCAAATGCGGATAAAACGGTTATATACTTTGTGGTAAACCGTTTCCAGATATCAAGAATGAAGAATCTTGTTCACGCTACGGATCCCCATGCATTTATGACAATTTCCGAGGTTGCAGATGTGTTTAAGAGTGAGCACGATTTTGCGGATTAAACATTGACAAGGGCTGAAAAATATATTATAATGCCCATTGAAATAGAATAAAAGTATTTATTGCTGTCAGGGAAATCAGGTGAGAATCCTGAGCAACCGCCATTGCCGTTATCAGCCGTGAGCTGTCAGTCGGAATGCCTGCGCAATAAAGTCGTAAATCACTTTTGGGTAAGGAAGAGTGTGACGTATAACGTTTTTCGGTTATCGGAGCGTCCTTTTCCTTTTGGAAGAGGACGTTATTTTTTCGGGATTTTTAAAAGAAAGGAGAAAGAAAATGGGAACAGGCTTCAAGGGTATGCACCCTGCATCGACCTTCGTGTTTTTTGTGTTTACCTTTGTTTTCAGTATGCTGACCTCACATCCGCTTCTGCTTGGTATCAGCTTTTTTTGCGCATTTATATATGACGTGAAGCTGAGAGGGAAAAGAGTGGTTTCGTATTTTTTTACTGCTTTACTGCCTCTTTCGGTTCTCATAGCTCTTTTTAACTTTCTTTTCAGTCACTACGGCGTGACGGTTCTTTTTGAAATCAGGGGAATTGACTTTACTCTTGAGTCCTTGATTTACGGTCTGATTTTTTCCGTAAAGACAACGGCGACCTTGCTTTGGCTTGACTGCTTTAACGAAATAGTGACGGGAGACAAGATTATATATCTTTTCGGCAGAGTATCGCCTAAGCTTGCTCTTGTGGTTTCAATGGTTCTTCGCTTTATTCCTCTTATCAGAGCCCAATCTGAAGATATTGCCAATGCCGAAAGAGGAATAGGCATCGCAACGGAGTCGGGGAAACTGAGAGGAAGATTGAGAAGCACTGCAAGAAGGCTGTCTGTATTGGTTTCATGGACGCTGGAAAGGGGAATAGATACCTCCGATTCAATGAGTGCAAGAGGCTACGGTCTCAGGGGCAGAACCTCATATAACAGCTATGTTTTTTCCGTAAGGGATGCTGCCGTGCTTATACTTTCAGTTTTTGCAACCATAGCGGGTATGTTTGTGAATTCTTCGCTTACGGCGTCATATAACCCGAAAACAGAGATAGACTTACCTGATGCTTTCTCACTTGTATTGATGCTGTTTTTGGCATTTATAATGCTTTTACCGATAATAACTGATTTAAGGGAGGAAAGAAAATGGTCAATTTCAAAATTGAAAAGCTGAGTTTTTCTTATCCCGGTCAGGAAAACAAAGCACTCAGCAATATAAGCCTTGAAATAAATCAGGGAGAGTTTATTGTCGTATGCGGCAAATCGGGAAGCGGTAAATCAACTTTGCTGCGTATGCTCAAGCCTGAGCTTTCTCCTAAAGGAAAAACAGAGGGGATAATCAGCTTTTTCGGCAAAGGTGCCGAGGATTTTTCTCTCAGAGACTCAGCTGAAAAAATCGGGTTTTTATTGCAGAATACCGAATATCAGGCAGTAACCCACAGTGTACGCTCGGAGCTGGCCTTCGGACTTGAAAACTTAGGTCTCAGCAGTAAGCTTATAAGACTGCGTATAGCCGAGCTGTCGGCATATTTTTCCCTTGAGGGAATAATTGATAAGAAAATAAGCGAGCTTTCAGGGGGACAGAAGCAGCTTGTCTGCCTTGCAGGTCTGGTTGCTATGCATCCCAAGGTAATAATACTTGATGAGCCTACGTCTCAGCTTGACCCTATGGCTGCACAGACCTTCCTTGACACGGCCCGCAGGCTGTGCAGGGAAAACGGTATGACAGTAATATTAACCGAGCATAGGCTTGAAAACGTTATCCCCGCTGCCGACAGAGTAATTGTTCTTGAAGAGGGAGAGATAATTTCCGATACGTCTCCCGAGCTTGTCTCAACAGAGCTTTTTCTGTCCAATGAATTTGTGAACCGTTCAATGCCGGTGCAGATGAGGCTTCACGCTTCACTTTCTCTTGATGGGAAGGCACCTCTTACCGTAGCTCAGGGGCAGAGAATGCTTGTTTCTCTTGTCGGATACGAGCCTGAAATAACGGTGCCTGAAAGAGAAAAAGCATTGTGCGTCAGCGATGAGACTGCTCTTGAGGTGAAAAATCTGTGCTACGCATACGATAACAGCGGATACGTTCTCAAGGGACTTAACCTTACTGTAAAAAAGGGGAGCTTCTTTGCTCTTATGGGGGCAAACGCCGCAGGGAAAACAACTGCACTTTCTCTTATGAGTGGTATTCTGGAAAGCAAATCAGGAAAAATAAACATCCTTGGGAGAAGCCTGAAGAAATACAAGCGAAGCGAGCTGTATAACGGGACGGTGAGTGTTCTTCCCCAGAAGTGTGAGAGTCTTTTTGCAGGAAATACCGTCAGGGAGGACCTTGAAAATATACTTAAATATGAAAATAAAAACAAGGAAGAAAAAGAAAACCTTATTGCAGAGGTTTCCCGTTTTACCGAAATTGAAGGCTTGCTTGACAGACATCCTTACGACATAAGCGGCGGCGAAATGCAAAGGGCCGCACTTGCTCTTGTTCTTCTCAGGAATCCGAAAATCCTTTTCCTCGATGAGCCTACAAAGGGTATGGATAACCTTTTTAAAAATCGCTTTGCTCTTAAAATCAAAGAGCTTTGCAAAAGGGGAGTCACCGTTATAATGGTTTCCCACGATACTGAATTTTGCGCTGAATACTGCGACGAATGTGCAATGATTTTTGATGGTATGTGTGCTTTGCAGAAAAACAGATATGACTTTTTTGCACACAATTATTTTTACACAACTGCCGCAAACAAAATTGCAAGGGAGATTTTCCCTCTTGCAGTAACGGAAAGGCAGGTGCTTGAGCTGTGCAAAGCAAATCAGCAAGGCTGACAATACTGTCTGTTCTGCTCTTTCTCGTCCTTGCTCCGCTTACCCTGATGCTTTCTGCGAAATATCTTGATAGCAGAAGCTATTATATACCTGCAGTTATAATAATCCTTCTGTCTGTTATCCCTTTTTTCGTGTTCTTCGAAAATCGAAAAATCAAGTCAAGCGAAATAGTGATTGTTTCTATGATGATAGCCCTTGCGGTAGCATCAAGAGCTGTTTTTGCCTTTGTGCCTCAGTTTAAGCCCACCTGCGCAATCGTTATCGTTACGGCTATTGCCTTTGGGCCTAACGTGGGCTTTGTGACAGGAAGTCTTTCTATGCTTGTTTCAAATCTCATCTTCGGACAGGGTATGTTCACGCCCTTTCAGATGTTGGGAATGGGACTTGTAGGCTTCTTCTGCGGTCTGATATTCACTAAAAGCAGATACAGAACGGATAAGCTGATTGTCAGTATAACCGGAGCGCTTCTTTGTTTTGGGGTTTACGGACTGATTGCAGATACCTGCTCCGTTCTGATGTTTGTAACTGATTACACACGTGAATCGGTTATGAGTATATTTGCCTCAGGCATACCTTATAACGCCATACACGCCGTCACAACGGGAATTATATTGTTTTTCATAAACAAGCCGATGACAGATAAATTTACCCGTCTGCGAGTGAAATACGGGGTGTTTGAAATCGAAAACTGAATATAACATTATTGTCAGGGAAATCCAGGTGAAAATCCTGAGCAACCGCCATTGCCGTTATCAGCCTTGAGCTGTCAGTCGGAATGCCTGCATTAATGTTGTCGATAAATCATTTTCGGGTAAAGGGAAAATGAGCGACACATACAGTATCTTAGTGTCTTATTGTGTAGCGTCTTTTTCTTTACGGAAAAGACGCTTTACTATTTTGGAGGAAAATGTAATGAAAAAAATATCTGTTTATCTTTTGTCTTTGATTCTTTTAATATCTTCTACGTGGCTATTGTCGTTTTCGGCAAGTGAAGCTGTCAGTTCGGTAACGTCAGCAAAAACACCGGTTAATTCGGCGAAGCTATTGTATTCCAAGAGTTTTGGTGCAAATTATAAAGGAGCGCCTACAACCCCTGTCGTGGCGGATGACACACTTATAGTAGTTTCCGGGGTTAAGCTTTATAAGCTTGATGCAAAAAGCGGGAAAGAGCTGCAAAGCATAAAAATGGCAGGCTCAACACTTTACGGAACAGTATGTCCCATTGTGGCAGAGGGGAAGATTTTTGTTCAGCTTGACGGCGGTATCGTTCAGGCCTTCGATTATGAATCTATGGAATCTTTGTGGATATACACCGATGCTTTAGAGGGACAGGCACTTTGCCCCATAATATATGATGACGGATACGTTTATACCGGTTTCTGGAACGGTGAAACTGATTATGCAAATTACGTGTGCCTTAATACGACTGACGAGAATACAAACAAAACCGATGAACAAAAATCAGCAAGGTGGGCTTATAAATCTAAGGGTGGATTTTATTGGGCAGGCTGTGTTGTAAACGGAAATTATGTTGTATTGGGTAAAGATGACGGGAAAAACGAAAGTACCGGTAATTCAAAAATAGTCTCCCTGAACAAGAAAAACGGAAAATCGGTTTCAACCCTGACCGTCAAAGGTGATGTGCGCTCTGCAATTACATATGATTCTCAGACGAAATCTTATTATACTGCAAGTAAATCGGGATATGTTTATAAATTCAGTATGAACACTTCAAACGGAAAGCTCAGCTCGTTGAAAAGCTATAAAGCTTCAGGTGCAGTAACTGCCACACCCATAGTTTATAACGGCAGACTTTATACAGGCTGTCAGAAGGGGAGCGCAGGTGAATTTGTTGTGCTTGACTGTAATACGATGAACAGGATATACACTGCCGATATGTTGGGATATCCTCAGGGAACAATGCTTGTGTCAAACGGATATGAAGCAGAAAACGGGAAGGTTTATGTCTATTCAACATATAACAAGATACCCGGCGGAATAACCGTATTCGAGGATAGCCCCGGTCAGACCGATGCCGTCAGAACAGAGCTTTATGCTCCGCCGGAAGAAATGAGTCAGTACTGTGTCAGCGGTATTACAGCAGGAAGCGACGGTACTTTGTATTATAAAAATGATTCGGGTAACATTTTCGCTGTGGGCAGCAATTCCGGATTTTGGTACAACTTAGGAAAAACGTTGGGCAATATTATCGCTTTCTTTATAAACATCTTAAAAAGGCTTACAGGATTGGGGTGACACATAAATGAAAATAACAAAAATACTTCTGTGTCTGTTGGTTGTTGTACTTGTTTTTTCAGGCTGTGTAAATGGGGAAGAACAAGTTACAACGACCATAGCTCCGATAGCAACCGAGGTGGTTTCAACAACGGTGAGCACAGTAACAACAACTGTAAATCCGACGGTAACAGCTTCGCAGACCGAGACGACGACCAAAGAAGTTCAGACGTCGGAGAAAACAACGGCTCCGACAATTACCGGTTTCACAACAACCGAAAAGATTACCGAAACTACTGCGCCTTCAGAGGTGTTTTCAGGATTCTGTACGGTGACAGTCGATTGCAGAACTGCCAGGGAAAACATTGACAAGATTAAGAAGTCAAAAGTTAGCTTTGTACCTGAAAACGGGATAATTCTTGACAAAGTTGTAGTGGGAATTAATGAAGGAGAAACAGCTTTTGATGCCTTGAAACGAGCCTGCATGGAAAATGTCTGCACAGATAATTGTAAATACTGCAGAGAGAACGGAGTACAGCTGGAATTTAACCACTCAATTGCATTCGATACATATTATGTTGAGGGCATTCATCAGATTTATGAAAAAGATTGCGGCAGTCTTTCAGGGTGGATGTATAGCGTTAACGGCGAATTCCCCAATGTAGGCTCGAGTGCATACAACGTTAAACCGGGGGACAGTATAGTCTTTTATTTTACTTGCGATATGGGCGAGGATATAGGTAAAACTTTTTAAAGGGTAATAGCTTTCCGATATAGTGCACGATGTCGGGAAGAATTACATAAATAATTAATGAAAGGATGAACAAAAAATGCGAATGTTCAGAAAAAATCTCAGTTTTATTCTTGCAGTTCTTATGATTATGAGCTGTATGACAGTTGTGGCGTTCGGCGCTGACGGTGTTACGGTAAATCTTCGTATTGAAGGCATAGAAGAGTGTCTTTATTACGGCGATGTAACTGTTGCAGAGGGTTCAACGGTTCTCGATGTTCTCAAAGCAGCTGATGCGAAAGACTCAACTCTTACCGTCACAACGGTTTCAAGCGATTTCGGCCCGTATGTTACTGCTATCAACGGTATAACCTCGGGCAGCTACACTGCAATGAAGTGGGACGGCTGGTCATACCGGGTTGACGGTGTTTCTCCCGACCTCGGTGTAAGCGCATACACTGTTTCGGATAACGAGGCAATCGTTGTGTTTTACGGTGATCCCTGGAATACGGGAATGCAGTATCCGATTGTTGATACAAGCGGGCTTGCAGACGGAAAAATCGCTGTTACCAGTATGGACACTGTTTACGATCCCGTAACCTGGGAACCGACAGTAAAGGAGTGCCCCGTTGCAAACTATACTCTTACCTGGGGTTACGGTTCAGGTAAGACAGTTGAACTTACGGCTGATGCAAACGGTGTTTGCGTTATTCCCGAAGATTATCTCACGGCAGGTGAGCATACTGTTCAGGTTGAAAAGTATGATGCTGTCAGCGGACTCCCCACAGTTCTCAGACTTGCTCCCGATTATTCCGTTACGGTTGAGGGAGGATTCTTTGCAAGAATTATTGCATTTTTCAGAAATATCATCGAGACAATTCTTGCTCTTTTAGGAATCTGAAATTAAACAAAATACATCGGTCAGACCTTTCGCTGCGAAGGGTCTGACTTTCTGTGTTAAACTTATATCAATTATTGACAATAACCGAAACAAGTTGTATAATCAAACTGCAATCCAAAATAAGCGGTGGAGTCTGTCATAGAATAATAATAGTTATTCTATTTGTTAGGGATTGTTTTGGTTTACCTGTGCGTCAGGCACAATGTTTTCCGAATTATGACAGAATCTGCGAGGGTTCTGTTATTTTTTTGCGCAGATCCATCCAATTATTTTCTCAGGAGGGAATATAATGAGTCCCATTACAATCACAGCTTTGGTTATCTTTGCAATAACCTACATTCTTATGCTGGCATTCCAGAAGATAAGACCCTATGTTACTGTGGGTTCAGCGTTGATTTTTGTTGCCCTCGGCATAATCGCATCAGCTAACCCTACGCTTTTCGGTGAAGGCTTCTTTCAGCTTTCAGGCTCAGCGTATACATACGGATTTGCAGAGGCTCTCGGTGAAATAGACTGGAATGTTATTATGATGATAGCAGGTACAATGGGTACGGTTTATCTCTTTATCGAATCCAAAATGCCTCAGCTTATGTCGGATATTCTTATTTCAAAAATGCCTAATATAAAGTGGACGGTTGTTGCTCTGTCGCTTTTCGCAGGTATCGTTTCAGCCTTTGTTGATAATGTTGCAACAGTTCTTATGATAGCTCCCGTAGCTCTTGCTTTCTGTGAGAAGGTAAACATTTCTCCCGTATCTTCAATTATCTGTATTGCAGTTTCATCAAACCTTCAGGGTGCCGCAACACTTGTCGGTGACACAACTTCAATCCTTCTTGCAAAGCAGGCAGGCCTTGATTTCTCAGATTTCTTCGTTGACAGAGGCAAGCCCGGTATGTTCTGGGTTGTTGAGGCAGGCGCCATTGTCAGCGCACTTATTATTCTGTTTATGTTCCGCAAGGAAAAAACAAAGTTCGATTTCAATTCAAGAACTGTTGTTGAAGATAAATTCCCCACAATCCTTCTTGTGGGCACAGTTCTTTCACTTATTGCTGTTTCATTTATTCCTTATAAGGATGCAGCTGCTCCCGGTCAGCTCTGGAAGCCTGATATCACAAACGGTATTATCTGTATAGCTTTCTTCCTTGTAGGTATTATCCGTGAGCTTCTTATAAAGAAGAATAAGGAAATTGTCAAGAACGCATTTAAGGAAATCGACTACTATACAATCGTGCTTCTCGCCGGTCTTTTTGTTGTAATCGGCGGTATCAAGAGTGCAGGTGTTATTGATGTAATCGGCTCAGCTATTGCAAGTCTCGGCGCAGGCTCAACCTTTGCGGTTTACACAATCATCGTCTGGATGTCTGTTCTTCTTTCTGCATTCATTGATAACATACCCTATACAGCCACAATGCTTTCAATTGTTCCCGTTATTGCAGGCGACCTCGGTATCGAACCCACACTTCTTTACTACGGTCTTCTTTGCGGTGCAACTCTCGGCGGTAACCTTACACCCATCGGTGCAAGTGCAAACATTGCCGGTATCGGTATTCTCCGTAAGGAGGGCTATGAGGTAAAGAGCACCACGTTTATGAAATTCGGTGTACCCTTTACTCTTGCGGCAGTTACAACAGGATATATAATGCTCTGGTTTATCTGGAGATAATCAGTATTTATCAGCACTCTCTTGTCGGAAGAGAGTGCTGATTTTTTATTTCAAGCTCTTGACAAAAGTGTTCTAATGTATTAGAATGAAGTTGTACTAATGCATTAGAATGATAAAGAGGAGATGATATAAATGCAGACACCAAAGATTTTTGAAAGCGAATACAGGTTCTGTCTCATCCTTTGGGAGAATGAGCCTGTATCAAGCAGAGTGCTTTCCGATTTGTGCAAGGAGAAGCTTGGCTGGTCAAAGACTACCACCTACACGGTAATCAAGCGTCTTTCTGACAGGGGAGTGGTCAAAAACGAAAACACCATAGTTACTTCTCTTGTTTCAAAGGATGAAGCCCAGAAAGCAGAAATTGACGAGCTTGTTGAAAAAAAGTTTGAAGGCTCTTTACCTGCCTTTATTGCCGCCTTTGCAAAATCAAAAAAGCTCTCACAGGAGGATATTGATGAAATCCGCCGCATTATTGACAAATAGGGGGGTGAGGGTATGGAAGATATTTTTATCAGCTTACTTAATATCAGCATAACTGCAAGCTATCTTGTATTGGCGGTGATACTGCTGAGACTGATTTTCAGAAAAGCTCCCAAATGGCTCTTTTGTCTGCTGTGGACACTTGTGGGCTTCCGTCTCGTTTTTCCGTTTTCTCTTGAAAGCGCATTAAGTCTTATACCCAGCGCAGAAACGGTGCCTCCGACCATTATCTATCAGACAAGTCCCCATATAAGCAGCGGAATACCTGCAGTAAATAATGTTGTGAATCCTATAATCTCCGAAAGCTTTTCACCTGAGCCTGCCGCAAGTGCCAATCCCTTGCAGATTGTCACAATTCTTGCTTCGTGGTTATGGCTTGCAGGACTTATTGTTATGCTCACTTACGCTCTGATAAGCTTTCTCAGGCTCAGGCACAGAATGGCAACTGCCACCTTGCTTTCGGGAAACATTTATCAGAGTGAGTTCGTTCAATCCCCCTTTGTTCTCGGTCTTGTCAAGCCTAAGATTTATCTGCCTTATAACATTGATAAGAATGATATGGGACACGTTGTAGCCCACGAAAAGGCTCATCTGAAACGCAAGGACCACCTTATAAAGCCTTTAGCTTTTCTGATTTTGTCGGTTTACTGGTTCAATCCCGTTCTTTGGTTAGCTTATATTCTGCTGTGCAGAGATATTGAGCTTGCCTGCGATGAACGTGTTGTCAGAGAGCTTGACACAGAGGAGCGCAAGGATTATTCGACTGCGCTTCTTAACTGCAGTATCAACAGAAGAATGATTGCAGCCTGTCCTCTTGCTTTTGGCGAAGTGGGAGTAAAAGAAAGAATAAAAGGCGTTATGAATTATAAGAAGCCTACATTCTGGATAATTCTTATTGCAGTTATTGTCAGCATTGTTGCAACGGTATGCTTTATGACAAATCCGAAATCTGATACGGATATAGCGGGAAAAGTATTTATCGGGTCACATATAAAATATAATTACGTAAAGAATCACGGAATAAGCGGAATACAGTACTGCATTACAGACGATATGGTGCTTTACAGATTTACAGGCGATAATCCGGGAGTTGTGAGGTTGGGTAAGCTTGAAAAATCAGACGTTACTGCAGAGGAACTGACAAATCAGATTGAAGGTCAGGAAAAAGAATACCCCAATAATCCCACATACACATTTAACAATCTTAAAGCCGCTTATGTTACGGAAAAGATAAGCAGTCCCGAAAATAGAAGCAGATATTATGTTGTTATAGACGAAGATAATGCAGTCCTTCTGGTCAGTATGTATGATTATCTGACTATGAATGAAGTTGATTATATCGGAAATGTTGAGCAGATAGATGTTGTTGAGGGTGCTGATTACAGAAACGCTTTTTCGTCTCTGATTATCCGTATAACTAAATCTGATTATATGGGCACGGATCAGGCGCTTGAAAGTGTTCAGACTTATTATTGGTCTTTTGATGAAAAAGGAGGCTCAATGGAGCTGACAGACGGTCTTGTCTGCTCAACAAAGGGCTTAGATATGTCAGAGGGAAAGATTGAAATATCCCTCAATAAAGAGCTGGTATGGGCTATAGCGTATGATAAAGAGACTGAAATTAAGAAATTTGATTTTTCATTAGGCGAAACAGCAACCCTCCGTGATACGGGGAAATCGGGTGAGACGACCTGTTATACCTTTGATTTCATAACGAAGGATAATATAGAATACACCGACAATCTGGTGCAGAAGGCTGTCTATACGGATTACAACGGGATAAATGTATATCTCAGTGACAACAGCTCTCTTGACGGAAGTATAGGCTATGCTGTTGATAACAGAACCGACAAGGCTATCGAATACGGTGAAGAATATATCGTTTATCGTATTATTGACGGTAAAGCAATCAAATGTGATGAGGTTACGGACTACACTTGGTGGGATATGGTTTTGTATCAGATGTCGAATAACAGCACGGAATACAGCTCCTTCGGCACAGATGTATATGAATTCTCTGATCCGGGTGTATATCGCTTTGAGAAGAGCTTCAGTATTGCGGGTGAAAAGGGAAAATATAAGATGTCATTTGATTTTGAGATAAGCGAAACAGAGGAGTTCATTCAACAGCAAAGACTTGAAAAAGCTATATCACAGGCAATACTTGAAGATAATAAGCCCAAGTATTATGATTTCGGAACAGAGTGCTCGGGTGAAGGACACATTATTCTCGGAAGCGACGTTGACGGAACGGAGCATAAGGTGTATCTGCTTACCAGATACAGCCAATTCGGCTTTGAAAACGGATATTTTATGGAAAAAGCCGGAGGAACGGTTCCTGCGGTAATGACTTTCCGAAAAACTGCAGAGGGATATGAGCTGTCGGATACAGAATATCCTCTTGACGGCTCAGGGTATGCTCCGTCAATCAAAAAGATGTTCCCGGTAAAATATCGTAACCGTGTGAACAACACAACAGAAGAGGACAGCTACAGTCTGTGGGCACAATGCAAAGCATATGCTCAGGCATATCTTGACGAAATCGGCAGAGATGAAGAAATCCGCACCTATTCACAGGTTGAGCGTACTCTGCTTACGGATGTAGGTGTTTCCGTTGAGGTTTCAAATAAGTTTATATCATATAAACAGCTTCCTTATAATTACGATATAGGCTATTATGAGGCATTGGAAAACGGTGTGAGATATGTTTACAGGGTGTCTTATGATAAAGATGCTGACAGAATAATCTGTACCAAGGAAGCTTATGATACAAAAGAAATTATTGAAAAAACGGAAATAGACAGCCTGACAGGAGAAATAATTACCGACTAAAAGTTTTCTTCTCAACAGCGGCACTTTTTAAAAAGTGCCGTTTTTGTTTGCTTTCAACCTTGCTTTTATTTGTTTTTTATGATAAAATATCAAAGTATATTTTCTATGGAGTGATATTATGGAACAAAAAATCCTTAAAGCGCTGGGCGTCAAGGGCACGTTTAAAAAAGATGTTATGCCCATGATAAATTACAGCAGCGCAAACATCACCACCTCAGGCTCGGGGTATGTTATCAGTCTTTATTTCACCCTCTTTCTGACAGGTGCAGTAGGTCTGGAGACCGAGCAGGCGGCAATCGTTACGTTCATTGCAGGTATATGGGATGCGGTTATTGACCCCTTTATCGGCATTCTGACTGACAGAACCCGTTCAAAATACGGCAGACACAGACGCTATATCATCTGGGCGATGCCTCTTTATGCTGTCAGCTATGTGTTGCTGTGGAACACATACGGTATTGACGGTGCCGCAAGACCTATGCAGGCTATTGTTTACTTCACGGTGGTTTATTTGCTTTATAAAACAGCCTATTCCTTCGTTGACGTTCCTCACGTTGCAATGCTTCCCGAGCTTGCACCTGACTACGATCTGAGAACACAGTACAATTCCGTCGGTTATATCTTCAATTCCTTCGGTATGTTCCCGTCATTTTTCCTTGCTATGGCTGTTCTCGGTGCCTTCGGCTTCAGCGATCCCGAAAGCGGTGCTGAATTCCCGACGCTTCTTATGGGCATTATTCTCGCTGTTGTATATGCTGTCTGTCTTACCTATACCTTCAAAAAGACCAGAGAAAAGCCCTCTCTTGATCTGAAGCTTGAAAAGTTCGATTTCAAGTATTTCCTTCACGAGTATGCTCTCGTTGTCAAGAACAAGGCATTCAGACAGTATTTCTTTATGAGCCTTGCATATAACACAGCATGCAATTTCTACCGTTCATCACTTGTATTTTATATAAGATATATTGCCCGTCTTATCAAGTATTACGGTCTGTTTACTACAATTGAAGGTGTGTTTGAGGCTTCGGCATTCCCCTTAAACTACGCTATAACAATAAAGCACGGCAAGAAAAAGTGCGCTAATATCGTAACACCTCTTATGATTTTGGGCTTTGCTGTTTGTCTGTTTATGAATCCCACCGATGAGAACAGCGGTTCAATTATTTGGGTTGTAATTCTTATGCTCAGTGCTATATTCTACCCCTTCGGTAAATCAGGTATCGGCTATGCAGCTACAAATATTTTCCCCGATATTTCCGATATTGATGAGGCTATCACGGGCAGAAGACGTGAAGGTGTTATCGGTACCTTCAACACTCTCATCAAGACCTGCGTTTCTACTACAATTCAGAGTCTTGTATTGGTAATTCTCGGTGCCTTCGGTCTTCAGACAGGTGAGCATGTTACGCAATATGAAAAGGATACCGGCTTACTCTTCCAGCAGCCTGACAGCGCACTTTTAGGTGTACGTATCTGCGTTGTTGTTGTTCCCATTATATGCACACTTATTTCTCTCTTCCTTCTTCATAAGTTCAAGATGAATAAGGCTGACCACAGAATGATCTGTGCCGCAATTGCTACAAAGCATAAGTACGGAAACGTTACTCTCACCGACGAGCAGATTGCAGTTGTTGAGAAGATTTCAGGTCAGAAGTACGAAAATACCTGGCTGGGTCAGAATAACGAGGGTGAAGAGCACACAATCGAAGCAAACGAAGACGGTGATTATGAGATTCTTCTTGAAAAGGAAGCTGAAATGTCAGCAATCAGAAACGGCAAGGAATATGAAGCCGACGATTCAGTTGAAGCAGTAAAAGAAGCTCTCGGTGAATAAAAAGGAGAAACAGTTATGGATAAAATTGATATCAAGCAGAATAAGCCCGCAAAAAAAGAGCCGAGCGCTCTTCAGGATTTCAAGGATTGCTTATTCTATATCGTTCAGTGGACATGGGGCTTACCCGTAAACCTCGTAGGCGGTATCGCATACTTCATCTGTAAGTATATTGTCGGTCTGCGTACACAGAAGTTCGGTTATGCACGAATTGTATACGTACCCTGGAAGGGCGGCGGACTTTCAATGGGTCTGTTTATCTTCATCAAGGACGGAAGCAAGAGCAAGGAATGGTTATACGATTGCAGAATTCACGAATACGGCCACACATGGCAGTGTCTTCTCCTCGGACCTCTTTATTACCTTGTTATTGCACTTCCCTCGGTTATCTGGTGCAACTGCTTTGCAGGTTACAGAAAGAAGAATGATGTTCCATACTCAGCACTTTATTGCGAAAAGTGGGCAAACGCCTGGGGACAGAAGTTCAGCGGTATGAAGCAGGTCAATCCTAACGCATAATAAATAAAGGGGAGCATATCCGATTACGGTATATGCTTCCGTTTTATGTTTTATCTAATTTATGTCAATAATTCTCTATAATATGTGGCAATATACATATTGACTTTTTTTGTCGCTGTATGATAAAATATCACGGTTTTTGATTTTGTAATAAACGGAGGCGGACACTATGGAAATACTCTATAAAAACCTGTTGAATTTCGGTCTTGGTGAAGTCATTATGCTCTGTATCGGCGGCTTACTGATTTACCTTGCAATCAAGAAGGAAATGGAGCCGACCTTGCTTCTTCCCATGGGCTTCGGTACGTTGCTTGTAAACATTCCCTTCTCAGATGCACTTGCAGGTCCCATCAAGGAGCTTTATGAAGCAGGTATTGCAAATGAGCTGTTCCCGTTACTTCTCTTTATCGGTATCGGTGCAATGATTGACTTCGGTCCCTTGCTTTCAAACCCGAAGCTTATGCTTTTCGGTGCGGCGGCTCAGTTCGGTATTTTCTTTACACTTTGTATGGCCTCAATTTTCTTCCCGGATATAGATGCTGCTTCAATCGCTATCATCGGTGCTGCAGACGGTCCTACCTCAATCGCCGTTGCAAACGCTCTCGGCTCAAGCTTCGTCGGCCCGATCACAGTTGCCGCATACTCATATATGGCACTTGTTCCGGTTATTCAGCCTCCCATTATTAAATTAATGACAACAAAGAAGGAACGTCTTATCCGTATGCCTTATGAACAGAAGTCTGTTTCAAAGCTTACACGTATTATGTTCCCCATTATCATCACAGTTGTTGTTTCGGCAATTATTCCTCAGGCAACAGCTCTTATCGGTTTCCTTATGTTCGGTAACCTTATCCGTGAATGCGGTGTTCTTGATACTCTTTCAGAAACAGCACAGAAGGTGCTTGCAAACCTTATCACAATCTTCCTCGGTATCTCTGTTGCATTCAATATGACTGCCGATCAGTTCCTCAAGCCTCAGACACTTCTTATTATGGGTCTCGGTCTTATTGCATTCATTGTTGACACAGCAGGCGGTATCCTCTTTGCAAAGTTCCTCAACCTTTTCCTCAAGACAAAGATCAACCCCATGATCGGTGCAGCAGGTATCTCTGCATTCCCCATGTCAGGTCGTATTGTTCATAAGATGGGTCAGCAGGAGGATCCTCAGAACTTCTTGCTCATGCACTCAATCGGTGTTAACGTTTCAGGACAGATTGCTTCGGTTATTGCCGGCGGTATTATCCTGGGTATCTTCGGTTCATAAGGAGGAAAAGAAATGTATTATCTGAATTATTTAGCTGTAAGTTTAAGTTCTTTTTCCGAAACTGTAAACAGTTTTCTCTCAAATCTCGGTCTTGAATTTCATCCTGAGGCAGTTCTCGGTATGCTCAAGCATATGGGCGTTGGTATGCTGGTTATATTCGTTATTATCGGTATTATCATCCTTGCAACAATCGCAATACAGAAGGTTTTTTCAAGCGAAAAGAAAGTAAAGACAAAGAAATAAAAAGCAATGCTGCCGCAGACCTGAAAAAGTCTGCGGCAGTTGATGTTATATTCCGAAAAATCTTTTTATTTCTTCTTTGTTTGCCTGAATACTTCCTTGTACCATCCGGGGTTTTCCTCCGCCTCTGCCGTTAAGTGCCGAGTTCATTTCCCTGCACAAAGGCCGCACATCAATGCTGTTACTGCAGAGAACGTATTGATAATTACTTTCATCAACATATCCGAATGCCGCAACGAAGTCTGTGGCTTTTTCTTTTAACCTGTCTGCAAAGGCGGTAAGATTTGAACCGTTCAGCTCCTTGAAAATAATTATCCTTTCCGCAGGCTTAACCATATCTGCGTGGATTTTTGCTATTTCAAGGTTAAGTCTGCCGATTTCATATTCAAGCTCTGCCTTCTTCTTCAGCAATCGGTCAACTCCGTCAGCAGTTTCGTATTCTTTGACCTTGAGTGCAACGGAAACACCGTGATTCTGCTCCTGCTTGATACGGTAATCCTCCATAGCTCTCTGACCGCAGAGGATACTCATTCTTGTTCCGCCCCGATGCTTGTCTGCTCCCACAATCTTAATCAGACCGATTTCACCCGTAAGCCTTACGTGAGGAGCGCAGCAGGCACAAATGTCTGTGTCCTCAATCTCCACAATACGCACTTCACCGTCAATTTCCTTTTTGCTTCTGTAAGCTATACTTTCAAGCTCGTCGGGAGAGGGGAAGGTTACGGTTATTTTTTTGTTTGCCGTAACGGTTTCGTTTGCTTTTCTTTCAAGCTCTGTCAGGTCATCCTTAGTGAAAAGACCGTTGAAATCGAGAGTTACAACATCGTGCCCCAGATGAAAACCTACGTTGTCGTAGCCGAATGTTTTATTTACAAGTCCCGATACAATATGTTCTCCCGAATGCTGCTGCATATCGGAAAACCTTTTGTCAAAGTCTATTTTTCCTTCAACCACGTCACCGACCTTGTAGCTGTGGGGAGTTTTTGTGTAGTGATATATAATACCGTCCTTTTCCTGAACATCATATATTTCGCAATCACCCAGCATACCTTTATCACTCGTCTGACCGCCGCCTTCGGGGAAAAAGGCGGTTTCCCTGAGAATGATCGCATCATCTGTAACTTCTGTTATTACCGATGAAAAAACGGTTAAATAGCTGTTATTGTTATAAAGCCTGATAGTCATATATTCGCCACCCTGAAAAGATATATGATGATATTATATAAATACCGATGAAATTTGTCAAATCAATCCTTCTTTGCTTGACTATATTTTTTTGCTGTGCTAAAATAAAAAAGTTAGAAAACAAAAAGGAGAATGTGAAATGTATAAGTCAGACATCCAGATAGCTCAGGAATGTAAAATGAAGCACATTACCGAAATCGCTGAAACAGCAGGTGTTCCTCAGGAAGCACTTGAGCAGTACGGTAATTATAAAGCAAAGGTTGACCTCGGCCTTCTTAATGATGAAGGCAAGAAAAACGGTAAGCTTGTTCTCGTTACCGCAATCACTCCCACACCGGCAGGTGAGGGTAAGACCACAACCACAATCGGTCTTGCAGACGGTCTTAGAAAGATAGGCAAAAACGTTGTTGTGGCTCTTCGTGAGCCCTCTCTCGGCCCCGTATTCGGTGTCAAGGGTGGTGCAGCAGGCGGCGGATACGCTCAGGTTGTACCAATGGAGGATATCAACCTTCATTTCACAGGTGACTTCCACGCAATCGGTGCAGCAAACAACCTTCTTGCCGCTATGCTTGATAACCATATCTATCAGGGAAATCAGCTCAATATCGACCCCAGAAGAATTACCTGGAAGCGTTGTGTTGATATGAATGACCGTCAGCTTCGTTTTGTAACAGACGGTCTCGGCGGCAGAGTAAACGGTGTACCCCGTGAAGACGGATACGATATCACCGTTGCAAGTGAGATTATGGCTGTATTCTGCCTTGCAAACTCAATCAATGACCTTAAAGAACGTCTTTCAAAGATTATCGTAGGCTATACATATGACGAAAAGCCCGTTACTGCAGGCGACCTGAACGCAGTCGGCGCTATGACAGCACTTCTCAAGGATGCTCTCAAGCCCAACCTTGTTCAGACACTTGAAGGCACGCCCGCATTTGTTCACGGAGGACCCTTTGCTAATATTGCTCACGGCTGTAACTCAGTTATCGCTACAAAGATGGCGATGAAGCTGGGTGACTACGCTATCACGGAAGCAGGCTTCGGTGCAGACCTTGGCGCAGAGAAGTTCCTTGATATCAAGTGCCGATTTGCAGGACTTGAGCCTTCAGCAGTCGTTATCGTTGCAACAGTAAGAGCCCTCAAGATGCACGGCGGAATGGCTAAGACTGAGCTTGGTAACGAAAACCTCGAAGCACTCGAAAAAGGTATTCCCAACCTTCTCAGACACGTTTCAAACATCAAGAACGTATATAAGCTTCCCTCAGTTGTTGCAGTTAACCGTTTCCCCACAGACACAGATGCAGAGATTGAGCTTATTATTGCAAAGTGCAAGGAGCTTGGTGTAAACGTTGTTCTTTCCGATGTCTGGGCAAAGGGCGGCGAAGGCGGAACTGAGCTTGCAAAGGAAGTTGTCCGTCTCTGCGAAGAGGAAAAGGGTGACTTCACATTCTCATATGACCTTGATATGAGCATTGAAGATAAAATCAGAGCTATTGTCCGGAAGGTATACGGCGGCAAGGATATCAGCATTCTTCCTGCAGCTCAGAAGCAGATTGCACAGCTTACAGCTCTCGGCTTTGATAAGTGCCCTGTCTGTGTTGCAAAGACACAGTACAGCTTCTCTGACGATATGACAAAGCTCGGCGCACCCGAAGACTTCGTTGTAACAATCAAAAACGTTAAGGTTTCAGCAGGTGCAGGCTTTGTTGTTGTTCTTACAGGCGACATTATGACAATGCCCGGTCTTCCCAAGGTTCCGGCAGCAGAAAAGATTGATGTTGACGAGGACGGCAGAATTTCAGGCTTGTTCTGATATATTACAGTTAAATTCTGTTTCGAACCTTTAATCAGTCTGTTTCTATTTAAAAGTTATAGTTTGTGGTTATGTGATTTTTAGAAACTGACAGGAGGCTGGTGGAATGAGTACAAAGAAAATTTGGTTTATAGTTCTTGCTATTTTTTTGTTGTGTTTGGTATATATGACGACAAAAGATTCTGCATCGGAGAATATGTCAACAGAAGATTTAATAATTGAAACTATTGATTCTTTCGGTGGAACCATAAGTTCAGCTGACTATATTGAGGAATTGAAATTTGTCGAGCAGGTTGACAGCGGATATGTTTGTGTTGCAGTTACCTATGGTAAGCAAATTATTATTGCATATTTAGAGCCGGACCCTTTTTCTAAAGGTGAGCTCTGGATTTCTGCTTATGAAATTGCAACGTTAAATGTGTTGATCAGACCGACTAAATCAGATTTTGAGAAGTTATATGCTGGTAATATGAATTCAAAGAGATTTTATTTCAGTTTCACAAACCACGATGGAGAAGAAACGGCGATGTTTAACGGAACAGAAGTACCCGTAAATAAGCTTGATCTTTTTAATAAAGAAATCGATTTCTGGTTTTATTTGGAAAATTAACAAAAAACGAGGACGGCAGAATTTCAGGCTTGTTCTAAAAATTGCAGTTTTCAGCCCCACGGTGAACGTTCCGTTCACCGTGGGGCGTTTTGCCGATTGTCCCAAGGAAGTTTCCTTCCTTGCCGACAATCGGCTTCCTTTTGCACAAATTTCCAAAAACCTATTGACAAATTATAACAGAGGATATATAATGCAAGTGTGATAGCACACATATCACACTTAAAAAAGAAAGGGGTGGTTTAGTGTTTAACATCGATACCCGAAGCAGAATACCGATTTATGAGCAGCTGAAAGATCAGATACAGAATTACGTAAGACTCGGTATTCTCACAGCCGATGAACAGTTGCCGTCAATCAGAGGCGTTGCCGCACAGACGGGCGTTAATGTGAACACCGTCAAAAGAGCCTTTCAGGAGCTGGAAAGTGAGGGGATAATTTATTCCGTGGTGGGTAAAGGAAGCTTTATTTCGCCTGATGCACTTGACAGCACGGTTTCGGCAAAAAAAGCCCTCGGTGAAATAGAGGAGCAGCTAAAATCAATTAAGCTCAAGGGAGTTACAAAGCAAGAGCTTACCGAGCTTATTGAAAAAATCTATAAAGAGGAGGAATAGTTATGCTTGAAGTGAAAAATGTAAATAAAACCTTCGGCAAGAAAAATGTGCTGAAGGATGTTAATCTTAAAGTAGAGAAAATGTCAATTCACGGTCTTATCGGCTATAACGGCGCAGGTAAGACAACGCTTCTGAAAATAATAGCAGGCGTATATGCAAAGGACAGCGGAGAAATCAACTTCTGCGGTGAGCCTTTATGGGACAACGAAAAAATGAAGCAGAAAATATTCTATGTACCCGATGATATCTATTTCAGAACCGCTACCACAATGAAGAAAATGGCAAAGTTTTATGAAGGCTATTATCCTAATTTTGATATGAATACCTTTAACAAGCTTTCCGAAATCTTCGGGCTTAATGTCAATGCAAAGGTAAACGGCTTTTCAAAGGGTATGCAGAGACAGGCTGAGCTTATTCTCGGACTTTCCGCAAAGCCCGACTTGCTTCTGCTTGACGAATCCTTTGACGGTCTTGATCCGGCAAAGAGACATCTTACAAAGGATATTCTGCTTGAATATATGGCTGAGAGAAACGCATCGGTCATTATTTCATCTCACAATCTCAGAGAGCTGACGGATATGTGCGACCATCTTGCTCTTATGAACGGCAATAAGATAAGCCTTGACGTTTCCGTTCAGGAGATAAGTGAGCAGAGATTCAAGGTAAGACTTGCCTTCAAGGAGGATGTCTCAGATGACGAGCTTACCCTTGCAGGACTTACAAATATTGAAAGAGACGGCAAAATCATAACAGCAAAGATTAACTCAAATGCTGAAGAAACAATAAAGAGTATTGAGTTGCTCCAGCCTGTTCTGTTTGAAAAGATACCTCTCACGTTAGAGGAAATATTCCTTGAAGAAATGGAGGATAAGAGCTATGACCTCAAAGAAATCTTCTCCTGATGTATTTAGGTTCACTTTCAAGGATACGGTGAAGGGCAATATTCCCATATCCCTGATTGTGTTTATACCGGCTGTTTTTAAGGTGTTCTTTGAATTTTTCGAAGGCGTTCTGTTAAATGATCCGCCCGTTAAATGGTTTTCGGGAGCTTACGTTTATGAAGTTGCTGATATACACGAGGGCTATTTTGCGGTAATGATACTCTGGTCCTGCCTTTTTGCTCTGAAAACCTTCGGTTTCCTCAGCAAGAAAAAGGACTGTAATGTTTATCTTTCCCTGGGTATTTCAAGAAACAAGCTATTCTATTCAAAGTATCTGGGCGGTGCCGTGGGAATATTAGGAACAATCGGCGCTTACTATGCACTCGACCTTCTTTTCCATTGGCTTGAAAATGGTCTTATGACAGAAGGCTTTATTGTCTGGGCATTTTATTTCATAAGCACTCTCGTGACCTGCCTTGCGGCTTATACGGTTGCAGTTTATGCATTTGTCAATGCAGGAAATATCGTTGAAGGAATTGTTTTCACCTTCTTCTTCGGCATTTTCTGGCCTGCGTTCAACGTTACATTAAATCAGGCAATGAGCGTTCTCGTTTACGGTAATGCATACGGAACAAGACTTTATGCAGCATCAAAGTTCTTTTCCTCGGATGTGTGGTATCTTGATATATTTGGCTCATATACCGAACAGCTCAAGTTCTATACAAGAGATTTAACAAAGGTCAACGTTTATTATAACGGCTTCACGACTCCTGATTGGTCAGGCGTGATTTTTGCAGTATTTGCAATAATCGTTATAACATACATTTCGGGCAGAATGTTCAGAAAAAGAACAAGTGAAATCTGCGGATTTGTTTTCAGAAGCAAGAATCTTTATAAGACCTTCTTTATGCTTCTTGGTATCTGTATGGGGCTTTCGCTTATGGCAGCCTTCCCCATGTACAGAATAGCAGCTGCAGCAACATCGGTTCTTATTGCACTTATATTCGTATTTGTGAGTTGGCTTATCTGTGACAGAAGGGTGCCTGTGAAAGCTACTGTTGCCCTTGCTGTTCTTTCTGTTGTGTTTGTCGGCGGATGTCTTGTGGGCTACGGTGACGATGTTCCTGAAAAATCAAAGGTTAAGGCAGTAGATATAGCTACGGATTTCTCCTATCTTCAGGATGCAGACCCATGCCAATATTCCCGACTGAGTAGTTTCGGTTCGGTGTCACCGTCTTATTTAGGAAAAACCTCGGTAAACGTCAGCCGCCGTTATAACAGAGATAATTTCTATTACGTTACACTTACAACAGATAAGGATATTGATTGGGTGCTTGACCTTCATTCAAACCTTATAAATGACGGTTACAGATGGTATCCCGATGAAAATACTGCCCGTGGCGGAATTACAATTTCATATCTTATGGACGACGGCTCGGTCATAGTCAGAAATTATGATTATATGAGCATTGAAACCTATAAAAAGCTTCTCGGCTTCGATAAAACCGAAAAGGGCAGTGCGCTTCTGAATTATGCTCTTACCTCTGATGACAGTATAAAGCTCATTAATAAAAATGTCGGTCCGGTCAATAGTGTTGAAGGAAGCAACCATTATTATTTCGGATTTTTCGGCTATTCTGAATATGTCGAAAATGTAGCTTCAATTATGATGAATGACCCGGTTTCCCACTATTACGGATTTGGCGAAGCAAGCACCGTAGCAGTCCTTGCTGATAAGGATTTATCCTATGTGGGAATGATTGAAAAGGCTGAAAAGAGTCTTTGGGTAAATGAGTTTTTCAATGCTATGTTTACCGATATAAAAAATCAGACGGTAGAGCAGAAGCATTTCCATTCTGCAGAGGATGAAATCGGTGCAGTGCTTGTTCCTCTAAATGCAACTTCAGAAATAGTACCATACAGTATAATCCTTGAGGATTACGAGAAGCTGGAGAAAAGTGATGCCTTCTACGGTAATTTCCACGCATACTACGAAAAAAGGATGGACGAATATTATCAGGAGGAAGATGAATACTATGACGATTACGAATATGAAGAGTATAGTGATGTCGAGTATTATCCCACAGTTGAGGCAGATCCTGATTATGAAAAAGATCCCGAAAGGATTGTAGGAAATATTGTGAAAAAGGGCAATTCGGGCGAATTTTTCTATACCTATGTCATAACCAAGGACATGACAGATACCATTGAATACCTCAAGAAAATCGGCCTTTACGATGAGCTTATGAAGGCTGAGGAACAGCCCGTCAGCGTAAATATTGACAAAGCTGAGGTTGTGTTGGAGCCATTCTATACTCCCGATGACAAAATTCAGACTATGGCAATCAATCCTAATTTCAGCACCTATGACTATGAGGCATACAGCGAATATATGGTCGATATATTCACAAGCGCACCCATAACCGATTCTGCTGTGATTGCCGAGGTGTACAGCAAATCTCAGATGTACAGCGGTAAGGTTTACGGCGGATATATTGCCGAATTCTTCTATGCTGACGGAAAGCAGGTTTCACGCTTCGTCCCTGCTTCTGCAATGACCGATGAGCTGCTTGCAAAGATGAATGTGGCAGATTAACTTAAAGATAAAGAGAAAAAGAGAAAAACAAAATCGGAGAAAGCCGACGGAAGAAATTCCGTCGGCTTTGTCGTGGTGTAATAATTCTCCTTGCTTCCTCATATTCATATAAAGAATACACAAAGGAGTGAAGATTATGGAATACAGCATAAAAAAAGAAAATTTCACCTTTTCGGAAAAACAGATACAGACAAGTGCTGAGCAGAGCTTTGAGACGGAAATCAGCCTTCCCGATTATTGCAGCGATATAAGGAAAATTCTCAAGTGTCTGGTCACGGTGAATATACATTCCTGTCAGATAAACGGTGACAGAGCGACTGCCGAGGGGGAGAATGTTATCCGTGTTCTGTATGTGGGAGAAAGCGGAAAGCCCGAATGCTACGAGCAGAGCATACCTTTTTCGAAATACGTAGAAATAAGAGGTAAGGAGGGCGATTGCAGCTGCAGCGTAAGGGGTAAGGTTGAATATGTGAATTGCAGGGCAGTAAGTCAGCGCAGAATAAGTATAAGCGGAAACGTAGGTCTGATTTTTACCGTCGCTGAGCTGAAAAGCCTGCCTTTGCCCCATGCCGCCGAGGGATGCGAAATCGAAACCCGATGCGAAAAGGTAAATGCTGATATGGAGGTCAGCCTCTGTAATAAGATTTTTGAAATGGGGGAGACGGTATCCCTCGGAGAAGGTCAGCCTCCCGTTTCCTCTGTGGTACGGGCAGAGGCTTGTGCTGTTACGGAAACGGTCAAGGCAGTTGAAAATAAACTGCTTATCAAGGGTGAAATGCAGGTCTTTGTCCTTTACTGTGCAGACAGCGAAAACAAAGAGCTAGTCCGTTTTAAGCATACTATGCCCATAAGTCAGGTCTTTCAGGTGGGGGATATTGACAAGGATTGCATCTGTGATGCTGATGTTTCTGTTTGCGGTGTAAGCGTTACACCCTGCGCCGATTCAAACGGAAAAAACACTCTTTTTGAAATTTCGGTTAAAGCCGAGGCAGATATCTGCGCATACAGAAACACCGATTTAACCGTTGTGACAGACTGCTATTCCACCCGATACGAAATGAAGTGCGAATACAGAAACGTTGATTTCCTGCGTCATTTGTTTACATATAAGGAGACAAAGCAAATAAGAACTACCGTTGACCTGACACCTCTTACCGTCAGCGAAATATGTGACGGCTTCTGCAAGAAAACAGACGGAAGCACCGTCCATAAAAACGGTAAAATTGAAGGCAAGGGTAACGGTATTATCGGACTGATATATACGGATACAGAGGGAGAATACGGGTATTGCGAACGCTCGGTTGATTTTTCCTTTGAATGTCAGGGAAAGGATAACTGTGAAGGCGTTTGTGCTCATCCGGTTTTTTCCGTGGGTGAAATAAGCTGCACCTCCGTAGGCTCGGATAAGGCAGAAATAAAGATGAGCGTGAATGTCTTTATGCCCATATATGAGACAGTCAGCAAAAAAATCTGTGTCAATATGGAGCCTGATGAAGAGCATCCGAAAAGGAAGAACGATTGGGAACTGACCGTATATTTCTGCAATGCAGGTGAACAGCTCTGGGATATTGCGGAGAAATACAATACAACTGTTGATCGGATAAAAGAGGAAAATGAGCTGACGGGAGAAACGGTAACGGAAAAAACAATACTTATGATACCGAGCTGAACATCAAATCAGGCAGACGCCCCACACAAAAGGGAGTCTGCCTGCCTTTATTCACATATATCCCCAAGCTGAAGCCTGATAACCTTGCTGAGATTGTCAAGGCTTAATTCAACCTGATATCCTATTTTTCCTGCGCTGAATATGATTGTATCAAAATCCTTTGCAGTTTCGTGTATGGTTGTTGTAAAGAACTTTTTCATTCCGATAGGTGAGCAGCCTCCGTGAACGTAGCCCGTCAGAGGAAGAAGCTCCTTTGATTTGAGCATCTCAATCTTCTTTTCACCAACCGCCTTGGCTGCTTTTTTCAGGTTAAGCTCCTTGTTAACCGGTACAACAAAAACATAGTTTTTCTTCGATGCGCTGACGGTGACAAGAGTTTTAAAAACGTGGTCAGGGTTCTGACCGAGGAGAGACGCAACCTCCGTTCCGCTTATTGCTCCGTCACTTTCATATGTGTAGCAGTTATGGGGGATTTTCTTCTGCTCAAGTATCCGCATTACATTTGTCTTTTCCATTGATATCACCTATATAATAAAGGACGGACAAGCCGTCCGCCCTTATTCTGTCAGTTGCGATTATTCCTTGATCCAGCCAAGCTTATACATACCGAGGGCACCTGCAATACTTACAACGATTGTAACGAAGAGAAGAGTACCTACTGCAAACGAGGGAGCAAGGATGTAAACTATAACACCTGCAAGGATGGGAAGGATGGAAATCTTCCAATGCTTTGAGAAATATGATGCACCCAATGCACCGAAAAGTGCAGGTATAACATAGTCAAAAGCAGGCTTGATAACTGAATCGGGAGCTGTGATTGTGGGAAGAACGGGAGCAAAGAGGAGAACACCCACAGCAATAACAAGTGTTGTGGTAATTGAGGAAGATGCGATTGCTATTGTTGAAATGATTTCGCCTTCCTCGCTTGTTGCTTTAACCTTTGCTCTGTCAAGTGCGCTGAGAGCACAGGGAAGCTTGAGGTTTGTGATGTTACCTGTAACGAAAGAAAGATATGTTCCGCCTGCACCGAGAAGCGGTGTATAGGTTATAACCTCAATGATAGCTGTTGCCCAATAGATGGGTATAACCGAAATGAGAGCCTTCCAGAGAGTGCTGAACTCAGGCCATGCATTATAGTAAAGCGTAACTCCGAGGGGGACCATGAAAAGAACGGCAATAGCCGAAACTGTCCAGATTCTGCCCCAGGTGTGCATTTTATCTGTAAATGTTTTCATTGTCACAACCTCCTTATCTCCAAGTCATTTCAGCAATTCCGGGAACAAGCTGTACCAGAAGAACTGCTATACCCATAGCACCGAACATAGCAATAGGTAATACGAAGGGTTCAAGCTTCTTGAGGTCCTTCTTTTTGCAGAGAAGGTCAAGAGCAACGGTGAATACCATAGCTGAAACGAGAGTCGCTACCGTCATAACACCTGCTGAGGGACCGTCGCTGGGTACGCCTGCTATACATCTTGCGATAAAAGCTGCGATGATACCGATAAACGCTGCTGCACCGAGAATGTCACCGAGAACGCCTGCATTTTTGCTCTTGCTTGTTGCCTTACCCATAGCTGAGTGAATTTTCTTGCAAAGGAAGGGGAGGAGAATAAGGGGGAAGCAGGAGCCGATTGTCATTGTCCATGCGATTGTTGAAAATGCGGTGGGGTCTGTTACCTCACTTGAAAGAGACGAGCCGAGAACCTCAAGAGCATTTTCAGCTGCAACGGTTTCGTATGCAAGGTTGCCGATAACCGAAAGTCTTATCCAGGGTAAAACGATACCCAGCGCAGAAGCAAGGGCAAGAACAGTTGCAAGAATTGAAATTGCCGGAGCAAGTGAGAACAATGCACTTGAAATGATTGTCTGCTTGAGCTTTTCGGTTTCCATACCAAGCTCCTTAGCTCTCTTCCAGGATTTAACTATGAAGAAAACTGACTGGACTGTAACAAAAGCCACAACCATAAGAGCGAGAGCATACATGAAACCGCTTGTTTTGAAGTTTGTCATGTTTTTCACCTCACGAAAAATAAATAACAGAGAAGATTCTGTTAAGATTTAATAAAAATTTTATCATAAAACTTTTTAAATATCAACACCAAAAAGTGCATAAAAGCTAAGTTTTTATCATATTTATTCATCAGGGTGAATGATATGGATAATTATGAACAGTACAGAGAAACGCTGCCGGAGGAAGAATACTATGAAAAGCGGAAGGAAAGCCGTGACTATATAGTAAGAGTGACCCTGTGTCAGCTTATACTCAGCGCCTTACTTATTGCGGGAGCTTTCGGTATGTGCAGCGTATCGGGAGAGTTTAAGGCAGGTTTTGCTGAAGGAATTGAGTATCTGCAAAAGGGAGACCTGACAGAAGAAATACAGGCGGCAAAGGATTTTTTCGGTATCGATGCTCAAATTTAGAATCGGAAACTGTCGGGTGTGCATCAGCGGCAGCTTTTTTGCGCTTATAACATTTATATTACTGGTTTCAGATAGCGAGATAGTGCTTATCTCGCTTTTTTCTTCTTTTCTTCACGAAGCAGGGCACATATTTGCAATGTGGGTGCTGGGCTACGGAATTAAACAGCTGACCTTCACCGCCGCAGGCATACGTCTTGACAAGGATGAAAGCACAACCGCATCCTATACGGACGAAATCATAGTCAGCATTGCGGGAGTTGCCGTTAATGCTCTTCTGTGTCTGCTGTTTTTTTCGGTTTACGTTTATACGGGCATAGTTTTCGCAAGAAATATTGCCATAGTCAATCTGCTTGTGGGGATATTTAATCTGCTGCCCGTGGAGTCCCTTGACGGAGCAAGGACCCTTTATTATATCCTGATGAAAAAAATGACACCCGAAAGGGCGGACAGAGTAATATTATACTCTTCTCTGGTGACCGTGCTTCTGCTTATTTCTTCGGTATTCTTCCTTTTTCGTATGAACGGCGGAAACCTCAGCTTTGTAATAGCAACTGTATATATGATGTTTATTTTAATAAATCACATAATTGAATTGAAAAAATGACGGAAATATGATATCATTTCAAATAGTGGTTTTTCGGGTCGGAAATCCCGATCTGAGCTTTGTTAAAAAACGGAGGTTTATTATGATAAACAGGAATGTTGAAAAGGTACTGCCTCTTGTGCAGAAGCCTGCAAGATATACGGGTGGAGAGCTTAACAGCGTTGTCAAGGATAAGGACAGCGTTGATTTAAGATATGCATTCTGCTTCCCCGACAGCTACGAAATCGGTATGTCTCACCTGGGTATGAAGATACTTTACAGTATTGCAAACGAAAGAGAAGATTGCTGGTGTGAAAGAGTTTTTGCACCATGGGTTGATATGGAAGAGCAGATGAGAAAGAATAATATTCCTCTGTTTGCCCTTGAAAGCGGAGACAGCATAAAGGATTTTGATATTTTAGGCTTCACTTTGCAGTATGAGCTGAGCTATACCAATGTGCTGAATATGCTCGACCTTGCAGGTATTCCCGTAAGAGCAAGTGAGAGAACGTCGCTTACACCAATTGTTTTTGCAGGCGGTCCCTGCGCCTGCAATCCCGAGCCTATGGCAGATTTCATTGATCTTTTTGTTCTCGGAGAGGGCGAGGAGGTTAATAATGAAATTCTTGATTTGCTCAAAGAGTGCAAGAAATCGGGAGCAAGCAAGAAGGAATTTCTTGTCCGTGCAAGCCGTATAGGCGGTGTGTATGTACCTTCGCTTTATGATGTTGAATATAACGAAGATTTTACATTGAAATCGGTCACAGCTACCGAAGGGGCTCCCGAAAAGGTTACCAAGAGAATTATATCCGACCTTGATAAGGTTTACTATCCGAAAACCTTCATCGTTCCCTTTATAGATGTTGTACACGACAGGGTTGTTCAGGAAATTTTCAGAGGGTGCATAAGAGGCTGCCGCTTCTGTCAGGCAGGCTTCATCTACCGCCCCATAAGAGAAAAGCAGCCCGATACCATAAACTGTCAGGCGAAGATACTCTGTGATGTTACGGGCTATGATGAAATTTCCCTTTCATCACTCAGCACAAGCGACTATACACATCTGTCCGAGCTTCTTGATAAGATGCTTTCATGGACAATCGACGAAAAAATCAACGTGGCGCTTCCGTCTCTGCGTGTTGATAATTTCTCGGACGAGCTTATGGAAAAGCTGAAAAAAGTGCGCAAAAGCGGTCTCACCTTTGCTCCCGAAGCAGGCACCCAGAGGCTCAGGGACGCTATAAATAAGAATGTTACCGAGGAAGAAGTTCTAAACACCTCAAGAATGTCCTTTGAGGGCGGCTGGACTGCAGTTAAGCTCTATTTTATGCTCGGCTTACCCACGGAAACCTTTGAGGATGTGGCAGGAATTCCTGCTCTTGCACAGAAGGTTGTTGATGAATACTATAAATGTGAAAACAGAGTCAAGGGTAAGGGTGTCAACGTAAACATAAGCGTTTCCACCTTTGTTCCCAAGCCCTTCACTCCTTTCCAATGGGATGCTCAGGATACTATGGAAACCGTTATTGAAAAGCAGAATTATCTCATAAGCTGTGTTCCGTCAAAGAAGATAGGCGTAAGCTATCACCATGTGGATACCAGCTTTATGGAGGCTGTTTTTGCAAGAGGAGACAGACGCTTGGGAAATGTTATTGAGCAGGCTTGGAAAAACGGCTGTAAGTTTGACGGCTGGGACGATCAGTTTAAGTTCGAGACGTGGCTTGAGGCATTCAGGAATTGTTCTGTGGAGCCGGAATTCTATGCAAACCGTAAGAGAGAATATGATGAAATTCTCCCGTGGGATCATCTTGATTTCGGTGTAAGAAAGCAGTTCCTTATTAACGAAAGCGAAAAGGCAAGGAAAAGCGAAACTACACCTCATTGCCGCATAAAGTGCGCAGGCTGCGGAACAAATAAGCTGAACGGAGGTAAGTGCGATGCGCTTAGTCAGAATATGGTTTGATAAAACGGGCGAGGCGAAATATATTTCACATCTTGACCTTATGCGTTGCTTCACAAGAGCTATCCGCAGAGCAAGAATACCTCTGTGGTATACCGAGGGCTTCAATCCTCATCCCTATATGCAGTTTTCCCTGCCTCTCTCTCTGGGTATGCAGAGTGTATGTGAAAGCGTTGACATCCGCATAGAAGGGGAGATGAGCGATGAAGATATGCTTTCTGCCCTTAAAGAAGTTATGCCGATGGGCATAGATGTCAAAAAGATTACCGAACCTAAGTTCGACCCGAAATATATTGCATACGGTGATTTTTATATAACCTTTAAGGATGTGCCCGACAAAGCAAAAATGCTGAAAATCCTCAGTGATGTTTTTGCTGCCGACAGACTTATCGTCGAAAAGCTCGGCAAAAAGGGCAGGCATAAGGTTATGAAGGAAATTAATCTCAAGGAGCATATAAGGCACTCATACGTCAAGGAAACGGAAACTGATGTTATTGTAAACCTTATTTTACCTGCCGGAAGCACAACGAATATCAATCCGTCACTTTTCAGTGATAAAATTATTGAAATTTACGGTGAAAATATGGCTGTTGACATCCTGAGAAACAGACTTTTACTTGAGAATATGAAGGAGTTCAAATAATTCGGAAAAATATTGAAAAAACTCTTGCTTTTTTTCATAAGTTGTGATAATATATCAAAGCATTTGTATCAGTCGTGATGCGACCTGGTTTTAATGCCGGCCGAAAGGCAAGACATTTTAACAAGCGGTCCTCTGGCGCTGTAAGCGTTAAGAACGTTTCAATTTTAGGAGGATAAAAAATGGACGCACTCAAGTTAATCTCAGACGCAAGTCTCAAGGCAGAAGCACCTTCAATTCAGGTTGGTGAAACCGTTAAGGTTCACGTAAAGATCCGTGAAGGCGAAAGAGAAAGAATTCAGGTTTTTGAAGGCACAATCATTGCTATCAAGGGCAGCGGTATTTCTCAGACATTCACAGTTCGCCGTGTTTCTTACGGTGTAGGTATTGAAAGAGTATTCCCCGTTCACTCACCCAACGTTGCTAAGGTTGAACACATCCGTTACGGTAAGGTTCGCAGAAGCAAGCTCTACTATCTTCGTGACAGAGTTGGTAAGGCAGCTAAGGTTAAGGAAAAGCTTGGCTAATCCGAAAAAAGAACGAAACAGAGTCTGTGCTCCGGCATAACGACTCTGTTTTCTGTTTTTATTGAAAATAAATCATTAAATCACAATTTGTTCACATATTGGAATTTTTATTGTTTTATAATTAGTCTGTTATGATTTATTTATTGTTTTATACGGAGTTGAGATAAATGGAAAATGAAAAGAATCTTTCAGCTCAGGCAGAAGTAACTTCTGTTGAGCCCGAAGCTGCACAGACAGCAAATGAGACTGAAGCAAAAGAAGCTAAAGAAAAAGTGCCTTTCGGAAGAAAAATCCTGACAAGCATATTTGATTTTGCTTCCGTTATGGCTTCATCGCTGGTGACGATAGCCATTGTTTTTACCCTTATTTTCAGGTTTGTAGGTGTTTCGGGTTCATCAATGGTGCCCACACTTTACGACGGACAGTGGCTTGCGGTAACGGCCTTTGATAACAATATCGAATACGGAGATGTTGTTATCGTAACACAGCCGAATGCCTTCGATGAGCCTATTGTAAAAAGAGTTATTGCCACGGGCGGCCAGACCATAGATATTGACTTGTCAAACGGCAAGGTAACCGTTGACGGAAAGCTTCTTGACGAGCCCTATATCAATAACCCCACAATCGGCTCAAGCAGCTGGGATTATCCCATGGAAATTCCCGAGGGCTACGTTTTTGTTATGGGCGATAACAGACAGAATTCAACAGACAGCCGAAGCGAGATGGTCGGACTTATCAGGGAAGAGTATATTCTCGGTCAGGTTAAGTATAAAATTATTCAGACGGTAAAAAGATCTGACGGAACAAAATCAGTTAAGCTGATTCCTCCGTCAGAATGGAAAGTGAATTAAAAGAAAAAACAGGCGTCACTTCTGAGAGTTGAAGTGACGCCGAAGTTTATTTTTTAAGCATATTTACCTGATAGCACAAGGTCATAAGGCTGTCGGAAAGGTGGACGTTTTCCACGCATACATCGGGATATTTTGCCTTGATGTCAATGTGTGTGAAATTCCAGAAGGCCTTGATTCCGCAATCGACGAGCAGGTCAATAAGCTCCTCTGTTTCCGTCGTGTTCGGTACACATAAAACCGCAACGAGAGGGGAGTTCTCCTTGCAGAAGCTCTCAAGGCTGTCCGTTGACTGAACACGGAGGCCTCTAAGCTCGGTGCCGACAAGAGAGTCCTCTCTGTCAAAAATACCGATAATGTTAAAGCCACGCATTTCAAAGGACATATGCCTTGCGATAGCCTGACCGAGATTGCCCGTGCCGATAAGTATTGTTTTATTCTTGTTGTTTACGCCGAGAATTGCTCCGATTTCTTCGTAAAGCATCTTTACGTTATAGCCGTAGCCCTGCTGACCGAACCCGCCGAAGCAGTTAAGGTCCTGTCTTATCTGGGATGCGGTAAGCCCCATCTGTCTTGAAAGCTCAAGCGAGGATATGCGCTCAATATTCTTCTTTCCGAGATTGCCGAGAAATCTGTAATATCTGGGCAGACGCTTTATCACAGACATTGAAATGTTCTTTTTACTCTGCATTATATGCTCCTTAGTTGTTTAAGTTTTTAACAAAGTATATTTTAAATCAAAATAATTTTTTTGTCAATATTTTATGCTAACAGTTGATGAATTTATAATAATATGATATAATTATATGAAATATATAATAGGTAAGTATTTGCAAAATATATAAGTGAGGATGTTGATTATGCTTGAAACAATTAAGATTATAATTCTTTCGGCGGTACACGGTCTGACAGCTGTTCTGCCGGTTTCGTCTTTAGCTCATTTTTCCCTTCTGAAAGAGGTTTTCGGCTTTACTGAGGAGAATTTCAATACTCCGTTTTATTATTCATTGTTCTCTCTCGGAACAGCTCTGGCTCTCTATCTTTACTTTTTCAGGATGCATTCAAATATTGTGGGGAATATGTTTAAGTCAAAGACTAAAATTGAAAATGAAAAGCAGCAGGCATACAAAACGGCGGGAAAGAATATTGTGCTTTCCCTTATTCCGTTGGCAATTCTCATAATCCCCATAAGCAAGAGCAGCTTTTTCGGTTCGGTGAGTACATATTTTTTAAGTGAAGGAAGCCTTATCTTCGTAGGTATAGCAAGCATATTCTGTGCAATACTGATGTTTATTTCCTTCTGGTATATGAACCAAAAGAGAAAAAAGAAGAATCTTCTCTCATCAAAGGATGCAATCACCTTCGGTATCTACCAGCTTCCCGCATACATTTTCCCCGGATTTTCTCATGTGGGAATAGGTGCCTCGAGAACGGCTGTTTCGGATATCGGAGTCAAGAATATACTGAAGGAAACATATCTCTATCTCGCTCCCTCATATCTTCTTGTAAACCTTTTCAGAGCTGTTTATTACGGAGTTTCAGCTGAGGGAATAAACCTTACGGGAGCGATTGTCGGCTTCATTGTGAGTCTTGTGCTTTCTTTGGTTGTTCTCACAACCGTGAATTATTTCACCAAAAAAACCTATACCGTGTTCTGCGTTTATACCCTTATTTTCGGTGTGGCGGTAACGGTAACGGCAGTTATTCAGATGTTTGTATAATCGGAGGCAATAATGGCAGAGAAAAAGAAAACAACGTCCGGTGCAAAAAAGAAAAGCACCTCGGGTAAATCACCGGCAAAAAAGAATACTACTAAAAAAACGGATAAGCAGTCTGTTATTGAAGAAATCAAATACGTAGGCAACGAAAGCAAAATAAAGAAAACCTATGCCGAAAAGCAGCAGTTTTATGCAATCTGCTTTATCGCAACAGGCATACTTCTTTGCTGCTTTGCCCTTATTCCCGGAATAAAGGTGTGGGCAAGCATAAGAGGGGGACTCTTTGCTCTGTTCGGTATCGGTTTTTATCTGTTTACCTTTCTTATGTTCGCTTTCGGTATCCTTGCCGCAACAAATAAATTTTCGAAAAGTCCCGCAAGCTTTGTCTATCTCAGCCTTTCACTTACGACTCTGTTTTCAGGCATAATTCATATATGCATAAACACAGTTGCTGAAGGCGGATTTTCAGAATGGTGGCTTCAGCTTAAAGAGGCTGCATCTGTGGGCTGGTATGTAAGCTCGGAGGGTATACATCTTACGGGAGGTATCCTCGGAAGTGCGGTAGGCGGTCTGTTCCTTCATGCCTTCGGCAAAACAGCCGCAGTTGCAACCGTGTCAATATTCACCGTTGTTAACGTTATGCTTCTTACGGGTCTGACTCTTAACATTATCGGAAAATCTATCAAGGAAATTCTTTCGAAAATCAAAGACAAATCCGATGAGCAGAGAGAAATCAGACGTCAGGCAAAGGAAGAGGAGCGCATCCGACTTGAGGAAGAAAGGCTCCGTAAAGAAAAGGAAGCTGAGATTATCAGCGAGGCAATGAGAGCTCAGGAGGAGAATATCGGAAATAAGACGGATATTAATATTCCCTTTGAGCCGAAATCTGTTGACGAAATTTTCAGAAGCGTTAAGGAAAATTCCGAGGTCAGACCGGGAGAAAGCGACCTCTTTGATTCAAAGGAAGCCGTTGACCTTGCGGAAAACAGTAACCCGATTGCTTCTTCCACAAATCCCAATTTTAAGTTCACAAACCCCTACATACGTGAAAAGCGGGAGGAAAAGCCCAATCCTTATACTCATCCCAAGGAAAAGCCCGAGGACGAAGTGGACGAGCTTGCCTACGGTGAGCAGATAACCTTTGCTGACGATGAGGCTGATGAAATAGTTAAAAAGGCAAACAGAGAAGCTAACGATAAGCAGATGGAAAATATGGAATCCGTAAAGAGCTTCAAGGATGCAAAGAAAAAGAAGGTTCAGTATCAGCTTCCGCCCATTACCTGCCTTAATCAGCCGAAATTCAGCAGCGGGGATGATTTTACCTCGGAAATGCGTGCTACCTCACAGAAGCTTGTTGATACCCTCAAGAGCTTCGGAGTTGAAACCGGGCTTGTTGGTGTAAGCAGAGGACCTTCGGTTACAAGATATGAGCTTCAGCCGGCTCCCGGTGTGAAAATCAGCAAGATTACAAATCTGTCTGACGATATAGCACTGAGCCTTGCGGCTTCGGGTGTAAGAATTGAAGCACCCATTCCCAATAAATCTGCAGTAGGTATCGAGGTTCCTAATAAGAACAAGTCAATGGTTACCCTCAGAGAGATTATTTCATCCTCTGAATTCCAGAACGCAAAGAGTAAGCTCAACGTAGCTCTCGGTAAGGATATCACGGGCAACGTTACCTGCGCTGACCTTGCAAAGATGCCTCACCTGCTCATTGCAGGTACAACAGGCTCTGGTAAATCAGTTTGCCTTAACTGTATGATTGCAAGTATTCTCTATAACGCAACGCCCTCTGAGGTCAAGCTTCTTATGATTGACCCCAAGCAGGTTGAATTCTCCGTTTATAACGGTATTCCGCACCTTCTTGTTCCCGTTATTTCCAACGTAAGGAAGGCGGCAGGCGCCCTTGCATGGGCTGTTACCGAAATGGAAAACAGATACAAGGCATTTTCTGAGTGCGGTGTAAGAGATATCGGCGGCTTCAATAAGTACTGTAAGGATCACCCGAATCTTAAATTTATGCCGCAGATTGTAATATTTATCGATGAGCTTAATGACCTTATGATGATTTCACCCAAGGAGGTTGAAGACTCTATCTGCCGACTTGCACAGAAGGCCCGTGCGGCAGGTATGCACCTTGTTGTTGCAACACAGAGACCCTCTGTTGACGTTATCACGGGTATCATCAAGGCAAATATTCCCAGCCGAATTTCCCTTTCGGTTTCATCTCAGGTTGACTCAAGAACAATCCTTGATATGATAGGTGCCGAAAAGCTCCTGGGTAACGGTGATATGCTCTATAATCCCGTAGGTAACTCAAAGCCCACGAGAATTCAGGGCGCATATCTGTCTGAGGACGAGATAATAAAGATTGTTGATTTCATCAAGGAGCAGGCGGAAACTGTATACGATGATGAAATTATGGAAGAGATAGAAAGACAGGCAACTGCCGAAAAGAAGAAGGGCTCCGCCGCCGCAGAGGATGACGGTGACGACGAAAGAGACGAAATGCTCGAGGCAGCCATTGAGGTTGTGGTTGAGCTGGGTCAGGCAAGTACAACTCTCCTTCAGAGAAAACTGAGACTCGGCTATGCAAGAGCAGCCCGAGTTATGGATCAGCTTGAAAATGCAGGAATTGTCGGCCCCTCTGAGGGCAGTAAGCCCAGAAAGGTTCTCATTACAAAGGCACAGCTTCTTGAAATGAAGGCTTATGCTGATAATGTGAACGAAAGTAACGAATAAAGGAAATATACTATGAGCTTTTTACCTGTAACAGTCAGTGATATGAAAGAGCGAGGATGGGATGAAGCGGACTTTGTTTACGTCTGCGGAGATGCTTATGTTGACCATCCCAGCTTCGGTATGTCAATTATATCCCGTGTGCTTGACGCACGGGGATATAAGGTTGCGATTATTTCTCAGCCTGATTGGCACAGTTGTGAAGATTTCAAGAGATTTGGCAAGCCGAGACTTGCCTTTCTTGTTTCCTCGGGAAATATTGATTCAATGGTGGCTCATTATACTGCTGCCAGGAAAAGAAGAAGCAAGGATGCCTACACCCCCGGCGGTGAGATGGGTAAACGTCCCGACAGAGCAGTTATAGTTTACTGCAACAGAATCAGAGAGGCATACGGTGATGTTCCCGTTGTTATCGGCGGTCTTGAGGCATCTCTGAGAAGATTTGCCCATTATGATTACTGGGACGACAAAATCAGACGCTCCGTGCTTTTGGACTCTCAGGCTGACCTGCTTATTTACGGTATGGGTGAAAATCAGATTATCGAAATTGCTGACAGGCTGAACGCAGGGGAATCTGTAAGCGATATGAGGGATATCAGGGGAACCTGCTATACCTGCGACGTCAGAGAGACACCTCTTACGGGAGCAGAATGTCCCTCATTTGAGAAGGTTTCCGAGAATAAGAAGGATTATGCTCTCTCCTGCAGAATACAGCAGGATGAGCAGGACCATATAAGAGGTAAGCTTATCAAGCAGCGCCACGGCAACAGAATGCTCGTTCAGAATCCGCCTATGCCGCCTCTTACTCAGCAGGAGCTTGATTGGGTTTATTCCCTTGACTATATGAGAGACTATCACCCGAGCTATGAAAAGCTGGGGGGAGTTCCGGGTATTGAGGAGGTTAAATTCTCCATTACCCATAACAGAGGCTGCTTCGGTGCCTGTAATTTCTGCTCAATAGCCTTTCATCAGGGCAGATTTATCACAACAAGAAGTAAGCAGTCGATTATTGATGAAGCAAAAAAGCTGACGCATATGTCGGATTTCAAGGGTTACATTCACGATGTAGGCGGACCTACGGCAAATTTCAGGCGTACCTCCTGCGACGTTCAGCTGAAAAACGGACTTTGCAAGGGTAAAAAGTGTCTCGCACCTACGCCTTGCAAGGCTCTCGTGGCTGACCACAGCGAGTATATAGATATCCTCCGTGACCTGAGAAGATTGCCCAAGGTGAAAAAGGTGTTTATCCGTTCAGGTATAAGGTATGATTATATGCTGAAGGATAAGGATGATACATTTTTCAAGGAGCTTGTAAAGCACCACGTCAGCGGACAGCTTAAAGTAGCACCGGAGCATTGCTCTGCTGCAGTTCTTGATAAAATGGGAAAGCCTCATATTCAGGCTTATATTGAGTTTTCCAAGAGATATTTTCAGCTTTCATCAAGTGCAAACAAGGAGCAGTATCTTGTACCGTACCTTATGTCATCACATCCGGGTTCAACTCTTGATGACGCCATCGAATTAGCGCAGTTTCTCAAGAAAAGACACATAAGACCCGAGCAGGTTCAGGATTTCTATCCCACCCCGGGAACAATATCCACCTGTATGTTCTATACGGGACTTGACCCTTACACGATGAAAGAGGTCTACGTGGCAAAAACGCCTAAGGATAAGGCGATGCAGAGGGCTCTGCTTCAGTATTTCAATCCGAATAATAAGGAGCTTGTTGTTGAAGCGCTGAAGCGTGCGGGAAGAACCGACCTTATCGGCACAAGACCCGAATGTCTTGTAAACGTTCCCGGTTTCAGAAGCAATTCAAACAGCAGAGGCTCAGTAAAAAATAACAGGAGCCAAGGAGGAAGAAACGGATATGGCAAAAAGAAGAAAAAGAAAACCCGATAAGGCTAAGATACTGTTTTATATTATTGCGATACTTGCCGTTGCACTTTCTGCGGTAAGCCGAATGGATTATGCTGATATCAATTCAAACCTTACTCTTGACGAAAACTGCATAGCTGTTCACTTCGTTGATGTGGGTCAGGGTAACTGCACGGTTATACAGTCAGGTAATGAGGGAGTGCTTATTGATGCGGGTGAAAGAGAAGCGGCGGCAGTAATCGTTGATTTTCTCAAGGAAAACGGAATAAGCCACCTGAAACACGTTATTGCGACTCATCCTCACAGCGACCATATCGGCGGTATGTCAACGGTACTTGAATATGTTACTGCCGATGAGATATATTTCCCGTATATCATCGATAAATATGCACCTACCAGCAAAATCTACTATAATCTCCTTGAAACCGTTGACAAGAAGGATATGAAGGTTAATTTTATTGAGGAAAATACCGTTATTAAGCTGGGTGAAGCCACCCTGACAATTATTTCTCCCGTTGAGCAGATAAGAGACTTTAACAATATGTCTTTGCTTACAAAGGTTGAATACGGAAAAACCTCAGTAATGCTTCTTGCAGATGCCGAAAACCGTGAGCTTGAGTCTGTTCTGGAGGCAAATCCCACTTTCGATTTTTCTTCAGATGTATACCTTGCGGCTCACCACGGCAGCAACACATCGCTTCACGAGGAATTCCTTTCTGAAATAAATGCAAGAAATGCGGTTATCTCCTGCGGTGTTGATAATTCCTACGGGCATCCCCATGTTGAGGTGGAGACGTATCTCCAGAAGAATAATATCCGCACCTTCCGTACAGATGAAGACGGTACTGTAACCTTTATCAGCGACGGAAACGAGTATAATATCAAGACAGAAAAGGGTGCTGACTGATGGAAAAATTATGTGTTGACAGAATAATCGGAGATATAGCGGTATGCGAGAAGGAAGATTTGAGCAGAACCGAAATAAAGGTTTCCCATATCCCTTTTGAGATATACGAGGGAAGCATTATTCTTACCGACGGCAAAGCCTATTTCCCGGATAAATCCGAGGAGGAGGAAAGACGGCGCAGGGTTATTGAGCTTCAGAATAAACTCAGAAATAAAAAGTAATTATAAATACGGTTGCCCCATAGATTTATATGGGGTGATTGTATGAACAGACCTAATTATTCTGTTTTCAGGCTGACAAGAGCGCTTATGGCAGTCAGTATGGCGGTGATGCTGTGTGTTGGGATATATTCAGCCATGCTTGCCGTTAAGCAGACTTTTTTCAGGTTTACGGCAAGCTCAGGAACACCTGAGACCTGCACTAAAATAATAATTGATGCAGGTCACGGCGGTGAGGACGGCGGTACACAGTCTGCATCGGGTGTTCTTGAAAAAGAGCTGAATTTATCCGTGGCAAAGAAGCTCAGGGATATATTTGAGTTTTTCGGCTATGACACGGTTATGACACGAGAAGAGGACAGACAGATTTATGATGAGGGCTGTAACACCATAAGAGAGAAAAAGGTTTCCGATACCCGGAACAGATTGAAAATAATTGAAGAAAACAGCGACGGAGTTTTCATAAGTATACACCAGAATTATTATACAGACAGCAAATACAGCGGTGCTCAGACCTTTTATTCCGTCAATAACGGGAAAAGTCAGCTTCTGGCTTCGGAAATACAGAACAGTATATTGTCAGACCTGCAGAAGGAAAACGAGCGAAAGATAAAGCCTATCGGTAAGGATGTATATCTGCTTTATCATTCCCGTATACCGTCGGTTATGGTGGAATGCGGATTTCTTTCAAACGAGGCTGAGACACGGAAGCTGTGCGATGAGGAATATCAGACACAGCTGGCTTTGGCGATTTTCAGCGGAGCGCATAACTATTTTGTTAAAAACGGAGGATAACAATGGCAAAGATAAAATCAGTTTTTGTGTGCAGTAATTGCGGATACGAAACAGCCAGATGGCTCGGACAGTGTCCCGAATGCAGAGAGTGGAACACTCTCAACGAGGAAACAAGGAATACTGCCGCAGAAAGCAAGCTGAAGGGAACATCATCTTTTAATAATAATCTTTGTATGTATTCTCTGAAGGATATAAAGACAAACAAAGAGGTAAGATACAAAACAGGTATGAGTGAGCTTGACAGAGTTCTCGGCGGAGGCCTTGTAAACGGCTCCCTTGTACTTCTGAGTGGTGACCCCGGTATCGGAAAGTCAACCATACTTCTGCAGATTTGTCAGTTCCTGGGCAGAGACAAGAGCATACTTTATGTATCGGGTGAGGAATCGTATACCCAGATAAAGCTCCGTGCCCAAAGACTTAACGTATCAACGGAAAATCTCTATGTCCTCTGCGAAACGGATGTGCAGAGCATAGGTGAGTTTATTATCACAAGGAATCCCGACCTGGTTATCGTTGACTCTATACAGACTATGAACTTTACCGAGCTTCAGTCCTCTCCCGGCAGTGTGGCTCAGGTAAGAGAATCCGCAAACGTATTTCTCAGGGTTGCAAAAACACAGAATATCCCCATAATAATCGTCGGTCACGTGAATAAAGACGGTAATATCGCAGGACCCAAGGTGCTTGAGCATATTGTGGATGCTGTTCTTTATTTTGAAGGCGACAGAAATATGTCCTTCCGTATTCTCAGAGCAGTCAAAAACCGATTCGGTTCAACAAACGAAATCGGTGTTTTCGAAATGCTTGATGTTGGTCTCAGAGAGGTACCGAATCCCTCGGAAATGCTGATTTCAGGCAGACCTAAGGATGTTTCGGGAACCTGCGTAACGAGTGTAATGGAGGGCTCACGTCCTCTCCTTGCCGAAATTCAGGCTCTTGTAACACCTACGGGCTTCGGCAATCCCCGAAGAATGTCCACGGGCTTTGACTATAACCGTCTTGCGATGATAATAGCTGTTCTTGAAAAAAGAGCAGGATACTATTTCAGTAATACGGATACCTATATCAATATTGTCGGCGGTCTGAAAATTGACGAGCCTGCAATAGACCTTACTATTGCTCTTGCACTTATTTCTTCTCTCAAGGATGTTCCGATTGACGATAAGGTGATTGCCTTCGGTGAAATCGGACTTGCAGGTGAGGTCAGAGGTGTTTCAAACTGCGAACAGAGAATTACGGAGGCGGCAAGGCTTGGCTTTACAAAATGTATTATACCCAGACAGAATCTCCGAAACATTTCAAAGAAAACCCTTGATATGATTGAGGTTATAGGCGTAACCAACGTAAGAAGGGCGTTTGAGGCAATAAATGAGTAAGAGTATTATAAGACCGAATCTTCCTGAGGGCAGAGTGAAAACGGCTATAATGGGAAATCATCCCGAAATAGCGGAAATGCTGAGAAAAATCGGGATAGACATATTAACTTCGGCTGATAATCTGTCGGTTGATTTTTCCGTCAGAAATCACGCAGATATGGCTGCCTGCTATCTTGGAAACGGAAGAATAATTGTTGACAGGGGGCAGGAGAGGCTTATACGGGCACTTGAGGAAACAGGTATAACCGTAATTCCCACGGAAAAAGCAGTGACGGGCAGATACCCTGATGACGTAGGGCTGAATTGTGCTTTAATCGGGAATAATATCATTTGTAATCCCAAGACCTCAAACAGAATTATCCTTGAAGAAAATGCGGATAAACGGCTTTTTTCCGTAAAGCAGGGCTATTGCAGATGCTCGGTTTGTCCCGTAACGGAAAATGCGATTATTACAGATGATATCGGTATCTGTAACAAAGTCAAGAACAGCTTGGATGTGCTGCTTATTGAAAAGGGCGATATCCTGCTTGAGGGAAAGGATTACGGCTTTATCGGAGGAGCAAGTGCCAAGATTGACAGGAATACAATTTGTTTCTTCGGAGACCTCAGTACCCACAGAAGCGCCTGTGAAATCCAAAGATTTCTTGCAAATCACGGTGTTAAGCACATAAATCTCTCTGAAGGCTCCCTCAGGGACATCGGAGGAATTGTAGCTTTAACTGAAACAGAATAAATAAAGGATGATACCCTTGCGGAGTATCATCCTTTACTGTTTTCAGTTCAGATATTTCCCGAGAAATATTTACCTATATCTGTTTCAAGGTAATCCTTGGTCTTTCCGTAGAAAAGCTGCTTGTGCTGAAGATGAAGGATATGGGTTGAGTTTTCAACAGCACTTGCAATGTCGTGTGACACCATAATAACAGTTATGTCCATTCCCACGTTGATTTCGTTTATCAGCTTATAAAAATCGCTTGTGACAATGGGGTCAAGACCTGTTACGGGCTCGTCGAGAAGCAGGATGCTCTTTGTTGCACAAAGGGCTCTTGCAAGAAGAACTCTTTGCTGCTGACCGCCCGAAAGCTCACGGTAGCATTTATCCTTGAGATCTGAAATACGGAGCCTTTCCATATTTTCGTATGCCTTGTTTTTCTGCTCCTTTGTATAGAAGGGGGCAAAGGCCCGTGATGAATTAAGGCAGCCGGAAAGCACAACCTCATTTACCGAAGCGGGAAAATCCTTCTGCACGGCAGTCTGCTGAGGAAGATATCCGATTTCGCTTTGTTTGAGTCCGTCACCGAAAACAATTTGTCCCCGTGTAGGCTTTATCAGTCCGAGAATTGCTTTGATAAGTGAGCTTTTACCTGAGCCGTTTTCACCCACAATGCAGAGATAATCATTTCGGTTTACCTGAAAGCTTATATCGGAAGCTACTTCTTTTCCGTCATAAGCCAGAGCAATATTTTCGCATTTTATAAGACTCATCAGTTAAGTGCCTCCTTCAGATTAGTAAGATTTCTTTTCATCAGCTCAACATATGTCACGCCGTTTTCAAGCTCGCTTTTGGTAACGGTATGGCAGGAATGAAATTCAAGAATTTTTGCCTCGGTTTCATTGCTGATAGCCTCGGCAACCCTTCTGTCCGAGCTTTCAATGGTGAAGATGACGGGAATGCCGTCATCCCTGATTTTCTTTATAAGATACTGTATGGTTTTTGCGCTTGGCTCGGTATCGTGTGAGCAACCGGGAAAAGCGGCTGAATAATCAAGAGAGTATTCCTCAACGAAATATCGGAAGGGAAATCTGTCGGCAAAAACCATAAGTCTTCTTTCGGCGTTTTCAACAGTGTCTCGGAACTGCTTATCAAGAAGCTCAATTTCCTTTATGTATTTCTCGCTGTTCTGCTTATAGACCCTGCTGTTTTTTTCATCAAGACTGCATAGAGTCTGAGTTATTTCTTCAATTATTTTAATTGCATTTACGGGAGAGGTCCAGACGTGTTCATCATATTCGGAATGATGATGCTCCTCACCGTGCTCACAGTTTTCATCGTGAACGTGGTCGCTTTCCATACCGTCAACCGTTTCCTCCTCATAAAGCTCGCAAATCTCCGTCATACTTATAATATGAAGGCTTTGTGAGTTTACGGATTCAAGTACAGTATCAAGCCAGGTATCCGACTCCCCGCCGCCGTAGATGAAAATGTCGGCATTTCTGATGCTGATAATATCCTGAGGTGTCGGCTCATAGGAATGCATATCGGCACCGGGAGGCATAAGCATTTTAACCGTTCCGCAGTCACCGATTACCTGCCTTGCGAAATCATATTCGGCAAACATCGTTGCAACGACGGAGAGCTCCTGAGTATTGCTCTGTCCTGTTTTTGTACTGCAACCGTTCAGCGCAAAAAGCAAAGCGCATATTGCTATGAAAGATAAAACCTTTTTCACCTGTTTCACCACCTGAAAAAAAGCTGATAATAGGGCGGAAACAGTCCGCCCCATAATATCTTGAATTCTTAGTTTTCAACAAAATACTGACGGTACCAGAGAAGGAACGAATATATTGACCAGATACGCTTCATATTCTTTTCCTTGTCTGTTCTGTGATTTTCAAGAAGAGTCAGAATATAGTCCTGATTGAAGAATAAGCCTGCTTCCTCGCTCTCAAACTCAGTCTTGACCATATTGTAATACTTATCCTGCTTGAGCCAATCGTTGAGAGGTACGGGGAAGCCCTTCTTTCTCATCTTGGCTGTTTTTTCGGGCAATTCCTTCGCTGCGGCACCCCTTAAAGCAATCTTGGTTGTTTCCTTGCCTACTCTGTATTCCGAGGGAATCTGAAGTGCTATTTTCAGCATTTCTCTGTCAAGGAAGGGAACACGAAGCTCAAGGGAATGAGCCATACTCATTCTGTCTGCCTTTACAAGAATATCCTGAACAAGCCAGGTCTTTATATCAACATACTGCATCTTTGTGATGTCGTCCTCATTCTTGACTTCATCGAAATATACCTTTGTGAAGGTTTCGGGCTTGGCTGCGGGGATATTGGGAGAAAGCACCTTGTCTCTCTCTGTATAGGGATATACGTAGTTGTTTCTGATATATCTTTCTTCAATGGGCTTTGCACCGTTTATAAGGAATCTCTTGCCGTGAATTCTGGGCAGATGCTCAGCAAAGCCTGCAGCAGTCTTGCGGAGAATGAGAGGTAATTTCTGGTATGCCTCAAAGTCGAGAGGCTCCTTGTAATAGTGATAACCGCCGAAGAGCTCATCTGCACCCTCACCGCTGAGAACAACCTTTACCTGCTCTGCAGCCTTCTGTGCCAGGAAGTAAAGGGCAAGAGCAGAGGGGTTGGGGAGAGGCTCATCCATATGATACTGTACCTTGGGAGCAACCTCAAAGTATTCATCAGCGGAAATCTTCTTTGAATAAAGCTTAACGCCAACGTGCTCAGCAAACTCCTCAGCAAAGGAAAGCTCGCTGTATTTTTCTTCCTCAAAGCCTACTGAGAAAGTTTTTACGTCGTTTCTCTTAGCCATTTCGTTTACAACATAGCTTGAGTCAACACCGCTTGAAAGGAAGCAGCCGACTTCAACGTCACTTATACCGTGAGCAATGGTTGAACCCTTGAAGGTTTCGTCGATAATCTGTTCCCATTCCTCAAGAGTCTTGCTGTTATCGATGTCATACTTGAGCACGTAATAGGGATTTGTTTCAAGCTTTCCGTTTTCATAAGTGAAATATGAAGCAGGGGGAAGCTTGTATACGTTTCTGAAAAGTGTTTCCTCGTTGGGAATGTATTCGAAGCAGAGATATTCGGGGATTCTTTCTCTGTTGAGTTCTTTTTCAAATTTAGGGTTTGAAAGGAAGGACTTGATTTCAGAGCCGAACATAAAGGTGTCGTTTTTGAGATAATAGAAGAAGGGCTTGATGCCGAAAATATCTCTTGCACCGAAGATTTTCTTTTCCTTTTTGTCCCAGATAACGAAGGCAAACATACCTCTGAGCTTATTGAGGATGTCCTTTCCGTATTCCTCATAGCCGTGAAGCACGGTTTCCGAGTCTGACTTTGTCTTGAATACGTGGCCTTTTTTTATAAGATCTTCTCTTATTTCCTGATAGTTATATACTTCACCGTTATATACCAGAACCTTTGTACCGTCCTCATTGATAATAGGCTGACTTCCGCCCTCAAGGTCAATGATACTCAGTCTTCTGAAGCCGAGAGAAATGTCCTCGTCAACGTAATAGTCATCCTGGTCGGGACCTCTGTGTATAATTCTGTCAGCCATTTCTCTGACGATTTTATTATTTTCAGCTTCGTTGAGCTCATTTAAAAATCCGACAAAACCGCACATATGATTTACTCCTTAATTTTTTTACCGCATAATGTAATGCACTTTCTTGCAAGTGCCTGCATGGCATCAATAATATCGTGACTTTCCATACTGAGATTGAAGTCCTTGTTTATAACCGAAAGCTCCGTGCAGCCGAGAATAATTGCATCACAGCCCTTATCTCTCAGCTCTTCAATAATATTCATAAAGCCGTAAAGGTTAACCTTATTGCCTGCCTTTACCTGATTATAGATTATGTTCATAACCTCTTTCTGGTTTTCATCAGAGGGGACTTCGCATTCAAGTCCGTGTTTTTTTATAACCTTTTCGTATACTCCGCTTTTAACTGTTCCGTCCGTTGCGAGTATACCGATTTTTCTGACGGAGGATATCTGCTCCTTAGCGTATTCTACGGCAGCCTCCACCATATTTATCACAGGTATATTGACGCTTTTCTGTATTTCATCATAGAAATAGTGGGCCGTATTGCAGGTCATTGCCGCATAATCACAGCCGACCTTTTCCAGTATGCCGATGCCTTCAACGATATACGGCAGAGGGTTAACATCTGATTTCCCCAGAATATAATCTGTCCTGTCAGGGATAAACACGTCATTATACATAAAAAGCGGAAGATGCTCCTGATCTTTTTCTGCTTCAGTCATATTGACAATCAGGTCTGTAAAATAAACCGAAGCAAGGGGACCGATACCGCCCAGAACACCCAATGTTTTTGTTTCCTTCATATTTTACCTCGTTATTTTAATTTACCGTAAACGGGAACGGAGGTTTTCTCCATTTTGTGATACTTTCTGTATTGGTTGAAATATGCTGCCACAACATAGAAAAGTCTTACGGGTTTAAGATCCTTGGTATAGAACAGGGGATAGCTGATTTTTCCCTGTCTGAAAAGCCTGTTCACACGCTTGAGCAGGTCCTTGTGACCTTTGATGTATCTCTTGATAATTCCCTTGGGAACAACGAAGAAAAGGTTTTCGTTATCTGCAACGGTGTATTCAAGCTCCTTTTCATAAATAAGGTCGTCAACAATCCACTTGACCGTATTAAAGCCGCTTCCCGTTACGTAGAAGTTGCTTCTGCCCAGACGCACGTTAATTTCGAAGAAGTTATAGCTTCCGTCACGGCTGTCGTATTTTATATCAAAGTTTGCAAAGCCTGTGTATCCGATATGCTCAAGGAATCTTGTTGCAGCCTCAACGATTTTTTCGTCAACCTCATTGATGATTGCAACGGGGTTGCCTATTGCAGAGGGTGTGTGGTCCTCAAGAAGAACGTGGCCCAGTGAAGCAAACTTAACCTTTGAATTTCTGTCGCAATAGCAGGTGAGAACACGCATATTCGTGTCATCTCCGGGGATACAGTCCTGAATGAGGAACTTATAGTCATAGCTTGAGGTTTCAAGGTTTGCAAGCATTTTTTTCAGGTCAGCCTCATTTTCAAAGCGGTAAACCTTCTTTTTGCCTTCAAACTCGGCATAGTGATATAAGGCTGAGTTTGCACACTTTGCGATAACTGGGTAATCAAAGTCAAACTTCAGGTCGTTTTCCTCGCCGCAGTTATAAACATAGGTTTTCGGGTGGTCAATACCAAGCTCATCACAGATTTCATAAAACTTATCCTTGAGAACGATTTTATTGAGCAGCTCCTCGTCAATATAGGGGACGACGTAATATCTGCTGAGCTTATCCTTGTTTTCGATAAGGGCTCTTACATACCAGTCGCCGCAGCCCATAACGATGAGCTTCTTTTTGCCGTCAAATTCTTCGCCGATTTCCATAAGCTTTTCAATGAGGACATCTGCCTGATCAAGACCTGCAAAAACTCTGTTTTCGCAGATTTTGCTTTCGGATATAATCTTTGCTCTCAGTCTGCTGAGAACAAGTGACTTTATGCCGTATTCCTCGTGGAAAGAACGGGCAAGGCTGTATGCCGTAATATCTGCACCGAGAATAACGGGTAAAAATTCTCTTTCAACTAACTTCATTATTTTGCTTTCCTTTCCTGATAACTGTATATAAATATTATATTACATAAATAACCACGTTAAATTATACCACAATTAGCGTTAAAGTCAATGTAAATCGGATATTTTTTCACCGTCGGAAAGTCCGCTTAATCCTATATGAACCTCAGACATTTTATCAATGAGAAGTTCAACGTAATCAGGAGCATATCCGGCACGGGATTTGTCCCTTACCGGGTTTTTCATACTCAGGGCGCAGATAAAGGATGTGTCTTTTTTTGCTGTGAGAAAAGCTCCGTTCAGAATTTCAGCTGTTTTTTTCAGCATATCGGTTGTTTCATTGCTCACAGCGGCGCTTTTACGGTTATTATTGACACACTCTGCCAATAATACAGTATGCTTTCTGTTTCTTTTTAAGGAAAAGTATATAATACCCTGCGGGCAGATCTGACAAAAAATACGGACTATACCTGTTATTGCCGAAAGCAAAAGCTTAACGGGCGCATCGGTATAAACTGTGCCGTGATGACGGAAAACAGGTCTGATTTTTGTCCTGCAAAGTAAAACTCCGCAGGCTGTCAGCACGTCTGAAACAGCTGTTGTCAGATTTAAGCATTCGTAAACATAATCCTCGGGTGAGCTGTTCATAATAATATCACAGTCCAATAACCGTATACTGTTCAGACAGCTTTGTCTTATTTTTTCTTTTTCGGGCAGCTGCGGGGGAGAAAATTCTGTGCAGTTAATTTCGTTAAGGAGTCTGTGAGCAAGGTTCCTGATAAGCACCTCGTTATCCTTTACGGGAGGCAGAGCTGTTATAGAGCCCAGTTTTTTATATAATTGTGCAATCATTACATCACCGTTCTCTGGTATTTGTTTAAATAATATTCGTCAGTATTATGTCCTTTTGCCCTCGGAAGAAAGATATTTTGTTTACTTTTACAAAAGTTCTTAATTCTGGTTAAAATTTTCACAAAACACTTGCAAAATCCTGAAAAATGTAATAATATGTTACAGGTAAAATTTTATTACACAATAAATTTTGGAGGTATTCAAAATGTCAGTTAAAGTTGCAATTAACGGTTTCGGTCGTATCGGCCGTCTCGCATTCCGTCAGATGTTCGGCGCAGAAGGTTATGATGTTGTTGCTATCAACGACCTCACAAAGCCCTCAATGCTCGCTAACCTTCTCAAGTATGACACAGCTCAGGGCGGCTACTGCGGCAGAATCGGTGAAAATCTTCACACAGTTTCAGCAGACGACGAAGCAGGTACAATCACAGTTGACGGTAAGACACTCAAGATCTATGCTATGGCTAATGCAGCAGAGCTTCCTTGGGGTGAAATCGGTGTAGACGTAGTTCTCGAATGCACAGGCTTCTACTGCTCAAAGGAAAAGTCAATGGCTCACATCAATGCAGGTGCTAAGAAGGTTGTTATCTCAGCTCCCGCAGGCAACGATCTCAAGACAATCGTTTACTCAGTTAATAACGATACACTTACAGCTGATGACCAGATCATCTCAGCTGCTTCATGCACAACAAACTGCCTTGCTCCCATGGCTAAGGCTCTCAATGATTACGCTGCAATCCAGAGTGGTATCATGTCAACAATCCACGCTTACACAGGCGACCAGATGATTCTTGACGGTCCTCACAGAAAGGGCGACCACAGAAGAGCACGTGCAGGCGCTGCAAACATCGTTCCCAACTCAACAGGTGCTGCAAAGGCTATCGGCCTTGTTATCCCCGAGCTCAACGGTAAGCTCATCGGTTCAGCTCAGAGAGTTCCTGTTCCCACAGGTTCAACAACAATCCTTACAGCTGTTGTTAAGGGCGAAAACGTAACAGTTGACGGCATCAACGCTGCTATGAAGGCTGCTGCTTCAGAATCATTCGGTTACAACGAAGATCCCATCGTTTCATCAGACGTTATCGGTATGAGATACGGTTCACTCTTCGATGCAACACAGACAATGGTTTGCGATCTCGGCAACGGTCTCTACGAGGTTCAGGTTGTTTCTTGGTATGACAACGAAAACTCATACACAAGCCAGATGGTAAGAACAATCAAGTACTTCGCTGAACTTGCATAATCTGATTTCAGGTTAATATGAGAGCAGGATTTCCTGCTCTCTTTTTTTTATTGATTTTTATTTTTCCTTATGATATACTGAATTTGTCCGTAGGATTTACGGAACGAAATTAAAAGGAGAAAAAGAAAAATGTACAAAGTCAAAAACTTTACAGACAATGATGATGTGAGAATTGTTGATCAGAAGGGACCCTTTACAGTTGTTGAATACATAAAGGATCTCAGTGTGTTCCCCTCAACAGCAGCCCGTGCTTACTATTCAAGCAAAATGAATGTTCGCAAGAGACAGGTTATCTGTGATCTCAGTCAGGCAAAAATTACAACCCAAAGCGGTGCTATGCAGTGGTCTGTGGGCAATGTGAATGCAACAACGGGCATCAAGGGCGTGGGAGACCTTTTCGGCAAGGCCATCAGAGGTAAGGCAACAGGGGAGTCGGCAATCAAGCCTGAATACACAGGTGACGGAAAGCTCATTCTTGAACCTACATATATGCACATAATCCTTCTTGATGTTGCCGATTGGAACGGCTCAATTGTTCTTGACGACGGCTTGTTCCTTGCCTGTGATTCAAATCTGAAGCAGAAGGCAGTTATGCGCTCAAACTTCTCATCAGCAGTTGCAGGCGGTGAAGGCTTGTTTAATCTTTCGCTAAACGGCACAGGAATCTGCTGCATAGAATCAAGATGTCCTCTTAATGAGCTTATTGAAATTGAGCTTGAAGACGATGTTCTCAAGGTTGACGGCAGTCTTGCAATTGCATGGAGCAGCACACTCAACTTCACAGTTGAGCGCTCAGGCAAATCGCTTGTAGGCTCAGCCGCATCAGGAGAGGGTCTCGTAAATGTTTACAGAGGTACCGGTAAGGTTTTACTTGCCCCCATTGATAAGTATGCAAATGTTTGATAATAAATAATTGATAAAAATAATGCGCCCATTCATTGAATGGGCAATTATTTATGCAAAAATATGCAGAATATGCATCGTTTTATGCATAAATATTTAATTTTGTATTACATTTTCAACAAAGGCGTAACCCTTTGACACGCCAAATATAGCAAAACTGATATTTTAAAAATTTTTTCAAAAAAGACTTGCATAATTATGCAACCTATGTTAATATATATGCACTTTGACACAGATAAACTTTTCGGAGGTAGAAAACAATGAATAACAAGGAAATCAAAAAAATCGTACTCGCATACTCAGGCGGTCTTGATACATCAATCATCATCCCTTGGTTAAAGGAGAACTACGGCAACCCTGAAATCATCGCAGTTTCGGGTAACGTTGGTCAGGCTGATGAGCTTGAAGGTCTTGAAGAGAAGGCAATCAAGACAGGTGCCTCAAAGCTCTATGTTGAGGATCTTACAGAAGAATTTGTTGAGGATATGATTATCCCCGCAATGCAGGCAGGCGCAAAGTATGAGGAATATCTCCTCGGTACATCTCTTGCACGTCCCATTATCGGTAAGAGACTTGCTGAAATTGCAATCGCTGAGGGTGCTGACGCTATCTGCCACGGTTGCACAGGTAAGGGTAATGACCAGGTTCGTTTCGAGCTTGCTATCAAGGCATTCGCTCCCGGTATGAAGATCATCGCACCCTGGCGTGAATGGGATATCAAGAGCCGTGAAGAAGAAATCGACTATGCTGAGGCTCACAACGTACCTCTTAAAATAAACCGTGAAACAAACTATTCAAAGGATAAGAACCTCTGGCACCTTTCACACGAGGGTCTTGACCTTGAGGATGCAGGTAACGAGCCCTTATATGAAAAGGAAGGCTTCCTTGAAATGGGTGTTTCTCCCATTCAGGCTCCCGATGCTCCCACATATATCACACTTGATTTCTTACAGGGCAAGCCCGTTGCTCTCAACGGCGAGAAGATGACAGCTAAGGAAATCATCCTCAAGCTCAACGAAGTAGGCGGCGCAAACGGTATCGGACTTCTTGATATCATCGAAAACCGTCTTGTAGGTATGAAGTGCCGTGGTGTATATGAAACACCGGGCGGTGAAATCCTCTATTTCGCACACAACTATCTTGAAACAATGTGTCTTGATAAGATGGTAATGCACAAGAAGCAGGAGCTTGCAATCACGTTCGGTGAGCTTCTCTATAACGGTCAGTGGTACACACCGCTTCGTGAAGCACTTTCAGCCTTCGTTGAAAAGACCCAGGAAAATGTTACAGGTACAGTTAAGCTCAAGCTCTACAAGGGTAACATCATCAAGGCAGGCGTATGGAGTGACTGGTCACTTTATTCAGAAGAAATCGCAACCTTCGGCGAAGACGAGGTTTATGACCAGAAGGACAGCGCAGGCTTCATTAACCTCTGGGGACTTCCCATTTCAGTTCAGGCTCAGGTTAAGGCTAAGAACGAAAAGAAATAATTATAAAATAAGAAAGGATTTGGCTGAGTCATCTCAGCCAAATTGTATGTAGATATGAGTAAATTATGGGCAGGCCGCTTTTCAAAGGAAATTGATAAGCTGGCAGATGATTTCAATTCTTCAATCCGTTTCGATTCGAAGATGTATAAGCAGGATATAAAAGGCTCAATGGCTCACGCAGCCATGCTTGCAGCTCAGCATATTATCGGTAAGGATGACAGCGAAAAGATTATCGACTGTCTCGGCGATATACTTGCTGACATTGAAAGCGGAAAGCTTCCCATTGACCCCGAGGCTGAGGACATCCATATGTTTGTTGAAGCCGAGCTTACAAGCAGAATAGGGGACACGGGCAAAAAGCTCCACACCGCAAGAAGCAGAAACGACCAGGTCGCAGTTGATCTGAGAATGTATCTCAGAGACGAAACCGATGAAATTATCGCTTCGCTCAAGGCTCTTCTTGCAGTTATCAACGAAAAGGCAAGCGAAAACATTGACACTATTCTGCCCGGATATACCCATCTTCAGAGAGCTCAGCCCATAACCTTTGCGCATCATCTTCTTGCGTATGCTATGATGTTCTCACGTGACATTGTACGCTTGCAGGATGCTGTGAAGCATATGAATCTTTCACCTCTCGGAAGCTGTGCCCTTGCAGGTACAACCTATAACACAGACCGTGAGTCTGTTGCAGAAGCTCTCGGTTTTGACGGAATAACCCTCAACAGCATTGACGGTGTTTCAGACAGAGACTTCTGTGTTGAGCTTCTCAGCGCATACTCTGTTATTATGATGCACCTTTCAAGATTTTCCGAAGAGGTTATCCTCTGGTCAAGCTGGGAATTCAAGTTCGTGGAGCTTGACGATTCCTATACAACAGGCTCATCAATAATGCCTCAGAAGAAGAATCCCGATATGGCAGAGCTTGTAAGAGGCAAGACAGGCAGGGTATACGGCGACCTTATGGGCACACTCACAATGCTCAAGGGCTTACCCCTCGCATACAACAAGGATATGCAGGAGGACAAGGAAGCTATATTTGATGCAATCGAAACCGTAAAGATGTGCTTAGGCGTATTTACACCTATGATTGCCACAATGACCGTTCTCAAGGACAATATGTATAAGGCGGCGCAGAAGGGCTTTATCAATGCCACAGACCTTGCTGACTATATGGTAAAGAAGGGTCTTCCCTTCAGAAGCGCATATAAGATTGTGGGTCAGATTGTTGCTCACTGCATTGAGAAGGGTGAGGTGCTTGACACACTTCCCATGGAAAGCTACAAGAGCTTCAGCGACATTTTTGAGGACGACCTCTATAACGAAATCAGCCTTGAAACCTGCGTAAAAACAAGAATTTCAGCAGGCTCAACAGGCCCCGAGTCAGTTAAAAAGCAGATTGAATATATAAATAAGTTTCTTGGTGAATAAAACATAATAGACATAAAAATAGAAGCGTAGAAATTCAAAGTTCTTCGCTTCTTATTTTTTATATTCGATTATATCCTGCACCTGACAATCCAATATTTCACAAAGGTCATTTAGTTTTTGTGTTGTTATTCCATTACCTTTTCTTATTCTGTCAATGGTTGCACTGCTTATACCGTGTTTATTTATAAGTGTATAAGTGCTTTCACCTTTTTTCTTTAAAGTTTCCCAAAAGGGCTCATAGCTAATCATTTTTTTATCACCAATTTAATGATACTTTGAGAACAGGGGGTTGACAATAGTCATAAATATGACTATAATGTTTTATGGTTACTATTATGACCAAAAAATGCTTAAGGATGTGTCAATATGAAAAAATTTAAACAAAAATTAGTGCGTACAACGGCAATATTTTTGACAGCAGTATTGCTTATCTGTGCCGCACCGTTAAATGGCATTGCAGATACAGATTGGTCAGAATTTACATTGACAGCGAATGCTCTTGATGCAAGCGGCAGTTTATGGGATAATCTAACTTATACCTATAACACTTTTACAAGAACGCTTATTATCAGTGGAACTGGTTCGATGGAAGACTATTCCTCATCTTCGTACCATGCCTCCCCGCTTTACAATCAAATTATAAGAAGTGTTGTAATTAACGATGGTGTGACAAGCATAGGTGATTATGCTTTCTATGGCTGTACAAACCTTGAAAGCATAACAATTCCCGACAGTGTAACAAGTATAGGTGATTATGCATTTTACGGTTGCACAAACCTTACAGATGTCACAATCGGCGACGGTGTGAACAATATAGGAGAGCGTACATTTTATAATTGCCAAAGACTTGCGAGCATCACGATACCTGAGGGAGTAACAGACATAGGTACGCTTGCGTTTTGGGGTTGTACAGGGCTTGTGAACATAACACTGCCCGGTAGTATAACGTATATAGGTTCATCAGCCTTTTATAATACAGCTTATTATAAAGATATAAATAATTGGGAAGATAATGTTTTATATATAGACAATTACTTGATAAGTGCTGAAAAGAGTATATCGGGAAGTTATAAAATTAAGCCGGGAACAAAGCTTATGGCTGTGTCGGCGTTTAACGGTTGTGACAAACTTACAGATATAACAATAACCGGTGAAATACCTTATGTTAGTATAAATGCATTTTCTGCTTGCACCAGTCTTGAAAGAGTAGTGCTTGAAGAAGGTGTTAAGCAAATAGGCACATATTCTTTTTCCGGTTGCACGAGCCTTAAAAGTATAATAATACCTGATAGTGTAACGGACATATTTTCCGGAGCATTCGGATACGGGAATAGTCTTTTGTCTGCACATTATTGCGGTACTCAGGAGCAATGGGAAAAGATTGTTATTGATGAGATCGATAATGTACAGCTTCTTAATAATGTACATATGGAAAGCATCATATTCAATACTGCAGTAGAGCCTTCTTGCACAGAGAACGGATATGCAGAAGGATATAAATGTGCACTTTGCGATTATTCGACGGAGGAGTTTTATACCATTGCGCCTCTCGGCCATGACTACAGTAATGAGTGGACAATTGATAAGGAAGCAACTTGCACAGAAGACGGTTCAAAGTCTCGTCATTGCGGACGTTGCGAAAGTAAAACGGATGTGACCGTTATCGAAGCTGAAGGTCATACCGAAGAAGCTATTCCTGCAGTTCCTGCAACTTGTACAAGCACAGGCTTGACAGAGGGAACAAAGTGTTCAGTTTGTGGTGAGATTTTAGTTGATCAGACTGTAACGGAAATGCTTTCACATTCAATGGGTGAATGGATAACAACACAAGCACCCACTTGCACAGAAACTGGCGAAGAAAAGAGAGAATGTGCAAATTGCGATTATTATGAAACTAATATTCTTAGTGCCACAGGTCATACAGAAGAAGCAATTCCTGCAGTTTCTGCAACCTGCACATCAACAGGTTTAACAGAGGGAACAAAATGTACAGCTTGCGGAGAAACTCTAGTTGAGCAGACAGTAACAGAAAAGCTTTCTCACAGCTACAAGACTGTTGTGACTAAAGCTACTTGCACAACAGGCGGTTACACCACATACACCTGCACTGTATGCGGCGACAGTTATATTGGCGACGAAATGCCGACGCTTGGTCATAAAATGGGTGAATTTACAGTAATAAAAATGCCAACTTGTACAGAAAACGGTGAAGAAATTTCTAAATGTTCAAGATGTGATTATTCCGAAACACAGGAAATTTCAGCAACCAGTCACAACTACGAAAACGGAGTTTGTTCCGATTGCGGTGATAGCAAGACTGAAAATTGCTCCTGTAATTGTCACAAATCAGGCTTTATGGGCTTTGTTTGGCAAATTCTTAATTTCTTCTATAAAATTTTCGGAACAAATAAGTTCTGCGATTGCGGTGCTTCACATTATTAATATTGAATAACAAACAATGACGGCGAGTTTTCGCCGTCATTAATTTTATGTCATTTTCAGATACATAGGGGATGGCGTTCTTTAAAAGCTGAGGAATATAACCCTTCCACCGCAAGCGGTCCCCCTTCCCTTTCAGGGACGGCTGCGAAAAGTTTTTCTCTATGGGAAAGGCGGCAACAAAACAGCGCCGACAAAAGTCGACGCCATAATTGTGCATTGAAATCAGTCCATATAACCTTCAGCGCAAAGAAGCTCTGCAAGAAGAACTGCACCGCCTGCAGCACCTCTGAGGGTGTTGTGTGAAAGACATACAAACTTGTAGTCATACTGTGTATCTTCTCTGAGTCTGCCGATTGAAACAGCCATGCCGTTTTCAAGGTTTCTCTGAAGCTTTGTCTGAGGCATATTGTCCTCTTCGAAGTAGTGAAGGAACTGCTTGGGTGCGCTGGGTAATTCAAGCTCCTGCGGTCTGCCTGCAAAGTTCTTCCATACATTGAGGATTTCTTCCTTTGAGGGCTTGTTTTCAAATCTTACGAAAACTGCGCCCATGTGACCGTCTGAAACGGGAACACGTATGCACTGAGCTGTGAAGCTGGGAGAAGTTGCATTAACGATAGCATCGCCTTCAACCTTACCCCAGATCTTGAGGGGCTCCTGCTCTGACTTTTCTTCTTCGCCGCCGATGAAGGGAATAACGTTGTCAACCATATCCGGCCATGTCTCGAAGGTCTTACCTGCGCCTGAAATTGCCTGATATGTGCAGACGAGAACGTCCTTGATACCGTAAGATGAAAGGGGATAGAGTGCAGGAACGTAGCTCTGAAGTGAGCAGTTTGACTTAACTGCAATGAAGCCACGCTTTGTACCCAGACGCTTTCTCTGCATGGGAATAACTTCGATATGATTGTTGTTAAGCTCGGGCACTACCATGGGAACGTCTTCTGTACCTCTGTGAGCGCTGTTGTTTGAAACAACGGGGCATTCTGCCTTTGCGTATGCTTCCTCGAGAGCCTTGATTTCATCCTTCTTCATATCAACTGCGCAGAATACAAAGTCAACCTTTGATGCGATTTCGTTGATATCTTCAGTTGCGTTCATAACAACAAGGTCTGCTACCTTTTCGGGAATGGGAGTGGTCATAACCCACTTTGCACCCACTGCCTCCTTGTAAGTCTTGCCTGCTGAACGTGCTGAGGCTGCTACGACGGTAACGTCGAACCAAGGGTGATTTTCAAGAATTGTAAGAAATCTCTGACCTACCATACCGGTAGCGCCTACTACACCTACATTAAATTTCTTCATTGTGTGACCAACCTTTCTTATATCTCGTGTTACTGTGTTTTACGAGTTACATTTATTAACTGAAAAATTTGCAAAAAAGTGTTGATAACTTTTCACGTATGTTTTATAATACTATAAGTTTAAATCTAAGTCAATGAAAAGTTTTAGTATTTTCTGTTTTTTGGAGGATTATTGATGAAAAAATCCGATTTTTTCTATGATTTACCTCAGGAGCTTATTGCACAGCATCCCATGGAACCCCGTGACCATTCACGGATGATGCTTCTTTCCAAGACAAGCGGTGAAGTAAAGCATAAGCATTTTTATGATATTATTGATTGCTTCAGAGAGGGCGACTGCCTTATTCTCAACGATACCCGTGTGCTTCCTGCCCGAATTTACGGTATAAAGGAAGAAACGGGAGCAAGGGTAGAGTTCCTGCTTCTTAACAATAACGGTGACGATGTGTGGGAGGTTATTGCAGGCCCCGGCAAGAAGGCGAGAGAGGGTGCAAGATTCACCTTCGGTGACGGCTCTCTCAAGGCTGAGGTGCTTCAGGTGCTTGAAAACGGCAACCGTCTTGCAAAGTTCTTTTATGAAGGGAATTTCTTTAATGTTCTCGATGAAATCGGACAGATGCCTCTGCCTCACTATATTACTGAGGAGCTTGAGGATAAGGAAAGATACCAGACGGTTTATTCAAAGCAGTTAGGCTCTGCCGCCGCACCCACAGCAGGCTTGCACTTTACTCAGGAAATTATTCAGAAGCTGAGGGATAAGGGCGTAAAAATCGGCTATGTGACCCTTCACGTGGGACTCGGTACATTCAGACCCGTTAAGGCTGAAAATGTGGAGGACCACCATATGCATTCCGAGCATTATTGGCTGCCTAAGGAAACAGCCGATATGATAAATGAAGCCAAGCAAAACGGCGGACGTGTTATTGCTGTGGGCACAACCTGCTGCCGCACACTTGAGTCCGTGGCTACCTTTGCAGGTGAAATCAGAGAGCAGGAGGGCTGGACAGATATATTCATCTATCCCGGCTATGAGTTTAAGTGCATAGATGCCTTGCTCACTAACTTTCACCTTCCCGAAAGCACGCTGATTATGTTGGTCAGCGCCTTCTGCGGATATGAGAACACTATGAACGCATACAAAATCGCAGTTGATGAAAAATACAGATTTTTCTCTTTCGGAGACTGTATGTTCATTGCGGACTAAAGGAGAAAAGCTATGCTTAAAGTTATAAAAAAAGAGGGAAATGCCCGTCGCTGTGAGTTTACAACGGTACACGGTACGGTGCAGACGCCTGCTTTTATGAATGTTGCAACCTGCGGTGCTATCAAGGGCGGTGTATCGGCTCTTGATCTGAAGGATATTCACTGTCAGGTTCAGCTTTGCAATACCTACCATCTTCACCTGAGACCCGGTGACGAAAACGTGAAGAAGCTTGGCGGTCTTCACGAATTTACCCGTTGGGACGGTCCTATACTTACAGACAGCGGCGGATTTCAGGTTTTCTCACTTGCAAAGCTCCGTAAGATAAAAGAAGAAGGCGTATATTTCGCATCCCATATTGACGGACATAAGATATTTATGGGCCCTGAGGAGAGTATGCAGATTCAGTCAAATCTCGGCTCAACAATCGCTATGGCTTTTGACGAATGTGTTGAAAACCCCGCTAAATATCAATATGCAAAGGAATCCTGCGAAAGAACAACACGCTGGCTCATCAGGTGTAAGGCTGAAATGGACAGACTCAATTCTCTGCCCGATACAATAAACAAAAATCAGATGCTTTTCGGCATTAATCAGGGCTGTACCTATGACGATCTTCGTGTGGCTCATATGAAGGAAATCGCCAAGCTTGACCTTGACGGTTACGCAATCGGCGGTCTTGCTGTGGGTGAACCCAAGGAGGATATGTACCGCATAATATCAGCTGTTGAACCTTATATGCCCGAAGACAAACCCCGATACCTTATGGGCGTCGGCACACCCGGAAATATCATCGAGGGTGTCAGCAGAGGCGTTGACCTTTTTGACTGCGTAATGCCCAGCAGAAACGCAAGACACGGACATCTCTTTACCTGGAACGGTATTATCAATCTCAATAACGCTAAGTATGCACTTGATACCACTCCCATTGACGAGGAATGCGACTGTCCCACCTGCAGAAGCTTCTCAAAGGCATACGTCAAGCATCTTCTTAAAAGCAAGGAGGTTCTCGGTCTGAGACTTGCTGTTATCCATAATCTCCATTTCTATAACACGCTTCTTGAAAGAATAAGAGAGGCACTCGATAACGGTACTTTTGCTGAGTTTAAGGATAAATATGTTGACTTGCTTGACACAAGAATATGATTTTTAATAATTTGTTCACATAAACATTCAAAAAACAGTTGAATAATAATTCCGATTTCTGTATAATACAAAGGATATGTAATTTTAAAAAAACGGAGGGAACTAAAATGTTCTATAATTTTCTTGCAGCATCAGGCGCAGACGGCAGTAAGGGCGGCAGCATGTCAATGATCATTATGCTCGTTGCAATGTTCGGTCTTATGTACTTTATGATGATCAGACCTCAGAAGAAAAAGCAGAAGGAAGATCAGATGATGCGTGATAACATCCAGCCGGGTGACGAAATCACAACAATCGGCGGTATCTGCGGCAGAGTTGTTTCAGTTAAGGAAGACTCATACGTAATCGAAACAGGCGCAGACAGAAACAAGATGAAGATCACAAAGTGGGCTGTTCAGATGAACAACACAGCTAACGAAAAGGCAGCAGCAGAAAGAGAAGCAGCAAAGAAGGCTGCTGAAGAAGCAAAGGCTGCAAAGAAGGCTGCTAAGGCTAAGAAGGACGAAGAATAAGAAAAAAGTGCTGACCGTGGGGAGCGGTCCAATAAAACAGTATAATAATGTTTTCGGGAAGCGGCATGAGTAATCATGCCGCTTTTCCATTCATAATGTCATAGAGTAAATTGGCGGGGAGTATGCCGATGTGATTGTAGCTGATGTCTACATCCTGCACTCTGTGTCCGCTGGACTTGTCCGGTGCGTGAACATACACGGCTTTCACCATATCGTTCAGCACAGCGGGAGTCAACTTCTCAACGTACAAGTGCTTCTTTGCCAAACGGATG
>JAFSEP010000049.1 GCA_017435665.1 Clostridia bacterium | reverse complement strand
GGACACATCTTCGAGCAACCCGATACACCTGATGATCCGGCAGATGATACTTGTCATATGTGCGGCGGTAAGGTGCACGGAAACGATATAATGAGTCGTATTTCCTGCTTCTTTGCAATGATAATAAGATTCGTTACAGAGATTTTGACTTCAGTAAAAAAATAATTGAAGCATAAAATTACCACCGGGGAGTAAAGCCCCGGTGGTTCCTTTTGTGTCTGAAGCCGCAAAATTAAAACCGACTTGTCTGACAAGTCGGTTTTTGGCCCGCCCAAAGAGATTTGAACTCTTGATCTTCAGAGTCGGAGTCTGATGCGTTATCCAGCTACGCCATGGACGGTTATATCAATAAAGCATTTCGTTTATCAATACGTTTAACTGTATGAACAAATCGTCTGCTTCGTCATTCATTTTTTCGATTTTGCTGATGTTTTCTTCAATGAGCCTCTGTTTGCTTTCATCATCGCAGTAAGTGCAGATTATCTGTGAAGCAACCTGCCTTGTTATAAGTCCCATATTCGATAAACGGTTCAGTCTTTTCTCAATAGCATATATTTCCATTTTTACACCTCGTCTGATAATTATACATCAAATCATATTTTTTGTAAAGCATTTCGTCTCTTTAAAATTTGACAATATACAGGGTTATATGTTAAAATTTATCAAACTCTTTCGGAGGGAAATAAAATGTCAGATTCACAGAAGCAGATAGTTCAATGGTTTCCGGGACATATGGCAAAAACAAGGCGTCAGATAAAGGAAAGTCTTCCTCTTGTTGATGCTGTGACGGAGCTTCTTGATGCACGCATACCAATGAGCAGCCGTAATCCCGAGCTTGATGAGCTTACAAATAAAAAGCCGAGAATCGTACTCCTTAACAAATGCGATATGGCTGACGAGCAGACAACAAAAGAATGGATTGAGTATTTCAAATCACACGGTCAGTATGCCATTGCTGTTGACTGCAGAAGCGGAAAGGGGCTGGGCGCTTACAGACCTCTGGTTCGCCAGGTGCTTGCCGAGAAAATTAAATCTAATGAAGAAAAAGGAATGGCAGGAAAGGCTCTGCGGGTAATGGTTGTAGGCATTCCCAACACAGGCAAATCATCATTCATTAACAGAATGGCAGGAAAAAACAGAGCCAAGGTTGCCGATAAGCCCGGTGTAACCCGCCACAATCAATGGTTTGTTATCGGAAACGGGATTGAGCTTCTTGACACTCCCGGTGTTCTCTGGCCGAAATTTGATGATAAGACGGTAGGTGACAGGCTCGGCTTTATCGGCTCGGTAAAGGACGATGTTATGGATACCGAAACAATGGCTATGCGGCTTCTTGAAGTGCTTCAGAAGGATTATACGGATCTTCTTATTGAAAGATACAAGCTTCAGAAGATTGAAAACATTGCCTCCCTCGAAGTATATGAGCTTCTTGAGGTAATAGGCAGAAAAAGAGGTATGCTTATAAGCGGCGGTGAGATTGATACCGAACGGGTATCTGTTATGCTTCTTGATGAATACCGTGGGGGAAAATTAGGCAGAATTTCCTTTGAAAAACCCGCAGATTATTAAAAAAGGAGATTGTATTATGAAAACGGGTAAAAAAATCATTATTTCGTTTGTTGCTGTTTTTATTGTCGTTATAATTGCAGCACTGGCGGTATTTCAGGGTGAGGCAAGAACTCTGCTTTCGGTGAAAGAGAAGGGTGACACGGGAATATATGAGGTCAACTATGCTGCTGACTATAAGCTTGATGAGCTTCTGCAGTCAGGCGGCGCATCAACTGAAGAGGAATTGGTGCAGTATATAATTAAAACAATGCTCAAGGGACTTCCTATTGAGGTGCCCTATGAAATTCCGAATCTTGCCTGCTCAACCTTTTATGCTCAAACCCCTGAAAACGGCTATATTTTTGGAAGAAACCTCGATAATCAGACAACCGACCTTGCTGTTGTCAGAACTTCACCTAAAGGTGCATACAGCTCTGTTTCGGTGGTAAATCTCAGCTTCTTGGGATATAACGAAACATTTACACCAAACAAGCTTCAAAACAGAATCAATACGTTGGCAACTGCTTTTTTCCCTCTTGACGGCGTAAATGAAATGGGCCTTGCTGTGGGTGTTTTACAGCTTCAGGCACCTGCTACCGCACAACAGTCTGATAAGCCTGATGTAGGTACAACGCTTGCTATTCGTGCAATGCTTGATAAGTGTGCCGACGTAGACGAAGCTCTTGCGTTTCTCAGAAGCGTTGATATGTTTGCCGCTGCAAAGGGTTGCTATCACTTCCAGATAGCTGACGCAAAGGGCAACAGTGTTGTTGTTTCATATGTAAACAATGAAATTGTTGTGACTGAAAAGGAAAACGGATTTATTGCTGCAACAAATTTTTATCTTCATGATGTACCCTTTGAGTATGAAAAGCAGGGACTTGACCGCTATGAGATTCTTGAGAAAAAGCTGACAGAAACCAAATCTGTGCTCACCGCACAAGAGGGTATGAATCTGCTTGAAGCAGCCAGAATCACAGGAACTGATCCTGATGAAAAGGGGAGAGTATACTCAACTCAATGGTCATCAATTTATGATCTTACCAATCCGTCGCTGAGTCTTTGTTCAGATATGGATTATGATAATATGTATGTATATCCCGTTAACTGATTACTAAAACCGTAAATTATCAATTCAGTAAATAATTTAAGTCACTCTATGAATCATAGGGTGACTTTTTATGCTTGCTGTGATATAATTCGGTTGAAATAAAGAAAGGGGAGTGCAGAATGAATACATATAAAACAGGTGACTTCATAAAATCGCTCAGAAAAGAAATGAATATGACACAGCTTGAGCTGGCGCAAAGACTGAATTGCACCGACAAAGCTGTTTCAAGATGGGAAACGGGAAAAGGCTTGCCCGATGCAGATATGCTGCTGATGCTATCCGACATATTCGGAGTTTCAATCAACGAGATACTAATCGGTGAACGCTTTGATTTTTCCGAGACTTCTGAAGAAAATTTCAGCGAAAGCACGGATGAAAAGCAAAAGATAGATGAAATAATATCCTGCACAGATGAAACAATTGTCGATGTGCTGAAGGATAAAGAGAATGAAATTGTGAGAATAAACCGTTCGGTTATTCATCTGATATCTGCCTGCTGTATTCAGATTCTTGTTTACTTCGTTTTGCCGGAATTTGTTTTGAAGTTCAATCCGCTTACCGAACCGATTTTAATATTGATTTATGCCTCAGTATTGAACTTTGTTTATGCAGGAATGATAAAGGATAAAATAAAGTGGCTGTTTCCTTTGTTTGTTATGGTGAGTATGCTGGCACCGTTAGTAACAAGCACCAACGATGCACACGTATATTTATCCGTTTCGCCCATATTCGGTATTGCTTGTCTGGGAATAATGGCAGCTGTTTCAGGCATAAAGAGTCTGATAAAGAAATTTTCCATAAAGTGAATATTTTTAAAATTATAATAAGCCGGGCAGAGCTTTGACGCTTCTGCTCGGCTTATAGTCTTTTATTGTTTCAGCGCTGTAAGAATTTCTCCTGCATCCTGTAATACTATGTGCGGTTTATCTTCGCTTTCGTCAAGGATTTCCTTTGTGGTTTCACCACTCATAACAAGTATTGATGTGATGCCCGCATTCAGACCTGATTTAACGTCTGTATATATACGGTCTCCCACAACGCATGCCTCATCCTTTGAAATACCGTATGCCTCCATTGCAAGCTCGGGCATCAGGGGAGAGGGCTTTCCGATGACAACGGGACGTTTTTTCGTAGCATTGTAGATCATATCGCAAACACTTCCGCAATCAGGCACAGAGCCGAACTCCGTGGGGCATACGTAATCGGGGTTGGTGGCGATATAGGGAAGCTCGGGACGGGTCAACAGCATATAGCTTACGTCGTGAAGCTTCTGAAAGGTCAGCTCTGTATCAAAGCCCATAACAATACATTCGGTTTCTTTTACATCGGTTGTAACCGTGAAACCCTCATTGCGCAGTTCCTCTTTTAATGATTCGGTACCGCATACATAAAGCTTCTGACCTTCGTGGTGCTTGTGAAGATAATAAGCAGTCGCCTGAGACGAAGTCATAAAATCCTCTCTGCAGGCTGAGATGCCCAGTGTACCCAGTTTTTTTACATAATCATCAACACTCTTGGAGGAATTATTGGTCATAAAAAGGTATTTACGGCCTGTTTTCTTCAGAGTATCCAAAAGCTCCAACGTGAAATCATAGAGCTGACTTCCTAAATATAAGGTACCGTCCATATCAAATAAATAAAGCTTTTTGTTGCGAAGCAATTCGTTTTTTTGCATCAATATGTCTCCCTTCGGTTTTGCACGAAAACTAATTCTGATTTTTTACCCGAAACAGTATATCACAAACAAAACAAGACTTCAAGGAATTATTATGATTTGATTTTTCTTGCAAAGGTATGAGCTTAATATTGATTTTGAGCAGTTTGTGGTGGGTATTGATAAGGTGGGGTAAAAAAGCCGAGCAGAGATTTTAAGCTCTGCTCGGTTTTGCGATTAATAAATCTGCTTTTATATTTTTTCAACTCTCTGTTCAGCAACTTTGTAACTATGTTTTATTTTTCGTTGTTCCAAACCAATTTCAGAAAGAATTATATTTGCACATTCATCTGCATTAAAAATTCTATCTTTGATATGTATTTCAGCAAACTCATTATATACATACCCAATAAACTCTTCACTATCCATACCTAGATTACTTTGAAGCCTTTCAAAATAACTTATTATAGCAGGCGGTAAAGTGACCTCGGTTTCATCTTCACCGGTAAATAAGTTTGAAAGGCGACTTGTACGATATATATCTTTAAATACTTTTTTATTCTCCAATACAAACTTGTAATTATTGCCCAAACCACTTAAATCATATGAAATCACTTCAACCAATAAATGAAGCGCCGATTTGTATTTCTCCTCTTCATATAAAAAATCGTGCATATTTAAGCGCATGTTTCGGTAAAGACCAAAGTCCATATTTTGAAAATATACACCTGACTGTTCATTAAAATATCCCCATAATATATCTCTATATGCACAGTGTGTTTGAGCTATTCTTTGATTCATTTCCCAAACTGACATATATCTGTTTCTATGCAGATATGAAACATATTGATTTTCTTTTAATTCTTGCTCGCCCTTTTCAGTAAGAACATAGTATCTTTCCTTAAATTTTCTATTCAAATAATCAACATCACCATTTTCAAGCAGTCTGATAATGAGTTCGTCTTTCTTGCCTGAAACTTTTTGATTTAAAAGTTTCAATTCTTCTTTTATTTCAGGAAGTTTCAATTTTTGTAATGCTGATTTCAAATCTCCTATTTCTATAAAGCCACGAACAAACAAACTATCTAATAATGATTGAGGCTCTGTTACAGAATATTGATAATACCAAAATTGCTGAAAGGTGTTGTTAGAAGTCTTAAAACTAGGGGCATATTCCAACATAATTAATTCATGTGGATATAATCCTTGTTTGCTTGGAATTGCAGATTTTATTAAATCACTTAACAACGGAGGGCCATCTTGCTCAACAGCAATCTCATACTTCGAGGTTTTATCTAATACTTCTTTTTTCACATAAGAAGGTTTGGGCGCTTCATAGGTGAATGTTTGATTATTAGTCGTATTTGAATTTGATTTTGACGAATCCTGCGTAGTAGTCTTTTTCTTTAAAAAGTCAAACAGTCCCATATTAAAAACATCCTTTCAGACTTTTTATTTATATTATCACAAATATATCAACATTTCAATAATTCCATAAATCAAAAAATCAAAAAATCCGCAATCATAACGATTACGGATTTCATGGTGGAGACGGAGAGGATCGAACTCTTGACCTCTTGAATGCCATTCAAGCGCTCTCCCAGCTGAGCTACGCCCCCATATTTGAAGTAATAAGTAAGAGTGAATAGTGAAAAAGTGGGCATACTGAGTAATTGATTTATTAAGTTGTCGGTTGTGTGCTGATATTATCTCAAGCAGTGACAATATTAACACACAACCCATAAAAATGTCAAGGGGTTTTGCTAAATTCAGATAACAACGGTCAACAGATATTTTAAAACTGCTACCATTTCTCTCATATAGTTCATCGGAACCGTGTACCACACCGTGTCTGCACCGAGCTTCATTACCTCAATGCCGAGAGATTTTGAGATTCCCTCTGCACGGAAGATGTGAAACTTATTGGTAATAAATATAACCGAATCTGTGGGGATTTGATTTTCGTTGAGAATATTGAAAGCAAACTCAAAGTTCTCGTATGTAGAGGTTGATTTATCCTCTTTAATAATTTTTTCCTGAGGTATGCCTTTTTCAATAAGGTATCTTTCCATGGCAAGAGCCTCTGTAATCTGTTCGAAAGGTCCTTGCCCGCCTGTTACAACAAAGTATGCATCATTGTTCTTTTCATAGTATTCTGCGGCTTTATCAAGGCGTTTTGCAAGGTTTGGAGCTACCTCTTCACCCCTGAGACCTGAGCCGAGAACAATGACAACATCTTCATCATATTCAACCTTATCCACACTTCCGTAGACAGCCAAAGCACCGCTGTAAATAAGAATACCTGCAGTTACAAGTGCTACAAAAGCGTGGATGTATTTTGGTTTGATTTTCTTTATTCTGTCATAGAATATTCCGTATCCGATAAGCAACCAGCCAAAGGCGGCCTGGGGGATAAGACCGAGGTTGGAGGCATAGACAATTAGGACAACAATTGCATTTACAACAAGGTATGCACCGACAGTTATGGGTATCCACCGTAAAATCTTTCTTTTCATTTTTCTTCTTCCTCTCATTTTTTTACAGTATAGCAATTTAATGTGTGCATAGTTTTACTTATTTATTAAAAATACTACATTCTGTTGACGGGAATTTAAACTTGTGATAAAATTAGTTGTACAACAAAAAAGGAGGAATTTGTATGAAGATTAAAAAGATTTTAGCAGTAATTATGGCTGTAACTATGCTTTTCGGTGTTTTTGCAACAGCATCATCTGCTGCAGGTGAAGGCGCATTACCTCTTTCGGCAGGTATTGAAAAGCTTAGGGAACAGTTCATTTACGGTGCAGGTCCCGAAACCGACGGAATTACAATAGATTACCGTTATTTTTCACCTGTAAAAGACGATGATGACGGAAAATATCCTCTTGTCATCTGGCTTCACGGTCTCGGTGACGGTGAATATGAAGGCAAGCAGGTTGACAACAGCGAGATTGCTTACTGGACAAGTGCAGATTTCCAAAGCAGATTTACAGGCAGCGAAGGCGCATACATTTTGGCTGCAAGAGTGCCTGAGGATAAGGGTGTGTTCTGGGGCCCTGCAGCAGTTTATCCGTTAAGAGCTGCTGTTGATGAGTTTATCGCTCTTAATAAAGATAGTGTTGATATCAGCAGAATTTATATCGGTGGCTATTCAATGGGCGGTATGATGACTTTAAGAATGTGTGTTGCATATCCTGATATGTTTGCTGCCGCATTCCCCATTTGTCCCGCATGGATACCCACCGAGGAGGATATTGCTCTGTGTGCAGATATTCCCATGTGGCTCACTTCGGGTGTTCTTGACCCGCTTGTAAGCTACAGAAATTCCGTTGAGCCCACCTGGGAAAAAATTGTCAAGACAAATAACAACCCCGAAGATTGCCGTTTTTCAACTCTTGAAATGGTTACATACGCCACCGGCTTACCCACAGCAAGCTCACATCACGCATGGTTTGCAGTAAATTATGATATGTTCAATACCAAGGGCGGAGATTATCAATATATGTCAACCGTAAACGGAGTAGGGGAGAAAGTGAAGCTTGAATATCCCAACGGTATGATTTACTGGCTTTCTCAGCATACTTCAGACTTTGACGGAAGCGTTGCAACAGACAGCGGTAACATTGATCCCGAAGGTCCTGTTGATATGGGTATAGATCTCGGTTCAATCCTGGCGAATATAGTAGCAATTATCAAAGATATCTTCCTGAAGATGCTTTCAATGCTCGGTTTCTGATTAAAACACAATATATAAACATCAAAAACGGATTATGGACAACATAGTCCGTTTTTTTTATATAAAATTCAATTTTTAGACGGGAAATATTCAACTTTTCTATTGAAGTATAATTTAAAAAGTGATATAATTAACCGATACTATGAGTTATTGTGTTTATTTGGAGGAATTCTGAGTTGACAGATATAAAAAAATCCGGAAACTTCCTTGTAAGTAAGGAGGAACTTGAAAAACAAACCGAATATTCAGAGCTTGTAAAAACCGTAATTTCTTCAAGGTTCAGCACCGAAAATCCCAAGGCTTTTGTTCACACCTACGGATGTCAGGGAAATGTTTCTGACGGTGAAAGAATAAAAGGTATGCTTGAGGAAATGGGTTACGAGTTTACCGATGACGTTTCTCAGGCCGATCTTGTTTTATACAACACCTGTGCCATAAGAGAACACGCTGAAGACAGAGTTTTCGGCAACATCGGCGCCCTCAAGCAGTATAAAAAGGCAAAGCCTCATATGATAATCGCTTTGTGCGGCTGTATGATGCAGCAACAGCATATTGCTGACAGGATATATAAGAGCTTTCCTTACGTAAATCTGCTTTTCGGTACCCACGTAATACACAAGCTTCCCGAATTGCTTTACAGAGTCCTCTGTACAAAAAAGAGGGTTTTTGACATAACCGACAGCGACGGTGTTATAGCTGAAGGACTTCCCGTTCACAGAGACGGACGGTTCAAGGCGTGGCTTCCCATAATGTACGGTTGTAATAACTTCTGCAGTTATTGCATTGTGCCTTATGTAAGAGGCAGAGAAAGAAGCAGAGATTTTGACACAATAGTCAATGAAGCAAAGCACCTTGTGGCTCAGGGGTATAAGGAAATTACACTTCTGGGTCAGAATGTGAATTCTTATAACAGAGACAAAGGCAGTGAGTATAATTTTCCTGCACTTCTCAGAGCAATCAATGCAATTGAGGGAGATTTCATTATAAGGTTTATGACTTCACATCCAAAGGATTGCACGACAGAGCTTCTTGATACAATGGCTCAGTGCGATAAGGTTGCAAAGCATCTGCATCTCCCGGTTCAAAGCGGAAACGACAAAGTTCTTGAAGAAATGAACAGAAAGTATACAAGAGAGAAATATCTGTCTCTCATCAGATATGCTTATAAGCTTATGCCGGAGCTTTCGATTACAAGTGATATTATCGTCGGATTCCCCGGTGAGCAGTATGATGAGTTTAAAGACACACTTTCGCTTATTGACGAAGTGAAATATACATCGTTATATACCTTCATTTTTTCTCCGAGAAAAGGTACAAAGGCGTATTCAATGCCTGACCCTGTTTCAAGAGAAGAAAAGGGTAGGTGGTTCAAGGAGCTGACGGATTTGCAGGAGCAGATTGCCGGCAGAAGAACTGCAGGAATGAAGGATAAGGTATATAGAGTGCTTTGTGAAGAAAAAGCGAAGGCGGAAGGTGTTTTATCGGGCAGGACTGAGGGCAATATTATAATTGAGTTTTGCGGCAATGAAAACCTCATCGGAAGCTTTGTGAATGTTAAAGTCACGGAATGCAGAACATGGATTGTCCGTGGAGAAATGTGTTAATTTTGCTGATTTATCAGCTAGAATAAATTCAAAGGAGTATAACAATGGACATTATTAAGATGACCAGAGAACTGGGTGCAGCTATCCAGCAGGACGAGCGTTACCTCAGATTCACAGCAGCAAGAGAAGCAAATGAAAAAGATGAAGAGCTTATGGGACTTATTTCTCAGATTCAGCTTATCCAGATGAACTTCCAGCAGGAAGCTTCAAAGGGTGAGGAAGCTGATGAAACCAAAATCGCAGCCTTCAACAAGGAATTTGAAGAAGTCTATACAAAGTTTATGACAAATGAAAAGATGAAGGCTTACGAAGAAGCAAGAGCCGAAATCGATGAGCTCATGAACTATGTAATGCAGATTCTTGGTCTTTGTGTAAACGGTGAAGACCCCTACACATGTGAGCCTCAGAAGGCTGAGGAGCATGATTGCGGTGGCTCATGTTCTTCATGCAGCGGTTGCCATTGATTTGAAGTTTATTGCAAGGGTGCGGTTTTTGGCTGCACCTTTGCAGAAAAAGTGAGAGGAAAGAAAAATGTCTGAATTTACCCCGATGATGCAACAGTACCTTGAAATAAAAAAAGATTACGAAGACACCATACTTATGTACCGTCTCGGTGATTTTTATGAAATGTTTTTTGATGATGCAAGGGTTGCCTCAAAAGAACTTGAGCTTGTTCTTACGGGACGTGCCTGCGGAAATGAAGAAAAGGCGCCGATGTGCGGAGTGCCGTTTCACAGTGCAGATACATATATAGCTCGTCTTGTCAGCAGGGGTTATAAGGTTGCAGTCTGCGAACAGACTGAGGATCCTGCAACGGCAAAGGGAATAGTCAAAAGAGACGTTGTGAGAATTGTCACTCCCGGTACCGTTATTGAAAATCTTATGCTTGATGAAAGTAAAAACAATTATCTTGCCTCAATTTACATTGTTGATTCGCAGGTGGGCATGTGCTTTGCCGATGTTTCGACAGGTAAGCTGAGTCTTACAAGCATAGAAAAGAAAAAATATGATAATGACGTAATCAATGAACTGAGCAGATTTTCTCCCAGCGAGGTTATTGTCAACGGACGTGTAAAAGAAAGTAACAGACTTGTAAGCTTTATATCCGGGCTTGCAAATTCAACCTGTGATATTTTACCCGACAATGAATTTGATTTTGAAAGCTGTAAGAGAAGCGCAGCCGAGCATTTCGGTATCGAGAAGCTGGCAAAGTATTCTCTTTTAGATAATATAACTGCGATTTGCGCATTAGGCTCATGTCTGAATTATCTCAAGAAGATGCAGAAAAATGATCTTGATAACATTCAGGAAATCGATTTCTATTCCGATAATCAGTTTATGAGGCTTGATCACTGGTCAAGAAGAAATCTTGAAATCAGTGAAACTATGAGAAACAGAGAGAAGAAGGGAACTCTTCTCTGGGTTCTCGACAAAACAAAAACCCCTATGGGTAAAAGAACAATGAGAGAGTGGCTCAATAAGCCTCTGGTTGATCATACAAAGATTATTGTCCGTCAGAATGCTGTTGCGGAGCTTGTTGATATGCCTATGCAGTGCGGAGAAATTGTCAGATGTCTTAACGGTGTATATGATATTGAGAGACTTATGACAAGAATTCTCTATGAAACCGCAAACGCTAAGGAGCTTAATTCTCTCAAGGCAACAGCCGAATGTCTGCCTGAGATTAAAAGCCTGACTTCGCAGTTCAAATCCTCAGCATTAAGAGGAATTTTTGAAGATATAGACCTGCTTGATGACGTAAGAGAGCTCATAGCAAACGCAATCGTTGATGAGCCTCCTTTTACAACAAGAGAAGGCGGTATGATCCGTGACGGATTTAACAGTGAGCTTGATGAGCTTCACGATATTGACAGAAACGGAACGGCATACATAGCAAGAATGCAGATGGAGGAGCAGGAAAAAACCGGAATTAAGAAGCTGAAAATAGGCTTTAACAAGGTTTTCGGTTACTATATCGAGGTTTCCAATTCTTATAAAGAGCTTGTTCCCGAAAGCTATATCAGAAAGCAGACCCTTACTAACTGCGAAAGATATATTACGGAAGAGCTTAAAGTATTTGAAAGTAAAATTCTTTCCGCAAGAGAAAAGATGGTCAAGCTGGAATATGAAATTTTCTCTCAGATAAGAAAAAAGATTTCAGAGGAATTCAGAAGAATCAAGGCAACAGCAAACGCCCTTGCTTATCTTGACACGTTATGCTCTCTTGCAACGGTAGCTGTTGAAAACAACTATGTCTGTCCTGAAATCACAATGGAAAGTGTTATAAATATTGTTGACGGACGGCATCCCGTTGTTGAAAAAATGCTTAAAAGCTCACCGTTTGTACCTAACGATACAGTTCTTGACACGTCAAAAAACAGATGTGCTATTATAACGGGACCAAATATGGCAGGTAAGTCAACATATATGCGTCAGGTTGCACTTATAAGTCTTATGGCGCAGATAGGATCATTTGTTCCTGCAAGAAGTGCAAAAATCGGAGTTGTGGATGCGATTTTCACAAGAGTCGGTGCTTCCGATGACCTTGCCGCAGGTGCTTCAACCTTTATGGTTGAAATGAGTGAGGTTGCAAGCATTCTGAAAAACGCCACCAACAAGAGCCTTATTATTCTTGATGAAATCGGCAGAGGTACGTCAACCTTTGACGGTATGAGTATAGCAAGAGCTGTGGTGGAATATGTCACCGATAAAAAGAAGCTCGGCGCTAAGACCCTCTTTGCTACACACTATCATGAGCTTACCGAGCTTGAAGATATACTTGACGGAGTAAAGAATTATAATATTTCCGTTAAAAAGAGGGGCGAAAACATAACCTTCCTCAGAAAAATAATCAGAGGCGGAGCAGACGGAAGCTACGGTATCGAGGTTGCAAAGCTTGCGGGTGTACCTAATTCTGTGGTTACAAGGGCGAGAGTTATTCTTGCCGAGCTTGAAAGCAACGGTGTGGCCGTTCATATGTCCGCTATGCCCTCGGACGATGATGTTACCGAGGAGCGTGACCTTCAGATTTCCATGACAACAAATATTGCCGATGAAATCTATGATGAGCTTAAAAATATGGATGCAAATGTTCTGACACCCATTGAAGCTATGAACGTTTTATATAAGCTTATAAATAAAGTTAAAAATAACTGATTAAAGGAGGTAGGCAGCTATGCCTGAAATAAGAGTTTTACCAAAAAATATAGCCGACCTTATTGCCGCAGGCGAAGTTGTCGAACGTCCTGCAAGCGTTATAAAGGAATTGCTTGAAAACTCAATTGATGCCGGTGCAACATCGGTTACGGTTGAAATCATGAACGGCGGTACAAGCTATATGCGTGTCACCGACAACGGATGCGGTATTTCAGAAAAGGATGTTGCAACGGCCTTTGTCAGCCATGCAACAAGTAAAATAAAGACCGTAGATGACCTTGACAGCATTTACACACTTGGCTTCAGGGGAGAAGCTCTTGCTTCTGTTTCTGCCGTTGCAAAGGTTGACGTGCTGACAAAAACACCTGAAAGCGATATTGGTGTGCATTATTGTATTGAAGGTGGAAAAGAGCTGGTTCTTGAAGAGGCAGGCTGTCCCGACGGTACAACAATTGTTGTCAGCGATATATTTTTTAATACCCCTGCAAGAATGAAGTTTCTCAAGAAGGATGTTTCCGAAGCAAATGCTGTTTCTGCTGTTGTTGACAGAATTGCTCTGTCTCATCCTGAGGTCAGCATAAGATTCATCCGTGACGGAAAGCAGGCAATGCTCACCAACGGAAACGGCGATTTGCTTTCAACCGTTTATTCCGTTCTCGGGAAGGAAGTATCCGATTCCCTGATATCGGTTGATTATGAAATTGATAATGTGAGGGTATCGGGATATATTTCAAGACCTGTTTCCTGCCGTGCTACGAGAGGTATGCAGTTCTGTTTCCTGAACAGCAGATTTATTAAATCAACAACCGTTATGGCAGCACTTGAGCAGTCCTATAAAAATTCGGTTATGGTAGGAAAATTTCCTGCCTGCGTTCTGAATATTGAAGTCAACGCCAAAGACGTTGATGTCAATGTGCATCCCGCTAAAACCGAAGTCAGATTCAGCGATGACAGACGTATTTTTAATGCAGTATATTACGCTTGTCTCAATGCTCTTAACAATCAGGATACACGTGTTCAGGCTGACCTTACCCGTTCTGTGCAGAAGGCTCAGAGGGCGCAGCCGGCAGTACCGCAGTATTCGCAGATAAAAATGGAGGCAAAACCCAAAAAAGACTTTTGGCAAAACCTGACAGGTGAGGAATTCAAAAGTGTTGCAAGCCGTCTTGAGGACAGCGGCAAGGTAAAGATTTCCCCAAACGAAAATGACGGCGAGGATCTGCTCAGAGATTTTTACAGAAAAAAGAACGAAAAGCAGACACATATTACTGACAGCTCTATTGAGCATATAGCTTTTGATGCGGCTACTGCTGAGAAAACAGAGGTTAAGTCAGTCAATGCCGAAGAGATACCGGAAGAAGAAAAAAATAAAGCCGTGGATAGCACGGATACAGTTATTTTCACCGATTCCGATAAGGTTAAGCCTGAAGTAAGAGTTATCGGTGAAGCATTTAAAACATATATTTTTGCGCAGATTGACAATAAGCTTGTAATTGTTGACAAGCATGCAGCGCACGAGCGAATGATTTTCAATAAGCTGAAGAAAAACGAAATACCGTCTCAATATCTGTTTACTCCCGTAACCGTTTCTCTCAGCAAGGCTGAGTATTCGGCTGTTCTTGAAAACCTTGATTTGCTCCGGAAGGCAGGATACACCGTTGAGGATTTTGGTCTCGGTTCGGTAGTTGTCAGAGAATGCCCGTGTGAAATCAAGAGTGGAGATATACCTTCACAAATAACTGAAATTGCAGGCTATCTTGTTGATGATAAAAATGATATTGAGACTGAGAAAATTGAGTGGATATACCACAGTGCAGCTTGCAGAGCAGCAATCAAGGCAGGAGACTATACAACACCCTATGAACAGCAGAAATTTGTTGAAATGCTGCTCGAAGATGAAAGTATAAGATACTGTCCTCACGGCAGACCCGTGCTTATAGAAATGACCAAGTCTGAGCTTGAAAAGCAGTTCGGAAGAATACAGTAAAATCAGGAGGAAGCGTATGGATAAGATATTTACAATAGTTGTTGTCGGTCCTACCGCTTCCGGTAAAACATCCTTGGGTGTTGAGCTTGCAAAGCGTTTCAACGGTGAAGTGGTTTCTGCTGATTCAATGCAGATTTATAAGGATATGCAGATAGCTACAGCCAAGCCAACCGAAGAAGAAATGCAGGGAATTACTCATCATATGATTGATTTTGTTTCTCCTGATGAGAATTACAGCGTTGCACTTTATAAAGAGGAAGCAATGCGTGCAATTAAAGATATTTCTTCAAGAGGCAGAATTCCCGTAATCGTAGGCGGAACAGGGCTTTACGTTAATACCTTGCTTGAAAATATTGAATTTTTTGATATGGAAGGCGATGACGGTATACGAAGGGAGCTTTATAGCAAGGCTGAAAATCAGGGTACGGAGGCTATTTATGATGAATTGCTGAGAATAGACCCTGAAGCAGCTGAAAAGATACATCAGAATAATCTTAAAAAGATTGTAAGAGCCCTTGAGGTTTATTATAAGACCGGCAAGACAATTACAAATCAGGTTGAACAGTCGAAGATGAACGGTACTGTTCTTGAGCCTGTTATTATCGGTCTTACAGCTGATAACAGACAGTTTTTATATGACAGAATCAATCTGAGAGTTGACCTTATGGTAAAAGACGGTCTCGTTGCCGAAGCAAGAAAGTTTTATTCAGTTTACGGTGAAAACACCGCTAATCAGGCAATCGGTTATAAAGAAATTCTTCCGTATCTTAACGGTGAGGAGAAGCTGGAGCAGTCTCTTGAACGTCTGAAAATGCAAACAAGAAGATATGCAAAAAGACAGCTGACATGGTTCAGACGAAACGAAAACATAAACTGGCTGAGCATTGACAGATATTCAAAAGAAGAGCTTACGGAAAAGGCTGCAGAAGCTGTTATGAGAGCAATGGCCTGAGGCATACAAAAAAATAAGGAGAAGCTATGAAAAGATTACCTACAAAAATAATGTCGGCACTGGCAGTTGTGTTGCTGTTTGCTTATATAGGGTATAATCTTTACCTGAACTCAGTTAATAATATTTATACGCAGTACGCTGTTATGATTACTGAAAATACAACGGCTGATGCTGACTGTATTGTAATCAGAGATGAGGTCAGAGGCAGCAATTCAGACAATAAAGCACTCATCCGCAACAATAAAGAGGGTGTATATATACCTTATGTGAAGGATGGCTCGAGAGTTGCCGCAGGTGACACGATTGCGTTGTTCTTCAAATCTGCAAACGATGCAAAGATTTATATGCAGAAGCAGGAGCTTGAAAAAGAACTGGAATACTATGAACAGCTTCAGAATCAGGCACTTCTGAGCTATCTTGATATTGACAGACTTGATGCAACAATCAATAATGAGCTTGATGAGCTGATTTTTAAAATAGAAAGTAATGACTTTACCGAAATATCCGAAAATTTTGAAACTCTTAAATATAACATTTCTTCAAGACAGATAGCTACCGGTGAAAAGCTCGATTTTTCGAAGCAAATCAAGCAGCTGAAAAAAGAAATCAAAAATCTTTCGGGTTCCGGTATAAATTTCAGCAAAATAACCGCTGATTTTCCCGGCTGCTTTATCAGCAGTATTGACGGATATGAAGGAGTTACAGATTACGGTAAGCTTGACGGTATATCCGTTGCAGAAGCTGAAAAGCTGGTTAATTCCGAGCCTAAGAAGGTCGGCTCAAGTGTTATAGGTAAAATTGTAGGTGAGTATAACTGGTATGCTGTCTGCAGTATACCTTCGACCTCAATCGAGAATTTATACGTTGGCAAAACTGTCAAGGCCAGCTTTGAAAATACGGACGTATCTGATATTCCGATGAAGGTTAAGTCCATTTCTGAGGTAAGTGATTCAAAGGTTAGCGTAATTTTACAGTCAAATCTTATGAATGAGGATATTGCTGCACTGAGAAAAGAAAAAATCAGCATTGTTCTTGACAGCTTCGAGGGTCTCAAGGTTCCCAATGAGGCTCTTGTTGAAACAGAAAAGGAAGAAGACGGAAAGACCGTAAAGAAAATCGGTGTTTACGTGCTTAACGGTCAGCTTGTGAAATTCAGAGAGGTTGATGCTTTGCTTTATGAGGATGAATACGTTGTTGCACGTAACGGTTCATCTGCTTCAGGAGAGATTACCCTTAATGATATGATTATAACGAAAGGAAGGGATTTATATGACGGAAAGATTATCACTTGAACAAAGGTTTTCTGATATTGAGCATAACCTTGATGTAATCAGAGAACGGATTTCTCAGGCTGCTTTAAAATCGGGCAGAAATCCTGAGGAAATAACGCTTATGGCGGTCACTAAAACCGTTGACCCGATATTTATAAACCACGCTATTGAATACGGAATAACCCTTATAGGCGAAAATAAGGTTCAGGAATTCCTTTCGAAAGAGGAGTATCTCCATACCGACACCTGCAAGGCTCATCTTATAGGACATCTGCAAACAAACAAGGTCAGACAGATTGTGGGTAAGGTTGATATGATACAGTCTGTTGACAGTATAAAGCTGGCAAGGGAAATTGAAAAGCAATCTGTAAATAAGGATGTAGTTACAAATTGTCTTATTGAAGTAAATATCGGTGATGAGGAAAGTAAGACCGGTCTTGACTCAGCCTTGCTTGAGGATACGATATATCAGATAAGTGAAATGAAAAATATCAGAATAAAGGGTCTTATGACCATACCTCCCATATGTGAAGAAAAGGAGCTTAACAGATATTTTTCAAAAATGCATCAAATGTTTGTTGACATAAAAGGCAAAAAGATAGATAATGTTTCTATGGATATTCTTTCTATGGGAATGTCATCTGACTACGAAAGCGCAATACTTAACGGTTCAAATCTTGTAAGAGTAGGAACCTCAATTTTCGGACAAAGGATTTATTAATACAGGAGGACATCAAAATGAAAGACAACAGCAAATTTTCAAAGTTCAAAGCCTTTACAAAGGGGGCACTTTTCGGACCTGAGGAGGAAACAGAGCAGACTAACGAAAACAACGAAGGCTATAACTACGGCGAATATGATAAGGGCTATTCTTCTGGCTATACCTTTGAAGATGTAAATTCATCATCATATTCAGGCTCAGGATATTCCTCATATTCTTCGGGTACGGATCCTGTATCTTCATTTGATTCGGGAAAGGCTTCAAGCGGTAATTTATATAAAATGGGTACTGCCAAGCCTAAGTTCAAGCTTTCTATTCTCCGACTTGAAAAGCTTGAGGATGCGGTTAAGGTTGCCGATAATATTCTTTCAGGCAGCACAATAACGCTTGTTGATTTCCAGCACGTTCAGAAGGACGTTATGAGAAGAATTATAGACTTCCTCGACGGTGTAAGATACACCTGCGGAGCGCAGATGGAAAATGTTGCTGATTATACATACGTAGTTGTACCCAAGGACGTGGAATTAACAGGAGATTTATTTAATAAAATCGATACTACAAACCTGAATTGATTTTATGATAAGGAGGAAAAAAGCATATGATGTCAATAAATGAAATCAAAAATTATACCTTTCAGATGCAGAGAGGCGGCAATTACAAATCCTCTGAGGTTGAAAGTGTTTTCGCTCAGGTGAAGGAAACACTTGATGCCCTTGCAACAGCTTATGAAAAAGCTAAGAAAGAGAATGATGAATTATACAGAAAGATTACAGCTTTGTCTGATAAGGTTGAAGAGTATAAAAGAGATGAGGACAGCATTCATGCAGCTCTCGTAACTGCTCAGCGTATGGCTGATCAGGTTGTCAGAGAAGCTAAGGAAAAAGCTGCAATTCTTGTGGACGAGGCTCAGTCAAAGGCCGATGAAGCCATTGAAGCTATTAAGGGCGAAACAGATGCATACGTAACGGAAAACAAGGCCGCTGCCGACGCATATCTTGAAAAGGCAAAGACAGTATATGACGAAAAGCTCGGCGAGGTTGAGGAAAAGGCTCAGGAAATCGTTTTAAAGGCAAACAGCGAAGCTGAGCTTGTTATCAAGGATGCTGAGATGAAGGCTGATGAGATTATCGCTAAAGCAAATCTTCAGTCTGATGAAATCACCTCAAATGCAAACGCAAAGATCGAAAATGCTAAGAAGAAGCTTGCTGACCTTATGTCTCTTACTGCTGAATATAAATCAAGCGTAATCGATGTGCTTAACAGACAGATTGCTTTATTTGAAACAATCAACGTTGACGGTCAGGAATATGCAGCTGAATATTATCCCCAGTCTTTCCATATTAATTCTGAGGACGTTTATCATCCCGAATTTACTGCTCAGGAAATCGATAATGAAGCTGAAGATGAAGATGTAGTTGAGGATATAGCTGAGGATGTGGCAGAAATCGCAGAAGAAGCTGTTGAAGAAATCGAAATAGAGGAAATATCCGTTGAAGAAATAAGCATTGACGAATATATCGAAACTGAAGAAGAAACAGTTGAGGAAATTGAAACTGCTGAAGAAGCAGAAGCTGTTGATGAAATTGAAGCAGCCGAAGAAGCAGAGGAAGTGACTTACGAAGACGTTTCAGCTCCCGCAGAGGATGAAGCTGATAATACAGATGCAAGTGACCTTGATTATTACGAAGAGCTTATGAAACAGCTTGCTGAGGAAACAAAGGATATTCCCGCTGAGCCCATTGAGGCCAGAAGCAATAATATTTTCACATCACTTGACCTTGCAGACGGTTTTGAGGATGATGACGAGGAAGAAATTGCAAGCATTGATCTTCATACGGCTGATGACGATGATGAGGGAGACGAACAGCTGGAATTCGGTTCAGGCTATAACATTTTCGACGACGATGAAGATTCTCAGGGCTCCTTCTTCGGAAGATTTAAGAAGAAATAAGGTATAGTATTTTTATGGTTCAAGCACTCACACTTTTAGTTGTTTCAATTTTGGTTATTGTTGACCAGATAATTAAAAAGGCCGTTACGGCAAACCTCAGCGTCGGTGAAAGCTGTCTTACGGTTCCGGGCTTTGCGGAAATTCAGTATTGCCGTAATTATGGCGGTATGATGGGAACCTTTGACGGAATGGCGGAGATTCTTTCTGTTGTTGCTGTTATAATTCTGATTGTTGTTCTGATTATGATGCTGACGAAGAAAATTAAGTTCGGTGTTATTTATATCGGACTTGCCATGATAGTGGCAGGAGGTATCGGTAATCTGATTGACAGGATTGCGCTCGGCTATGTTATTGATTATATAAATGTTCTTTTTATTGATTTTTATATATTCAATTTTGCCGATTGTCTTATAACTGTCGGCTCTTTCGGAATTATAATTTATGAGATATATGAGCTGATTGTTGAGACACGGAAAAAGGGTGAAAGCAATGGCTGAAACTTTTGTGATAAGAATCGGGCAGGATACCGTCGGTATGCGAATTGATAAGGTTATCAGCGATGAGCTGAGTGACCTTACAAGGTCAGCTGTGCAGAAAATCATTGATGACGGAGGCGTTACTGTAAACGGTATCGTTATCAGCAAAAACTATAAAGTCAGGAATAATGACGAAATAACCGTTGAAATTCCTGAGCCTAAGGTGTTGGATGTTGTTGCTGAAAACATACCTCTTGATATCCGTTACGAGGATGATGATCTTCTTGTTGTGAATAAGCCTAAAAATATGGTTGTTCATCCTGCAGCAGGTAATTACACGGGGACCCTTGTCAATGCACTTATGTATCATTGCGGAGACAGTCTTTCGGGTATAAACGGTGTTATTCGTCCGGGTATTGTTCACCGTATTGACAAGGACACAAGCGGACTGCTTATAGTAGCCAAAAACGATATGGCTCACGTTCATCTTGCACAGCAGATTAAAGAACACAGCTTCACAAGGGAATACCAATGTGTTGTATACGGCGGATTCAAGACCGATGAGGGCACTGTTGATGCACCCATAGGCAGACATCATACCGACAGAAAAAAGATGACGGTAACCGATAAAAATTCAAAAAATGCAGTAACGCATTATTTTGTCGAGAACAGATATAACGGCTTTACCCACCTGAGAGTAAGGCTTGAAACAGGGCGAACACACCAGATAAGAGTCCATATGGCGTATACGGGGCATCCTGTTGCAGGAGATGAGGTCTACGGGCCGAAAAGCTGCATAAAGGAGCTTGGAGGACAATGCCTTCACGCAGGGTTGATAGGTTTTGTTCACCCGAGAACGAACGAATATATTGAAATAAGAAGTGAGTTACCCGAGTATTTTACAAAGTTTCTCAAAAAGCTTGCCAATATGAATTAACTGACCATTGAGCTGAAATATGCTTATTGATTATAAATTTGTTTACGCAAAAGGAGGAAATATAACAATGGATCAGGCAAAGAAAAAAGAACTGAAAATCCTCGCTTGTAAGGTCCGTATGGGCATAATCGAGGGAGTTTTCAACGCAAAGAGTGGTCATCCCGGCGGTTCTCTTTCAATCGCTGACGTTATGACCTATCTCTATTTTGAAGAAATGAATATTGACCCGGCAAATCCCAAGTGGGAAGACAGAGACAGACTTGTTCTTTCAAAGGGTCACACAGCTCCTGCACTTTATGCAGCTATGGCTCACAGAGGCTTTTTCCCTGTTGAAGAGCTCAAGACTCTCAGAAAGAGCGACTCAAGACTTCAGGGTCATCCCAGTATGAAGTATCTTGACGGTGTTGATATGAGCACAGGTTCACTCGGTCAGGGTATTTCTGCAGCTGTAGGTATGGCTCTTGGCGCAAAGCTCTCAGGTAAGGATTTCAGAGTTTATGCACCTCTCGGTGACGGTGAAATTCAGGAGGGTCAGGTCTGGGAGGCTGCTATGTTTGCAGGCAATAAGAACCTTGACAACCTCGTTGCAATCGTTGATAATAACAACCTTCAGATTGACGGTACTGTTGAGGAGGTTAACTCACCTTATCCTATAAAGGAAAAGTTTGAAGCCTTCGGCTGGAATGTTGTTGAAATCTGCGGTCATTGCTTTACACAGATCGAAGAAGCATTCAACGCAGCTAAGGCAACAAAGGGTAAACCCACTGCAATTATTATTAAGTCAGTCAAGGGCAAGGGTGTTTCATTTATGGAAGATAAGTGTGACTGGCACGGTGCAGCACCGAATGCTGAACAGTATGAAATCGCTATGGCTGAATTAAAGGCAGCTTTAGCAGAATTGGAGGCGTAAAAATGGCTGACGTAATTAAGTGCGCAACAAGAGATGCATACGGTAAGGCTCTTGTAGAGCTTGGAAATACTAACGACAAGGTTCTCGTTCTGGACGCTGACCTTGCAAAGGCAACAAAAACAGTTACATTCAGAAACGCTTTCCCCGATAAGTTTATCGATTGCGGTATCGCAGAATCAAATATGATGGGTGTTGCTGCAGGTCTTGCAACAACAGGCTACACCGTATTTGCAAGCAGCTTTGCAATGTTTGCTGCAGGCCGTGCTTTTGAGCAGGTAAGAAACACAATCGGCTATCCTCATCTTAATGTAAAAATCGGTGCGACACATGCAGGTATCTCTGTGGGTGAAGACGGTGCAAGCCATCAGTGCTGTGAGGATATTGCTCTTATGAGAACTATTCCCGGTATGGTTATCATCAACCCTGCAGACGATGTTGAGGCATATCAGGCAGTATTGGCTGCAGCTGATTACTACGGTCCCGTTTATATGCGTTTCGGACGTCTTGCAGTACCCAGAGTAAACGACGAAGCAACCTATAAGTTTGAAATCGGCAAGGGTATCACTCTCAAAGACGGCAATGATGTTACTATCGTTGCAACAGGTCTTATGGTGAATGAGGCTCTTATGGCTGCCGAAGAGCTCAAGGCTGACGGTATCGATGCAAGAGTTATCAACATCCACACAATCAAGCCTATTGATGAAGAAATCATCATTAAGGCTGCTAAGGAAACCGGTGCAATCGTAACTGCTGAAGAACACAGCATTATCGGCGGTCTCGGCGGAGCTGTTTCTGAGGTTATCTGTGAAAAGGCTCCCGTTCCCGTGCTCAGAGTGGGCGTTGAGGATACCTACGGTAGATCAGGTCCTGCTGTTGAGCTTCTCCACCTCTATGGTCTTGATGCAGCTCATATCGTTGAAAAGGCTAAGAAGGCTGTTGAACTTAAAAAGTAAGATAAAAATCTTGATAAAATGAAAAACACCGCAGTAATGCGGTGTTTTTCGTTGTGTATAAATCTTGTTATTCACTAAGATTATCTCCGAAAATCTCGTTGATAATCTCATCTTCACTGATTGTGAAAATTTCAGTCTTTACGTTACTACTGATAATTTCACGAACGGGGAGATTATTTTCTGTTGAAGCTTCTTCTGACGGATTTTTTTCAATTTCATCCATTCCGTTATCTTCCTCATTCTCTAAGATGTCCTCTGACCAAGAGTTGTCAATGGGGTTAAATGTTTTATAGGAAGGGGAGTGGGTTCTGCGTCTTAATTTATAGATAAAGCAGAAAGCAATGAGAATCAGCAGGGTTACAACTGAAATAGCAATACCTGCAACAAGACCTGTGGGGGTGTATTTCATAGAAATACTGTGCTCACCGGCTGCAATATAAAAACCGAGGAAGGCATCGCCGATTTTTACCTTATTGCTTTCGGGTACCTTCTTGCCGTCAACAGTTATTTCCCAGCCGCTGTCGTAGGGAATTGTTGTCATAAACAGCTTTGTTGAGGAACATGATACGGTTCCTTCGATCAGAGTATCGGTAAACTTCGTGTATTCGATTGCTTCGGAATTCAGTATATTATATCCGTCCTCAAATAAGCCGTTATCAAGATAATATGCATAGAAGGTAATTGTACCGTTATCGTTTTTAACGGGTACCGTTGCTGAGAAGGTTTCACCCTTTTTCATTTTACCAATGTCCAGAATGTACCCCTTCTTGCTAAGGTCCTGAGTCATAGATAAATTTTCAGAAGAAACAGACATGGTTTCGGCATCATTACCGTCTGTCGTGGTTACGAAAAGGTATACGTTTGCAGTTGATTTTGCTTTGAAATAGAATGTTGCCGAAGCCTCCATACCACTTGCTGTTTTTTCATAAGGGAAGCTCTGTTTATCATACGGAGCATTGAAACCGCTGAGATTACTTGTTGCAACGTAGGTCGGATAGAGCTTTTTCATAACCTCAGCACATCCCGTCGCCTTTTCGAAAAGCTCATTCTGCACAAGGAAGGGGTTTGATGATTCGGTTGTAAGCTCACTTACCGATGTATCGACACAGTATCCGATGGGTAAAGCGTAAGGATTTTCATATGCTGTGAATTTGTCAAGCTGATAAAGCTTTTCATATTGATCCGAATCAACAAGAATGTCGGGCTCAACATTGTTAACCACGTATTTTATGCCGAACAGAGAATTGAATACTGCTGTCTGTGGGTAATAAGTGTAGCTGTTGATGTCGTTGCCGTACATACCCAGCTTGTGAATAAACTTCGAAACCTTTTCATAAGCCATTGATGAGAAAACGGAAACACCGTTATAGTCATACCAGGCGGGATCCATTCTGGTTCTCAGATAGCTGAGCTCCATTCTGTAAAACTCGCTTTCATCGTGTTCATCGATATATTCCTTCACAAATTCAAAAGTTTCATAATCGGAAGCATAGTTAGTCTTAGGCTGATCCATACTGTAATTTCCCGTATCTGCCACAACAGCTTCGCTGAAAATACAGCAAAGGAGCAGAAGAGAAACCGTTGAAGCCTGATATCTTTTGTCTTTGAGAAGTGTAAGGACAACACAGAAAACAACAACAAACACAAGACTGATAATTACGGTAAAATTATTGACATTTTTGCTGTCAAGCTCTTGAGCTAAGACTATCAGAGCAACAGCTGCAAAGCCGGAAAAAGCAATAAATCTGTTTGGGATTTCCCTGAGCTTTGTGAAGGTTTTATATGCAATTATCAGAAGCAAGAAAGAATACATAAATGACTGCCTGTATGGAAGGTCATTGGGGAAATGCATTCCGTGCCATATATAGTTGAGCTTGTTTATATCAAAGCTGATAAGGAAAAGTCCGAGCAGGGTGATATGAGCAAGCTTTTCCTTTGTTGACACTGATTTCAGCATTACATACAAGGGCACAAGTATAAGTGTCAGGATACCGCAATAAACGTTTGGCAATACGTCATCACCGCTGCTTCTGATTGTAGGTTGAACAGAGGCAAGGTGATTTGCAATAAAATCAAAGATATCGAAATATGTTGTAAACGTCTGAGGGAATGTGCCTGAGGTGGCTGAGGTTTCCTGAAGAATGTTAAAGGTGGGCAGAAGTGCGAAAGCCATAAGACCTGCTGCACAGAAGGATGCGAAGGCAAACATTGTTCCGCCCTTGAGGAAACGCATAAAATCAGAGAAGGTATAGTTTGATATAAAGTAAACAAGGAAATACAGAATTGCAAACACACACATCATAAATGACATATAGTAGTTTGAAAACATTGTCAGAGCTAACGCTGTGATATAAAGAGCCGGTCTGCCGTTTTTAATAATGCGCTCAATGCCCAGCGCCACAAGGGGAAGCAATACCATAGCATCAATCCACATTATGTTCCAGTAATATGCAATAAACCAACCGCAGAAGGAATAAAGAACAGCAAAGCCTACTGTTGAATAATTCGACCTTTTCTGAGATTTTTTGAGATAAAACGCAAACGCAGCTGCACTTAATGCCGCCTTGATAAGCACCATAACGGCTATTGCTTCAGGCATATTTTTATGACCTGCAATGAGCATAACCAGAAAACCGATAGGACTTGACAGATAATTGAAATAGTTACCGAGAAAGCTGCTGCCGAGACCTGTATTCCAGGAATAAAGCAGACTTTCTCCTGAGGTTACTCTGTCATAAAGCTCAGAAAACAGAGGACCGTACTGATGATAAAGGTCCATTCTGAGAATGGTGATATCACCGAACGGAAACAGTCCGAAGCCTATGAATACAATAAGCATTATTGCACTTGAGCAAACAAAAGACAGAAGAATAAATCTGTTGTCATACATTATATCGGTGAAGCTTTTTTTATTATTTAAACGGGACATTAAATTACCTCCATTGATAATTCACGATATTAAAACTTATGATACATTATTATCAATATGTTTTCAATACATAAAAATTAAAATGGTGTTAATTTTGGAATATGTACGGGACAAACTGCATAAATTGAAGCATAGGCTTGTCAGGTGGAGGAAAGTGATTATGAAGATAAAAAATTCAACAGAATATGCAATTAACCTGCTTCCGTCAAGGGTAAGAGAAATTCTGACGCAGCTGTCTCCTGAAATTATGAATACCGCATATGAAATAAGATTAAGAGAAAACAGACCGTTAACCTTATTCGGAAAATACGGTACGGTATTTATTGATGAAAAAGGGATTTGCAGCAGTAAGTTCTCAGACAGCTCAATAATTATCAGCAAGGATGAAATAAATGAATGCTTCGGCAGAATTTGTGAATTCTCAGTTCATTCTCATCAGAAGGATATTAACAACGGTTTTGTAACAACTGATTTCGGCAACAGGGTCGGAATATGCGGAACGGCAGTCTGTGAAAACGGTGTAATCAGAAGTATAAGGGACATTACCTCTCTTAACATAAGGATTGCAAAAGAGTTTTTTGGCTGTGCCGACGGACTGATAAATGACTTTAACGGCGAAAGCCTGATAATCGCAGGTCCGCCGAACAGCGGTAAAACAACGGTTCTTCGTGATTTTGCAAGACAGCTCTCAAACGGGAAAACAGGAAGATACATAAAAACTGCAGTCATTGATGAACGAAGAGAAATATCGGCAAAATTCGGCGGACAAATTATAAATGACCTTGGCATTACCTGCGACGTTCTTGATTCGTATCCTAAAAAAGATGCGATTGATATTGCTGTAAGAACTCTTTCACCCGAATTCATTATCTGTGACGAAATCTCAACGCTCGAAGAAATTGAAAGCATAAAACGGGGGATTAACTGTGGGGTAAAATTTGCTGTTACGGTACACGCAGGAAGTATTGATGAAATACTTCACAGAAGACAGATTGAGGAGCTGATTGATACATATTCTTTCAGGAAACTGTATCTTCTTGATAACAGTGATAATATTGGCAGGATTAAGGCTGAATATGATATCGGAGAATTGAGAAATGAAATATACCGTTGCCGTATCGGTTTTGATAATGTGTATACTGACAGGGCTGAGAATGTCGGCTGAATTGAGCAGGAGGGTTGAAGAATTATCCGAGCTCATTAATTTTATGTATTTCTATAAAACGCATATTCAGTACTTCCAAAGCTCAGTTATCAGAATTCTCAGGCAGTATTTAAAGGAGCAGCCTGACACGGCTCTGAAGTTTATTGTCAAATGTTCAGAATATTGCAATAATTATGATTTCCCTGATGCATGGGCAAGGTCAGTAAGGGAAAACAGACTTATCTCCGTGAAGGTATCAGAAATTCTGCTTGATTTCGGAAACCGTATCGGGACAAGTGATACGGAAACCCAGTTAAGGTATACTGAGTATTATATTGCAGAAATCCGAAAGCATATGATTATTGCCGAAGAAAAAGAACGTGATAATAAGAAGCTGTATATTATTCTCGGGATTTCAGCAGGATTACTTTCAGCAATTATGATTATATAACGGAGGATGTTATGGAGATTGATTTAATCTTTAAAATTGCGGCAATAGGACTTATTGTGGCAATACTTAACCAATTGCTGTCAAAGTCAAACAAGGATGAATATACGGTTATCACAACATTGACGGGACTTATACTTGTCATAATGATGATTCTGCCCGAACTGAGAAATTTGTTCACCCAGATAAGAGAGCTTTTTGAAATATGAGCGAATATATAAAGATATTCTCGGCAGTGATAATTTGCTGTATTGTTCTGACTTTTGTCAGAGAGGTAAAAAAAGAATACAGCCTGATTATTGTATTGCTGTGCGGGTCTGCAGTTCTTACATACGTTATCAGAGATTTCTCGGTTATTATCAATCTCATAAACGATTTTACGGATAAAAGCGGAGCGAGTAAAACGGGTATCGGAATACTTTTAAAGGCGGTGGGGATATCTGTCGTGTGTCAATTTGCCTGTGAGGTATGCACCGACAGCGGTAACAGACTTTTGCAGTTTTCCGTTGAATTAATCGGCAAAATCGCCATTTTGCTGACATCGCTGCCCCTTGTAAGTACCATAATTAAAATCGTAACAGATTATATAAAATAAGCGTTTTGTATTAAAAGAAATTATGAAAAAATTTATTTTGTTTTTAAGCACTGTGGCTTTATTGCTTTTTTCATTTGCCGTTCCCGTTACCGCATCAGGTGTTCAGGCAGATGAACACGGCGAGCTGACAGAAAAATACATAGAGCAGATTACCGATAATCTTGACAGAGAATCAAAAGAAATTCTTACTTCCTTCGGTCTTGACGAGCTTTCATCGGAAGAATTGATGAAGCTTTCTGTTTCTGACATTTTCAAAAGTATTACCGATATTTTTTATATCAGTATTAAGGATCAGCTTTACAGTTTTTTTAGAATGCTGGGAATGCTGATAGTTATGATTATTGCAAACAGTATAAGAAACAGCAGGCAGCAGCTTTCAGCTCAGGTAACTGACGTTTTTTCAATGCTCTGCATAATAATGATAGCCTCCTCAATAAACAGCTGTATAAGCGGTATGGCCAACGCCTTCAGTCTTACGGGTAAGCTGTTATACTCATATACACCTGTTCTGACAGTATTTCTGTCAATAAGCGGAAACGTTACATCGTCAATTCTTTATAACAGCACGGTTGTGGCAGTTTCTCAGGTGTTATCGGCAGTATCGGAAAATATTATCATTCCCTTTATATGCGTCTATTTTGCGCTTATTACCGCATTGTCACTCAATGAAACAGTTAATACGGATAAAATCACATCATCGATAAATAAGGCTGTGATAACTTTAGTTTCTGTAATGACAATGATTTTTACCGTGCTGATATCGGGTAAGAATATTCTTGCAAAAGAAATTGACGGAATTGCCTATACATCGGGAAGATATTTTATTTCAAACTTTATTCCGGTAATAGGGCCCTCAGTCAGTTCAATTCTCAGCTCTATAATCGGCTCACTTTCTCTTGTAAAAAGTACGGTTGCTATTGTTGCCATACTGTGTGCGACGGCAATTAATCTTCCGATAATTGCAAAGCTTTTTGCAAACTACCTCTCATTACACATTATCGGTATAATCGCCGATTCCTTCGGAGAAAAAAGGGCAGGAAGCATATTTGCCGGCTTTTCCTCGGGAATAAGAATACTGATGATAATCGTCATTTTTGAGCTGGTTATGGTTATTATAGCAACCGGGCTTGTGCTGACAATTAAAGGAGGAATATAATGAATGACCTAAAAAGCCGTTTGCTGAGTATTTCCGTCACTTTAATCTTAACAGGGATAATAGGAAGACTTGCACCGGAAAACAGCAACAAATCCCTTATCAGGTTTATAATTACCGCAGTTATTTTTCTCAGTATTTTTTCATCCGGCCCTGTTAATGACAGCTTCTTTATAAACTCTGATTTCACAAAAGTCTCTTACAGCGATGACGGAGTTGAGGAAGAAATCGGGAGTATCATAAAATCAGAGCTTCAACAGAAAATAACGGAGAAAACTGATACAACAGTGAAAAAATACAGCCCCTCTGCAGAAGCCTCAGTTATATTCAAGGACGATTCTATGCTTGTTCGGGTAAAGCATAACGGAGATATGCCTGATGATGCCGTAAGCAGCTTTGAGGACGAGATGCTTGGTCTTTTTGAAGGAAAAATTATTTTTGATTATACGGTGGTGAAGGAATGATAGAAAAAGCCGCAGATTTGTTCAGAAAATTTATAAAGAATATCCCTGAAAGTAAAAAGCCGATGGTTTTGGTTATGGCAGGTGTATCACTTTTGGTGTTGATATTTTTTTCGGATATTACTCCTTCAAAGAATGATGTTCCCGAGGAGTCAGGAAGTAACGAAATTACTTACGTTCAGGAAATCGAGGATAAGCTCAGAAAAATTGTTTCCGATATTCACGGTGCAGGTGAAACAGAAGTTATGCTCACACTTGATACAAGTGAAGAAAACATATATGCAACAGACATAAATGAAGATAAATATGAATATGTTGTTATAAAAACAAGCTCTGATGAAGGCGGACTGTTGCTGAAAATAATTCAACCGAAAATAAGAGGTGTTGCAATTGTCTGTGAGGGTGGTGATTCATATAAGGTGAAAAACGATATTATGAGTGCAGTTTGCTCTGTACTTGATATAAGCAGTTCCAGGGTCAGTATAACCAGAATGAAGAATCGGGAGGGAGACTAATGAGTAAAATCAGTAAGAAAAAACAGATACTTACCGCCACACTTGCTTTGGCAATGGCAACAGCGATAGCGGTAAACCAGTATTATAACAACAGTAAACCTGTTACCGACAATACGTCAACAACGCAACGGCCGACAAATCTCGGCGACAGTATTTACGTAAACGGAAATACCGAAAATGAAGGCAAGGAAGAAGTAACAGAAGCGGTTAATACCGAGGAATACTTCGCAAAGGCTCAGCTTAAACGGACTCAGGCACACGATGAAGCTCTTGATGAAATACAAAAGCTGATAGAAAACAAGGCTGATTATAAGGAGGTTGAGGCCTTACTCGATGAGTATACTGAAAGAGTAAAGCTGGAAACCGATATAGAAAACCTCATAACCGCTAAAATTAAAAGCAACTGTCTTGTTATTGTAAACTCAGATCAGGCAGAGGTTGTTGTTGAAGGGGAGGCAATTGATGAGCTTTATATGCTTCAGATAACCGAAATCGTTTCAACACAGACCAAAATACCCGCAGAAAATATAATAATAATTCAGGCAAAATAGTTGTATATTTTACTTTTTAGTGTTATAATACATTGAAAACAGTATAAATATACATTTTCACAGCATAGCAATAAATAAGCCCTCTATGTTCTGAGGTAGAGGGTTTTTCTGTTATTTTAAAAGCAAGGATGGTTCGATTATGACAACAAGACGTGAAGCCAGAGAGCAAGCATTCATTCTTATTTTTGAAAAATCTTTTCAGCCGGATTGCGAAATATCCGAGCTCGTTGATTTTGCCAACGAAAACGAGGTGTTTACTGCCGATAAGTATGCAGTAAAGCTTGTTGAGGATACTTATGCAAATATTGAAAAAATTGACAGTCTGATTTCGGCAAACCTCAAGGGCTGGTCATCGGCCAGAATTTCAAAAATCACGAGAGCAATTCTCAGAATGGCTGTCTGTGAAATGCTTTTCTATGACGATGTACCCGTCGGAGTTGCAATAAACGAGGCTGTTGAGGTTGCTAAAAGATTTGCAGCCGATGATGAGCCCGGATATATAAACGGTGTTCTCGGTTCCGTTGCCAGAAGCTTATGATTTATCTGGGTATTGATACGAGCAATTACACCACGAGTGTTGCTGCCTATGACAGCGAAAGCAAAAGAGTAATACAGTATAAAAAGCTGCTTCCCGTAAAAAAAGGGGAGAAGGGACTGAGACAGAGCGATGCTGTTTTTCATCATACCCGGCAGTTTCCTGCTCTTATAAAGGAATTGACGGAAAACGTTGACGGTGACTTTTCTGCTGTTGGCGTTTCGGTAAAGCCGAGAATGATTGACGGATCTTATATGCCCTGCTTCACCGTAGGCTCAACCAACGCTGTAAGCATATCATCTGTGATGAGAATCCCTATGTATGAGTTTTCTCATCAGCAGGGACATATTATGGCGGCGCTGTATTCTGCAGGTAAAACCGAGCTTATCAACGAGCCCTTTATTGCTTTTCACGTCTCAGGAGGTACTACGGAAGCGTTATATGTAAAGCCTGATGAGAATGATATCATCAGCTGTGAAATTATAGCAGCATCGTCAGATCTGAAAGCCGGACAGGCCATAGACCGTGTCGGTGTTATGATGGGGCTTGATTTTCCCTGCGGGATGATGCTGGACAAGCTCGCCGCAAAAAGCGATAAGGAATATAAAATCAGGATTACTCTGAAGGATGGAGACTGCAGCCTGTCAGGTCTTGAAAACAAATGCAGAGCAATGTATGAAAATGGCGAAAGCAATGAAGATATTGCAAAATTCTGCATTGATTATATCAGCGCAGCTCTTGAAAAGATGACACATTATCTTATTGAAAAATACGGCAACCTGCCTCTTGTTTTTTCGGGCGGAGTTATGTCAAATTCGATAATCAGCAAACGCTTTACAGAAAAATTCGGCGCATATTTTGCAACGAGTGAGTTTTCGTCAGACAATGCGGCGGGAACAGCAATTTTAGCATCCGTTAAAGGTGAAAGAAATGAACACAATTTTGACCGTAAGTCAGATTAATGCGTATATCAAATCACTGATTGATTATGACGGCAATCTCAACAACATATATGTAAGCGGTGAAATATCAAATTTTACAAACCATTACAGAACCGGGCATTTTTATTTCACGCTGAAAGACGACAATACCGCAATCAAAGCAGTAATGTTCAGTCAGAATGCACGTTTGATAAGGTTTGAGCCTTATAACGGACTGAAGGTTCTTGTAAGAGCAAGGGTTTCTGTTTTTGAAAGAGACGGTGTGTATCAGTTATATGTAACAGATATGCAGCCTGACGGCTTGGGACAGCTGAATCTTGCATATGAACAGCTGAAGGAACGGCTTGAAAAAGAAGGTCTTTTCAGTCAGGAATATAAAAAACCTATACCTGAAATGCCTAAAAGAATAGCTGTCATAACATCGCCTACGGGTGCGGCAATTCAGGACATTATTAATGTTATTTCACGAAGGTATTCGTGCTGTGAGCTTATAATTGTGCCTGTTCAGGTGCAGGGAGAAAACAGCGCACCCCAGATTGTAAGAGCTTTAAAAAAGGTAAATGAACTCAATGCGGCAGATGTTATAATTCTCGGACGGGGCGGCGGCTCAATAGAGGATTTATGGTCTTTTAATGAGGAAGCTGTTGCAAGGGCAGTATTTGCAAGTGAAATCCCTGTTATTTCGGCTGTCGGACATGAAACGGATTTTACCATATCAGATTTTGTTGCTGATATGAGAGCGCCGACACCGTCGGCGGCGGCTGAGCTTGCAACGCCGGACATCAGAGCAGTTTATAATTCGGTTCACGGTTATTCCGCAGCTATGGAAAGCATATTGAACGATAAGCTGATATCATACCGTTCAGCGCTTGAGAATCTTGCTTATCAGCTTAACCTGTTTTCTCCTGAGAACAGACTGAATTCCGAAAGTGAAAAGCTGTCAATGCTTAATGACAGTTTAAATATGATAATGAAGCACAGGCTTGAAATCTGTAAAGGGCGTCTTTCGGTTTCAGCAGAAAAGCTTGATGCTCTCAGTCCTCTTAAAACACTGTTAAGGGGCTTTACGCTGACCTTTGATGAAGCAGGTAACCATATAGGTTCAGCCAAAAAAATAACAAACGGACAGAGATTAAAGATAAAATTCAAGGACGGCGATGCAATTTGCCGTGCAGAAGAGGTTATATAATGAAAAAAGGAATGACGCTTGAAAAGGCGATGGACAGACTTGAAGAAATTACGTTAAGGATGCAGGATGAATCCGTTACCATGGACGAATCGCTCAAGCTTTATGAGGAGGGAACACTCCTTGTTAACTTCTGCAGTGAAAAGCTTAACTGCGCCTCATTAAAAATCAGGGAACTTTCCGATAACGAACAGGATGATACCGATGAATAATTACAAAGATAAATATGATTTATATCTCAGCAAAATCAATAACAGACTCAATGAATTGTTGATAAAATCAACCTATGAGGATGATATTGTCTGTGATGCGATGAGGTATAGTGTTGAAAACGGCGGCAAGAGAATAAGACCCGTGCTTGTTCTCGAGGCCTGTAGTATCTGCGGCGGTGAAATTGATGATGCTGTTGATATTGCCTGCGCACTTGAAATGATTCATACTTATTCACTTATACACGATGATTTGCCTTGTATGGATAATGATGATATGAGAAGGGGAAAGCCCTCCTGCCATATAAAATACGGCGAGGAATACGCCCTTCTTGCAGGTGACGGTTTATTGACATACGCCTTTGAAGTAATAACCGGCTCAAATATCGGTAGCGATAAAATTGTTAAAGCAGTAAGATGTCTGGCAAACAATTCAGGCTTCAACGGTATGATTGGCGGTCAGGTGGTTGACCTGAGAAGCGAGGGCAAACAAATCAGTTATGAGAGACTTAAAACAATGCACTCACTTAAAACAGGCGCACTTATCCGATGTGCAGCTGAGCTCGGCTGTATATGCGCTGGTGCCGACGAAGAAAAAACAGCTCAGCTTATAAGCTATGCTGACAGGCTTGGCCTTGCATTCCAGATAGTTGATGATATACTTGATGTTATCGGTGACGAAAAGGAATTAGGCAAGCCTGTGGGAAGTGACAGCGCAAGCGAGAAAACAACCTACGTCACCTTATTCGGCTTGGATGCTGCTGACACAATGGCAAAGGAAATAACAGCCGAAGCAAAGAAAGCGATAAACGGATTTGAAAATAATGATTTCCTTATGACTCTTGCGGACAAGCTGACAACAAGGAAGTCGTAAATTCAGGTAATTGTTATGGAAATAAAATATCTTGATAAAATTAAATCTCCTGATGACCTGAAAAAAATACCTGCTGATAAGCTTGGAATTCTTGTTGATGAAATCAGAGATACTCTTATCAGTGCTGTTTCAAAAAATGGCGGTCACCTTGCATCAAATCTCGGTGTGGTTGAGCTTACTGTTGCTATGCACAGAGTTTTCAACTCACCACGTGACCAGTTTGTGTTCGATGTAGGACATCAGGCATATACCCATAAGCTGCTTACGGGCAGATATGACAGAATAAATACTATAAGAACCGAAGGCGGACTGAGTGGCTTTACCCGTCCTGAGGAAAGTGAACATGATGTGTTTATAAGCGGTCACAGCAGCACCTCTGTTTCGGCAGGCCTCGGACTTGCTCAGGCAAAGCTACTGAATAATGATGACAGCTATACACTTGCTGTTATAGGAGATGGCTCGTTTACCGGAGGTATGGTATATGAAGCGCTGAATAATGCAGGTAAAACAGGAAACAAGCTGATAGTCATACTTAATGACAATGAAATGTCAATATCTGAAAACGTGGGCGCATTTGCGAATTATTTGACACTTATAAGAACAAACCCAAGGTATTTCAGATTAAAGGAGCAAACAGAAAAGGCTCTTAACAGAATTCCCGTAATCGGTAACGAGCTTTCAAATAAGATTTTCAAGCTGAAAACCGATATAAAAAATACAATTTATAATCGGAGTACCTTTTTTGAGGATTTGGGCTTCAGATATATGGGCCCCGTTGACGGTCACAACATAAAACAGCTGTGTCAGGCACTTGAGGGAGCCAAGCTTATCAATGCCCCTGTTGTGCTTCACGTCTCAACGAAGAAGGGTAAGGGCTATAATTTTGCAGAAAAAATGCCAAGCGAGTTTCACGGAATAGCAAAATTTGACATTGAAACAGGGGAGCCGATTTCATCGGGAAAGAGCTTTTCATCTGTTTTTGGTGAAGCTCTCTGCAAAATAGCGGAAAAGGATGACCGTATCTGCGCTGTTACGGCTGCAATGAGCCTTGGTACGGGACTTGATGAGTTTTCCAAGAGATTTCCCGAACGTTTTTTTGACGTTGGTATTGCGGAACAGCACGCCCTGACTTTTGCATCGGGACTTGCCAAAAACGGCAAAATACCTGTATTTGCAGTATATTCAACCTTCCTTCAAAGAGGATATGATCAGCTCATACACGACATTGCCCTTCAGAAGCTGAAAGTGATTATTGCTGTTGACCGAGCAGGCTTCGTCGGTGAGGACGGAGAAACCCATCAGGGGATATTTGATGTTGCCTTTCTAAACAGTATCCCCGGTGTAAAAATATACTCTCCTTCGTGCTTTGAAGAGCTTGAAAAAGATATTTTCGCTGCGATAAATGAGGCTGACGGCCCCGTAGTAATCAGATATCCGAGAGGAACGCAAACCGCAACGCAGATATCACCCGACATTTCCAACGAAAATTATTGTGTATACGGTGATATCGGAAAAAGCACGAAGATTGTTGTAACCTATGGCAGAATTACCGCTAACGCCGTTAAAGGGGCACTGAAACATAAAAACACATCAGTAATAGCGATGAATGTTATCAAGCCCATATGCCCCGAAATTTTTGAAATTACGGCAAATGCAGAAAAGATATACTTCCTTGAAGAAGGCATAAGAAGCGGCGGCGCCGGTGAAGGCTTTGCTCTTTCTTTGCTTGAGAGAGGATTTAGGGGTAAATTCAGGCTGGTATCGGTTGAAGATGAGTTTGTTTCTCAGGCCAGTGTCGGCTCACAGCTTGAAAAATACGGACTTGATGAAAATTCAATTTTTAAAATGCTCAGTGAGGAATAATATAGTGAGTGATAAAATAAGACTTGATGTGGCTTTGTTTGAAAAAGGATTTTGCGAAAGCAGAGAAAAAGCAAAGGCATACATTATGGCAGGTCAGGTTTATGTAAACGGACAGAAGGCATTGAAGGCAGGTATGGTGGTAAAGTCTGATGACAGTATAGAGGTCAGAGGTAAGCAGATGCCCTTTGTAAGCAGAGGCGGACTGAAATTGCAGAAGGCAGTTGATGTGTTCGGAGTCAGACTTACTGACTGCATCTGTATGGATATCGGTGCTTCAACAGGCGGATTTACCGACTGTATGCTTCAGCACGGTGCAAAAAAGGTTTATGCTATTGATGTCGGCTACGGTCAGCTTGCATGGAAGTTGAGAACTGATGAAAGAGTTGTCAATCTTGAAAGAACTAACTTCCGTTACGTCACAAATGAAACTGTTACTGATATTATTGATTTTGCAAGTGTTGACGTTTCTTTTATATCCCTGAAAATAATATTGCCTGTTATGCGTCAGCTGCTCGGTGATAACGCTCAGGCTGTCTGTTTAATCAAACCGCAGTTTGAGGCAGGGAAGGATAAAATCGGTAAGAAAGGTGTTGTCAGAGAGCTTTCAACCCATATTGACGTTGTCAGGATGATTTTTGATTTTTCTCTTGAAAACGGCTTTGATGTTCTTAATCTTGATTTTTCTCCCGTCAAAGGACCGGAGGGTAACATTGAATATCTTATTTATCTGAGAAAAAGTGAAGATGCGACAAGCTATCTTGAACGGGAAATCGAAGAAATTGTGCAGACGTCACACAGTACGCTTGCATAATTAGTGTCGGTATCCTCAGTATTTGAAAATCCATCAAAGATTCGGGTTCGGATTATGTCCGTCACCCTGAAATAAAGGTGAAAAATATGAAGATTGCAGTAAAACCCAATCTCACACGGGAAAATGCATATTTTGTTACGCTGAATGTTTATAAAGAGCTGAAAAATCTTAATGCACAAATTGTTTTCAGCAATGAATTTGAAAACGAGCTCAGACAGCTTGAAGTGGAATTTCTGGACGATGAGGCTCTTTACAGGGAGTGTGACATAATGATTGCTATCGGCGGTGACGGTACAATCATACATTCTGCTCATAAATGTGCGGAATACGGGAAGAAAATACTCGGTATAAATGCAGGAAGACTTGCTTTTATGGCAGGACTTGAGGAGCAGGAGCTTCATCTGCTGAAGAATATCATAAACGGTGAATATGAAACTGATGTCAGAATGATGCTCAGGTGTGATTTATATGAAAATAATATTCTCGTCAGCACTAATTACTGTCTTAATGATGCGGTAATCGCACGAGGCATTTCAATTAAAATGTGCGATATTTCGGTTAAGTGCGACGGAAGGCTGGTAAATGATTACTATGCTGACGGTATTATCGTATCAACACCTACCGGCTCAACGGCATACTCACTCTCAGCAGGTGGACCCGTAATTGAGCCAACTATTGAAAGTATTGCAATCACGCCAATATGCACCCATTCGTTGTTTTCTCGCTCCCTTATTTTTAAACCGGTTTCAACCATTGAGATAACCGTGAAAAATACAGATATCGGTGACCCGACGCTTTCCTGCGACGGCTGTAAGGCAATAAGGCTAACGGAAAACAGCAGAATTGTAATCAAAAAAGCTGAGTTTTCTGCTCATTTTATAAGAATAAAATCAGACACGTTTATCGACGTATTATCACAGAAATTGGCTCAGAGAAGGGCCTGAAACGGAGAAATAAAGGTATGAAAAAGAATGTAAGACATGAAAAAATACTTTCATTGATTCAGGAGTTTGATATTTCCACTCAGGAGCAGCTTATGCTCAAGCTGACAGAAGCAGGCTTTGACGTAACTCAGGCAACCGTATCACGTGATATTAAGGCTATGAATCTTGTGAAAATTCAGGGCTCTAACGGTCAGTATAAGTATTCTGCGGTACGCAAGGATAACGAACACGGAGAAAAGTTTGATGCTATTCTGGCACACGCCGTTATATCTGTTGATTATGCCATGAATATTACCTGTGTGCATTGCTATTCAGGTATGGCTAATGCTGCCTGTGCAGCCATTGATGCCATTCATTTTGATAAATCCATCGGAACCATCGCCGGCGATGACACTATCTTTATTCTTAACAGAACGGAAGATGCGGCGAAGGAATTAATGAATACAATAAGAAGCGTAATAAGATAAAACAGGGGAACTGCTATGCTTTCAAGTCTCAGAATCAATGATCTTGCAATTATTGAAGATGCTAAAATTGAATATGATAACGGCTTGAATATTATGACGGGTGAAACCGGTTCGGGTAAATCAATAATTATTGATTCAATTAATGCAATCCGTGGTGAACGCTCGTCAAGAGAGCTTATAAGTGCAAATGCCGATTGTGCGAAGGTAACTGCTGTTTTTGATAATGTGAACGAGAAGGTCGTTGCTCTTCTGAAGGATTATGATATCGATTGCTCAGACGGTTCTCTGATAATCCAAAGGATTATAAAGGAAAACCGTAATATTTGCAAAATCAACGGTGAAAACGTAACTGTATCCGTACTCAGACTCATAGGAGATCATCTTGTCAATATTCACGGTCAGAACGATAATCAGACTCTTCTCAACGAGGATAATCATATCGGATATATCGATAAAATCGCTTCTAACGGAGTCTTACTTTCCGAATACAAAGAAAAATTCCGTCAGCTTAAAGAGATAAACAAGAGACTTAAAAAGCTGACAATGGATGAAAACGAAAAAGAAAGAAGGCTTGAAGCTCTTGCCTATCAGATCAGCGAAATTGAAGGAGCTGATATTAAAATCGGCGAAAAAGCTGAGCTTACGGCAAGAAAAAATAAGCAGCTCAACACAGAAAAAATTAAATCAGCCTTTAGTAATGCTGATGGCTTACTGAACGGTTCAGAAGATAAAAACGGAATTACAAGTCTGCTTTATGAGTTAAAAAATGCTCTTACTTCTGTATCAGATTGCTATGAGGAAATCTCTGAGCAGCTTTCTGCAGTTGATAATTGTATTTCGTTGATGCAGGACACATCATCTTTTGTTATTAACGAGCTTTCCGCTTTTGATGACGGCATTTCGGATATAAACACTATTGAGGAGAGACTTGACCTGATTTACCGCTTATCAAGAAAATACGGAAATACCGAAGCTGATATTCTTATGTATCTTGAAAGCATAAAGCAGGAATATGAGGATATATCCCTTAACGAGGAAAAAGTCGGCAAACTTACTGATGAGTATAACTCGGTGCTTGAAGAATTACTTGTAATTTCCGACAAGCTGACACAAACAAGAATTGATGCAGGAAAGGCTTTTTCTGAAAAAATTATGAGGGAGCTGACTTTTCTGGATATGCCTGACGTTAAATTTGAGGTCCGGGTTTCTCAGGGCAGTATAACTGCTAACGGAAAGGATGAAGTAAGGTTTCTTATTTCAGCCAATGCCGGTCAGGAGCTGAGACCTATGGCGAAGATAGCATCCGGCGGTGAGCTTTCACGCATAATGCTGGCAATAAAGTGCGTTCTTACGGATCTCGATGATGTGGATACGCTGATTTTTGATGAAATTGATTCCGGTGTCAGCGGCAGAGCCGCAGAAAAAATCGGATATAAGCTCAGAGAGGTTTCAGGCTATTCTCAGGTTATATGCGTTACACACCTTGCTCAGATAGCAGCTTTTGCAACAAACCATCTCTTTATAGAAAAAAGTACGTCAGGTAACGTTACACGAACCACGGTAAGACAGCTTGATTTCGAGGCAAGAAAAGCTGAAATTGCCAGAATTATGGGCGGCTCAGTTATTACCGAGGCAACCTTGCTCTCAGCTGAGGAAATGCTCAGACGGGCAGAAAAATAAGTATCATAATATATAAGTCCCCATCATATGCTTGAGTATGAAAGGGGACTTGTTTTATGAAGAAAATAAGCAAACGCAAGGTCGCTTCAGGAAATAAAAACAAACTGAAAGCCTTTGCGATAACTTCTCTGTTTACTGTTTTATTATACATCTTACTATTTGCTGTTTCCGGATTTATATGCTACAAAACTGATATCCCTACGAATAAATACTATATAATAATGCTTATAATCAGCGGAATATCCGCACTTGCGGGAGGCTTCAGGAACGCCCGTGTAAATAAAGAGAAGGGACTGATTAACGGAATTATCGGCTCTGTTCCCGTAATTCTTATAACCATAACGGCGGGTCTGCTGTTTAATAACGGAATACCCGGTATTAATATGCTGTTACCAATAGCCATATCGCTTATATCCGGTGCTGTTTCGGGTACGGTTGCAATAAATATGAGGAGATAACAATGAAAATCAGAGCAACGAAAATAATTGATCTTAATAACGGCTTGTTAAAAAATAGCTATAACAAAATAAATCCCGTAGTTTTTACGGTGATTTCCATAATCGGTATTACCGCAGGAGTTTGTATACAATCGTTAAATGCAACGCTGAATCAGGATTTTTTCGGAAAATTCAACGAATTCCTGAGTGTTAATGCAACAAAAACATTTGCTGAGCTGTTTGCCGGTAATTTAATTTATAACCTGATTTTTTTATTGTTTCCTTTCTTTTTGGGAATGTCGGCGTTCGGCTTTGCATTTATATATTTAATACCGCTTATAAAAGGACTGGGAATCGGCTCTGCCTGCGGATTGATATACTCATCCTACGGACTGACGGGAATCGGATATTGTCTTTTAATTATTTTTCCGGTTGCGCTGATACAGTTTATAACGATCATACTGTCATGCAGCGAGAGCTGTCAGATGTCTTCAGATATTTTTTCTGCTTTAAGAAAAGAAAATATCGCAGAAGAAATCAGAATGAAACTGTTCTTTCTGCGATATGCAATAATTGCGGTTATTACGTTAATATCATCAATTGTTTATGCTGTATGCAATCTGTTGTTTTTCAAAATTATCACTTAGAACCGTTGTTATGGCTTTCACCACTTAACGGATTGCTCTTGGCGGCATCCCTGAGCTGCTTGTCAAGCAGATGTGTATATATTTCCGTGGTAGAAAGGTTTTCATGTCCGAGCATTTCCTTGAGGACAAGCACATCAACATCTCCGTGCTGATACATAAGAGTTGCAGCCGTGTGCCGAAGTTTATGTACTGAATATCCGCCTCCGCCGAGACCGATCTTTTCAAGATAGTGATAAACCATATTCTGTACAGCTTGTCTGCCCATTCTTTTATTAAGACGGCTTATAAACAGAGCGTTTCTGTCTTTGACACGGTCATTAGGTCTGACTTTCAGATAGTCCATAATTGCATCCATGCAGGCTTTGTTAAGATATATTTTTCTTTCTTTATCGCCTTTACCGGTAACAACCATAGTTTCCTCATCGAAATTTATGTCGCTGATATCTAGGGCGACCAATTCGGCTACACGAAGTCCGCAGTTAAGGAAAATTGTAAGTATGCAATAGTCACGCTCTTTGTGTTCGCCCTCAACGCTGTTTAAAAGCTGTATGCTTTGCTCAAGAGTAAGATACTTGGGCAGGGCTTTTTTCTTTTTCGGAGCATCGATTGAATCCATAGGATTAACATCAATAAGTCGCATTTTAGCTGACATATAACTAAAATAACCGTTGAGAGTGGAAATTTTCCTTGCACGGGTAGACTTATTATTATTCAATTCTGAATTACAATAGTCAAGAAAATAAAAAATATCGTTTGTTGTGATTGCTTTAATAAAATCCAGGTCAATATATGATAAATTATAATCATCGGGAAGCTCGGAAGGGGAGAGATCGGCTTTTTTGGCAACGATATATCTGAAGAATATACGTAAATCCGAAGCATACTCGAGAATTGTCAGCTTGGAATAGCCCTTAGTGTTTTCCAGATAAATTCTCAAGTAACTGACGACACTTCCGGGTAATAATTCAAAATCCTTTGTTGTCATGCCTAAGCCCTCCTTTCGATCAATGTATCGTGAAACAGTTTCACGATATCTGTATGTTTAGTCAGTATATCAGTAATTATTTTATTGCTTGTATTATATCACATAATCTTATAAAATTCCACATTTTATTGTACGCCGTGAATAAATTAGTTGGATGTTATATTAAGAGAAGCAAATACACCTGTATCCAATAATATATAATGTATTATTTATAAAAGAAATTGTTTGGTCGTTAGATTTTTCTTATTAAATCTGTTTATAATAAAAAATGCATCGAACAGAAATTTTCTTTATGATGATTTGGTCATTACGAAAAAACTGAGTGGCTGTAAATCAGCCTGAAAAATCGCAAAAAACCGATTAAGTATACTTAATACAAAAAATGAGAAGAGTTATAAGAATTAAAATAGAAAAAACAAAACTAAAACAATTAACTAATGCAAAACTGAAATTGTAAAAATTAAATGCTGCTTAGATTATAAGAATTCTGAATACTTACTCAAAAAAAGAAAATGACATAAAAACGGTATCAGTACAGAATTATACAAATCAATATAAATGCTTTAATAGCAAACAGCGGTTCAGGCTTATAAAACCGAAAATGTCTATTATAATGTTTTTTACTCCCCTTAACTACACAAAATATTTCTTTTGTGTAGTTGAATATAATTTAAAATGCCGAAGGATTTTTATCCCCCGGCGTTAATTTTAATAACTTATACAGTCAATGATGAGATAATTCCTGAATAAAGCTTGGTCGGATCGTTAAGGAAGTTTTCTTTAACAGCCTCAACCTGAAGCATATCCGAAACGTAAATGGTCAGCTTCATAAACTCTGTATCGACGTCATACAAAGTAAAGGTTACATTATAACCCTTATCAAGCTTTTCCACAATAATTTCATTCTCTCTCTCACGTCTTGACCTTGTGAGAAGTCTTACTGCACAGTTGATTGCTTTTTCACGAACTGTACGGGGCAAGCTCTTTTCGAAATATGCAGTTGTAGCCGTTGTCTTTTCATCAATGGTCAGAACTTCTTCGCCGTCAACGATATCCATATGAACAACACCGCTTTTCAGCAGCTCGCTGATAGCCTGATTAACTTCAAAATAGTTAGCGAGAGAATAATCGTCCTGAAGAATGTCATTTATTAATCTTTTTGTAAGCGGTTCGTTAACGCTTTTTATAAGATAGCAAATCATACACTTGATTGCATTTATGTCTTTAAGTCCGTCAGGATCTACACCTTCGATAAATGTATTATTCATAAAATAATCACCTTCCGATATTATTACCGATTTATTTTACCATAGCTTGTAACAAAAATCAATATAGAGTATATAATGTTGACTAATTAAAAAATATCGGTTAAAATCTTAGAAAAAAAGGAACGGTGGATTTTTATGAAATATAAATATATTTTATTTGATGCAGATGATACCTTACTGAATTTTAAAGAAGATGAAAAAAATGCCGTAAGTGCTCTTTTCAGGGACAACGGGATAGAGCCCACTCCCCTTCTTATTGAACGCTATTCTGCTATAAATCTCGGCTTATGGAAGCAGTTTGAGCGTGGAGAGATATCGAAAAACGATATTAAAAGCCGCAGATTTACTTATCTGCTTGAGGAAATGGGAATTGAAGGAGACGGCGTTGAGTATGACAAGAAATACCGTTTTTATCTAAGCGAAGGCGGAGTTAAATTCCCTGAGGCAGATACCGTTTGCAAATATCTTAAAGCAAAGGGTTACAGGCTCTTTATTGTAACAAACGGTATTGAAAATATACAGAAAAAGCGTTTTGCCCGGGCCGGTCTCAACAGTTATTTTGAAGAGTTTTTCATATCCGAAAAGCTGAATACACAGAAGCCTGCAAAGGAATACTTTGATAAAGTTTTTTCTTCAATAGGCTCTTTTGAAAAGTCGGAATATTTAATTATCGGCGATTCTCTTACTTCTGATATTGCCGGCGGTATAAATGCGGGAATTGACACCTGCTGGTGCAATTTCAAATGTGAAGAAAACAGCTCGGATTATCACCCAGTATATATAATCGACAATCTTTCCGAGCTTACGGGCATCCTCTAACTGTCAGCTCTGAACCATATTTCATCGGCATATTCCCTGATGGTTCTGTCACATGAAAAGCTTGAGGAATTTGCTATATTCATAAGTGATTTTTCAGAAAAATCCAGAGTGTTTGCGTATTCGGATATCGCCTCCAGCTTTTTACTGATATAATCGGGTAAATCACGCAATACCATATATTCATCCGTATCCATTAACGATGAGAAAATATCGTTGAAGGGCTCCTCGTCCTTTGATAAAAAGGTGCTGTCAATCAGAGTGTCGACTACCCTTTTAATATCCGGATTATTTTCGTATTCACTTATGGGGTCGTATACACTCTTCAGTTTAGCAACTTCATTTTCTCTCATACCGAAAATGAAATTGTTTTCCACCCCCGCTTTTTCAACAATTTCAATATTTGCACCGTCATATGTGCCCAGAGTTACTGCGCCGTTCATCATAAATTTCATATTACTTGTACCGGATGCTTCCTTTCCTGCAAGAGATATCTGCTCTGATATGTCTGTTGCAGGAATTATTTTTTCTGCATAGCTTACGTTATAATTCTGAACAAAAACTAACTGCAACCGGTCATTTGTGTCAGTATCAGAATTTATTTTTTTGCTGACAGTATTAATAAACTCTATTATTCTTTTTGCCATTTTGTACCCGGGTGCCGCTTTTGCGCCGATTATGAATACTGTCGGTAAAAAGTGTATTGGTTCATCATTTTTTAATTTCAGATAAATGTAAATTACAGAAAAAATGTTCATCAGCTGTCGCTTATATTCGTGCAGTCTTTTTATTTGTGAACAGAAGATAAAATCAGGGTTTATCTGAATGTTCTCTTTTGAAAGGATATAGTCAGCCAGCTCTTGCTTGTTTTCATATTTGATGCTTTTCAGCTTCTGAAGAAACGTTTTGTCTTTTCTGAATTTTTCGATTTCTTTAATGCTGTCAAAATCAGAAAGATACCTCTCCCCTATCGTTTCACGCAGCAAAGCATCAAGCCTCGGATTTGCAATAGCAAGCCAGCGTCTTTGTGTTACGCCGTTTGTCTTATTATTAAATCTTTCGGGAAAAAGACCGTACCATTGTCTCAGCGTTGATTTTTTTATAATTTCAGTATGAATTTTTGCTACCCCGTTTATGCTGAAGCAGACATAGCAGGCAAGATTTGCCATATGAACCGTTGAATTGTTTATAATCGTATAGCTATCATCTTCAATTTTTGCGTTTTTAAGGTCATTTCTGAGCTTTTCATCAATCATCCGAATTACTTCATATATATTTGGAACAACGCTTAAAACCAGCTTTTCGTCCCATTTTTCAAGCGCCTCAGCCATCACCGTATGGTTTGTGTAAGCAAAGATGTCTTTGCAGATTTCAAATGCTTCATCAAAGCTTTTACCCGATGCCATAATAAGACGTATGCATTCGGGAATAGCTATTGCGGGATGAGTATCGTTAAGCTGAATTACAATACTCTCCCCGAGCTTTTCTATGGGCTTGCCCTGACGTATGTGCTTTTTTATCAGCATTTGTAACGATGCGCTTGTGAAAAAATACTGCTGTTTAAGGCGCAGAATTTTACCTTTTTCTGTGTTGTCGTTTGGATAAAGAACTGCGGAAATTGATTCAGCGCTGTTTCTTTGACCGTAAGCATCGCTATAATCCCCGTTATTGAATACCTCAAAATCAAAATCGGATACTGCCTCTGCCTGAAACAGATACAGCTTATTTATTCTGTTATTTCTGTATCCGGGAATGTAATAAATATAAGGTACGGCATATACGGTTTCGTTTCTGAAGATGATTTCTGCCTTTTCACTCTCACACCTGTGACCGAAGGCATCCGAAAACGTGAGCCAATCGTCGGCAAGCTCCTTCTGGCAGTTTTCATCAATAATCTGTTTGAAATATCCGTATTTATAGCGTATACCGAAGCCGTCAAGCGGAATATCGAGAGATGCTGCACTATCCAGAAAGCCTGCCGCAAGACGTCCTAATCCTCCGTTTCCCAGTCCCGGATCCTCAAAATTTTTGAATTCATCAAAGCTGCGTTTGTGGCGGTTGAGCATACCTTCCGTTTCTGCAAGCATACCCATATTGAAAAAATTTGAAAGTGTCAGCTTTCCCAATAAAAATTCAGCCGAAAAATAGCAAGCTCGCTTTTCATTATTTTCCCGAATTATGTCATTACAGCAGGAATTAAACGCCTTTCCTAACGAATCATAAAGCTCAATTGAAGTTGCACTTTCAAGTGTTTTGTTATAATTCAGCCTGAGTGCATAGGAAAGATACTCCTCGAATCTTTTTAACATATAATATCACCCGTTGATATTATTGACCGAATTAACACATTAATCATTGACAAGATTTAACAGAAGTGTTAATCTATCTATTGTATATGTCAATATGAAAAGAGGTAATGAAATGAACAGAATAGGTAAGTTTTATAAGGTCAGCTTTGATCGGTTCAATAAAGATTTTTCAGGACTTTTTCCCGATTTTACATCAGATGAAATTAAGGAAATTTATGATAACCTGGTATTACCGACAAGAGCGACTCAGGGCTCTGCAGGCTATGATTTTCATTCTCCCGTTGCTTTTGAGCTGAAGCCTGATGAAACAGTCAGTATTCCTACGGGAATCAGGGTGAAAATGAACAATGGCTGGCTATTGGCAATATTTCCCAGAAGCGGTCTGGGCTTCAAGTTCAGAATGCAGCTTAACAATACTGTAGGTATAATTGACAGCGACTATTATTATTCGGATAACGAAGGTCATATTTTTATTAAATTCACAAATGCAACAAATGAAAATAAGACTATCTCAATAAAATCAGGTGACGGTATTGCTCAGGGTATATTCCTCCCCTTTGGAATTACCGAGGACGACAGCTGTGAAGAAAAAAGAAACGGTGGCTTCGGAAGCACCGATAAATAAAGGAGCAATAAACAATGTTTGAAACAGAAAGAAATCAGGCAGAAGCAGCCGTAAGAGAGCTGATTGACCTTGCGGGTCTTAAGACGGGTTCTGTGCTTGTTATAGGTTGTTCGTCAAGTGAAATAATCGGTGAATGTATCGGGAAGGGCTCCTCTGTTGAAGCTGCCGAGTCAATTACAGAAGGTATATTTCCCGTTCTCAGAGAAAAAGGAATTTTTCTTGCAGCTCAGTGCTGTGAGCATCTTAACAGAGCTATCATCATTGAACGTGAGCTTGCAGAAAAACTTAACCTTGAGATTGTAAACGTTCTTCCGAAACCAAAGGCAGGAGGCTCCTTTGCCACAGCTGTATACAACGCCTTCTCCTCCCCTGTTGCTGTTGAGCATATAAGGGCTGATGCAGGAATTGATATCGGTGATACGCTTATAGGAATGCATCTTAAAGAGGTTGCTGTACCTGTTAGGCTTCATGTAAGAAAAATCGGTCAGGCAAATGTTGTTGCCGCAAGAACAAGACCCAGATTTATCGGCGGAGCCAGAGCGAATTATAATGACAGCTTGATGTAAAACAGAAGAAGTAGCTACAAGCAATCTTGCGGCTACTTCTTTTTTTACATTGTATTCATTGATTTTGTATCGCTGTCAGCGCTGTAAACCTTTATTCCGTTTACCAGCTTGAAGGCTTTAACTTTAACGAAATATTTTTTGTTACTCTTGAGATTATAGATAATATATGAGCATTTATATCTGCCCTTTATTTCAGCAGCAGTTTTATATTTTCCGTTCTTCTTGGTGGCAATAAGCACCTCGTATCCGTCGCAGTCACTTACTGAGCTCCATTTAACTGATAATCGTTTTGTACCTCTGTTGGATATACTTGTTATTGACGGTGTCTGAGGCTTTGTGGCCGTTGTCAGCCATTCGCTGTATTCACCGTAGCACTTTGTATCTCCTGATTTAGTGCAGGCTCTTACTTTGAACTGATAAACCTTCGAGGAATCTAACTTTTTAACTGTTATCGAGGTGTTGCTTGTTGTTTCGATTTTCTCCCAATCATTGCCGATATACTGATAAACCGCATACTCGGTTGCGCCGAAAACCTCATCCCATGTAAGTTTCAGGGATTTTTCATTTCTTGAATCAATTCTGAGATTTTCCACCTTTGCCGGATTAATTCTGAACGTTTTTGTAACCTCACCGAGCGTGTTACCCGCAGCAGAAATTGTTACGGTTGCAATACCCGGATTAAGGTTGTTAAGATAATCAACCGTATAATCTGTATTTTCCCTTAGTCCCTTTACGGATACTTTGGGCTTTTTATATTTGCCGTTATATTCATATTCTTTATTACTCAGCTCGATTTTAAGCTCATTGATATACTTCATATCCTTGATTGCATAAAAGCTTCTGAGATACTTATCGGCAAAGGTTCTGGCTGTTGATTTGTCAAAGCTTTGAATTTTTGTGAGGTTATATATAGTTTCGCCGTCATCAAAAATATTACATTCGTAATTGATAATTTTGATTTCCTTTAAAAAGCTGCAGCAGGAAAAAGCATCCTCCCCTATTGCTTTTACAGAGTAACCCAAGGTTATATCCGGCAGCTTATAGCAATAGAGAAAAGCGTTTTTCTTAATCTCTATTACTCTCTTCGGTATTTCAATTTTGCTCAGATTTCTGCAATAAGCAAAAGCAGACTCGCCGATGATGCTAAGATTACTGTTTTTTGCGAAGCTGACATTTTTCAGTGCTGAACAGCCGTAAAAAGCATAATCATTTATAAAAAGAACTGAGCTTGGAATTTCAACGCTTGTGAGCGTATCAATTCTTGCAAACAGGTTCTTTGTAATTGAGGTTATTCCGTTATCGATAATAACATTTTTTATCATATGGCGATATTCGTACCAGGGTGTATCAAAATAATTCTCATATTCGTCAACTGTACCCTCGCCGTTAAGTCTTAGTGTTTCTGTTCGTGAATCAAGATACCATTCAACGTTTTTACCGCAGACACCTACATATGAAACTGCCTTGCCTTCAAAAGAAAAACAAAAGGAAATAAGGCCGACAGTAACCAATGTCATTGTCAGCACAGCTAATTTTTTTACAGCGTTTAAAAATCCTTTGTTTTTCATATTATATCACCGAAATCTGTCTGAAAAAGGGTTGTCTTTCGGACAACCCTTTCATTAAATCAGATTGAAATATCCATAGCAATCTTATAAAGATTGATATCAATACCGCTTTTCATATTAAGAGCTTCATAAATGTCGAAGTCAAGAATTTTTTCCTTCTGCATAGCAACAACTCTGTTGCCGATACCTTCGTTGAGAAGCTCAACTGCTCTGTAACCCATCTGGCTTGCTACAAGTCTGTCCTTGCATGTGGGGCAACCGCCACGCTGAACGTGACCGAGAACTGTGGCACGGCTTTCAACACCGGTTTCAGCCTGAATTCTCTTTGCAATTTCATCAACATCTCCGATAGCTTCGGAAACAATAATAACAAAGTGAACCTTGCCGGTCTTCTGTGTGCGCTTCATTCTTTCAATAACGTCTCTTTCGAAATCATATTCGATTTCCGGAATGAGAATTGAAGTTGCACCGCAGGCAATACCTGAGTTAAGTGCAATGTAGCCTGCACCTCTGCCCATAACCTCAACAACAGCACATCTGTCATGTGACTCAGTTGTATCACGGATACGGTCAACCATCTGCATTACTGTATTAAGAGCTGTGTCATAACCGATTGTATAATCACAGCAGCCGATATCGTTATCAATGGTGCCCGGAATTGCAACGCAGGGAATACCTCTGAGAGATAAGTCTCTTGCACCTCTGAAGGAGCCGTCACCGCCGATAACAACGAGACCGTCAATTCCTCTTTCCTTACATGTAGCAATAGCCTTAGCCATACCTTCCTCTGTTTTGAACTGAGGGCTTCTTGCAGAATAAAGGATTGTACCGCCACGCTGAATAATATCAGATACGGTGCGAAGATTCATCTCATACATATCATTATCCATAAGACCGTTATAACCACGGCGGATACCGTAAACCTTCATACCCTTTTCGCAGGCTGCTCTTACAACAGCTCTGATAGCAGCATTCATACCGGGGGCGTCGCCGCCGCTGGTTAAAATACCAATTGTTTTCATTGTTTTATGTCCCCTTTAATTTTGTTTTCTTTATTAAATCTATGATATTTTACACTTAGTTACGGGAAAAGTCAAGTAATTACAGATTATTCGTCACAAATGTAACAATTTATTGCAATACAACATTATTTTCACCGAGAATTTTTTTCAGTTCTCTTATTAAGGATATGTTTCCGTCAGTAGTTTTGCTAATCTGAGGTCTTGAATACTCTTTTTTGTCCTCAAAGTAAAAATATACAGGAATACCACCGTCGAAAATAGAAATAAGATTATTAATCTTATCCATATCACTGTAATTTTCAGAGGGAATTCTCAGGAATAAGCCTTTCTTCTTTGCCTTCGTTGTTTTTTCAGGTGCAGCTTCTTGTTCAGATGCTTTTACCGTCTTAGGACAAGGCTGTATCATTGAAGCGACAACCGTAGGCTCGTTTTCCTCTCTCAGGGACAAACGTCCGTCAACAAGAACAATATTACCCTTCTGAATAAGCTGATAGTACTTTTCATAAAGATTGGAAAATACAATACACTCAATCGCCGCCGAGGTATCCTCAACGGTAATAAACGCCATTGTTGAATTATTCTTAGTATTCTTCTTGCTTACTGCATTTATTATGCCAAGCACTCTGACGTTCTGATTATCGCTGAACATTCCGCCGTATTCCTCGTTGCTGTTTAGCAAATCGGAAATTCTGCAGACAGAAAGCTTCTCTGAGATTTCTTTGTATGCGCTCATCGGGTGACCTGAGAAATACAGACCTGTCATTTCCTTTTCCATTGCCAGAAGCTCGTTTTGAGGGTATTCGGCAAGGTTAGGCGGTACAGGCTCATAATTTGCGCTGTATTGAGTTCCTGCATCAAAGAAACCGATTTGTCCTAATCCTCTTCTGTGCTTGTCGCTGTCAAGCTCGGAAAGAATTTCAGGCAGCATTGTAAGCATCTGATGTCTGTTAAGTCCTAAGGTATCAAATGCACCGCATCGGATTAGGCTTTCGCAGGCTCTCCTGTTGAATTCCTTACCGTAAACACGCTTACAGAAGGAATAGAAGCTGACATATTCACCACCCTGCTCTCTTTCGGTAACAATAGAATTGATAAAGCCCTTTCCGATGTTCTTAACGGCTCTGAGTCCGAAATAAATACAGTTATCCTTAACCGTAAAGCCGTCATAGCTTGTATTTACATTGGGCGGTTTAACGGGAATATTAAGTCTGTTGCATTCCTCAATATATTCGCTGACCTTCTCGGTACGGTCAAGAACACTTGTGAGGGTTGCAGCCATTATTTCACAGGGGTAATAGCATTTGAGGTATGCAGTACGGTAGGCAACAAGTGCATAAGCGGCAGCATGAGATTTATTGAAGGCATATTTTGCAAATGAAGACATTTCATCAAAAATCTCGGATGCCGCTTCCTCGCTGACTCCTCTTTTTATACAGCCTTCACACTCAACGGTTCCGTCCTCGTTTATAAGGCCGTATATGAAGTTATGTCTTTCCTTTTCCATAACGTCAGCCTTTTTCTTGCTCATTGCACGTCTTACAATATCTGCCCTGCCGTAGGAATAGCCTGCAAGCTTTCTGCAGACCTGCATAACCTGCTCCTGATATACCATACAGCCGTAAGTAACATCAAATATGTCTTTTACAAGGGGTGTTTTATATCTGATTTTTTCAGGATGATGTGAATTTTCAATATAGGTGTCTATCGAGTCAGCAGGACCCGGACGATAGAGCGAAACAACAGCAATCATATCCTCAAGACTTTTCGGCTTGAGACGTGTGAGTACGCTTCTCATACCCGCCGATTCATATTGAAATACGCCTGAGGTTTCACCTCTTGAAAGCATCTGAAAAACTTTTTTATCGTTGATATCAATCTTACTGATATCAAAATCAGGGTTCTTTTTACGCACAAGCTTTTCTGCATAATCAATTACCGTCAGGGTTCTGAGACCGAGAAAATCCATTTTCAGTAATCCCAGGCTTTCCAGGGTATTCATTGTATATTGAGTTACAATAACATTATCGTTTACTGCCAGAGGTACGTAAAAATCAACGGGCTTTTCGGTGATTACGACACCTGCTGCATGTGTGGAAGCGTGACGGGGCATTCCCTCAACCTTACGTGCAGTATCAATGATTTTCCTGACATCACTGTTCTCAGCATACATTTTTTTCAGCTCTTTTGATGTATCAAGAGCTTTATCAATAGTGATTTTCAGTTCGTTGGGAATTGCCTTTGCAACCTGGTCAACGGTATTATACGGGACACTCAGAGCCCGTCCGACATCACGCACCGCTGCCTTTGCCGCAAGGGTTCCGAAGGTGATTATCTGTGCAACATGGTCAGCACCGTATTTTTCGATAACATAGTTTATAACCTCATCTCTGCGTATATAGCAGAAATCCACGTCAAAGTCGGGCATGCTTACTCTTTCGGCATTAAGAAAGCGCTCAAAGAGAAGATTATATTTCATAGGGTCAATTTCAGTTATACCCATACAGTAAGCTGCAAGACTGCCTGCGCCCGAGCCCCTGCCCGGTCCGACGGGAATTTTGTTTCGCTTTGCATAATCAACATAATCGCTGACAATGAGATAATAATCCGTATATCCCATCTGTTCAACAACTTTAAGCTCATATTCAAGTCTTTCAACATATTCCCTCGGCGGATTTTCACATACCTTCTTTTTTAGTCCCTCAAAGCATCTGTTTCTGAAATATTCAAAATGATTATCACATCCGGGAATATCAAAAAACGGAAGCTTTATCTTGCCGAATTCAAATTCAATATTACATTTTTCAGCAATAACAGCAGTATTACTGACAGCTTCGGGGGCAAAATCAAAGACCTCAAGCATTTCTTCTTCGCTTTTCAGATAAAGCTCTCTGCTTGAAAAATCAAGACCTGTGTTTTCTCCTAACACGTGGTTTGTCTGTATGCAGATAACAACCTGCTGAACATATGAGTCGTCCTTATCGATATAGTGAACGTCGTTTGTTGCAACGAGAGGTATTCCCGTTTCCTCGCTCAGACGAAGCATATCGGGAAGTATGTCTCTTTGCTCCTTCATAAGGTGATTTTGTATTTCAAGATAATAATCACCGTCACCAAAAACGCTTTTATACCATAACGCAGTCTCTTTTGCCTTTTCGTAATCCCCTCTTGACAGTAATCGGGGAATTTCACCGTAAAGACAGCCTGAAAGTGCAATCAGTCCCTTATGGTGCTTCAATAAAAGCTCTCTGTCAATTCTGGGCTTGACATAAAATCCGTTTATCCAGGATTCACTTACCATTGAAATAAGGTTCTGATAGCCTTCGTTGTCCTTACAAAGCAGAATAAGATGATATCTTTCGCTGTCAAGTGCGTGGATTTTATCGTTTCTTCCTCTGGGTGCAACGTAGCATTCGCAGCCGATAATCGGCTTTATTCCCCTCTTTTTGGCTTCATTATAGAACTCTACGGCGCCATACATAACACCGTGGTCGGTAATGGCAAGTGAGGTCTGACCGAGCTCCTTCGCTTTATCGAGAAGCCTGTCCAGCTTACAGACTCCGTCAAGAAGACTGTACTGCGTATGAACGTGTAAATGGGTAAATCCTGCCAAAGTCTGTCCCTCCGATCATTTTTTTATCTGCATTTTCTTTACAGCCTCGTAGTCGGGCTTGACTGTAATTGTGTAGTAAACATGATAGATTACGTAGCCGGGCTTTGCACCAACCGGCTTTTTAAGATTTTTGACATAAGTATAATCAATAGGCACCCTTGATGATTCCCGTGCGCTGCTGTAATATGCAGCAATAACAGCAGCCTCCTCAATAGCGTTATCACTGATTTCTTTGTTGTCGCTGACAATAATCACGTGGGAACCCGGTTGTTTCTGAATGTGCAAAAACATATCGTGGTTATTTGCAACACGCATTGAAAGGCGGTCATTCTGAAGATTATTTCTGCCCACAAGCACCGTAAAGCCGTCACTTGTTCTGAATTCCAGAGGCGGTAATGCCTTTGGCGGCTTCTTGCCGTTTTTTCTGCGGTTTTTAACGTATCCCATGCTCATAAGCTCTTCACGTATGAGATTAAGCTCATTTTCAGTATCAGCTCTTATAAGCTCATCTTCAACGGTTCTGAGATATTCAAGCTCATTCTCACCTTTTTCAATAAGCTCTGTCAGCATTTTTTCGGCTGTCTGTGCTTTTTTATATTCTTTATAATACTTCTGTGCATTTTTTACGGGATTGAGGCTCGGATCGCACTTAATTCTGACCGAATTATTGTTGTCATAATAATTCTCAAGGTCATAGTAAAAGGAGCCTTTTTCAAGTCTGTATACATTTGCATTGATAAGCTCAGCATAGATTCTCAGGTTCTCCCTGTCTGCACACGCTTCAAGCTCTTCCTTCTGAATATTGATTTTTCTTGCAGTTCTCTCAATGAGATTGGAAACAAGCCTGAATAATTCCTGACCCTTGTGTCTGGTTCGCTCAATACGGTCTTTTTCATAATAAAAATCGTCAAGCAATAATCCGTAGCTGTCATATTCTTTGACACTTACCTCGTTGCCGTACTGAGTTATAGGCATAAATGAATAATCAATTGGTTTTCCGCCCGAATCAATAACCATATATGCCTTACCCATATCGTTGAATGAAATACGTAGCTTCTCGATTTCAATTTTTAAACCTTCAATTTCTGCTTCAGAAAGCTCTGAAATATACTTATCTGCGCCGCAGCATCTGTGGGCAAGCTCACGGCATACAATAGGTGAAATACCCTGAAGCGATGACATAATTGCCTTTGAAAGTCTGTGCTCCTCCGATTTCAAAACACAGTCAACAATCTCATCGGCAGTATTTGTTCTGATATTGTTTTTTGTTTGCTCCGGAGGCAGAGTATACTCTAATCCGGGAAGAATCTGCCTTACGGACGAGGTTGAAATATCAACTCTCTTGACGGAGTCGATTATTCTTTTGTTTTCATCAAAAAGAATAATATTACTGTATTTGCCCATTACTTCAATACAAAGCGTGAGAAGCACCCTGTCGCCGATTTCATTGGATGCATCAAAATCAATAAAGAGTATTCTGTCACATTGGTGCTGTCTGACTGCTTTGATCATAGCTCCCGTAAGATGCTTTCTCAGAAGCATACACAGCATAGGAGGCGTTGCAGGGTTTTCAAGTGTACGGCTTGTAAACTGTATTCTGGGACTGTTGGCTCTTGCACATAAAAGCAGCTTGTTCGGGCCGTTTTTTCCACGCAGATAAAGCACAAGCTCGTCCTTAGACGGCTGTGATACCTTGTCAACTCTTGAATACAGAGCATTATTCTCAATTTCAGTTCTTATTTTTGATAAATATATTCCGTCGAGTGCCATTATGTTCCTCTTTATTTTATAAACTTAACCGGATTTTCCTGTTTCAGATATATTGTTTTAATATCCGAAAAACGTTCGCTTACCTTGTTCATCAAGGGTATAACCGAAGGGTTCTCAGTTTCAAAATGACCTGCGGCAATAACTGTCATACCCGTTTCCCTTGCTGCAAGAAAATGATGATGACTAAGATCACCCGTTACGTATGCATCAGCACCTGCTTTTACGGCATCATATATAAAATCACCGCCGCTGCCGCCGCAGACTGCAACGGTTTTGATTGTATTTTCTGCAGATGAAAGTCTTACCGTTGTGCCAAGCTTTTCGGCAACCAGCACAGCAAGATTTTCTGCATTGGTTTCATCAATCGTCCCCATACGCACACAGCTTGGCTGTTCTTCGGTCTCAACCTCTGTGATGTTCTCTAAACCGAGAATTTCAGCAAGGATATAGCTTACTCCCTCTTCAGCACAATCGTAACAGGTGTGTGCTGAAATTACGCTGATGCCCTTTACTGCAGCTTCATATGCAACGTTATTTTTAAGAAAGCTGCTTTGCGGCTTGAAAATAACAGGATGATGCGTAATAATAAGGTCAACGCCTTCGTCGGCGGCTTTTTTGAGTGTATCGGGAGTGAGGTCAAGCGTGAATCCGATTTTGTTCACAGCCTTATCTCTGTCTCCCACAAGCAGTCCGCAGTTATCCCACTCACATTTATTTTCAAAGGGAGCAACCGTATCAAGAAATCCATATATATCTTTTACAAGGGGCATTGTCAATCCTCCAATATTTCATCAAATTTTTTCACAAGCTTATTGAGAAATTCAGCTTCAACAGCATTCTGTCCCGATTTTACAAGACCCTCATTTCGCTTTAAAAAGCGATTGCGCTGATGAGCCAGATATTCCTTTGCATATTTGTTTTTACAGGCAGGCAATTCTCCGTAGTATTCATAACCGAAATCATAATCTGTTTTTTCACCCGTGTATTCTGCGCAAATACAAATATAGTTACGGTTATCATCTATACAGGAATCCTCTTCTATAATACGGAACCCGTTATCAATAAAAAATTTTCTGACCTTCTCGCTGTGAGTCTGTGGCTGTGCGATGATTCTTATATGTTTATTTTTTATCCATTCAGCACGTGACAGAATATCGCTGATAAGGTCACCGCCCATACCCGCAAGGGTTATTTCGTTTGCAATACCGGCAGGTATGCTGTCAAGGCCGTCTGAAAGAATAAGCGTTATCTTATCCGAAAGCATATTTTCCTTAACGGTTGCCTCTGCGTTTTTCAAGGGCATTTCTCTGAGATCCGCCGCTACAGCCCGAGGGCAGATACCCTTCTGAATAAGATATACCGGCAGATATGCATGGTCCGTGCCGATATCAGCCACAACACAGCCGTGTCTTACCATATCTGCTACCATTTTTAGTCTTTTACTGAGTTTAATCATATTATCTCCGAATACCAAAAAACCACTCTTTTAAGGAGTGGTGTTTCGGTGTTTTTTAGTTGTCAGGATTATTTTGCAAGATAAGCGTTGATTTTACCTACAAGCTCGTCCACGTCAACACCGTGTACGGCACAAGCCTGAGCAACAGATTCGCCTCTTGCTGAGGGGCAACCGAGACAATGCATACCCATCTCAAGGAAGAACGGAGCAACGTCTCTGCGTTCATCAAGAATATCACCGATTGTCATATCTTTATTAATTTCAGTCATTTGTTTTATCCTCCTAAAAGTTCTGTTATTATTATATTCACCAAAAGCCTTAATTGCAATACATTTCAGTAAAAATAAAGTAAAATATGTTGATAATTATTATATTTTAAGTTAAAATTAACTTGTTATTTAATTTATATGAGGTATAAACTATGGTTATGGTCAGTGCCAACAATCTGAAAATGGAGTTTGGCAATATTGAAATATTCGGAAATGTTACTTTTGATATTTATGATAACGATAAAATAGGACTTATCGGCGTTAACGGTGCCGGAAAAACAACATTATTCAAGGTTCTGACAAAGGAATATGAGTATACTGACGGAAATCTTGTTATCGGCAAAAATACAGTTATCGGCTATATGCAGCAGCACGCCTGCCATAATTCGCAAAAAACGGTCTATAATGAGCTTTTAACCGTTTTTGAGCATCTTATTCAGCTGGAAAACAAAATTGAAAGAATCATTGAAAAAATCGAAAATAAAGCTGAAAATCTCGATAAACTAATTGATGAACAGTTGAAGCTTCAGGAGGAATACCAGGATAAAGGCGGTCTGACCTATAAAAGCAGAGCAAAGGCCACCCTTATAGGTCTCGGCTTTTCCGAAGATGATTTTGATAAACCCGTAAGCATACTCAGCGGCGGTCAGAAATCAAAGCTCAGTCTCGGAAAGCTGCTGCTCAGCGGAGCAAACCTCCTGCTTCTTGATGAACCTACAAACCACCTTGATATAAAAAGCGTTGAGTGGCTTGAAGGCTGGATAAGTGAATTTGACGGAAGTATTATGGTAATTTCCCATGACAGATACTTTCTTGATAAGGTTACGAATAAAACAATGGAAATGGAACGGGGAAAAACCGTTCTTACTAAGGGTAATTATTCCCGCTTTATGGAGCTTAAAGCAGAACGGCAGATGAACGCTGAACGTCATTACGAACAGACAATGAAGGAGGTTCATCGCATTGAAGGTATTATTGCTCAGCAGAAAACCTTCAGTCAGGAAAGAAACTATATCACCATTGCACACAAACAGAAATCCATTGACAGACTTCTTGACGGTCTTGAGGAGCCTGAAAAAGAGCTTGAAAGCCTCAGATTTAATTTCAGTGCAAATTATGTCAGCGGTAATGATGTTGTTACTGCAAAAGGCTTATCAAAATCCTTTGACGGTAAAAAGCTGTTTTCGGATATAGATTTTCTGATCAAAAGAAATGAACGTGTGTTTCTTCTGGGTGACAACGGTTGCGGTAAAACTACCCTGCTGAAAATACTTCTCGGAGAGTACCGTCCTGACGGCGGAGAATGTGAATTCGGCGCAAACGTTGACATAGGATACTTTGACCAGACCCTTGCAAAGCTTAACGAAAGTAAAACCGTTCTTGACGAGGTATGGGACAGCTATCTTCATATGACTGAAAGCAGCGTCCGTACAGCACTTGGCTCTTTTTTGTTCAAGGGTGACGATGTTTTCAAAAAGGTCGGCGATCTCAGCGGCGGCGAAAAAGCAAGAGTTGCTATGCTTAAACTGATGCTCAAGGGAGCCAATCTGCTGCTTCTTGACGAACCTACTAACCACCTTGACATAAAATCAAGAGAGGCTCTGGAGAATGCCTTACTTAACTATGACGGAACAATGCTTATAGTTTCTCACGACAGATACCTCATTAATAAGCTTGCAACAAGAATTTTCCGTATGACTGATAACGGAATCAAAGTGTATAACGGTAATTATGACTATTATCTTGAGCACTTTGTTGAAAGCCAAACTGTCAGGGAAGAAAAAATTACCCCAAAAATCAATGATTATAAGCTAAGAAAACAAAGAGAAAGCGATATCCGTAAGCTGAAGGGCGCAATTTTACGCTGTGAAGCCCGTATAAGCGAGTACGACGAGAAAATTACTGCCAAAGAAAAAGAACTCGAAAATGACGAAAATATGGCAAATTATGAGATAATAACAAAAATCACAGATGAGCTGACCTTGCTTCACGAGGAACAGGATGCACTTATGACCGAGTGGGAGGAATTACAGCTTAAACTTGAAGATGCAGAGAATGAGGAGTGATATTATGCTTACAAAGATAATTTACGGATTTTACAGAAGGATGCTTTACACACGTGCTGATTTCAAGGGTGACGTTTTTTATTTTTCAAGCGACGATTTTGAGGGACTGAACAAAGCAGCGCATACTGTCCCCTCTTCCGACGGACACACACTTCAGGGTTATTTCTATTACTACGATAATCCCGTAAAAAACAGACTTGTTGTTTTTGAACACGGCATGGGCTCAGGTCACAGAGGCTATATGAAAGAAATTGAGCTTCTCTGCAGACACGGATACCTTGTTTTTTCGTATGACCACACCGGTTGTATGGAATCCGGCGGTGAAACTACGGGAGGATTTGTCCAGTCTCTTAAAGACTGTAATGATGTTATCAGTAATCTGAAAACAATTCCTGAGCTGAACGGATATGAAATTTCCGTTATCGGTCACAGCTGGGGCGGATTTTCTACTCTTAATATTTGTGCTCTTCATCCTGATATCAGGAGCATTGTTGCTATGTCAGGCTTTGTTTCTGTTGAAAAGGTACTTTCACAGTTTCTTTCCGGTCCCCTCTCCTTTGCTTTCAGGAAGATTTATCAGCTTGAAAAGGAAGCCAATCCCGTTTTTATCGGCTATAATGCAGTTGATTCATTGAAGAATTCAGATGTTACTGCTCTTATAATCCATTCCGATGATGATAAGACAGTAAGCTGTGATAAGCATTTCGGATATATGATGAATGAGCTTTCAGAAAAGGAAAATATAACTTTTCTGAAGGTATCCGGTAAAAACCATAATCCTAACTATACCGAAAATGCTGTCAGATATCTTGAAGCCTTTCTCAAACAGCGTGCGAGGTCAGCAAAGGCTCTCAAAACAGATGAAGATAAAGAAAAATTTGTGCAGAGCTTTGACTGGAATAAAATGACCGAACAGGATGAAGCTGTATGGCAGGAAATATTTAAAGCATTGGATAAATAAAATAAAGACCGAAGGATTTTGTTTTCCTTCGGTCTTTTGATATTATAAGCTGATTTCTCCGTTGAACAGCTTTGTGATAAACGAAAATACTGTCTTTAACTTATAAATTATCTGAGCTTTTGCCTTTATCTTAGAGCATCACCATATATCTTTAGTCAAAATTACCGATTATACTCAATAGCATTGTTTCCTCTTTGCATTTTGGACAATAAATATATGCCTTATCTGATACGTCTTCGTATGAAACAGAATTACACTCAGGGCAGTTTTGCTTAAATGTGATTCTTTGTGTATATTTGTTGATAATTCCACTAAAAATTTCTTTTTTGTTATATACTGAAATATGTTTACAAATGCAACATTGAAATATTGTTTCATTACAATCAAAAACAAAAGCTTTGCTTTCAGGCAAGCAAAAAATAGCTTTCAATAAATCATCATATTGACCGCTTGCTATTTCTTGTTTTAATTTATTCTCCGCAAACATGCAGTTTTTTAAATATTCATCACAATTTAAATAACCGCAACCAAAATGAAAGCTTATTTCATATCCACAGTTGTTGCATTTATATTTCCTGATATCTCCCATATATTATCCCTCACCAAAGCATAAATTTATTTTTCAACTCTTCTGTGTATGCATATTTTTTCTTGATCCATAAGAGCAGTTTTTCGTATGGTGGTACTTTGTCCTCAACAAAGCATACATCTAAACAAGCCTGAAAAAGTGGTAATCCGCTTTCTGATAAACACCAAAATTTATAACCCCATCCGTCACGATAACCGTCGTATCCGTTTTTAAACTCAAATTTCCACCCATCAGGTAAATCTCTGTACTTTTCATAACAGTCCCAACGAATCAACTGCAATAACTCTTTAATATCCAAATCGCTTAATCTATATCCAATAACCTCTTCCACTTCGTCTGTTTGCTTATTGATAAATTCAAAAACAATTTCTTTCTGATATAAATCACAAATAATGTTATGTCTTTGAGAATCATTTGTTGCATAATCGTATAGTTCAAAACCAAATTTACATATATGTTTTTTAGGATTAAATGTTTCTGACATATCTTCTCCTCCTTAAAACTTTTTCTAATGATATTTTACTATAATTTAAGTTATATATCAAGAAAAATATCTCCGGCAGAGTCCGAATATTGTCTCTTAGCAACTACGACATATTGAATTTCGATGAAATTCGGAATATAATCAAAGTGAAATTTAAATGCAAAAGGAGAAGTCAATATGAGAGCTGACCATTATTGGATAAACATGAATAAAATTATTAGAGAAGAAACTCTTAAAGGTAACAATTGCGAGATTTGCAAAGAATATAATAAGTATTATCATGATCTCAGACACTGGATTTTTCTTCTTTCTTTTATATGTGAAAACAGGAATTATTCTAATGAAAATCGCACCTTCCTACTTGAATCCTTTGATTACGATAACAAGCTTTATGAAATTGAAGAATCTAAAACCCTTCCTGAAGAAGTAAAAAACGAAATGCAACAAGCCTTCCGCTATATGCAAGAAACTGCAAAAGCACTTTTGTTTGACGATGGTTTCTTGTTGAAAAGCAAAAACACTTTTACCAGAAGCGGTGTAGTACATCTGCGAAATGTACAGTTTGCTTTTTTAAAGGCACAAAAAGTGCTTTGCGGAAAAATAAAAAAACTTTGTGCTGAATATCACTATTTAGATTTATACACACTATATTAACCTATTTCATTGTTGTTCGTCGAAGGGATAAAAAAAAGCAGGCTCCGAGTATAAGACGGAACCTGCTAAATTCATTTATTTATCCAATGACTTCATTGTCGGGAACAGAAGAACGTCTCTGATTGCCGGTGAATCAGTCATAAGCATAACCATTCTGTCAATTCCGAAGCCGATACCACCTGTGGGTGCCATACCGTATTCAAGCGCACAGAGGAAATCTTCGTCAGTTGTGTTAGCCTCTTCATCACCCTGACTAAGAAGCTCTTCCTGAGCCTTGAAGCGCTCTCTCTGATCAATGGGATCATTAAGCTCAGAATATGCGTTTGCCATTTCCCAACCGTTCATGAAGAACTCAAAACGTTCAACATAGTCGGGGTTTTCGGGCTTTCTCTTTGTAAGAGGTGAAATTTCAACAGGATGATCCATAAGAAATGTGGGCTGTATAAGGTGGTGCTCAACGAATTCCTCAAAAAAGAGATTAAGAATGTCACCCTTCTTGTGTCTCTTTTCAAATTCAATGCCTTTTTCTTTGGCAAGAGCTTTTGCTTCTTCATCTGTCTTGATTTCGCTGAAATCAACGCCCGCATACTTCTTAACGGCATCAACCATTGTAATTCTTTCGAAAGGCTTTCCGAGATCCATTTCAATGCCGTTGAAAACAATTTTAGTTGTTCCAAGAACCTCTTGTGCTACATAGCGATAGAGATTTTCTGTGAGATCCATCATACCGTGATAGTCGGTATAAGCCTGATAAAGCTCCATAAGCGTGAACTCAGGATTGTGTCTTGTATCAACGCCTTCGTTTCTGAATACCCTGCCGATTTCATAAACACGTTCAAGTCCGCCTACAATAAGTCTCTTGAGATAAAGCTCAAGAGAAATTCTGAGTTTGAATTCCTCACCGAGAGCATTTGAATGAGTTTCAAAGGGTCTTGCGGCTGCACCGCCTGCATTTGAAACAAGCATTGGTGTTTCAACCTCAATGAAGCCTTCACCGTCAAGATACTTTCTGATAGCTCTGATAATAAGTGAACGCTTAACAAGTGCATCCTTTGATTTATCGTTCATAATAAGATCAAGATAACGCTGACGGTATCTTGTATCAGTGTTTGTAAGACCGTGGAATTTTTCGGGAAGCGGAAGAAGAGACTTTGACAGAAGTGTAATTCTTTCTGCATGTATTGAGATTTCTCCCGTCTTTGTCTTGAAAACTGAGCCTTCAATACCGATAATATCACCTATATCAAGCTTCTTGAAAGCCTTATATTCTTCTTCGCCGACGCTGTCACGTGCTACGTAAGACTGAATATTGCCTTTAAGGTCCTTAATGTTGCAAAAAGATGCCTTACCCATAACACGCTTTGACATCATACGTCCGGCAACGCATACGCTTTTGCCCTCAAGCTCTTCGAAGCTTTCTTTGATAGCTGAGCTGTGATGAGTCTGGTTAAATTTTGTAATTATAAAAGGATCACTACCTGACTCCCTGAGAGCTTCAAGCTTGTCAACCCTAATCTGTCTTAATGCGTTTATGTCCTGAACTGCTTCTTCCTGTGCGGGAGCGTTCAAATTCTTTTCTTCTGACATTGAATTTTCAACCTCGCTTATAATATATCAATTACTTTGAAATTTCCTTGATTTCATATTTGATAACGCCGATCGGTGCCTCAACCTCAACGATATCGCCTGCCTTATGACCGAGAAGCGCCTTTGCAACGGGTGATTCGTCACTTGTAAGGTAATCACTTTCCTTATCCTTTGATGTGCTTGTTGAGCTGATTATCTGATATCTGTATTCATCACCGTATTCAACGTCGATGATTGTTACCTTTGAACCAAGCTGAATAACATCTGTGCTGAGCTTTTCTTCATCGATGAGCTTAACGTTCTGAAGAATTGCCTCAATTTCGCTGATACGTGCTTCCAGCTTACCCTGGTCATTACGTGCTTCTTCATATTCGCTGTTTTCGGAAAGGTCACCGAATGACAGAGCTACCTGAATCTTTTCCTTTATTTCCTGACGTCCGACGACTTTAAGATGTTCAAGTTCTTCCTCTAATTCCTTTTTGCCGGCGGCGGTCATTAAAATTTCCTGTGCCATAACATTTCATCCTTTCATGATAAAATTTCATAAACTATCAGTTTAATATTATATTAAATATTACCTGAACTGTCAATAGTTATAAAACAAAGTTTTGACAAAACCACCGAATATGCTGATACATATCGGTGGTGTAAAAGTTTATTTATGCTTTTCAGAGCTTTGTTCTTCGTTATGATTTTCAGCTTTATGCTTTTTTGACATTGCTATCAGCTTGGTCAGTTTATGATTGACGCTTGATCTGCTTATGGGCGGATCAAACATTTCGCCTAATTCTCTGAGACTTATATCGGGATTTTCAACCCTGAGAACAGCCATTGCTTTGAGGTCATCAGGTAAGGTGTCAAATCCGATATTCTCATCAATATACTCAATCGCTTCAACCTGCTCAAAAGCTGCTGCAACGGTTCTTGAAATATTTGCAGTTTCAAAGTTTGTTCTGCGATTGACTCTGTTTCGTACATCCTTGAGAACCTTCACACCCATAATTTCAACAGCAGACATCATAGCGCCCATCATTGTCAGCACATCTTCAATCATACCGCTGTCCTTATAATAGACCACACGGACTCCCCTTCTCTGTGTAACCTTAGGGGAAGCTCCCATTTCACTGAGAAGCACCTGCAAATCCGTGCTGAGCATCATATAAGGAACTATAAATTCGAGGGAATACATTTTGTTCGGGTCACAAACAGTTCCGCAGGAAAGAAAGGCACCTCTGATAAACGAACGGAAGCAGCATTCCTCCTCATCATCAGCATCGTTAGTGAGTATAGACCTGTTTATTCTCAGTGAGCGCTCTTTGCCCGTAAGATTAAATGCAGAAAATACCGTCTTTCTTTCTTCGGGGTCATCAACTGACAGTATATACTTTCCTGAAGGGGATACGGTGAATCTTACGTCAACGCCCGTTACTTCTTTAACAAGTCTCTGATACATGAGGGCAGTAAGACGGTTATCGGTCATCATTGAAATTGCATTGGCATTAAAAGCCCTGCCGAACAAAAGCATACCGTATGCCATTGCCTTCAGGCAGCACTTATTTTCAATTTCAATATTCAGCAATTCTTCTTTTACGTTTGCCGAGAATGACATTGCATCTTCCTCCCCTTTCAAAAAAATTTTATTTAAGACATCTAATTTCAGGCTCAAGCACAACGCCCTTCTGCTCAAAAACCGTGTGCTTACAAAGCTCAATAAGCTCAAGAACGTCACAGGCAGTAGCTCCGCCCTTATTTATTATGAAGCCTGCGTGCTTTTCGCTTACACAAGCTCCGCCGACGGCTTTGCCCTTGAGACCGCATTCTTCAATAAGTGCGCCTGCAAAATATCCCTCAGGACGCTTGAAAACACTTCCTGCGCTGGGATACTCAATGGGCTGTTTATCCTTACGTCTGAACATATAATCGTTCATACGGTTCTTTATTTCATCCTTATCGCCTTTTTTCAGGCGGATATAAACTGCAGTTATAATTCTGCCGTCCTCAGCAAAGGTGCTGTGTCTGTACGAAAGATTCATATCTTCAGCATTACACACACCTTTTTCGCCGTTTCTGTCAACGTATTCGGCGCTTATTACATAATCCTTCATTTCACCGCCGTAAGCACCTGCGTTCATATAAAGACCGCCGCCGACACTTCCGGGAATACCGAATGCAGTCTCCATACCCTCAAGTGAGTTCTCAAGGGCAAAATTACAGACCTTTACAAGCAACGCACCTGCCGAGCATCTGATTGTTATATCGTCAATAAGCTCAATTTCACTCATTTTATCGCCGATATGGATAAACACGCCGTCAATGCCTTCGTCGCAGATCAGCATATTGCTGCCGTTTCCGATAACATAAATCTTTTCACCGTATTTATTTGCGGCTTTTACAATATTTGCAACCTCATCTGAATTTGCAGGTGAAACAAAATATCTGACATTTCCGCCGATTTTAAAGGTTGTGTGGTTCTTCATCGGAACGGATTTTTCAATATCTATGGAAAGGTTTTTTATTTCATCATAGAAATTATTCAAAAGGTAACCTCCTAAGAGTTATTATTCGTCAAGAAGTGCTGCACCGATTATACCGGCATCATTGCCGAGAACTGCACGGCAGATTTCGGTCTGAACATCAGCATATCGGCTGTATCTCTCTCTTGCAACATATTCTCTTATGGGATTAAGCAAGGTGTCACGCTCGTTGCAGATACCGCCGCCGAAGCATACAACCTCAGGCTGAAGTGCGTTAATAAGGTTAACAGTACCGACAGAAACGTATTTGATATACTGATCAACAACCTTCTTAGCCGTGGGATCGTTTGCACGCATACCGTCGAATGAGGTTCTGCCGCTTACAAGGTTGATATCACCGCCAACAAGCTCCCACATTGCCGAATCCTTATCCTCAAGCATTGCTGCCTTTGTCTGTCTGATAAGAGCTGTTGCCGATGCATATGCCTCCCAGCAGCCCTTTCTTCCGCAGGTACAATCTTCGCCGTCAACAACGATAACCATATGACCGCATTCACCTGCTGCATCGTTACAACCCGTAACAATCTTACCGTCAATAATAACACCGCTGCCGACACCTGTACCGAGTGTTACGGCAACAAAGCTCTTTTTTCCGCAACCTGCGCCTGCAACAGCTTCACCGAGAGCTGCACAGTTTGCATCATTGTCAAAATAAACGGGAATATCGTAATACTGATTAAGAAGCGCTCTGCCCATAACGTGATGGAAACCCAGATTGTTTGCATATACAATCTCACCGATTTCCTTGTTAACCGATCCGGGAGTACCGATACCGATGCTCTTGCACTCGGAAATATCCACCTTAGCATCATCAAGAGCAAGTCCGATTGTTTTGGCAATGTCAGCAAAAATTTCTTCAGCGACTCTGCCTGCATGTGTCTTTACGCTTCCTCTGCCGATAATTTTGTTTTCCGAATCAATTATACCTGCGGTAATATTTGTTCCGCCGAGATCTACACCTATTCTATACATTTTCGTTATCTCCTTTAGTTAAAATTGTGCCATACGGATGCTTCGAACTTATCCTCAGGCATATCGTCTGCGGGCATTCCGAGCCTCTTTAACAGCTCTCTTGCGCCGTTATAACCCATTTTCTTCTGTCTGTTGTTCATTGCGGCAACCTCGATAATCAAAGCAACGTTTCTGCCCGGCTTAACAGGCACCGTTGTTCGGGGGATTTTTATGCCGAGCACCTCATCATATTCATTTTCAAGACCGAGTCTGTCGTAATTCTTTTCGCTGTCCCAGTTTTCAAGCTTGACAATCATATCGATTTTCTCGCTGATTTTTACCGAACCTATACCGAAAAGTCTCCTTGCATTTATAACGCCGATGCCTCTAACCTCAATGAAGTGTCTGATGTTATCGGGAGCTGAGCCGACAAGTGTCTTTGCTGTTGTCTTTCTGATTTCAACGGCATCGTCGGCGATAAGTCTGTGACCCCTCTTTATAAGCTCAATGGCAGCCTCACTTTTACCGACACCGCTGTCACCGAGAATAAGCACACCTTCGCCGTATACCTCAACGAGAACACCGTGTCTTGTGATTCTTTCAGCAAGCTCGATATTCAGGTATGCGATAATCGCAGCCATACATCTTGACGTTGTATCGGAGGTAAGGAGAACGGGAACACCGTATTTTGGAGCAAGCTCAAGAATTTCCTCGGGGCACTTGAGATTTCTTGTTATAACAACCGCAACCGGCTTCTTCTCCATAAAACGTTCAAGCCTTACACGTCTTATGATATCGGACATCTGGTTAAGAAATTCAATTTCAGACAGACCAAGGAAATTAATCCGTGACGGGTCGAAGAAATCCTCATATCCCGAGAAAACAAGTCCCGGACGGTTAACGTCAGGAGATGTTATCATAATTTCCTGAGCTTCCATAGGAAGATATAATGCTTCAAAACCGTGGTCATCAATAATTTTCTTCAATGAAACAGAATATTTCGACATAAGCTTCCTCCTGTTTTTTACTAACAATTTATTATAAAACAAAAATCGGATTTATACAACTGTTTTTTTAAAATTATTCCTTTTCATACACCAGAAAGTCAAAATGTATTTTCGTTTTCAACTCGTCAGCAGCTTTGATTCTGTTGCTTCCGTTAAAATCTGTCTTCCAATAATACGGTGTCATTGAAAATAAATTCTGTATCTGTCCGTTGCTTTCAATAAATATTTCATCCTCAACCGGAATTCTTTCGACAAATCTCAGACCCTCGTACTCAGTATGTCTGACTTCGTTGACATAAGGCTCGGTATAAACCAGCTCTTTAAGTCCCCACAAATGATATTCACCCGGAACTGCAATTATCAGCTTTCCACCCTTTTTCAGCACACGGGAAAACTCTTTTTCAACAATCGGTGCAAAAATATTAATAATAAAATCTGCCGTTTCATCGGCAAAGGGCATATCGAAAATACTGGCAACGGAAAACTCGACATCCTTATATTTCTTTGCTGCTGCCCGTACTGCAAATTTGGATATATCAAAGGCAGAAACATATGCTTCAATTCCTGCTTCATCAAGAACAGCCTTAACTCTTCCGGTGTAATAGCCTTCGCCGCAGCCGGCATCAACAATGCAGCATTTATCCGTTGCGTATTTAAGTACGATTTCGTTAAGCTTATCGGAAAACGGCTTATAATAGCCCTCTTCAAGAAAGCTCCGCCTTGCCGATACCATTTCCTTTGTATCTCCGGGAATTTTTGAGTGCATCTTATTAACAGGCAAAAGATGAATATATCCTTCCTTTGCAATATCAAAGGTGTGATTGTTTATGCACTTGTATGTTTTTTCTTCTCTTTTTATGAAACTTTTACAAAAGGGACAAATAAACTTTGACAAAAATCTCAACTCCGTATGTTGAATAATTATATTTTTATCATTATAATACATAATGTAAAAAAATCAAACCCAAACAGATGAATTTAATGATATTTTTCAGGAGGTAATCAATGAAAACGTTATTTAAACTGTTTGTTACCTTTGCACGTATCGGCGGTTTTACTTTTGGCGGCGGCTATGCTATGCTTCCCATGCTTCAGAAAGAGGTTGTTGAAAAGCAGAAATGGGCAACCCAGGAGGAGCTTATGGATTACTACGCTATCGGCCAGTGTACTCCGGGTGTAATTGCCGTTAATACCGCCACATTTGTGGGAACAAAGATCAAGGGTATACCGGGAGCAATTTCTGCAACACTCGGTGTAATTACACCTTCGATTGTCATTGTTGGTATTATTGCTGCTTTCATAAGCAACTTTCAGGACTTAGAGGTTGTTCAATGGGCGTTTGCGGGTATACGTGCAGCAGTTGTTGCTCTGATTTTAAGCTCAATAATCAAGCTGGCAAAAAAATCCGTTGTTGACATTGCAACCTTGATTTTGTTTATTGTAATAACACTTTTATCATTTTTTACCGATTTTTCTCCCGTAATATTTGTTATTTCAGCAGGTATCTGCGGACTTGTCATTAACCTTTCAAAAGCAAAAATGAGCAAGGAGGAAAACAACAAATGATTCTCCTTGAAATGTTTTTCAGATTTTTCTTTGTAGGTATGTTCTCAGTAGGCGGCGGACTTGCAACTCTCCCCTTCCTTACTTCAATGGGTGAGGCTACCGGCTGGTTTACCCAGGCAGACATATCGAATATGGTTGCAATTTCCGAGTCAACACCCGGTCCTCTCGGAATAAATATGGCAACATATATCGGCTATCAGATCGGAAGTCAGCATAGTGAGCTTTTCGGCTTTCTGGGAACGCTGATTGCACCTCTCGGTGTTGTTACTCCCTCGGTTATTGTTATTCTGATTGTTTCCCGTATTCTGATGAAATTCCGTAATTCAAAATATGTTGAATATGCCTTCTACGGCTTGCGTGCAGCATCAATCGGTCTTATATCCTCAGCTTGTCTCGGTGTTGCAAAGATTGCTTTTATAAATTCTGAGATTGCTTTCAGTACGGAAAATCTGCTCTCTTTTTTCGATTACAAAAGCATTATCCTATCAATATTGATTTTTATCGGTGTTACGAAACTCAAAAAAATCCATCCGATTGTTTTCATACTTTTGGCAGCGGTTGCAGGAATTATATTTAAAATGTAACAAAGGTGCAGAGCTCGGTGAAGCTCTGCACTTTCTTTTTAATTAGCTTTTAAGATATTCTCTTACATACTTAAACGCTTCTTTTTCACCTTTTTCGCTGAGAATTCTCAGCATAGTTTCAATTTCTTCCGAGGTTTCAGGATGAATTGAACGTCTGTTGGCTCCGTTAAGGAAGTATTCAAGAGGATATGAATCCGTATATTTTTCTTTGCGGTATATTTTGCTTGCAGCCACTCTGTCACAGAACATTTCCACAACGTATTTTCTCGGCATTTTAACAGGCATTACCTTTTTTTCAACGGTATTGTAGTCAGTCCAATATTCGAAATGATGCTTGTTTCTGCCCTTATGATGCATCCATGCACTTGAATATCCGAACAGCTCTCTTTCTTTTTCATTGGGACTTCTGTATCCCAGATAATACTTGATACCGGGAATAAACTCCGTAGGAGAGAATTTTGACAAATCGTGTCTGAGTCCCTGAAGTCCTATTCCTGCACGAAAGCAATGCCTTATAACCGTGTGTCTGTGTTTTAAAATTGTTTTTAAATGGCCGAAAAACTTTTTCATTTAATCACCTTTTGATTATTTTGTGCTGAAAGACTTGATTTTGCCTTCTGAGTAATAATTGATTTTATTTACTTTCATACAGGCTTTAATCATTACGCTGTTCTGACCGGGCTGCAACGGATTGAGCGTATAACTGCATTCTTCGGTTTTACCCACGTAGTCATATTCACCCGTTTCGCTGTTAAGAATGTAAATTCTGTACCAGCCGGCTCTTCTGACCTCGCTCCAGCTTATTTTCTGCTTACCAGATTTCAGCTGTTTTACCGTGACTTTCTTTGTATCTGCAGGAAGCGTGTTTGCCGTGAATACTGATGAAAACTTGCCGTTCAGCTTCTTGCTGTCAATATAAAGATATGCTCTTACCTTATATTTAGTAGTCTTTGTTGCGGCTCTGTCTGTAAAGGTATAGGATGTATCTGAGGTTTTTGCTGTTCTTACGTATTTACCCTTATTCTTGCTGTATACGTAAATTTCGTAGCCCTTTGCCCCGTTAACCGGTGCCCAGCTCAGAGTAAATCCGTCCGTGGTCTGAGCAGATATTAAAACATTCTTAACCTTTGAGGGAAGTGTTTTCACCTTGAGGCGCTTAGATTCATCACTCTTTATTTTTTTGCCCGACTTCTTTATATAAGCTCTGACAATATAGTAATCGGTTTTGCCCGAGGAAAGCCCTTTTACCTTATAGCTTGTTTTCTTTGTTGAATCCAGATATTTATATTTACCGCTTGCATTGTCATATTTATATATAAGATATCCGCTGATTTTGCCTTCAACCTTATTCCATGTCAGAGTATAAGATGAGGTAGTATTATCCGTATATTTAAGCCCCTTGACCTTTGCGGGAGCCGATTTTACCGTAATTGATGAGCTGTATGCGCTGTATACGGTTTTTCCTCCGGATTTCACACCGGCCTTAATCTTATATTTTCCTTCAGTCAGAGCTTCGGTTTCTACTGTATATTCTGTATCCGTAACCGTTTTGATACGCTTATACTTACCCGTAGCCTCGTCATATCTGTAAATTCTGTATTTAACTACGTTTTCTACCTTACCCCAATAAAGTGTATATCCTGTACTTGTCACAGCCTTGCTGCTGAGATTTTTCGGTGCATACGGCAGAGTATTGATTTCAATATCGCTGCCTGCATACTTTACGGATTTACCGTCAACCGTTACGTATGCAACTACGGTGAACACGTATTTTGTATTGACTGAGAGCTTTTTTACAGTATAGGTAGTCTTCTTGGTGGAATCAATTTTTTTCAGCTCTCCCGAGGATAAATCAAGCCTGTAAAGCTCATATTTAGTTGCGTTTTTGAAGGGCTCCCACGTAAGCTTTACGGCAGTTTTGCTGATGTCGGCCTGGGCGAGACCGGTAAGGCTCTTTCTATACGTGTAGCCTGTTTCGGCAAGAGAAAACTCACCGTAATAATTCTGATTTCCGACAGTTTTATACGCACGAACCTTATAGCTGCTGCTGAAGCCTGCTTTTACAGAGGAGAATCTGTAATAGGATTCGGTAACATTCCTGATAAGCTTATAGCCCTTCAGGGTATTGTCATATTTGTAAATTTCATAACCCGTGATATCGTTCACGTCATCCCAATCAAGAGCAAAGGATGATTTTGTAACGTCAACGCATCTGAGGTTTTTAACCTGCTCGGGATTTATTGTAAAATCGCCTATTACGGTAAACTCACCGTTAGTTCTAGCAGTCTCGGTATTTGTAAATGCCCTGATTTTTGAGGTCAGCTTCTGTGAAACAGGCAAACCGCTGATAGAAGCTGAGCATGCTGAGCCTGATACAGTTGCAGAGCCCAGCAGATTGTTGCCCTGATAAACAAGAATATCGTATCCGCTTGCACCGCTTACCTGAGACCAGGTGAAATTTGCCGCACCGTTTTCACCGCTGACAGAGAAATTATTAACCTTCAGATGAGATGAATCATAGTCACAGACGTTAATCTTTATGAAATCATATCCGCCGTTTGATGTAACAGCCGTAATCTCTGCAACGCCGTTTTTAAGTGCACTCAGACTGCCGTCTGCGTTGACAGAAACAACGGACGAATCAGAGGTATAATATGTGGGCTTCTCTGCTGTTTTAATATCAGTTGGCAGATTAAACGTGGTTCCTCTTTTTATGTTTACCGAAGTTTTTACGTTTACATAGTCCGCACTTATATATCCCGTATAGGTAACACCGTCAAGGACAACGCTTATATTATACCAGAAGGGATTTTTCAGATAATAGTTATAGTAATCCGAGTCAACCTTACCCTTTGATAATACATTAATTTTTGTTCCTGAGGGAATTTTTGCAACTACGCTTCCCTTTGTGGAGGCAATACTTCTGAGATTCAGGGTGCTTGCTGTGATAGTGGTGGTCTGACCGTATGAATCAAGAAGCCTGAATTCTCCTGTCTGCTGTGAAGAACCGGGCATATTGTTGAAAACCGGTATTGAGAACACTCTTTCGAGCTCCATTATACCAAGCTCACTATATGACTGATAGGTTGTATAGCCCTGAGAGTCGGCACCGGATACGTTTGTCATATATTGATGATTATAAAGATTCCCCGCAGAAGTGGGTGCAACATCAAACTTCTGCAGATAGCCCGTATCCTGACCTCTTGCAATATATTTTTCAGCGAGCCATTGAGCACCGCCCATTATTGATTTTTCGGGATTGGTCCAGGGCCTGCCGTAGCTTTTATCTGACGTGCTGCTTGCCCATTTCAGACCGTTCTTTATGGGATTTTTGCCGTCATATGCACCAATATTGTAGAAGTTATAAATACCCTCATAGCCTGAATACTTGCCGATTACGGAGCCGCTTCCGCCCCCACCGGATACAACAACCTCATTTCTTATCTTTGCGGCAAGATAGCAAGGGTTGATATTGTTTTCTTTACCGGCATTATAAATAACCTGAGCGTATTTTTTGTTAATCGTTTTCTTTGTTCCGTTTGAATTGAAGTAAGTAATTTTTGCATCATGCATAAAAGTGCCTTCAAGCACCTTTTCAACGGTATTAACTGTTATTGCATCAGAAAACGAAAGAAGCTCAAACTGAAAGATATCGGTTTCATTAAGGAAGTTTCTCGGGTCCATAAAATAGGAAACAGCAATGCTGTTTGCCGTTACCCAGCCTGCATCCTTTTCGATATATGTACCGGTTTTTGAATTATAGTCACCTGCAGCCTTGCTTTTAAGCAAATCGCTGCTGCCGTCACCCTTAGGAACAAGATTTCTGTTTTTTGAACTCTCCTCACGGATAACAACCGACCAATCAAGTCCTGTATTAAGCATTCTGAATTTCCAGTTCGGGTATTTCTCGTGGAGGGCTCTGAGATAAGGCTTATAGCTTGCGGGAAAAGCAGCAATTTCCTGCTCAAAGGCAGCATCTGCGGCACTTGCCTTTAACGCAACAGGACAGGAAAATGCGCAGAAATATACCAAAAGTACGGCAAGAAGAAATGTTATTATTCTTTTTGTTGCACTTGAAATCATCAGCAGTATACCTCCGTGACAAATATGTATTAATTATACCTTTTTCCGACAGGGATTTCAACACAAATCAAGGTTTGTTTACATTTATTCAAGAATAATTACAATATTATTCTTGAATAAATGCATATAAGCAAAAAGAACAGATACCGTCAGGATATCTGTTCTTTAATCATACTTGATTTCTCTGCAATTTTCTCACTGAATACTTTTTCTTCCGAAAGCCTGACCGTGTAATCGCTTACTGCTATGCATATGCAGCACACCTGCTTTGCACCTGCCTGATAAAGCGCTTTTGCACATTCATCAAGTGTGGCGCCCGTGCTTTTTACATCGTCGCATAAAAGGATTGTTTTCCCTTCAATAAGGTGCTTCTTTTTATCGTTAAATGTAATGGAGTTTTTAAGGTTTTCCATTCTTCCCGACTGACCGAGCATATGCTGTTTTTCGGTTTCCCGATACTTAATCAGAAGGTTTTTATCGTAATCAAGCATAAAGGCGTGGGCAAGCTCCTTTGCCATTGTAACGCTGGTGCTGTGACGCTTTCTTTCATATGAGGGTACACTTGCAGTCATATCAAATTCAATATCTGCATATTCAACTGCAACCCGTTCCGTTACTGCAGGATAGAAGGTTTCAAAAATATCGTTTCTCATATAATCCTTGAAATCGATAATCAGCCTTTTTACTCTGTCTTTATAATAAAACGCAGTCACAACGGGACAGCTTATGCCCGAGCATACTTCTTCATCGTGGTCTTCTAGGGATGCACCGCATTTATGGCAGGTCGGCATATTATGGCTTTCCAGAGAACGCTCACACTCCTTGCAGAGAACTTTGTCGTAGTTAATCAGTTCACCGCAGGAGGCACAGCGCATTGGAAAAAATGCGTGTAACAATGCTTTGCGTATTTTTCTTCGTTTTCTCCGCCTTTTTCTTACAGCCATCAGTTCTGCTTCTCCACGATTTTATATTCGTTATTTATCCGGAAATAAGGACATTGCTTATATGAGCCGTGAATAATTCTCTCGGCTTCATCCATATCCATATCAACATCACAAATATTTTCTCCGTATTCCTCATCATAAATATAGTTCATACAGAATTCGCAATTTTGTTTCAGCATAATATCGTCACCTTATAAAGTTTCTTCAAGATAATCAAGAACCCTGACTATCTCACGGTTTTCAATATAAATTCTCGGCACACGTCTTGCAAAGCCGCAGATAAACTCATAATTTATCGTTCCTGCTTTCTTTGACGCTTCTTCAAAGGTGATTTCATCATCACCGTCTCTGCCGAACACGGTTACAATATCTCCCTGCTGAACATCGGGAATATCTGTAACGTCAACCATCATCTGATCCATACAGACCCTTCCGACAATCACAGCACGCTTTCCTCTTATAAGTACCTCACCCTTACCTGAAAGAGAACGGTAATAGCCGTCGGCATAGCCGATTGATATTGTGGCAATACGGGTATCCTTTTCCGCAACAAAATCAGAGCCGTAGCTGACCGTCATTCCGGGCTTTATGGTTTTAACGTAAACTACCCTGCTCTTTATGCTCATTGCAGGAAGAAGCTTTACGTTGCTCTTACAGACCTCATCGGAGGGATAAAGACCGTAGATGATAATTCCAGCCCTGACAAGGTCAAGAAATTCACCGTCGAACTCAACAATACCGGCACTGTTGCACATATGTTTTACGGGGACATCAATGCCTTTTGCGCTGAGCTTGTCAAGAATGGTGTAAAAAAGGGCTTTTTGCTTATTTGCCGAGGTTTTATCCTTATGGTCTGCACAGGCAAAATGGGTGAAAATACCTTCAATTTCAATACCCGGAAGCTCGGCTGTACGGCAGATTTCATCTACCGACGCTTCATCTGCGGCAAATCCGATTCGTCCCATACCTGTATCAATTTTTATATGAATTTTTGCCGTCTTATTTTTAGCAGAAGCAACCTCTGACAGCATTCTGGCAGTATCATACTGAAATACGGTTGTTGTAATGGAATAGTCAATTACCGTTATAAAATCAGCAGGAAGCACATATCCGAGAATTAAAATCGGCTCTTCAATACCTGCTTTTCTCAAAACAACTGCCTCTCTGACTGTTGATACACCAAAGCCGTAAACGAGCTTTTCCCTGCTGAGGAACTTGGCAATAGGTATCGAGCCGTGACCGTAGCCGTCAGCCTTAATAATTGCAAGAATCTTTGTATCTCTGCCTATTCTGCGCTGAATATTCTCAACATTATATTTAATGTTATCAAGATTGATTTCAGCGTATGCTCGCATATATTCAAACATTAAACCACCTGCTTCAGCTCAAAAAATCTGTAATCACTTTTATATCAAGCCCGTCATATTTTCTTAAAAAATCTACAAGGTGACCGGCAATGATTCTGACACCGCCGACAGTATCGCTTTCAATATTAAGGGGCATTATGGGGTCGTGAACGCTGAGTCTGAGAAGGAACCAGCCGTCACCGTTATCCTTATCGAAGCTTACTCTTATTCCCTCTCTGTTATCATCGGCTACTATCCAACCGTCACTTTTCTGCGCATAAGCCTCAAGGTCGGATATAACCTTCTGACCGTATGCCTTGAAATCCTCAGGAATAATTTTAAACCTGAATTCCTTAGCTTCTGCAGGGTCTTCAAGGTCGACAATGAGAGATTCGAGCTTTTTGCCTTCCTTGCCAAGCTGAGCCATTTTGATGATAATTTTTGTAATAAGATATGCGCCGTCATCAAGATAATAATTTTCTCTCAATGCTGCGTGACCTGAGGTTTCCATGGCAAGAGGACAGTTTATACCCTTATTGTTAAGCTCAATCTGTCTGTTGATAACATTTTTATATCCACGCTTATATCTGTAATGAACACCGCCAAGCTTATCCTCTATAAACTTTTTAAGACCGCTTGAGGTTACGCTGTCAGTGACGATTGTTCCGCCCTCATTTCCCTCAAGAGCAATAAGCGAAGCAAGTGCAACAAGTCTGTTTCTGTTGATTTCATTACCGTTTTCATCAACACAGCCTGCTCTGTCCACATCAGTATCAAAAATTACACCTAAGTCAGCCTTTGCCTTAACCGTAGCATCACAGACTGATTTCATTGCATCTGCGTTTTCGGGATTCGGAATGTGATTCGGGAACATACCGTCAGGCTCAAGGAACTGACTTCCCAAAATGTCTGCACCGAGAACGGAGAGAACCTCGTTTGCATAGAAGCCGCCTACACCGTTACCTGCATCAACGACGATTTTATATCCTCTGAGAGGATGCTCGTAATCATCTGCGTTAACCTCACGGCAGATCATATCACGCAAGCGTTTTGCATAATCGCTCATATAATCAACTGAGCTTGCTTCTTTACTTTCCTTACAGATTATGTTTTCACCGTTCTGTGCATATTCGAGAATTGCTTCAATATCCTCACCTTCAAGTCCCCCTTCCTTTGTGAAGAACTTCAGGCCGTTTCTGTGATACGGATGATGGCTTGCTGTTATCTGCACAGCACCGTCACATTCAAGATCAACGGTTGTCATAAACATTGCAGGAGTTGATGCGTAAGAGCAGTCAACCACCCGGAAGCCGCTTGAAGCAAGAGCTTTAATTACCTGTAACTTTATTCTCTGAGCTGAGATTCTTGAATCGTGACCGACAGAAACCTTGATATTTTCCTTGCCGGTTTTGATCTTCAGCCACTTTGCAAAGCCTGCAGCCATTGCAAAAATAACATCGTCGGTAAGATCCAGAGGCTCTTCCCTGACTGCATCAACTGCAACGCCTCTTATATCCGTACCGCTTTTGAAATGCTTCCAGAATTTATCAAGCATAACATTTCCTCCTCATTTCTGTTCATACATATCTTCCATTACACCGATTAAGAATTTATACATTGGTGAGGCTGCCTTTATCCAGCTTCTCAATTCATCCTCAATACTTCCGTCAATGATTTTCTCTATTGAAGCTGAATGATTGATAAAATAGAGATTTCGGGCATTGTAAAAATCCTTCAGTCTCTGATCTTTACCTTCGCTTCTGTCCTTTTTATAACTGTCAAAATCATATTCAGCACCGTATTTCTTTATCCTTCTGTATGCTGAAAGAAATTCGTCTCCCCTTTCGTCAAGGTGCTTTCTGAAGCACTCCATAACTGAGGGCTGACAATGGAATATACCTATTCCCCAATCTGTTCCGTTCGGTGAAAATTCAAGCCACATACATGGCTGATGCTCCCATTGATGCTTATTGCGCATAAACATAATCCAGACGTTTTCTCTGTAAAGGGACTTATCCCGTGAATAGCGTGTATCACGCCTGAATCTTGAAATCATTTTTGACGGAATAAGACACATTTCCCTGTCAAGCGCATAAAGCTCATCACAAAGTGAATTGATCAGTTCATATAAAGGCAGCGTAATCTCCTTTTTCAGCGTTTCCTTATTCTCATCATAAAAAATCTTACTGTTATTGAATCTGTTTTCAGCAAGGAGCATTATTGCATCCGGATTTATTCCCTTGAAATTACTCATTGTTTCTTCTTAACACCTCTTGTGCCGCAAGCATAATGCCGATTTTGCTTGTGCCGAAATTTATGCCGCCCTGAAGCCATACTGCGTAAGGCTCACGCAAGGGAGCGTCTGCCGAAAGCTCAATGGATGAACCGAGAGTAAACGCACCTGCTGACATAATTACCTGACTGTCATATCCGGGCATCGGTGACGGAACGGGTGTCACAAAGGAATCTATCGGAGCGCCCTTCTGAAGTCCCTGACAGAAGGCAATGAGATTTTTCTCATTTTCAAGCTTGATCGCCTGAATGATATCGTGTCTTGTCTCCTCAGGCTCCGGCGTTACTCCGAAGCCCATAAGTCTGAACATTTCACAAGCAAATACAGCTGTCTTGACTGACTCACCGACCACTGCAGGTGCATTATAAATGCCCATAAACAGCTCTCTTGAATGACCGAGTGTTGCCCCTACCTCTCTTCCGAGACCCGGGGTGGTCATTCTGTAAGCGCACATTTCAACAAGGTCGTGTCTGCCTGCAATATATCCTCCGGTTTTTGCAATAGCGCCGCCGGGATTCTTTATAAGTGAGCCTGCAATAAGGTCGGCACCGACAGATGTGGGCTCAAGCTTTTCAACAAACTCACCGTAGCAGTTATCAACCATTACAATAACATTTTTGTTCTTTTTCTTTGATACCTTAACGATATCACCAATCTCCTTAACAGAAAGAGAGTCACGGAGACTGTATCCTCTTGAACGCTGTATATAAACCATTTTTATGCTTTCATCAACAGCTTCTTCAATCTTTTCAAGATCAATTTTTCCGTTTTCCTTCAATTCAACCTGTCGGTAATTGATACCGTAGTCCCTGAGTGAGCCCATCCCTTCGCCTTTAAGACCGATAACGGAATGAATTGTATCATAAGGTGTACCCGTTACGCACAGCATTGTGTCACCGGTGCGAAGAACACCGAAAAGTGCAACGGCAAGTGTATGTGTACCGCAGGTGAAATTGTGCCTTACTATTGAGTCCTCAGCATCAACTGCCTGAGCAAAAACTCTGTCAATTACCTCTCTGCCTCTGTCGTCGTAGCCGTAACCCGTTGACTCTGCAAACATTGTTTCGCTCACACCGTTATCAATAAAGGCTTTGAGCATTTTCTGCTGATTATACTCGGAAATTTCGTTTATAGCAGAAAAACGTGATTCCACATTTCTGAGAGCCTGAGCTGAGAGACTCTCAACCTTTTCATCAAATTTAAAAATACCTGACATTTATATCATCCTATCACAGAACCCCATTTGCCGATGCAGGCAAATCCGTTCTTTAAATAAAAATTTTTATTCTCTTCGCTTGCCGTCATAATATATACTGTCTTGCCTTCCCTTTTCAGTTCATCGCAAAGTGCAGATACAACTGACGATGCATAGCCCTGCTTTCTGTATTCTCTGTCCGTTACAACACCGCTTATAAGTGCCGATTTATCGGTTTCAGCGCTTGTCATGGCAAAGCAGACCTGCATACTGTCACGGAAAAGAGATTTCATTCTTGCTGAATTTCGGTTTCTTTTATAAGTGAAATCCGAAAGCCACGGAAGAAATTCCGTCACCTCGATGCTTTCGGATTTGTTTATGCGTAAAAGCTCGTATGCAACCTTTAAATCGGCATCATCCGATATATTATCACGTGATACCGGCTTTACATCGTCCCGAAAACAGAGGATATCGCCCGAACTGTTGGGATTTATGCCGATTTTACCGAAATGTTCATACGACATAAGCAATGTGCTGAATCCGATAATCCTTACAAATTCGCTGATTTCATCAAAATCAGCCCTGCCGTCAGCATATACGGTCATATTGCCGTCAACCCTGCTGATTACGGCAGAAATCTCTCCGTTGTTATCCTGAGACCAGAAGTATATATCGTTCATACGGGTACGGTAGCACCTGAGATATGCGCAAATTCTTGCGGCAATCGCACCCTTATCATCAAGAAATGCAACAATTCTGTCTGCCTCTTGCTCTCCGACAAGTTTAAGCATCTGCGAAATCCTCACTCATTCTTACTGCAAGCTCATAAACGCTTTGCATATCCTCTTTATTTGCAACACAGGTAGCTGAGTGAATATATCTGCAGGGAATTGATATGGCAAGTGTGTATACACCGCCACGGCTGAGATGTATTGCGGAAGCATCGTTACTTCCCGCAACCGCAGTCTTGGTCTGCCACTTGATTGAGTTTTCACGGGCAATTTCATATGACCTTCCGTAAAGCTTTGAATCGTAAAGCGTACCGTTATCCATAAATGAAACCACAGCACCCTCACCGAGCCTGCATACAGAATTCATATCACTAACGTTTGCAACATCAGCTGCCGTTGTGGCTTCAAGGACAATAGCATAATCCGGGTCAACTGAATATGCGGCAACCTTTGCGCCCCTGCAGCCGACTTCTTCCTGAACAAGAAAAGCAAAATAAGTATCATACTCAATACCTTCCTCGATCATTCTGAGCATTGCCGCACAGCCGAATCTGTCATCTATCGCTTTTGCTTTAATGAACGAATTACCGAACTCAACATAATCGGAAACAAAGTATGCGCTGTCTCCGACCTTTACATATTTCTCAGCCTCTTCTTTTGAAGAAGCACCGATATCAACAAACATATCCTTCACAGACGGACAGGTCTGCTTTTCATCACCCTCAAGAAGGTGAACGGGCTTTACGCAGACAACACCGCTGATTTCTTTTTCGCCGACAACAAGATTTCTTCCGTAAACAACTCTTTCGTCAACACCGCCGACAGGTGTTATTTTAAGGTATCCGTCATCTGTGATATACCTTACTATGAAACCGACCTCGTCCATATGAGCTGAAATCATAACCTTGTTCTTCGGTCTGTTTCTTCCTTTTACAAAAGCAATAACATTTCCGAGAGAATCAACGGTAATATCACCTTTTCCGCCGATTTTATTTATAATATATTCTCTGATTTTTTCTTCTCTGCCTGAGGTTCCGTTAAGAAGGCAAAGCTCTTTTAAGGTGTTATACATCATTACTTGCCCTCCTGTGCGATTATATATTCACCGATTAATTTTGCAGTGTTTTCAATATCGCTTATGCTCACAACCTCAACCGTAGTATGCATATTGCGAAGGGGTACGGAAACGAGTGCCGTTCTGATGCCTGATGCCGTCAGCGGAATAAAGTCAGCATTTGTACCTGTTGTGCGGCTCATTGCCTCACTTTGATAAGAAATGCCGTTTTCCTCAGCAACACGGACAAGCTCCTTGGTCATTCCTCTGTCGAGAATTGCCGCAAATCCTATCATCGGGCCCTTTCCGAGCTCACCTGAGCTGTCCTTCGTCAAACCGGGGGCATAACCGAAGGAAACATCAACGACTATTGCTTCGTCAGGCTGTGAAACAAAAGCACCTGTTCTGGCACCCCTGCGTCCTACCTCCTCCTGAGTGGAGAACATAACCGTCAGATTTGCATCAAAGCCCTTTTCCTCAAGATATTCAACCGTCTTTATAAGAACAGCCATACCGGCTCTGTTATCGAGGGCTGCCGACGCAATTTTGTCACCGAGAAGTGTGCAGGGCTTGTTTCTGATAATACCTCTGTCACCGGGAGAAATCAGCTTGAGTGCTTCATCCCTGCTCATACCGATATCAATGGCAATTTTACTGATTTCCGGAAGCTTTTTGTCACCGTCGGAAAGATGAGGAGGTGTTGAACAAATAACACCGAACAGCTTTTCTTTTGCAAAAATCTCAACCTCATTGCCGATAAGCGTTCTGACATCGATGCCGCCGCATTTGTCAAACAAAACAAAGCCTTTTTCGTCAACGCCTCTGACGATGAATCCAATTCTGTCCATATGAGCATCAAGAAGGATGTGCTTACCCTTACCCTCTTTTCTTCCCAAAACGTTACCGAGACGGTCAGTTGAAACTGACATATATCTGCCCAGAATTTCCCCCGAAAGCCTTGCGGTATCCGACTCCATACCGGGAACACCGAAGGAATCGGCAAGGGTGAGGCATAATTCTTTTGTATCCATATTACTCTCCTTATTTAAAATACATATAGTACTGGCATTTTATCATACCGTTATAAATCTTTCTGCGCTTGTCAGCCTTACGTCCGAACTCCCTTTCAAAATCATCGTTCGGTGTGATTATATAGTATGCCCAGCCGTGTTCACGTCTGAAGTTTTTGCCCATAATACGGTAAAGCTCATTTGCCTGTTCAATATCAAGCAGTCTCTCACCGTAAGGCGGATTGCATATAACCGTACCCTTTTCACTTCTCGGGGTAAAGTTCCTGATATCGCACCTGCTGAAATTGATATACTTATCAACACCTGCTCTTTTTGCGTTTATCCTTGCAATTTCAAGGGTTTTTCCGTCAATGTCACCGCCGTATGCCGTAAACTGTGAATCAGTCAGAACAAGGGATTTTGCTCTTTCTCTTTCCTCATCCCATATATTCTGAGGAAGGTTGAGCCATCTTTCGGCGGAAAAATGTCTGTTTATACCGGGAGCTATATTATTTGCAAGTAATGCACCCTCTATAAGTATTGTTCCCGAGCCGCACATAGGGTCATACAGAGTATGATAGTGTCTGACCCTTGCAAGATTAACAAGAGCTGCAGCTATGGTTTCCTTAATCGGAGCAAGGTTCGCTTCAAGTCGGTAGCCTCTTTTATGGAGGCCTGCACCCGAGGTATCAAGCAGAAGGCTGACCTGATTTTTCATAATGGAGAACTGCACCTGATGAACAGGACCCGTTTCCTCAAACCAGGAGATATTGTGAACGGTTTTCATTCTTTCCACAATCGCCTTTTTAATTATTGCCTGACAGTCGCTTACGCTGAATAAATCGGAATTAATACTATATCCCTTTACGGGGAAGGCATCGGCAACACCGATCCATTCCTCCCAGGGCAGAGCCTTTGTTCCCTGAAACAGCTCCTCAAAGCTGTGAGCTTCAAAGGTACCAACGAGAATCTGTATTCTTTCAGCATACCTTGAGCAGATATTTGCTCTTGCGAGTATGTTCTCGTTGCCTGAAAACAGAACACGTCCGTTCTCGGCAGTAACGTTTTCTGCACCAAGCTCCTTCATTTCATTTGCTATAATTGATTCAACACCGAGTAAACACGGTATAACAAAGTTTATGTTCATATCATACATCCATTCAATAAAAATCGGTGGCAGTAAACTGCCACCGTATATTATATCATAATATATTTATTATTTCAATCAGCCAATCAGCTTTTTTCAGGAATTAAAAGTCCGTATCCGCCGTCTTTTCTCACATAAACCACGCAGACATCTGAGGTTTCTGCATCAAGGAACATATAAAACATATGTCCCAGCATATTCATCTGTAAAATCGCTTCGTCTACGCTTTGGGGCTTGAGGGGAATTTCCTTTGTTCTCACAAGCTCAAATTCTTCCTCCTCGGCAACCGTATCGGTAAACTCCGATAAATCAAAGGGTACGGCTGACTTAAATCTCTTTTCAAGCTTCGTCTTGTTCTTTCTTATCTGTCTTACAAGAACGTCCACACACTCATCAAGTGCGTCCACCATATCATCGGATCTCTCCTGAGCACGGAAAATCACTCCATTATGATTGATGGTAACCTCGACAATTTTAGCGTTTTTTTCAACCTTTGCCGTTACCTTTGCCGTTGCATCGTCGCCAAAAAATTTATCGATTTTGCTGAGCTTTTTCTCGGCCCTTTCGATGAAAGATTCACGGGGTGTACACTTTTTGCCAATAACTGTTACCTTCATAACGTCATCTCCTTTATATAAATTAATCTTCAGGTAAAACCTTCGGATTATTAACGATAGTTATCGCATTTATATAATAGCACAAATAAACAAAAAAGTAAACACTAATTATGATATTCTGTGAAAAATTAACAATTATATAACAGTTTCTGCATGGCGTGTAACGTGACAGCCGATGTTTATTGCAACGGGAAGTCCTGCAATATGCGTGGGATAGGCTTCGATATTTACGCAAAGAGCCGTTGTTTTTCCTCCGAAGCCCTGAGGGCCGATATTGGTATTATTGATTCTTTCGAGAAGCTCAGCTTCCATATCTGCATAAAATTCATCCTGATTTCTGACGGAAACATCTCTGCATAATGCTTTTTTGCTGAGGATTGTACTGTATTCGAAATCACCGCCTATACCAACACCTATAACCATAGGCGGACAAGGATTGCTTCCTGCAGTTTTTACCGCTTCAACAATATAATCGATTATCTTTTCCTTTGGAGTGGTCGGCGTAAACATTTTGCAGGTGCTCATATTCTCACTGCCGAAGCCCTTGGGTGCTACGGTAATTTTCACCTTATCTCCCTCAACGATTGCCGTGTGTATAATTGCGGGGGTGTTATCACCTGTGTTACCACGTCTTATGGGGTCCTTAACCACCGAGCAGCGAAGATACCCTTCAATATAGCCGTCGTGCACACCCTTGTTAACAGCTTCATTAAGGGAACCGCCGACAAGATGCACGTCCTGACCTACCTCAATGAAAACAACAGCCATACCTGTATCCTGACAAATGGGTACGTCTATTTCTTCTGCGGCAGAAAGATTTGCAATAATGTCACCCATTATCTCCTTGGGCAGACCCTCCTGCTCCTCCTTATATGCGCATCCGATACAGTCAACAAGACTCTGCGGTAATTTTTTGTTTGCTGTTATGCATAAATCCCTTACTGCTTTTCTTATTAATTCAACATTTATTTCTCTCATTAGTATTTTCCCCTTTTATTTTATAGAAATACGGAGTGCAGAAACACTCCGTAATAATTTACATATAACTAATTAACCCTTATTAGAGTTTCCTCTTCTTGACACGCTGTAACGAGAATCTGAGGATTTTTTAAGAGCAGACATTTTTTCTTCGCTGTCCTGCTTGAACTTAGCCATCATATCCTCAAAGGACATAGCTTCACCGGAGTTCTTTGTCTGCTGTCCCTGCCAGACGTTCTGCTGTCTGTTGTTTCTCTGAGACTTCTGAGTTTTCGGCTTTGAAGCCTCTGAGGCACGTCTGATGGAAAGGCTGATTTTTCCGTCATCACCGATAGAAATAATCTTAACTTTTACCTGCTGATCTTTGCTGAGGTGATCCTTGATATCATTAACGTATTCCGTTGACACCTCGGATATGTGAACCATACCGCTTTTATTATCGGGCAGACTTACAAAAGCCCCGAATTTGGTCAAACCTGTAACAACACCTTCAACTATTGCTCCGACCTCTAAATCCATTAAAGCTCTTTCCTCCTGAAATTACTTGCCGTAGGATGAATCGTAAAATGCACGTTCACCGGGGGCAACGTAACCGTATCTTTCTCTTGCTATTCTTTCAATATATTCAAGCTGATTTTTTTCATCAAGAAGATATTCATATTCGCTTTTTAATACAAGCTCCTCCTGATAAAGTCTTTCAAGCGAGTTATATTTATCCTTCTTTTCCTTTACCTGAGAAAAAAGCGAAAAGCAATTTGCAATCAATACAACTGCTGCCAGCGCAAAAAGAATATTGACAACATAGCTGGTCGCTCTTTCCTTTTTTACGGGCTTTGATTTTTTTGTTTCTGACATTGCTTTTCACCTCACTTAAACTTCTTGTACGATTATACACCAATTATATTTTCTTTTGCAATAGATTTATTTAATTTTTCTGAATTTTTCTGTTTTTTTCGGCAATACAAAAATATATTTCTCATTCTTAAAGCTGCAGTCTCCACACGGGTCAAAAGCCGTGAAAGAATATCACCGAGCGTAAGGAAAAACAGGATTGCACCGAAAATAATTCCCAGAATAATATAAAGCCTCAGCTTTCCGAGATTATATGCCAGAACAAAGCTGAAGGAAGACAGTGAAAGCCAGATGCAGAACACGGTGTCCGTTACGGCATATCTGCAGCTGCGGGGCAAAATAATACCGAAAATGAAGCTCATAATTAAATATATCAATCCGGTTATAAAGCCTAATCCGAGAGCCTGAAGAAAAACAATAAGCTGTTTTGTTATTGAAAAGCTGAACATTTATTTCAGAAGCCTTGACAGAAAGCTCTTTCCCTTTGTGTGATTCACTTCATACGCAAGTGAGCTCACGTTTCCTTCAACGCTCAGCTCCCCTGTTTCAACATCCAATCTGCTTATATGAAGCTCCTCGCCGCTTATAATAAGCGCTCCGAGTCCGGTATAAGCAGCAATGCTTTCCTCATCGAAGCTGTCAACATCCGTTACACCTGAAACACGCAGCTCTTTTCTCTCGTTGAGTATCACTGAATGAGGCATTATGTTTTCTTCTGTCATATTTCTTCACTCCCAAATTATTTATCGGTAAAGAATATGCCGGATATGTGCTTATTATGTTACTTAATAATTTTATACATAAGCCCTGCATCATTTTTTGTTGCATGCTCTGTGACAACAAGAACCTGAGCCTTGAGAACATTTTCACCCATCTGGATTTCAATAATATCGTTCACCTTGACATCATATGAGGCTCTTGCTGTTTTTCCGTTGACCGTCACTCGTTTTGCATCGCATACCTCATTTGCAACGGTGCGCCTTTTTATCAGTCTTGATACTTTAAGATACTTATCCAATCTCATAATTATCTCTCCCTAAAATTGCGATAAAACGGCAGAGATAGCTCTCTGCCGTTAATACCACTGTAAATGTGTTCAATTACTTTGCAACAACATCCTTGAAGCCCTGACCTGCCTTGAAAGCGGGGAACTTTGTAGCTTCAACCTTGATTGTTTCGCCTGTTCTGGGGTTACGGCAATCACGTGCTGCTCTTTCTCTTGCTTCGAATGTGCCAAAGCCGATAAGCTGAACCTTATCACCAGCTGCAACAGCTTCCTTGATAGCATCAAGAACTGCGCTGACTGCCTTTTCAGCATCCTTCTTTGTTAATTCGCTTTTGAGTGCAACTGCATTTACTAATTCAGTTTTATTCATTTTTATGTTCCTCCAAAATTTATTTCCATAAGGCTCTGCCTTATTGGTTTCTCATATTTTTTGCTTCGTCCCAAAGCTCGTCCAGCTTTTCGAGAGAAGCTGTTTTCATATCAATACCCTTTTCTTCGGCAAGCTTTTCAACAACTGAAAACCTTCTGATAAACTTGTCTGTTGCACGGGTAAGCGCATCCTCGGCATCAACACCGATAAATCTTGAAACATTGACAACAGAAAAGAGTAAGTCACCCAATTCGTCAGTCATTGCATCAGCATCAGACTCGCTAATTGCCTGCTTCAGTTCAGCGGTTTCTTCCGAAATCTTATCAAATGCACCTGAAGCATCGTCCCAGTCAAAGCCGACCTTTGCCGCCTTTCCCTGAACCTTCTCGGCACGCATAAGAGCAGGAAGCTCACGGGGTATTGAATTCATAACAGAAGTCTGTGTGGATTGCTTTTTGGTTTTCTTTTTGATTTCATCCCACTTGACAAGAACGTCGGCTGAATTTTCAACCGTCTCGGATGCAAATACATGAGGATGTCTCACTATCAGCTTCTTGCAAACCTCATCACATACATCGTCAAAATTGAAGTTGCCAAGCTCTGTTTCTATCTGAGCGTGAAAGACCACCTGCATAAGCACGTCACCGAGCTCCTCACGGAGAAGTGACAGGTCTTTTTTGTTAATCGCTTCAATTACTTCGTATGTTTCCTCAATAAAGTTTTTCTTGATGCTCTCGTGATCCTGCTCAGCATCCCACGGACAACCGCCCGGTTCTCTGAGAATACGCATTATGTCAACAAGATCCTGAACATTGTATTTGTCTTTAAAATTAAAACCTTTAATCATAAAAAACACCTTTAAAATCCACTGAAGGATATTTTAACCTAATAATCCAACTTTTTCAAGTACTTTTGCAATTTGTTTACCCTTTGGCAACATTTCAACATCATCTCTGGCAAATCCTTTGACAAAAAGCAGAGAAATGAAGTAAATTACGGCTCCGCAACCGATAGAAACAACCGTTGATATCGTGTTTCCGATACCGATTTTTCCGTTGACAAGGAAATATACGCCGTATGCAACAACACCGCAAAGGGCTCCCGAGAACATAGGCTTAATAATTGTAGAGACAAAGTTCGGTCTTATGCCCGTTTCTTTTATAAGGGCGATAAGGTTATAAATTACAATAACAGCATAGCAGGCAAAGGAGCTGTAAGGAGCGCCCTTGATGTTGATTGAGGGATTACCCACAAGCACAAAGTTAAGCACAATCTTTGTAATTGAGCCCAGAAGCATTGACTTTAGCGGAACATCCATTCTGTTTACTGCGTGAAGCATATTTGTAAGGGGTGTTGAGACAGCATAAAACGCCATAGGTAATGCATATGCAAAGAGAATGGGGCCTGCAATTTCAACAAGACCCGGCTGCTGTGAGCCATAAAGAAGCTCCATAATCGGAGTTGAAAGTGCTGCCATACCGAAGCCGGCAGGCATACCGATAAGCATTGTAATTCTCAGCACAGATTCGATGTTTGTTTTTGCTGACTTTTTGTCCTTCTGTGACCAGGCAGCTGCAAGAAGCGGTATAACGCTGATGCCGAGAGACATTGTCAGGGTCGGTATAAGGTTTTTAAGGTCAATGGCAAGACCGTATGCGCCGTAAAGATATGTAGGAATATCTGCATCCAGCACATTGTCAACAGCAAGGGATGAAGCAAACATCTGCTTAATTGTTTCAGCACCTGTCTCCATAGCATATGCAAGTCTGTTCTTGACCGTAATCGCATCGATGAAATTGCTGATGCTCAGCACCATGGAGCTTAACGCAATAGGTACTGCTATTTTCACAATTCCCCTGCCCGTTTCCTTTGCCGAAAGAGGCTCGGGAGAATTGATGAGTTCTTCTCTTGTGAAGGCACCGCCGCTGAGCTTTTCTCTTATCATAAGATAAAGCATACCGCAAAGAGAGCCTATTGTAACACCGAGGATTGCTGCCGCAGCCGCATAGGGATACATAGCCGACAGGGCTTCTTCCTGAGTCTGAACAAGAGTGCCGAAAATTTTAACGGGCTGACCTGCGGCCTTATCGAACACAGACTGACCGTACCACATTGTGATATAGGAAAGAATGAGTCCGAGTATCATTTTTCCTACTGCCTCAATTATCTGCGAAATGCCCGTAGGATACATATTTCTTGTACCCTCGTAAAATCCTCTGTATGACGACATTATGCAACAGAAGAAGATGCACGGAGCGATTGCAAGTATGCTCACGAAATTTTCGGGAGTTTTGATGAGAAACTTTGAATAGGGCAAAGCCACAAGCATAAGAAGCGCTGTTCCGAACAAGCCCACAAACAAAAACAGCTTCTGTGCGGTCTTGAATACCTGCTGAGCCTGACGGAATTTGTTTGCGGCAATATTTTCCGAAACGAGACGGGAAATAGCAACGGGAAGACCTGCCATCGAAATTGTATACAGAGGGGTATAAATATCGTATGCCGCCTGAAAATATCCCTTACCCGTACCGCCTATAAGCCATACAAGAGGAATTTTATATACAGCACCTATAACCTTTACAAGCGCAGTTGAAATAACAAGAACCGTTGCGGCACTCAGCAAGGTTTGTTTCCTTCTGTTTTTCATCTCTTCACATCCTTAAATAAAAATATAAATCAGCCGATAAATTCGTGCAATAAAGACGTATCGGGCACGTAGCTTTCCGAAAGATTTAACATTCCCGAAAGTCTTTCAATATAATTACGTGCAGTTTCGTAATACTCACTGTCTTTCCCAATATGACCGAGAAGCTTTATTGCCTGTTCCTTATATACGCAAAGCTCATACGGATGAATTGAATCAATTTTTATATCAGCATTTTCCGTAAACGGAAACAGATATTCGTCCTCTCCCCGTCTGACACCCTTCCAGAGATAAAACGTAAATTCAACGGAGCTGCCTCTGAAATGATAGTCTCTTATCATACGTCTTATAAATCTTATATCACGCTTTGTAAATTCTACCTTATCCTCGGAATTATAAATTCTTGATGAAACACTGACGTAAAGCTTGAGCATATCCTCATCGCTCAAGGGCTCGGTAATAAGCGGATTAAGTGCGTGCAGACCCTCAACAATTACAACATCATCAGCGCCGATTTTAAGATGCTTTGCGTTCTGCTTAGGAGATTTTGTAATAAAATCAAACACAGGCATACTGCATTCGCCCGTATCAATAAGCCTATGCAGGCAATCGACAATCTGAGGAACATTCAACGCATGCACCGTTTCAAAATCCGGAGAGCCGTCCTCAAATTTCGGAGCCTCGCTCTGCTCCTTATAAAAATCGTCAAGAGACACCATTATCGCATTTCTTCCCTGTGCCTTTATAAGCTCCATTATTATTCCCGCAGTTGTTGTTTTTCCCGATGAGCTCGGTCCTGCAAGCATAACAAGACATCTGTTCTCAAAGGAAAGAATGCGCTTTACAACGTTTTCGAGACTGCGAAAATATCTGTTTTCACATTCCGAAACATAATTCACGGGATTTGTTTTTATCTCGTTATTGATTATAGCTTTGGTTATTTTCGGCAAAAAAATCACCTCTTGAGTATATTGCTGTAAAAAACTGAAATCTCATTTTTTCTTCTTATTATTTCATCAAAATTATTGATATATTCGTACGGATATTTGTAATTATATATGCGCTCAATGCTTTCTCCGTAAGGATCTCTGAGCTTTGTTACGGCACCTGCGCCCAGAGCAATAACCGAGTGACATTCCTCCATCATATATACGTTATACAGGCATTCATATCCGTCCTTTGACCAGCCGACGTTTTCGAAATTGCCGAGACATTTTGACTGTCTGTACATATAATAAGGCTTATATCCGTTACTGCTGAGCTTTTTCCACGCAACGTCGAGCATCTCTTTGCAGAGCCTTGCATCGTTTGTTTCAAGCTCATTTGTAACAATAGTTGATGAGCGCTTGAGGGAAAGCGTATGTACAGTAATGCTTTCCGGATTAAAGGAAATTGTTTTGTCAAGCGTATGCGTAAAGCTCTCAAGAGTATCCTCAGGTAATCCGGCAATTAAATCCATATTTATGTTATCAAAACCGTTTTTCCTTGCGGAAAGCATTGCCTCCTCAGTCTGTGCGCTTGTGTGCCTTCTTCCGATTTTTTCAAGTACGTTATCGTTGAAGGTCTGCGGATTTATGCTTATTCTTGTAGCTCCGCTTTCCCTGATTGCAACAAATTTATCATCACTAACGCTGTCGGGTCTTCCTGCTTCAACCGTATATTCTTCAACAGTTTCAAGGTTAAAGCTCTCAGCAACGGCACTGCTGATTTTTTTATATTGCTCTGCCGAAAGAGTTGTAGGCGTTCCTCCGCCGTAATATACGCTTTCAAGCCTCAGCCCTGCTTCATTAGCGATTTTTCCCGTTACCTTTATTTCCTCGCAAAGCTTATCAACATATGCGGGAATAAGTCTCTTAGCCTGTTCGTTCGAATGGGAAACAAAGGAACAATAGCTGCACCTTGTCGGGCAAAAGGGAATTGAAATGTATAACGAAAACGATTCGGGTACCCCTTTATCCATAATGGGCTGCTCGTTACGGGCAACCGTAAGTGCAAGCTGAGTTTTTTCTTCGCTGACAAAAAGCTCATCAAGGAAGTAGCTTACAGCTTCATCCTCCCCCATCTGTTTTATGAGCTTACACATCAGCTTTGAGGGTCTTACACCCGTAAGTATGCCCCAAGGAGGTGTATATGAAAGCATTTCAGTCAGCAGACGGAACATCATCTGTGCCATACGTCTTTCGCAAAGCTCTTCTGAGTTTTTGCAGACAGGAATTTCAAGCTCTGCTTCACGCATTTGCCCACCGGCACATACTTTCACATAAATTATATCGGAATTATCCTTTTTTATTCTTTGTGTTGTTATATAATTTCCGTCTTCAACAGCCTCATAATTCACGGTTACCTTTTCATCGGGGAAAAAAATCTGTGAAAGTTTTTCCATTTCATAATGGAAAGAATGATCTATAATGTTAAGATTCATCTTTGTTCTTCTTACGAAAGTAAGTGCCTTTCTTTATTTTTTAACAATACCGCTGAGAAAACGGTTATATCTTTTCTCATAGGAAAGTGTTGTGAACTCACCGTGGCCGGGAAACAGCATATAATCCTCTTCAATGGCGCATATTTTTTTCAGAGTTCTTATAAGAGTGAAAATATTACCGCCCTCAAGATCAGAGCGTCCGATAGCATCTCTGAAAATAACGTCACCGACAAAAAACAAGTTGTCGATGATGTAGCAAACCTCGCCTAAGGTATGTCCCGGTGTATACATTATCCTGATTGTCCTGTTGCCGAACTGAAGCTCAGTTTCGTCCGTAAGGAGGATATCCGGCTCACACACGGCGAATGCCTCCTTATAATCGGGAGTATCGTCAGAAAACTTATATTCCTTCAGCACGTAGGCATCCTCTTTTCCGATAACGATCTTTCCCCCGTATTTTTTCTGAACGTAGGGTGCACCGCAGGTATGATCAAGATGTCCGTGAGTAAGAAGAATATAATCAAGCCTTTCAACGCCGTTATCGGCAAGAAAGCTATCAAGTGCAGGTGTATAAAATCCCGGATCAATAAGTGCAGACATACCGCTTTGTTTATCAATAACGAGATAACAGTTTGTCTGATACGAGCCCAGAACGATTGATTTAAACACTAAGTCTGACATTTTTATCCTCTTTTCCATTCATCTGTATTAAACAGAATTGTAACGGGGCCGTTGTTGAGAAGCTCAACGTCCATATGTGCACCGAAAATGCCCGTTGCAACCTTTTTTACACCGAGATTTCGCAATTCCTCGCAAAACAGCTCATATAATCTGTTGGCCTCTGCCGGAGGAGCCGAATTGATAAACGACGGTCTTCTGCCGTGCGAAACGTCAGCGCAAAGGGTGAACTGAGAAACAACAAGTGCTTCACCGTCAACATCAAGAAGTGATAAGTTCATTTTATCGTTTTCATCGGTGAAAATACGAAGATTTGCTACCTTCTGCGCCATCAGCTTCATTTCCTTTTCCGTATCGCCGTTAACAACGCCGAGCAGAATAAGATATCCGTTACCGATCTCTCCTGTTATACTGCCGTCAACCGTAACACCGGCACGGCTTACTCTCTGAATTACTGCTTTCATAGGCTTTCCTTTCCCAATTACATACCTGATCTTTCAACGTGAAGAACACCGTTAATTTTATTTAACTTGTTTATGACATTATGGAGATGCTCGGCACCGTTTACGGTGATTGTCATATAAACATCGCACCTTCCGTCTGCGGTATCCTTTGCAACAACGTTACTGAGCATAACGTGTATACCTGCAAGCTCAACCGTCAGGTCAGCAAGCATACCAACACGGGAAATACAGGTGATAAGAAGTGTTGCTCTGTATTCATTTTTAGCACTCTTGTCCCAATAAGCGTTAATCCAACGCTCGGGCTCGTTTGCCTGAGAAATGTTTCTCGGAACGTTCGGGCATTCTCTTGTGTGAATTGAAACACCGTGTCCCCTTGTGATAAATCCGATAATATTGTCACCGGGAAGCGGGTTACAGCATTTTGAAAACTTGATAAGACAATTATCAATGCCTTCAACAATAATACCCTCAGTGCTTTTTGTGATTTTCTTTTTGGGAGGAGTGTTTATAATTGCCGCATTGGGCTCCTTATCGGTTTTCTCCTTAACGTATCTGTTATAATCGTCTCTGATTCTCGGCATAAGCTTGATAAGGGAAATACCGCCGTAGCCGATTGCCGCATAAAAATCTTCGACTGTATTGCAGCGCTGTCTTTCTGCGAGCTTTTTAAGGTATTCATCAAGGGCTTCGTCGTCAAAATGAATCCTGTTCTGTCTGAATTCTCTTTCAACCTCTTCCTTACCCTGAATAATGTTTTCCTCACGGCGTTCCTTTTTGAACCAATTTTTGATTTTGGTTCTGGCTCCGCTTGTATGGGCAAACTTCAGCCAGTCACGGCTGGGACCCTTGTTCTGAGACGAGGTTGTAAGAATTTCTATAATTTCACCCGTATTGACAACATAATCAAGAGTCTTGATTTTACCGTCAACCTTTGCACCAACCATCTTATTACCGACAGCAGAGTGAATAGCGTAGGCAAAGTCAACGATAGTTGCACCCATAGGAAGATTGATAACGTCGCCCTTGGGGGTAAACACGAATACCTCCTCGGGAACAAGGTCGCTCTTGATAGTTCTGACGATATCCTCAACGTCCTCGGCATCCTTCTGCTCCTCAAGAAGCTGTCTTATCCAGACAAGCCTGTCCTCAAACTTTGCTTTACCTGCACTGCTCATACCCAGCTTATATTTCCAGTGGGCAGCAATACCGTATTCGGCAGTCTGATGCATTTCCCATGTTCGTATCTGCACTTCAAAGGGAATTCCCTCCTTACCGATAACGGTTGTGTGAAGGGACTGATACATATTGGGCTTCGGGGTGGAGATATAGTCCTTGAATCTTCCCGGAATCGGGTTATACATATCGTGGATAATACCAAGGCAGTTATAGCAGTCATATACTGAGTCAACTATAAGTCTGACAGCATAAATATCATATATTTCATCAATGTTCTTATTCTGCATATACATCTTTCTGTATATACCGTGAACACTCTTAATTCTGCCTTCGATATGAGCACCGGGTACAGATTCAGTAACTCTTTTATATATTCTTTCCTTGATTTCCTCAAGATACTTATTTCGTGATTTTCCCGTGTTTTCAAGAGATTGCTTTATCTCATCATATGCAACGGGATCGAGAAATTTAATAGCAAGGTCTTCAAGCTCATCTTTGAAGCCTCTGATACCGAGACGGTGAGCAATGGGCGCATAAATCTCAATGGTTTCAAGAGACTTGTCACGTCTTTTCTGCTCGCTCATAAATTCAAGAGTTCTCATATTATGAACTCTGTCGGCAAGCTTGATGATAATAACACGGATATCCTGATTCATTGCAATAAGCATCTTTCTCAGGTTTTCCGCCTGTCTTTCCTCCTTGGTGGTAAGGGAAACCATACCGAGCTTTGTAACGCCGTCAACGAGCATTGCAACGCTTTCGCCAAATATTTCCTTAACCTGCTCATGAGTAACACTTGTATCCTCAACAACGTCATGAAGCAAGGCGGCGCACACACTTTCATAGTCCATACCCATATCAACAAGGATAAGCGCAACCGAAAGCGGGTGAATGATATATGGCTCACCTGACAGACGCAGCTGTGACGAATGAGATGCCTCAGCAAGCTCAAAAGCAGCTTTAATTTTTTCAATTTCAGCTTCATCAAAGGCCGCAATTACATTTCTTTTAAGTTTTTCGAATAAAACTTTCACATTGTCTGTCATTTTTTCACCTGCTTTCCTTTAATTTTCTGAGTATAGGTGACGAGTCAAGGTCAACCTTGCTTTGATTTTCAGTAAGTCTGATGTGACCGTTACCGTCGTTTGAAATAAGCCCGAGCTCGGTTAATGCTTCAATGGCTATCATATATTTGCAGTAGTTCTCGCCGTCATCATTAAGACGGTAGCAAAGCACCTCTATATCGTCCGGAATTGATTTATTGTTTCTGATATATTTATAAACCTGCACCGTTTCGTTTCTTGAGGGCAATGCTGAAGCAATTTCCTCGTCAGATAATGCTTCGTCACGCATAACCTTCTCATATAAGCGTCTGCCGTCAATGCATTTTTCATCATCGGTAAATGAGTCCTTTATATCCTTAACGTGTATGCTGACTCTGACTTCACCCATAAACTCATTGCGTTCAAATCTTGCGGCGATACTGACAATATCTCCCCGTCTGTAATGAAATTCTTCAGGTGTTGTTGAAAACTTCATTGCCGTTATGTTTGCGTTTGCGTTTGAAAGAGAAAGCTTCAGATGCTTTCCGTTTCCGACGGGCACAATGTTTTCGATTTTCATATTATACAAACCGAAAAGAGGTTGAGGGTTTCCTGCACCAAAGGGTTCAAGAATACTGAAGGTATCAAGTATATCAACCGTGATAAAATCGGGCTTCACTCTGAAATCCATATTAACCGTAGGATACGGCATCTTCACGGTCTTTGCATAGTCGTTTATTATTTTTCTGAAAAGCCCTATATCCTCGTGCTTTACACCAAAGCCTGCCGCAAGCACATGGCCGCCGAAATGTGTAAGGATATGATTGGCTGAGTTTATGGCATCATAAAGAGAAAAGCCCTCAATACTTCTGCCCGAGCCCTTTGCTTCAACACCGTCTGAGGTTATGACGATACAGGGCTTGCCGAATTTTTCAACAAACCTTGAAGCAACAATGCCAATGACACCGCCGTGCCAGTTCATACCGTCAAACACAAGAACTCTGTCATATATCATTCCCGGGTTGTCAGCAAGCTGCTGCATAGCCTCCATAGTAATCTCATTTTCTGTTTTCTGGCGGCTTATATTACATTCATTGAGAACACCTGCAAGCTCGTTTGCTTTTTCAGGTTCATCACACAGGAGAAGTTCAACTGCAAGGGAAGAATGCTTCATTCTGCCGATTGCGTTTATTCTGGGAACAAGGGAAAAAGCAACGGTTGTTGACGTCATTGTTTTTTCACCGACACCTGCCACGTTTTTAAGAGCAATAATGCCGGCTCTTTGTGAAGCATTGAGTCTCTCTGTGCCGTTCTTTACGATTATTCTGTTTTCACCCGTAAGTGTCACTACGTCAGCAACGGTTCCGATGGTAACAAGGTCGGAATATTCGTCAATAAGAATATCCGTATCCTCAGGGTCAGACAAAGCACAGATAAGCTTGAAGGCAACACCTGCGCCCGCCCATTCATCAAAGGGAATATCATTATCGGGTCTGTGGGGATTTACAATAGCATCTGCCTTAGGAAGTCTGTCGGGTACCTTGTGGTGATCTGTAATAACAAGGTGCATACCGAGCTCATAGATATACTCACTTTCCTCAAATGCAGAAATACCGTTATCAACGGTAATTATCAGCTTTGTGCCGTTATCTGCAATATTTTTTATTGCAGTCTTATTCATTCCGTAGCCTTCGGTATTTCTGTCGGGAATATAATAATCAACGTCGGCACCCTGCGCTTCAAGAAATGAATAAAGAATTGCCGTTGCCGTTACACCGTCAGCATCATAATCACCGAATACGGTGATTTTCTCTCCGTTCTGAACTGCCTCAGCGATTGTAATAACCGCCTTATCCATATCAATAAGCTCAAACGGGTCGGAAAGTGCCCCCGATTCTGAGCAGAAATCCTTTATATCTTTTTCGCTTCCGATATTTCTTGAAATAAGTAAAGAGGCTGCAAGAGGGTCAATATCAAGCTTTTCGGCAAGCTCAACAGCTCTTTGCTTATCGGTTTTCGGTAATATCCATTTTTTTCTGCTCATAATCTCACCACACTTAAATTAAGAATATTTGATAATTATACTACTTTCTGTTACACAATTCAACAGAAAACACTATATATATTGAAAAAACTTATATAATCACTCTTGCAGGAATATCCTTTGCCTTTCGGATGAGTGATTCGGCTTCAACCTCTCTGTCCAGCCTGAAAGAAAACTTCATCATAGCGTGATTTGTGCTTTCAACCTCTTCACCGTTTTCGTTGAAAATTGCTTCAACCTTTACAGTAAACGGTTCCTTGCCTCTTTCAAGAATTTCAAGCTCATCGCCCTTGAAAAAACGGTTGCGCTGTGTGCAGTAAAGCATTCCGTCACTCCAGGAATTTACTACTGCAACAACGTCCCACTCACGCTTGTATCCGCCCTCATAGCTGATATGGGCATCATCCTTAGGGTCACCGTAATAAAAGCCTGTGCAATAGTCTCTGTAACTTACCTTACGCATTTCGTCAAGGATCCATTGCTTTGGTCTGTAATTCTCCGAGGGGTTTTCAAAATAGTCATCAATAGCCTGTCTGTATGCGTTTGTTACAACCGCAACGTAATAAGCAGACTTTGCTCTTCCTTCAATTTTAAAGCTGGTTATACCTGCATCAATCATCTCGGGTATATGCTCAATCATACACATATCCTTCGAATTCATTATATAAGTACCGCCGTTTTCTTCGGCTATGGGGAAATATTCGTTGGGGCGTGTTTCCTCAACAAGGCTGTATTTCCACCTGCAGGGCTGAGCACAGTCTCCTCTGTTTGAATCTCTGCCAACAAGGTAATTTGAAATAAGGCATCTTCCCGAGAAGGATACGCACATCGCACCGTGAACAAAACACTCAATATCAACATCCTCCGGTATATTCTTACGAAGCTCGCTTATTTCACCCATTGACAGCTCACGGGCAGTTACTATTCTCTTTGCTCCGAGTGCACAGAATGCATTTGCGGCGGCGTAGTTGACAATACCTGCCTGAGTGGAAATGTGAATTTCAACACCGGGGGCATACTTTTTCGCATATTCAAGAACGCCAAGGTCAGAAATAATCAGAGCGTCAACACCGCAATCACGTGCATTTTCAAGAAATGACGGCAATTCATCAAGCTCGTTATTTCTCGGCAGAACATTACAGGTGAGATAAAGCTTCACCTTATGCTCGTGACAGTATTCAACTGCCTCTCTGAGCTCCTCGGATGTAAAATTCATCGGAGATGAGCGCATACCGAACATTTTTCCGCCGAGATAAACTGCATCGGCACCGTAATGAACGGCAACCTTCAATCTTTCCATATCGCCCACAGGGGCAAGTAATTCAGGCTTTTTCATAGAAATCCTTTCAATTTAAACAGTTCAAACAGGTTGAGGGCAGAAATTCCCTCAACCTGCAGTCAAGTCTTATTGGTTATCGTTAAGAACCTGAAGCCAGTCCTTCTGGAACTGAGCATAGGTGCTTGAAAGATAGATCTTACCGTCATTGTTATGACAGAAGAAATAATAATTGGTGTCATTGGGGTAAAGAGCTGCCTCGATTGCATCTATACCCGGATTACAAATAGGACCGGGTGTAAGTCCGCTGATTGAATAGGTGTTATAAGAATCAGCGTAAATCTGTGCATAGCTCGGGCTTACGTTCTTTTTCACGTAATTTGTAACGTAGTCTGAGGTTGAGTTACACTGCAGAGTGGGATAGGTTGATGATTTGAGTCTGTTATGGATAACGGATGAAACGTTAGCCATCTGCGACTTGTTTGCAGCCTCTCTCTGAATAATAGAAGCTATTGTGAGAATTTCATCACGTGTATAACCGAGCTTCTTTGCTCTCTCATCATACTTGGATGTCCATTTCTTATTTGAGTTATCAAAGAGCTTCTTTAACACAGAAACAGCGTTTTCGTTCTTATAGAATTCATAGGTATCAGGGAACAGATAGCCCTCAACACTAAGATATCTCACATCACTTTTATTGATTGACTCATAAAAATCATACTGCTTTGCTACAAGATCAAGGTTAGCATAGAGCTTGCTTGCATCGCAGACTCCGTTTTTCTCAAGTCTTTCAAATATCTGCGTAATTGTCCAGCCTTCAGGGAAAATAAGACGTACCGTATCAGCGGTATTTGTTGACTGAACCTTTATTGCGCTGAGCATACCCTCAAGTCCTGACTTGGGCTCAAGATAAAACACTCCGCTTTCATACTCAATTTCAACGTATTCGCCGTTTTTATTTGTGTATCCGTCAAAATGACGGTATTTTGCAAAGAGCGTACAAAGCCACTTCTGCTTTATCAGACCTGCATCGTGCAGAGCATCAATAACAGAGTTCATAGTGGGATTTTCGCCTATCTGTACGGTTACGGTTTCTTCGCTTCTGTTAATTGCAAAAATATCACCGACAGCCGAAAGAGCAACAAAGGTAAACATAGTTGTCATAATTGCAACAGCGCAGATAAATGCAACGAGAGACATAAGATTTGATTTTACCGATACAGTCCTCTTTCTTACATCAGGCTTTTTCTGTTCAGGTGCAGGTGCTGCCGCCTGTGCAGGCTTTTTAACATTACTGCGGCTTACGGGAGCATAGCTCTGCTTTGCGGTCTGACCGGGAACCTTAACCTGAGGCTGAGCGCTTCGGGGCTTTACGGGCACCTGCTTTCTTTCTGCAGGCTTTGCAGAAAGACCGTTTGCTGACTTAACATCGTTTCCGAGAATCTTGTCAAGCTCTTCTCTGCGCTTCTTTTCAGCCTCACGGCTTTTTGCATCGGAGAATGCTCCGAAATCATAATCATAGCTGTCACTTGTATCTCCGAGATGAACAACGAACTTTTCTTTAGTTGCTTCGGGCTGTGAAGAAAAGCTGTTAATATCTTCACTGTTACGCTTAGGTATTGACGTGAAAATTTCATCAGGGTCGAAGCTGAAACGGTTTTCACCGTTTCTTCTGTTATCATCCATACAAGCACCTCCTGTTATTAGTCATTTTTCTCAAAATTATTTACACTGCATAGATTTAAGTATCTCATCAGCCTTTTCTCTGCCGACAAATACTGATGCTATTTCTGCACCGAATTCAAGAGATACACCTGCTCCTCTGGCAGTTATAAAGTTTTTATCATGTGCAACGTATTTTTCGCTGATGACGGCACCTGCAAGCTCATTATGGAACGAGGGATATGAAGTTGCTTCAACACCTTTAAGCAAGCCCTTGTGACCGAGAATTGAAGGTGCGGCGCAGATTGCACAAAGATACTTGCCGTTATCTGCACAGTAATCAATAAAACGCTGAACGGTTTCAGAAGCCTCAAGGTTAGGTGTTCCGGGAATACCTCCGGGAAGAACAACTGCATCAGTAAGGCTTATATCTGCTTCAGCCTCGGTTATATCTGCAGTCACAGGTATATTATGCGATGAGGTTATCACCCTTTTACCAACACCGACGGTTTTTGTTTCTATACCTGCACGTCTGAGAATATCAACAACGGCAAGGGCTTCAACTGTCTCAAACCCGTCTGCAAGAAAAACGTATACCATAGTTTTTTCTCTCCTTATAAATACTTTTTTACACAAGAATATATCTCGTTACTGATATCTTCAATACTTCTCGGCTCACCCTTGTCCGAGCATTTAATAACGTGCCAGCCCAGCTTTTCGGCTGCGTATGATGCCGATTCATAGCAAGCCTTCAGGTATGCAACGTTTCTTTCGTGAACATCCTTTTTGTTTTCATCACCGTTATATCTGCCTGTCATAAGCTTCTGAGAAACCTCAACGGGCATATCAAGAAATATAACACAGTCAGGCTCGGGAATTTTTATCATATTGTATTCAAAATCAAAGAGCCAATTAAGATATGCATCCCACTCAGATTTATCGAGCTTTGTCATCTGATGAACCGCATTTGAGGTCGTATATCTGTCAGCAAGGATAAGCTGACCGCCTTCATACTGCTCGTGCCAGAATTTCTTGAAGCTGGCATATCTGTCAACGGCATAAAAGGTTGAAGCAGCATATGCGTTAACGTCTTCGGGCTTTGTTCCGAATTCACCTGCAAGATACATTTTAACAAGCTCACTTGATTTGTCATCATAATAAGGGAGCTTTATTCTGAAGGATTCAATTCCTTCATCAAGAAGTCTCTTTGAAAGAAGCTCAATCTGAGTGCTCTTACCGCTTCCGTCAAGACCTTCTATTACAATCATTTTTCCGTCCATAGCATTCACCCTGACAAATCAATAAGTAAGAATTACAGCAAACACCTTGAGCGTTTCCGTACCTCTGTTTGCAATGGAATGGGACTGAGATGCAAGGCAGACACAGCTATCTCCGGGATTGAGGATAACAGTCTCCCCGTTATCGTCATACGTTGCCTGTCCTTCAATGATATAAAAGATTTCTTCTTCGTTTTCGTGCACGTGAGCGCCTATTGAGCAACCGGGTTCAAGAACGATGGTTGCGACCAATCTTGAGCTTCCGTTATATTCACCCTTATTGAGCACGGGAGTCACAACTGCCTGACCGTCTCCCCCACGCATATTTACCTTGATATCGGGTATCATTTCTTCTTTTCTTTTTATCATTTCTAAACACCTCAAAAGCAAACAGAAAATTATGACTATAATTACCCATAATAATTTATTATATTATAGCATCATTTTGATTTTTATCAATAGTTAAGCGAAGATTTTTATACTACTTTTATTATTTTGAGCCTTTTTATGTTGACAATTATCAATTATTACTTTAAAATTAGGTTGAATATGCAACCTTGAATGAAAGGAAACAAGCAAATGGACGTATTAAACAGAAAAGACGGTGCTTATGTAATAGGCATCAGCAGTACCAACGAGGAAATCTGCGCAGCAAGCGGAAGAATATCGACCCAGAAAGGCACAGCACTTGAAATATATGATAAATCACATGATAAGGTTAAGAATGCTTCTCTCATCGGTAAGGTAACTGCCTCGGGACACACATCAACACTTGAACACTGCTATTTCAACCTTGCGTTTTCAAATGTTTCCGTTGTCGTTGAGCAGTTTATGATTGAGTTCAGACTTGCATCCTTTACCGTTCAGTCAAGGCGATATGTTGATTTTTCCGATTGCGGATATTATGTTCCCGATTTCGGTAATGCCGAAATCACCGAGAAATTCGTAAGTCATATGGATTATCTCTTCGGTGAATATCAGTATCTTGTTGACAACGGTGTGGCAAAGGAGGATGCACGTTTTGTTCTCCCCTATTGCTTCAGAAGTAACTTCTTCTGCTCACTCAATGCCAGAGAGCTTATTCTTGTTCTCAAGTCAATGATTTACGGCAGAGGCAGTAAGTATCCCGAGCTCAAGGCAATCGGTCTCAGCCTTTATGAGCAATGCAAGGAGCTTACTCCGGGTGTGTTTACCGATTTTGAAAAGAGAAATGAAAACACAAAGGATACGTATGATCTCTCATTCATAAAGTGCCATACAGATGCTGAGGATAACAGCGATACCATTCTGATTTCTGCAACACCCGATGCAGAGACCGTTATTGCAAAGGCTGCTCTCATTGAAAGCGGCGAGTATTCACTTGCACAGGCCGAAAGCATTGTCAAGGATAAAGAAAATGTCAGCAGAATACTTGACAGCGTTATGGGCTCGTCAAGACCGAGAGCTCTCGAAAATGCGCAGTTCACATTCAAGCTCGGAAATGTTTCTCTTGCCTGTCTTACACACTTCACAAGGCACAGAATGCACAGCATTCAGATTCCCGACCTTAACACCTGCAACAGAAACGCATATATCGTTCCCCCTGCTCTCAAGGATAACGCAGAGCTTCTTGAAAGATACGAAAGCTGCTTCAGAAAAACAGCAGAGCTTTATGAAGAACTCAAGGCAAGTGGTATTGATAACAATCTGCTTATTTACTGTCTTCTCAGCGGAAATACAATAGACATTATTTCAACAATGAACGCAAGAGAGCTTCTTCTCTTCTTCAGGCTCCGTACCTGCACAAGAGCACAGTGGGAAATTCAGATTCACGCAAACAAAATGCTTGATTTGCTTAAAGATATCTCCCCCGACCTCTTCTCAAAATACGGTCCAAGCTGCTATGTAGCAAAGAGATGTCCCGAAGGAAAGTTCAGCTGCGGAAGATTTAACGAAATGATGGAAAAATACGGAAAATAAAAGCAACAACCCCGACGGATTTCCGTCGGGGTTAACTTATGTCATAGTGTGACTACATACCAAGCTTTCTGAGAATTTCGGGGTCGCAGGTATCTGAAATTGAGCCGATTTTGCTCCAGAGTGTATCTGCCTTTGCCTTCCATACATAGAAATCCGACGGCTTTTCCGGATATGCATCATAAAGCTTACCTACTTCCATGCTCTGCATAAGACCTTTGACAATTCTTCCGATTGTTGCAGGACGGAGATTTTTCTTTGCAATGCCTGAGGTAACACCCTTGAGAATATCGGCAATATCCTTTCCTGTAACAGTAATACCCGTATCCATATTGCCGAGAATACTCTGACTGAAGATAACATCATTTGCAAACATAAACTCAGCCTCGTCGTGACTTGCGGAAACAATGCCGTAAAGAAGCGGACGCATTGAATCAAAGTCCTTACCCTGAGCCTGCATATATCTCTTATTGATGCTCCAGAGCTTCTCTTTTGTAAGGAAGCTATCATTTCTCAGATGCTTTGAAATAACTTCAACGGCTATTTCCCCCTGAACAAGTGATGACGTACAGCCTTCACCACAGGTGGGTTTTGTCAGGAAAGCGGCATCACCCATTACGATAAAGCCGTCATCAACAAATGAATAAACAGATCTGTGATAAGGTGTCATACCCTTCTCAATCTTCTCAACCTTATATTCGGGGAACTTTACGTTCTTCATAAACTGATTGTTATATACTTCCTCAGCGTATGCATATCCGCAGCTTGCACCTATACCAAGTATTGCTCCGTTTTTATTTCCCGAAGGTGCTGACCAGGATTTATACTGCATAAAGAAGCCGTCAAGCTTTCTCGGATCAAGGTTTTTATCAAGATATTCTGCATAATAAAGAACAACATAGAGAATATCTCTGTTTGACAGCTTAAAATTCTCAACCACAGAGGTATCGGGAAGCTTTGTTCTCGCAACGGACGGTATGCCTGAGCAGTCAGCAACAATTCTTGCAGTTACTTCTTTTTCACCGTCTTTTGTTATGTATTTTGCACCTGCAATTCTCTTTTTATCATCATAGATAAAATCTGAGAAGGATGCACCGTAAAGAATTTCAGCTCCCGCTTTTTCGGCTCTTTCAGCCATAAGCATAATATAATCGTGCTTATGCAGACCTATTGTGGTGGGACTTGCGGTGCTTCGCCTGGGGAAATTACCGTAAGGTGAATACAGCGGTGAGCCGTCAAATGCAAAGGCTCTGACGGGACTGCTTTCATCGGGAATTTCAAGGTCAAATTGCTCCATTTCCTGCTTTGACATATGGAAAATGTCATAGCTTCTTGAAACATTTTCAGGCTCTTCTTTCTCTATAACAAGAACCTTAAAGCCCTGCTTTGCCATCTGATAGGCAAACCAACAGCCTGTTGTCGAACCGCCGACAACAAGAACATCATACATACTCATATTAATTCCTCCCTATAAATTTTCTTCAACATTTTCTTACAATTATTTTATCACTAAATTCGTTTACTTTCAATAGGGTAAAAAATAAAGCCCGTTAGCACAGGCTTTATTATCTGATTATTTCAGTTGCTTTTCTTGTTTTTACCGAAAGAAACTTCATTCCACAGAGTAAATCCGAGAATGAGCGCACCGCCGATAACCTGCATTAAAGTCATACCTTCACCGAGAATTGTTACGGATACCAGAACAGCAACCAATGGGTCGATATAGCTGAGAATTGCCGCCTTCTGACCGGGAAGCTCTTTAAGAGATGAGAAATACATACAGTATGTAACGCCCGTGTGTATAAGACCTACAACCAAAAGGTTGGCCCAGCCTTTCATATCAAGACTGCTCAGATTTATTCCGTCTGTTAATAAGACATAGGGAACAAGAATGATAATTGCCGCTATGAACTGCAGGAAGGTTCTGTGTATACCGTCAACATTCTTTATAAACTTATTAAGAAGGATAACCGTTGCATAGAATACGGCGGCTCCCAGGCCGAAAAGAATACCCATAAGATGTGTATTTCCCTCACCCATATCCCCTATTCCCGTTATTAGAACAATTCCGACAGTGGACATAATAAAGCAAATCCATTGTTTTGCGGTCATTTTTTCACGGAAAAGTATGGGACAGACAAGGGTTACGATTACGGGGGCAAAATAGTAGCTCAAGGTAGCAACTGAGACTGTTGTATACTTATATGCCTGAAAAAGTAAAATCCAGTTTATACCCATAGCAACACCTGAAAACAGCAATAAAGGAATCTCCTTTTTAATCGCCTTGAAGGGAATTTTCTGCTTGGTAACAAGAAGATAAAAACCGATAAGTATAGCCGCAAGAACTGCACGGTATAAAGCTATTTCACCAGATTCAAGAGGTATATTTCTGACAAAAAGTCCTATTGTACCGAATACAGCCATTGAGATTACAAGCAATATACGGGGATTGTTGAGTTTTTTCATATTGTACCTCACTTTAATACATTACATTGATAAAGACGTTAGAATGATAGCACATAAAAACAAACGTGTCAATAAAAAAACGTGTGTTTTTGCGAAAATTATTGTATTATATAGTGAGGAAGAAAAAAGGAGGTGTTTTAATTGCAAAATCAGAAAATCAAAGCCATGCTGAAAAACTGCAGGGATGATGAATTTGCTGATATTATAAGTCAGTTCAGACCGCTGATTACATACATAATTTCGCCTATACTCAGCGATATAAGAGATAAGGAGGAGTGTATCTCGGATATTTATCTCACGGTATGGAAGAAAATTGACCAATACGACCCAAACAAAAGCAATTTCACCACGTGGCTGACGGTTATTGCAAAAAACACAGCCTTGAACTATACACGTAAAACTAACAAAATCAGGTCAAACGAAGGTGAGCTTGACGAAAATCTTGTTTCAAAGGAAGGAAATCCTGAGGCTGAGCTGATAAAAAAAGAGGATTCAGAGCTGCTGAAAAAAGCAATAAATTCACTTTCTAAATCAGATAAAGTTTTATTTTACAGAAAATATTACTATTCTCAGCCGATTTCACAGATAGCTTCGGAAACAGGCATTACTGAGCGAGCTGTTGAAGGAAGGCTTTACCGTATAAAAAAGAAACTGAGAAAACAGCTTGGAGGTGTATGGTATGAATGATAAAGATTTTGACAGACATCTTTCAGAAAGCATAATTCCCCCGCCTGATGACAAAATTGCCGATGATATTTCACCCTGGAAGAAATCCTTTTATAGGATTGTTGCAGGTCTTGTTCTGACCACAAGCACAATAGACATTTACATTATTAATATCGTTTTACCTTTGATAGGCTGTGTTTTGTTGGTGCTCGGTTTTCGTTCTGTCAGAAAAGAAAACAGATATTTTACTGCCTGTTATGTTCTTTCTCTGATAAATATTTTTGCCGATACAGCTTTAACATTTGCCGATGCTACAATATACCGTTCATATATTGATGAAGCTGTTAATCAGAATTTCTTATTAAAGCTTCTTGCCTCAATACCCACCCTTCTGATTCTGATATTCTTCTGTGCGGCTGTAAGAACCGTTAAAAGCAAATCAAAGCTTTATTACAAATACAAGGGTGCAGATATAGGGTTAATTATATGGTATTGCGTTTTAATACTGATTTCTTGCATAACAACTCAGGTAAGTATTATCACCGGCGCTGTTCTGATGCTGTCATATATATTGATTTTGGTCTTTTTAGTGCGAATGCTCATTGATATGGAGCTGTCAGGATATACGGTCACCCCTTCGTCAATTAAAATATCTGATTCGAAAATAATTGCAGTTTATTCTGCTATTGTAATTGTCGGTATGCTTATTGGTACGGTATTCTTTACTCAGCACAGAATGGATTGGAAGCCACATACGGAAACCCAAGACTCTCAGGTCATATCGGTAAAGGCTGACCTTGTAAAGCTCGGTATACCGGAATACATTCTGAATGATCTGACAGACGAGGATATACTTGCCTGCTCGGGTGCAACAGATGCAGTTTTTGAGCAGACCGACAGACCTATGAATTCGGGCAGAAAGGTTACGGAAGTAAAGAAAATATACTCCACACAATATATTACCCACACCGTATACGATGTGAAAGAGCTTAGGATGACGAATATCGCAGTTAAAATCCCCGGTGAAAATACAACCTGGAGAATAATCAGACATTTTCACTGGGTTGTTAAGCCAAAATTCTTTATAACGGAAGCAATCAGTGCTTTTGACGAAACACCAAACATCTTCGGCTTCATGCGTTCGTCCGATATTTCAGGCAGACTTCTTTATAACAAAAACGACACCACATATACTGCCGGTTTCCCCGTTATTGCCGATTATAAAAAAGAGGATGCCATTAACAATGTAAACTTTACGGCAGGCTTCTCTTTCCCAAACAGCGGAGACAACCAACGGGGATATATAGCTTATACTATTTCAAATGTTAACGACAAATATGAGGATGTGATGATTTCCGAATGGCTCAATTATGTTCATCAAAGAGCAGTTTTTATGCATCCCTTCAAGTCTGCATATGAACACGAAAAAAACTACAATATGTTCAGTTCAAATTGGAATTTCAGAAGAACTCAGGATGCACTTCAGTTTGATAACGGTGAGTATTGATATATTCGGAATTTTGTAGTAAAATAACAGTAACAACTTACGAAGGAAGGTTACATAATGATACACTACATTGAAAACGAATACCTGAAAATCGGTGTCAAGGAATTTGGCTGCGAGCTTACAAGCGTTTATTCAAAGGTAAATAACTGTGAATATCTCTGGCAGGGAGACCCTGCATACTGGTCAGGTCAGTCCCCTATTCTCTTCCCCATTGTAGGCAGACTTATTGATGACAAGTACAGCCTTGACGGAAAGGAATATGAGATGCCGAAACACGGTTTTGCAAGAAAAACGGATTGGTTTTTCGAGGGTGCTGATGCTTCCTCAATGACATTCAGACTTTCGGAAACCGAAGAAACTCTTGCAATATATCCTTATCATTTTGATGTCGTTGTAAAGTTTACACTTGACGGCAACAAGCTTATCGTTTCACACGATATCGTGAATAAAAACGATAATGTTATGTATGCATCTCTTGGCGCACACCCTGCTTTCAACTGTGAAATCGGTGACAGACTTGTATTTGACTTGCCCGAAACTCTTGAAACAGAGAAAATCGACCTTGTAAAGTCTTTACGTATGCCTGAGACAATACCTGTTCTCAATAACGAAACAGATATTATCATCACCAAGGATATTTTCAACGAGGATGCTCTTATTCTTCACGGTATCAAATCCGAAAACATTACCCTTGTCAGCGACAAGCATGACAGAAAGGTTAAATTCAATCTCGGAAATGCTCCTTATCTCGGCATATGGGCAAAGCCGGGCGCACCTTACGTCTGCATAGAACCCTGGTGCGGTGTTAATGATTCCTATGAAAAGAAGGATGATTTCTCACAGAAGGACGGAATAAACGCAATTAATGCCGGCGAAACCTATAACTTCACCTGGTATGCGGTAATCGAATAACACAAACAGCAAAGCATCGGCAGCTTAAACCAAGCACCGATGCTTTTATTTTATCTCTCAAACAAATTTCCGCCCTGACAGTCAATAGCCACAATTAACGGAAATTCCTTAATTTCAAGCTTTTTTACCGATTCACAGCCCAGGTCCTCATATGCGATAACTTGGCATTTTTCAACACATTTTGCCGCCAGAGCGCCTGCTCCGCCCACCGCACAGAAATAAACTGCTTTATTCCTTATTATAGCATCGCAGACATCCTTATTTCTCTGACCCTTGCCTATCATAGCTCTCATACCAAGGTCCAGCAGTCTCGGAGCAAAGGCGTCCATTCTGCCTGAGGTTGTGGGGCCGCAGCTTCCTATGGGAAGATTTTCGGGAGTAGGTGTGGGACCTGCATAATATACAACCGACTCTTCGAGTGCATAAGGCAACTGTGAATTGCTGTCAAGTGCCTCGAAAATTCTCTTATGAGCAGCATCTCTTGAGGTATAAACAGTACCCGAAAGGTAAACTCTGTCACCTGCTCTGAGTTCCGATGCTTTTTCTTTCAATGCTGCCGTATCAATATAATATGTAGCCATAATCACACCTCAGTCAACATATTTATCAATGATTTTAAGAAGCTCATCATCACCGAGTTCGGCTTCAGGAGCAATTTCATTGACGCTTTCCTCAGCAACAGGCTCATTTCCCGTATTGCCGAGAACTGACATAAATCCGTTTATGTTTTCATAGAGACTTTCAATTATCTGCTTGATTTCATCGGTATTTACAACTGCTTCGGGAGCACTTTCTTCTGTCTTCTCATGAATTCCGTTCATTTCCTCACACAGATTATCATATTTTTCCTGAAGCTCATTCTTTTCCTTTTCAAGCGCATCGATTTTTTCTCTGAGCTTATCAACTGTTACTATTGTCTGATTTTTATATGCCTGAAACTCATCTGTTATCTTTGCGATATAGTTCATTACATCTTCTTTATCAAAGCCGCCGAAGGTTGCTTTTTTAAACAAAATATCCTTTTCCATCGTTTTTCTCCTTTGAAAACTTATCTAACGGATATATTACACCAAATCAATTTATATTACAATAATTTTAATGTAAATTATTTGACTTTTTCCGCTATTCAAGGTAGAATTTTAATGACACTACTTTTAAAGGAGAATGATTATGGAAATAAAAAGTATTCTTGCAAAGGTTGACCACACAGTTCTCGGTCAGGCTTCAACGTGGAGCGACATCAAGGCATTATGTGACGACGGTATAAAATATGGCTGTGCAAGTGTATGTATTCCCCCTTCATATGTAAAACAGGCTAAGGAATATGTAGGCGAAAGCCTTAAAATCTGCACTGTTATCGGCTTCCCCAACGGTTATAATACTACTGCTGTCAAATGCTTTGAAACCGAAGAAGCAGTAAAGAACGGTGCCGATGAAATTGATATGGTTATAAATATCGGTATGCTTCGTGATAAGAGATATGACGATGTGCTGAACGAAATCAAGGAAATCAGGAAATCTTGTAATGGCAAACTTCTTAAAGTAATTATTGAGACCTGCCTTCTCACAGAGGAAGAAAAAGTTAAGATGTGTGAAATAGTATCAGCTTCCGGCGCTGACTATATCAAAACATCCACTGGCTTTTCAACAGGCGGTGCCACACCCGAAGATATAAAGCTCTTTGCTCAGAATGTTGCACCTCACCTTAAAATAAAGGCTGCAGGAGGTATTTCGAGTATTGAGGATGCAGAAAACTTCATCAGGCTCGGTGCAGACAGACTCGGCACAAGCAGAATTGTGAAGATAGTAAAGAATGAAGAATGCGGTAACATTTATTGATTATATCGCCATAGGGTTTGGATTACACTCGTCACCCTAGTGAAGGAGGAAAAAGTATGAATACACCACACATTAAGGAAAGTACACTCGGCTTTGCAAAAACCGTTCTTATGCCCGGTGACCCTCTGCGTTCAAAATTCATTGCAGAAACCTTTTTGGAAAATGCAGAGCTTGTAAATAACGTAAGAGGTATTCACGGATACACGGGATATTATAAGGGTCATAAGGTAAGTGTAATGGCAAGCGGTATGGGTATGCCCTCAATAGGCATATATTCTTATGAGCTTTATAAGTTTTTCGGTGTTGAAAATATCATCCGTATCGGTTCTGCAGGAGGACTTGCAGAGTGTCTGAAGCTCAGAGATATAGTTTTCGGCATAGGTGCAAACACAAACTCAAGCTACGGTACACAATACGGTGTGAACGGTACTATTGCACCTACCTGCAGCTATAAATTGCTGAAAGCATCGGTTGAAATAGCCGAGGAGCTTGGAATCACGCCCGTTATCGGCAATCTTTTATCATCTGATACCTTTTATGATGCTGATACCGAAGCTCTCATAAAATGGAAGAATGCAGGCTCTCTTGCAGTAGAAATGGAAGCTGCGGCTCTCTATCTCAATGCTATACATCTCGGCAAGAACGCACTTGCAATCTGCACAATTTCCGACCTTCCCCTTACGGGCGAGAGCCTTTGCGCCGAGGACAGACAGAATACCTTTACGCAGATGATGGAAATCGCACTTGAAACTGCAGTAAGATTGGATTGATTTTATGATAAAACGTGTTTTTTTAATCGTGCTTGACAGCGTGGGTATAGGTGAACTGCCCGATGCCGATGACTTCGGTGACGAAGGCAGCAACACTCTGCGCTCCTGCTATGAAAGCGGAAGGCTGAATATACCGAATATGCAGAAGCTGGGCTTGTTCAATATAGACGGTAATGATTACGCAGAGCCTTGTGACAAGCCTGCAGGCGCATACGGACGAATGGCGGAAAAATCCAAGGGAAAGGATACCACAACAGGACATTGGGAAATATGCGGTCTTGTTTCCGATAAGCCCTTCCCCACCTATCCCGACGGCTTTCCCGAAGAAATACTGAGTAAATTCAGCGAAAAAACAGGCAGAGGTGTTCTTTGTAATAAGCCGTATTCCGGTACTCAGGTTATACTTGATTACGGGAAAGAGCATATTGAAAGCGGCGATCTGATCGTATACACATCCGCTGACAGCGTTTTTCAGATTGCGGCACACGAGGATATTGTGCCCATAGATGAATTATACAGATACTGCAATATTGCCCGGGAAATACTCACGGGAGAGCACGCTGTCGGCAGAGTTATTGCAAGGCCCTTCAAGGGTGAGTACCCTGATTTTGTAAGAACACCCAACAGACACGATTTTTCCCTTGTTCCACCTGCCGATACAATAATTGATGAACTGAGCAAATCGGGATTTGATGTAATCCCGGTAGGAAAGATCTATGATATCTTTGCAGGAAAAGGCTTTGAAAAAGCCTATCCCACCTCATCAAATGCAGACGGCATGAAGCTTACCGACAGCTTTGCCCACACGGATTTCAACGGTCTTTGTTTTGTTAATCTCGTTGATTTTGATATGATTTACGGTCACAGAAACAATACCGAGGGTTACACAAATGCACTCAATGAATTTGACGAATGGCTCGGAGGATTTACGAAAAAAATGAAATCTGACGATTTGCTTATAATCACAGCCGATCACGGCTGCGACCCCAAAACAGAAAGCACCGACCATTCAAGAGAATACACCCCCCTGCTTGTTTACGGTGATAAGGTTGAAAGCGTAAATCTCAGAACAAGATCAAGCTTTGCCGATATCGGTAAAACGGTAACTGATATATTCGGAATTGACAGTAAAGCATCAGGCGAAAGCTTTAAGGACGCAATATTAAAGGAGTAAATTATGACTTCGGAAAAACTCATAGAAATGGCTAAAGCTGCCGCAAGTAATGCATATGCACCCTATTCGGATTTCTGCGTTGGTGCGGCTCTGCTTTGTAAAAACGGAAAAATATATACGGGCTGTAATATCGAGAATTCATCCTTCAGTCCTACAAACTGTGCCGAAAGAACTGCCTTCTTCAAAGCAATCAGCGAGGGTGAAAGAGATTTCGAAGCAATCGCAATAGTCGGCGGAAAAAATCTTGATTTTTCAGATTTCTGCTACCCTTGCGGTGTCTGCAGACAGGTTATAAGTGAGTTCTGCAATGGCGAATTCAGGATAATTCTCGGAAAAGCAGACGGTGAAATCATTGAGTCAACCTTATCCGAACTTCTTCCCCACGGATTTTCCTCCGAAAATTTAAGATAAGAGGTAAAGCTATGAGAATGTATGATATTATCCGTAAAAAACGTGACGGATATGCTCTTGACAAAAACGAAATAGATTTCTTTATAAAAGGCTACACCGACGGAAGTATTCCCGATTATCAGGCATCTGCGCTGATGATGGCTATATATTTCAACGGTATGACTGACGAAGAAACAGCAAATCTTACAATAGCTATGGCTGATTCGGGCGACAAGATCGACCTGAGTGAAATTGACGGTGTCACCGTTGACAAACATTCAACTGGCGGCGTAGGTGACAAGACAACACTTATTGTTGCTCCGGTTGTGGCTTCTCTCGGTTGCAAGGTTGCTAAAATGTCAGGCAGAGGTCTCGGTCACACGGGCGGCACCGTTGACAAGCTGGAATCCGTCAACGGCTTCAGAGTTGAGCTTACGCCTGATGAGTTTATATCACAGGTAAAATCAACGGGAATATGCGTTGTAGGACAATCGGGCAATCTTGCTCCCGCTGACAAAAAGCTCTATGCTCTTCGTGATGTTACTGCTACGGTAAACAGCATACCCCTCATCGCATCAAGCATTATGAGCAAAAAGCTTGCGGCAGGCAGCGAGTGTATCGTGCTTGATGTGAAAACGGGCAGCGGAGCTTTTATGAAATCACCCGAGGAAGCAACCGAGCTTGCAGAAAAAATGGTTGATATCGGAAAAAAGGCAGGCAGAAAAACAGCCGCACTTATAACGGATATGGATATTCCTCTGGGCACTCATATCGGGAACACTCTTGAGGTTCAGGAGGCTGTCAGCGTTCTCAGAGGTGAAACAGATAACGACCTTAAAGAAGTATGCATAGCTCTGGCAGCTAATATTGTGTCTCTTGCGAAGAATATTCCGTTTGAGAAAGCCGAAAAAGCTGTAAATACCGCTATTTCCGACGGCTCTGCCTTCAGCAAATTTCGTGAGCTTGTTATGGCTCAGGGCGGTGACGTTTCACTTATAGACGACACTTCCAAGCTCCCGAAGGCTGAAATTGCATACAATATTATCTCAGATAAAAACGGTTACATCTCACATATGAATGCAGAAATTATCGGCTCTGCAAGTGTTGTTCTCGGTGCGGGCAGAGAGAAAAAGGACGATACTATCGATTATACTGCGGGTATTATCCTCAATAAAAAGACCGGTGATTATGTATCTGAGGGTGGGATTATCGCAACACTCTATACAAACGATAAAGCAAGGCTTTCCCCTGCCGGGACTATGCTGTTGTCTGCTCTTGATTTCAGTGACATTCCACCCCGAAAATCGCCTCTGATTTATAAAACAATTAATTAAAAAAATCCTCAGCATAACTTATCTGTATGCTGAGGATTATCTGTTTAAAAAAATTCGGATTTTTTTAAAAAAACTATTGACATTCAAATAATCATAGTGTATTATATCGATAGTGATAATCATTATCACTAAGAAAAAGCAAAAGAAAGGAGCTCAATGATGTCCACCACACGCAACAGTAAGCAAAGAGATGCGGTCCTCAGCGACTTACAGTCACGATATGACCACCCTACTGCTGAAGAGGTTTATTTCTCGGTTAAGAAATCATTTCCGAATATAAGCCTGGCAACAGTTTACAGAAATCTTTGTTTTCTGAACGACGAGGGTAAAATATTCTCCATAAGCGGAAGAGACGCAGTTCATTATGATGCTCATCTTCACGAGCATAATCACCTGCTTTGTCGCACCTGCGGAAGAATATTTGATGTTAATATCTGTATCAATTCATCTTTTCTTGATGATGCGAATACAAATTTTAACGGTTGTGTTGATGGCTACTCACTGCTGTTCCACGGTCTTTGCAATTCTTGTAATAAAATAAATTAAATTTTGGAGGAAAAAAATTATGAAAAAGTACTATTGTCCCGTATGCGGTTATGAAAGCGATGAAAAGATTGACACTTGTCCCATCTGCAAGGCTAAGATGAAGGAAAGAGAAGAAGGCGCAGGTATGACTTGGGCAGCTGAACACATTCTCGGTGTTGGCAAGGAAGCAAATGTACCCGAAGAAATCATTATGGGTCTTCGTGACAACTTCAACGGTGAATGCTCAGAGGTTGGTATGTACCTTGCAATGGCAAGAGTTGCTCACAGAGAAGGCTACCCCGAAATCGGTCTTTACTGGGAAAAGGCAGCTTATGAAGAAGCAGAACACGCAGCAAAGTTTGCTGAGCTTCTCGGTGAGGTTGTAACAGACAGCACAAAGAAGAATCTTGAAATGAGAGTTGCTGCTGAAAACGGCGCAACACAGGGTAAGTTCGACCTTGCTAAGATGGCTAAGGAGCTCGGTCTTGATGCTATCCACGACACAGTTCACGAAATGGCAAGAGACGAAGCAAGACACGGCAAGGCATTCGAAGGTCTTCTTAACAGATATTTCGGTTGATCCAACTCACCCCCTCAGTCAAAATCGCAATCCGATTTTGACAGCTCCCCCTAAAAGGGGCGCCATATAAGCCTGCCCCTTCAGGGGTAGGTGGATTTGCCAAAGGCAAAGACGGAAGGGGCTCTAAAACAGCTATTCCCCTCTTCTGAGGATTTATAAACAAACAACATGACATTACAAAAGCAAAAGACAGCCGGTTGGCTGTCTTTTGTTGTATAACAAAAAGAGTATGACAACCTCATTATAGCAAAAGAAATACTACTATTCAAATCTTTTAATAAAATCACACTTAATATTCTCCCCCGCCCCTGTCAATACTACCACTGAGGTGAATTGTATGGAAAAATATATCTGCCCCTGCGGCTATATCTATGACCCGGAAAAGGGAGACCCTGATAACGGTGTTGCACCCGGCACTCCCTGGGAAAACGTACCTGAGGATTGGGTGTGTCCGTGGTGTAGTCTTGATAAAAGCGCATTTGAACAATATTGAAGCTTAAAAACTCACCGATTCTTTCGGTGAGTTTTAGTGCAATAAACCGGAATAATTCAGGCTTAACGAAATGAAAATATTGCATAAATGTTGCAGTAAACTTATATTTAATAATAACGGGTTAAAAAATCAAAAAAGTTATATCAACCTATTGAAATAATTTACAATAAATAGTATAATAAGTCCATCAATAAGGGAGTAATCGGCGTATATCGCAATAAAGTCAACAATCGGATGATTTATAATAACCATCTTGGCTTTGTTTTAATTGGTGAGACTTATTTGTGCAAAGCAAGTAAGCCTTGCCTTTTTTGTTATAACCTTATTAAAAACAGATTGAAAGGAAGTTTTCAATGAAAGAGTATCTCAAAAACGTGGAAGACGTATTTGAAGAAGTCAAATCGTCTCCGGAAGGTCTGACCGCTGAAGAAGCTGCTGCCAGACTTGAACAGAACGGCAAGAATAAGCTTGCCGAAGCTAAGAAGGACTCTACACTCAAGAAATTCTTTGACCAGATGAAGGATCCCATGATTATTATCCTCATCGTTGCAGCTGCAATTTCAACGGTTACCGAATTTATCGAGCACGGTCTCAGCGTTCCCACAGATGCGCTTATTATCGTAGCAGTTGTTCTTATCAATGCAATTCTCGGTGTTATTCAGGAAAACAAGGCTGAAAAGGCTGTTGAAGCCCTGCAGAAGATGTCTGCCGCCACAACAAAAACCCTCCGAAACGGTAAGGTTGAGGTTATCAAGAGTGAAGACCTTGTGGTTGGTGACGTTATTCTTCTTGATGCAGGTGATGCTATCCCTGCCGACTGCCGTATCTTTGAATGTGCAAGTATGAAGATTGAGGAAGCCGCACTTACAGGTGAATCAGTACCTGTAAACAAGCTTGTCAAGGCTCTCACACTTTCTCCCGATAAGGGCGATGAGGTACCCCTCGGTGACCGCAAGAATATGGCTTATATGGGCTCAACACTCGTTTACGGACGTGGTAAAGCAGTTGTTGTTGCTACGGGTATGGACACCGAAATGGGTAAGATTGCAAATGCAATCGCACTTGCTGAAGAAGGCAAGACTCCCCTTGAAATCAAGCTCGAGCAGCTTTCAAAGATTCTCACAAAGCTCGTTCTTGCAGTTTGTGTTGTTATTTTCGGCTACAATATTGCAATGTACTTTATTTCAGGCAGCGATGCTCAGTTCTACACCGTTGCTCTTGATTCATTCATCACAGCCATCGCTCTTGCAGTTGCGGCTATCCCCGAAGGTCTGGTTGCGGTTATGACCATTGTTCTTTCAATCGGTGTTACAAATATGTCGAAAAAGAACGCTATTATCCGTAAGATGAATGCAGTTGAAACCCTCGGCTGTACACAGATTATCTGCTCAGATAAAACAGGTACTCTTACACAGAACGTTATGACAGTTGTTGACCACTACGCCGACAACGAAAAGCTCCTTGCAACAGCTATGGCTCTTTGCACAAACGCTGAGGTTGAAAGTGACGGCAAGAGCACAGGCGAACCCGATGAGGTTGCGCTTATTAACTATGCAGCAACTCTCGGTCTCATTAAGGGTGACCTTGTTGCGGCATATCCCCGTTCAGGCGAGGTTCCCTTTGACTCAGGCAGAAAGATGATGAGTACAGTTCACCTTTCAAACGATCAGTACGTTCAGTATACAAAGGGTGCTCCCGATGAAATCCTCAAGAAGTGCAACAAGGCAATAATCGGTGATCAGGTTGTTGACCTTACAGACGATATCAGAACAGCTATTGCTGACGAAAACACAAGAATGGGTAACAAGGCTCTTCGTGTATTTGCAGTTGCTTATAAGGTATACGAGACTGAGCCTCAGGTATATGACTCAGAATCACTTGAATACGATATGATCTTCATCGGTCTTACAGGTATGATTGACCCTGTTCGTCCCGAGGTTAAGGATGCTATCGTTGAATGCCGCAATGCAGGTATCACACCCATTATGATTACAGGCGACCATATCAACACAGCTAAGGCAATCGCAAGAGAGCTCGGTATTCTCACAGACGATTCACAGGCTATGATGGGTGCTGATATTGATAAGTACTCAGACGAAGAATTCGAAAAAATCGTTGAAAACATATTTGTATATGCAAGAGTTCAGCCTGAGCATAAGACAAGAATTGTTAATGCTTGGAGAAACAAGGGTTATGTTACCGCTATGACAGGTGACGGTGTTAACGATGCTCCCTCAATCAAGAGCGCCGATATCGGTGTGGGTATGGGTATCACAGGTACAGACGTTACAAAGAACGTTGCCGATATGGTTCTCACAGACGATAACTTTGCAACGATTGTTTCAGCAGTCGGTGAAGGCAGAAGAATTTATGACAACATCCGTAAGGCAATTCAGTTCCTTCTCGGCTCTAACCTTTCAGAGGTTATCTCAATCTTCTATGCAACAATTATGAGCTTTACAATTCTTGAAGCTCCCCACCTTCTCTTCATCAACCTTGTAACAGACAGTATTCCCGCTCTTGCACTCGGTCTTGAAAAGCCCGAAGCAGACATTATGAAGAGACAGCCCAGAAGCAAGAACGACGGTATCTTCGCAGGCGACTTAGGCTTTGACTGTGCATATCAGGGTATCATCGTAAGTATTCTCACGGTAATTGCATTCTATATCGGTGAATGGCTTGAAACAGGTCACCTTGTTCTTCATCACATTGAAAACAGCAGTGAAGGTATGACAATGGCATTCTTCACAATGGCTATGTGTGAAATCTTCCACTCATTCAATATGCGCTCACAGAGAGGCTCATCAGTCGCTCTCCTCTTCAAGGGTCACCACAATATCGCTCTTTACGGCGCTATGATCGGTTCATTCCTTCTTACAACTGCAGTTGTTGAGATCGACTTCCTTTCAAACCTCTTCGGTTTCGCACATCTCGATGCAACAGCTTATATGATTTCTCTCGGTCTTTCATTCCTTATCATTCCCATAGTAGAAATCGTAAAGTTCGTTCAGAGAAAGCTTGCTTCAAGAAAACAGAAATAATTAAATTATAACAAGACAGAGAGCCATCGGTTAAATCCGATGGCTCCCCTTTTTATATTCAGCTATATTATAATCTCAGGTAAGCCTGCTTCGTTGATTTCAACAAGCTTAATGCGTGCGTGACGGCAAGGGTCGTAGAGAGACTCCTCACAAAACGTACCGCAGTCCCCTGTCAGATGCTCAGCGGGACGGGCGTGATAAACAAGAAGAAGCTGACCGTTTTCATCTGTAACAAAGCTGTTATGGCCGGGACCGACCTCCCCGACAAGGTCGTCAGTCTGAAGAACAGGCTTATCCAGCTTTGTCCAGCTATCAATACTCATTATATCGCTGTCAATATCAGCATACATCATACCCATACAGTATTCAGCTCCCGTTCCCGAAGCCGAGAAAAATACACAGAGCTTCTTATGGGTTTTCAGCACACTTGCACCTTCGTTCACCCTGAATCTGACCTTTTCCCAATCATATTCGGGCTTTGTAAGCAGTATTGGCATTGAACTCAACTGCCACGGTTTTTCGGGATTGATTTCAGCCATAAACAATGATGAGTCCCCTATTATCTCAGCCCATATAACGTAATGCTTATTCTTATGTTCAAAATATGTCATATCAAGGGAGAAGCTGTTGAAAGAAGTTTTATCTTCCGGCAAGGCTTGCATTTTGCCGCATTCCGTCCACTCGGAAGAAATCGGGTCACCCTCACACTTCAGCACATAAGGACGGATATTCCAGACATTATCGCTGTCACCTGCTGCAAAAAATATGTACCAACAGCCGCCGATAAAGTGAATCTCAGGTGCCCAGATATGCTTTGCCATAGTGCCCTTTTCGTGTGACCTCCATACAGTTGCTTCATCAGCCTCAGAAAGCCCGTAAACGGTCTCAGAGCGCCTTAAAACGATTCGGTCATATCCGTTGTCGGCGCTGTAAAAAGCGGGATATGAGGCGGTAAAATAGTAATATCCGTCAGGTCCCTTTGTAACATACGGGTCAGCCCTTTGCTCAATAAAAGGATTCGGATAATTATTGCTTTTCATAATAACACTTCCATTGCGTTTTATACAGTATATCAAAAACAACAAAGCAAATGCAATAACAGAAGAAAAAAATCCCGCACAAAATGTACGGGATTCAACATCAATTATAACCGATATAATATCCGATAAGCAGCAATATACTTGTCAGCAACAGATTGATAGCCTGAAATTTCCAGGAAAATTTAACCCATTTTCCATAGCCTTCCTTAGCAAGTCCCAGACCGATAAGCAAGGCGGCATTTGTGGGATAGAACACGTTTGAAAAGCCGTCACCGAAGGCAAATGCCATAACACATAACTGAGGCTCTATCCCGAAAATCTGTGCCATAGGGATAATCAGCGGGATAAGCAGAAAAGCCTTTGCTGAGCCTGAGCTTATAAAGAAATTCATAACAAGAACTATCAGATAGATAAAGATAATAATCGACCATTGAGGAAGATTTTCCATCATACCGACAGCTTCGTGAAGAATTGTATCAAGAATTTTTCCTTCCGTCAGCGTGTATTTGATTGAGCTTGCCATAAGAATAAGAAGCACAGCAGGGAATATGTTAACAACACCCTTGCCGAAGGATGACGCCAACTTCTTTCCTCCGACACCTGCAAGTAAGGTTGAGCCGACTCCTGCCACAAGAAACATCAGGGCAATTATTATCATCGTATAATCCTGCAATACTGTAATAAATGCAGAGCTGAGAACAATGAGAATACCTGCACCCACAACCGAGCCGAAGAACACAAGAGACTTATCCATTTTCTGATTTGCGGTAAACTTGTCAATCTGCAGCTCACCCTCATGCTTTGCTTCAATTCTCTTTGCATGGTGAAGAAGGAAAACAACAAGAAGTGCATATATCAATACAAAGCCCACAGCACGGTAACCTGCGCCCGAGAACATTGTAAGTCCTGCGAGATTCTGTGCGACGCCCACCGTAAACGGATTGAATACGCCCGAGGCAAAGCCGCAGCCCACAGCCAGAATACTCATTCCGAGACCTGTCATAGAATCCCAACCTAATTTTACGGCAAGAGACACAACAACGGGAACGAGGGGTATGCACTCCTCAAAGGAACCGATAAGAGCACCCATCGCCATAAAGAAGAAGGTAAGCATACATAAAAGGCGATACTTCATTTTTCCGAATCTGTTTACGATTTTATCGAGCATATACTTCATCATTCCGCTTTCCTCAAGACCGGTGAAAACTCCGCCGATTACAAGAAGAAAGGCAATAATGGCAATAAGCAGTCCCCCGCCGTCTGTACCGATAACAAGAAATGGAGATAATATCCATTTCCAAAAGGGAATTCCGCCTTCAACGTTAATAAACTCACCGCTGACATCGATTATGGAATTACCGTTCACGTCGAGAATTCGTGTATAAGAGCCACCGGGAATTATAAAGGTCAGGACATATGTGCCAACCATCAACAGAGCGATAATGAGTATCGTTGCAAGAAAGGATTTTACGCTTATATTGAGACCTGCGTTTTCAGCCTCGTTGGTTTTGTTAGTTTTTTCTTTGAACATTGTTGATTCCTCTTTTGAAAATAGTTAGTATATCAAGATTGTATATAATATCCACAATCAGATTTAAAACATATAAATTAAAATGATAGTTCTGTTTGTCCGAAGGACAACTTCATTGGCTAAGCCATTTCATTGTGCAAACACTTCATTTGCCGTAAAGCAACTTCATTCATTTATGTCCGCAAAAAGAAAATGAAGTTTACTGCAAGCAGCAAAATGAAGTACTCGCTCTGCTCGTAACGAAGTTGTGTCCTATGGACATAAATGAAAAATCCAAGTCTCACGACTTGGATTTTTGGTGCGAGAGACGGGACTTGAACCCGTACGAGCTGCCCCACACGCCCCTCAAACGTGCGCGTCTGCCGATTCCGCCACTCTCGCAAGTGCCTATGTAGTATAACAAAAAAATATCGGTCTGTCAATAGCAAAACCGATATTTTCTGATGTTTTTTTCACACCTCGTAGGCCTTATCTCTATCCACCAGAACGCCGATTCTTGTGTTATAGAATTTTTTAAGAAGCTCATCCTTTTTGCTGAGCTTTTCAGGCTTGGGAGGTTCTTTCCTGAGACTTTCCATATTACCGTCATCACAGATGAAAGGCTGAGACAAGGTGATACCGCCGTCCCCTTTTAACTGAAAACGCACATAACAGGTAATATCGTCACTATGCTGAGAAAGGTCGATAACGGATTTAATTTTTCCGTTTTCTTCAATGCAATCTGAGCTGATGACTTTACCGTTTGCAATCAACTCAATGCATCTGCAGTTTTCGCCCGTAACGCTAATGGTATTTTTCTTTTCGTTAACCTTGATTTCCGTTACAACGGGATAGGGTCCCTTTCCTTCAAAGTCTTCACCAAGCTCCGGCTTTGCATATCGGGCAACAGCAAAGAAATTGCCCTTTTCCATAGCTGTGCGAAGATTTTTAAGCGAATATTCAGGAAGGATATAATCCATAAATGCCGTATCAGCCTGCCAAGCCTCGTGAGCATCGCTGTTACCGAATCCCCATACGCAGCGCTCGCCCTCAGGAATGATTACCTGAAGAAGCTCGTCCCACAGCTGACGGTCACAGAAGTTGGGAATATCACACATGTTCAGCACTTCAATACCGAGGCAGGACTTATATCTTCTGAGCAAATCAGCAAAAATATTGATGTTACCCTCTTTGTGAGCACAATCGGGATACTTTCGGGCATTGAGCCAGTCCGTAGGATGATTGATATGGGAAAGACCGCCGCTTTCCTCTATCTTTCTTATGGGGTCCTCAAAATCGTTTTCCTTTCCGAAAACGCCCTCGCATCTGTCATCGGTAAAATAACCGTTTACGTGATTTTTAACAAGGGTAAGCATATTTGCTTCAATAGCACCGGGAACGCACATAAGACCTCTTGCCTTGGTGCGTTTTCCGTGTTTTGTTTTATATGTGCCCTTGAGTATTGCATCATACTGTGTGGGAGAAAGATGCTCTCTTTTTCCGTGCCAAAGATTCTGGAAAAGATAAAGAGGAATTATAGTTGGCTCCTTATCCCATTCCTTGCCGAGAATACCGTGTTCGGCAAAGGCGAGAATATCAAAATCATAATCATAGAAGCCTTCAATCATCTCAACCATAGAGTCATTTGCATCACTATACGTTGAATGTGTATGAAGGTTTGTTTTATAGTGGCAATCAGCATCGGAAAGAAGCTTTTCAACATTCTGATAGGGATTTATTATCTTATATTTTATCTGTTTAGCTCTTATAGCCATTATTCATTCCTCCGATGAGAAATTATGAAACTGCAACACTTTCCGCAGCTCTTCTTTCGGCAAGCTCTCTTACAATTCTTTCCTTTTCCTTGCCTGAAATCTTATAGAAGAACATGGGAATTGAGCAAAGAAGCATACTGATACCGGGAATAATTGAAACAAGTGAGAACATAGCAAAATTCTGTGTTCTTGTAAGCTCTGTTGCGGCAACAACAACCTCTGAGCTGAGCATCATTGACGGATTAATATCAATTGCCATATACATAATGATGATACCGCTTGTTGCAAGTGCGTTGCCGAGCTTGTTTACAAATCCCTGACAGGCTGAACCGAGACCGTTATCACGGTAGCCCGTTTCAAGCTCAAGATAGTCAAGACAGTCACCTATCATAGCATTTGAAACAACGTTGAGAACGCCGAGAGGAATGCTTGAGATAAGAATAAAGGGTATGCAGATATAAAGGTTTGCTGTGAACCAACCGATAATTGTTGTGAATATACTTGCAACAAAACCGAGAAGGCATGTTGTGATAACAATCTTCTTATAGTCGAACCTTCTTATAAGCTTGGGCATAAGAAGCTGAGCTCCGAACATACCTACAAGAGCGCAAACCTGGAAAATTGTCTTAACGGATGAAACGCTTTCTGCGATGTACTTGGTTCTCAGCTCAAGTGATAAGTCCGGGGTAAGCTCGGGTCCTATATAGAAGGCATAACGTGCAACGTGAACGGCTGCAGCCTGCACCATATATCTTCCGCTTGAAAGAACACCCATTGCTACGACAAGCATAAGAGGCTTGCAGGTAAAAATTCTTTTAATTGCAGTAGGCTCACCGGGCTTTCTCACTTTTGCCGGAGGAATAACTCTTTCATTGATGTGGAAATAGGAGTTTCCGTACATTACGACACCTATAGCCACACAGACGACGGTAATTATAAGATAACGCTGCTTTTCGTATTCAACGCCCGTGGAGCCGAGAAGTGTGGGAAGGGTAAAGCCGGCAACCAGGAAGAGTACCTCGGGAAGTGCGGAGCCAATGCTGTTGAGGTTCTTTGTGTAGGAAATAACGTAGCCTCTTTCCTCAGCACCGGGGGTCATAAGGTTAGGAAGTCCCCAGAAGGGAACGTCGGCAAGAGTATATGTCATACCCCAGAGCACGTAGGTCACGGCAGCATATATCATAAGCTCGGTCTTGGGAAGGTCGGGAGACATGTAAAGAAGTACCGTAAGTATTGCGATAGGAGCAATGCCGTAAAGAATATACTTCTTCATCTTACCGAGCTTTGTTGCTTTACTTTTGTCAGCGATCATACCCATAAGCGGGTCGTTTATTGCATCCCACAAACGTGCTGCGAGCATAAGTATAAGAACAAATGCAAGGGGCAACTGCAAAACATTTACATAATAGTCGCTGATGTAGCTTGACATCATAGCATAAATCATACCCTGACCCATACCGCCGATAGCGAACATATTAAGCTCTTTTTTCGGTACGACATAGCCTTCTCTCTGTACTTTTTCTTTAGCCATATTTTAACAACCTTTCATTCTGTTAGTTTTTACGTTTTTCATTCGTTATATATAGACAGTATTGCATCAGCCTTTTTCCGTATTTCTTCCTTTAAGGATTCGGGTCTGATAACCTTCACGCTGTCTGAAAACTGCATAAGCCAGGAAACAAGACCGTCACTGATTTCGGCTGTTGTATGCATATAAAAATGAGTGCTGTCTTCAAAATCCTCTCTCAGAGGAGCATCATCGCCGAATTTATCAAGAATCTGCTCAAGTATGTCAACGCTGCACCAAAGCTCAATATCAGCCGTCTCACCTGAAAACATATTGAACGTATGCTTTGAATAATCTGCAATATCCTTATACTTTGCCGATTCCCTAATCATCGAAAAAGGCTTGATTTTTGATTTTTCAATGATTTGAACACTCTTTATTCTGTCAATTCTCAGCTGAGTTATATTATCATATTTATCATTGTTTCCGATAAGATAATAATTATTGTTTGCCCAGACCGTTGCATACGGGTTAATAACCATAGTTTTGGCGTTCTGATTGACATTGGGCAGCTTTGCAGTATCCCTGCATTTTTTATACTCGCAGAAAACCTGCTTATCTTCATCTATTGCTCTTGCAATTTCATCAATGGTATAAAAAATACGCTCATTATTACGCTTGACCCGGTTATAAACATATATGTTTCTGTTCATCCGCTTCATCTGAGCTTCGCTGCAAAGGGAACCGATTTTCTTAATAAGCTTTTTGCTCTTATTCGCAGTTATAAAGCCGGCAGACTGAACCGCATCTATGAGAAGTCTCACCTCAACCAGCTCAAAATCACGGCTTCCGATATAGTAGCCGCCCTTCCCTTGCTTTGTTGTGATAATATCCAGACCGTAATCGGAAAGAATTTTTATATCGCTGTAAACTGATTTTCTTTCACAGCTTATGCCTTCCTTATGGAGCATTTCAATAATATCGTTTGCCGATACGGGATTGTTTTCATCGGAGCATCTGAGAAGATAATCCCTTATCAGCAGCAGCTTTTTCTTGGTATCAAACTGTCCTGACATAAAATCACCCTGAGTTTAAATCCTTACGACACAGGACAAGCCTGTGTCGTAAAACTGTCAAATTAATAAGCCAATTTCTTATTGATATCCTTGATCATCTGTTCGTCCAGCTTGACAACCTCACGGTCATATGTGAGCATACCGTTAAGCTCAAACTCAACGTCGCTGACCTGAGTATAAACAGTTACACAAAGACCCTTCTTAATCTTGGGAATAACCTGCATTTCGTGAAGTCGTCTGTATGCGGTTGAAAGACTATCCTTATCCTTGAACTTCAGATAAAGACCGAAGGTCTTACCGTCATCCCATACGTGACCGGGAACACCGTTCTGATATCCGCCGTATTCGCTTATAACAAATGGACGTCCGTCAAGCCTGGGCATAGGAATGGGCACAACATATTTATGCATACTCTTGAAGTCGGGACCCTTCTGGTCATACCAACCGCTTGCGTGGTCAACGTGACGGCTCGGATCGTATGCCTTTATGGCATTACCGATTCTGTAAGCATCAAACTGACCCCAGCCTTCGTTGAAGGGTACCCAGCAACAGATTGAGGGAACATTATAAAGAGCATCGATTACTTCATAAAGCTCTCTTTCGTAATCGTCTCTCCATTCCTTCTTCTCTCTTGAGAACTTCTTATACTGATTGTCCTTCATCGGAACATAGAACATAGGAAGCACGCCTGCAATAAGGTCGCCGATATATGCGCCGCCACTCATCATATCCTGCCATACAAGCATACCGTATTTATCACAGTAGTAATACCATCTGTCACACTCAACCTTGATGTGCTTACGGAGCATATTAAAGCCCAGCTCCTTCATTTTAACGATATCATATACCATTGCTTCATCAACGGGAGGTGTCATAATGCCGTCAGGCCAATAGCCCTGATCAAGAAGTCCTCTGTGGAAATAGGGCTCGTTATTAAGGAAAAGTCTGTTGAAGCCGTCCTTTGCCTTTGCTATGCTGAACTTACGCATACCGAAATAGCCCTTAACGCTGTCAACAACCTCACCGTTATTCACAAGATCGAGAACGAAATCATAAAGGAAGGGATTTTCGGGGCTCCAGAGCCTTGCATCGGGAATACTGATTTTATCGTCAGCAGAAATTTCACATTCATTTACAACAGTCTCACCGTCAAGAACCTTAATTTTAAGTGAGCCTTCACCTGCAATATCGGTCTTGATTGATATTGTACCTTCATCAATATCGGGAAGAAGCTTATAGCCCTTTATGTAGCTTTCGTTTACTGCTTCAAGCCAGACTGTCTTCCAAATACCCGTTGTAGGTGTATACCAGAAGCCGTGACTGACCGTATCCTGCTTGCCTCTGTTCTGCCAGCCCTTTTCCGTGGGGTCATAAACCCATACAACAAGCTCGTTTTCTCCTTCAACGAGAGCATCTGTGATATCATATGTAATTCTTGTATATCCGCCGAAATGCTCGCCCATAAGTGTCTTATTAACATAAACTCTGCACTGCCAGTCAACGGAATCAAGATGAAGAAGCGTTCTCTTTCCCTTGAAGGATGCAGGAACAGTGAACAGCTTCTTATACCAGAGTCTGTCATTTTCAGTAATCTTCTTACCGACACCCGAAAGCACAGATTCTATTGAGAAGGGAACAAGGATTTCTCCGTCAACCTTATCAATCCACTCTGCCTTTGCATCAGTAATTGCATAATCAAATTTACCGTTAAGATTCATCCAGCAGTCCCTGACCATCTGAGGACGGGGATATTCGGGAAGCGGACACTCGCATACCGCTTCTTTTGCCCAACGGGTTACAATGTCTGTTCTCATATTTATACCTCCTTGAATGTATCTATACAATTTTATAATATTAAAATAAATTTGTCTAGTATTTTTAAAGATTATTATTTTAAAACTATCATTTTTTCATCATTTGTGCTATAATCCTTACATAAATAAACGGAGGTACTGATATGAAGCTTGTAATATTGGACGGATATACAGAAAATCCCGGAGATTTATCCTGGGATTGGATTGAAGCGCTTGGCTGTGAAAAGACGGTTTATGACCTGACACCGCCTGAGCTTATTGTTGAAAGAGCCAAGGATTCAGACATTGTTGTAACAAACAAGTGTGTATTCACAAGAGAAATTCTCGCTCAGCTTCCCAAGCTGAAATACATTCAGGTCATTGCAACAGGCTATAACGTTATTGATTGCGCAGCTGCAAAGGAACAGGGAATTATTGTTTGCAATATCCCCTCTTACAGCACAAACGGCGTAGCTCAGCTTGTGTTCTCTCTCCTGCTTGAAATGACGCAGCAGGTCGGCGTTCACAACGAAAGCGTTAAAAACGGTGAATGGGTAAGCTGTAAGCATTTCTGCTATCAGAAAACCTATCTTACCGAGCTTGCCGATAAAACAATGGGTATCATCGGCTTCGGCAAAATCGGTCAGGCAGTAGCTCAGATTGCAAACGCCTTCGGTATGCAGGTTATCGCCTATGCTCCCAGACCAAAGGAGTATTCAGGCTACGGTGATGTGGACTTTGTAAGTCTTGATGAGCTTATCACAGCATCTGACGTAATTTCTCTCCATTGCCCTCTCACCGCTGAAACCGACAGACTTGTAAATTCAGATTTTCTCTCAAAATGCAAAAAATCTGCCTATATCATCAACACCGCAAGAGGCGGCGTAGTTGATGAACAGGCAGTTGCAGATGCACTTAATAGCGGTGAAATTGCAGGCTACGGTGCAGACGTTCTTCTCACGGAGCCTCCTAAGGCGGATAACCCCCTTCTTTCAAGCAAAAACAGCTTTATAACACCCCATATCGCCTGGGCAAACATTGAATCGAGAACAAGGCTTATGAATATCTTTAAGGATAATCTGAAGGCGTTTCTTGACGGTAGCCCCATAAACATTGTAAATAATTAACCGAAAGTAAGATGAACCAACTGTCAGAATGCAGTTGGTTCATCCTTTTGTTATGAAAATCTTTTAGAAAGATGAAAAACCTCACAGATAAAGTAAATAATCGCAAGAGCGTTTACCGCAAGTGCAGCCGTGAGATATTTGGCGTCACCGAAGCCGATTAATGCCGAAACCATTGTCAGCACCCCGAGAAAGGAAACATCCTTACCGTAGGTTTCGGTAAACTTGTCCTTATCCTCAAAGCTGTCCTTTTTCGGGCAGAGAGCTATTTTAAAAAGGTTTTTCTTCCATATCATTGAGCCGAGCATAAAAATTCCGAAGCCTGTAACAGCCCAAAATATGCTGATATATATATTCATTCAGTATTATTTCCTTTCTTGGGTAATCCTTTAAGCATAAATACGGATGCGATTATAAAGCTGACAATAAAAGCAATCAGCGCAGGGATATTTTCAGAGAAATATCCGAACATTTTTATAAATGCATCCCTCTGACCGAGAACCGCTATACCAACGCATACAGCAAATATCGCACCGATAAGCACTGCACCTGCAGCAGCGTCCTTTGCAATTTTTGCAAGAGGCTTCCTTTCCGACGTCACAAGATCAACAGTCTTTTCCACAGCGGTATTTATCAGCTCACCCATCATTACAATTGCATTGGCAATAAACAGTATTGCCCAGTCGGTGCGTGAAAGAACAAACCAATCGGTAAGTCCAAGAAATGAATACATATATATCGCACACACAAGATGAATACGCATATTTCTTTCGGTCAGAATACAGGTGAATATGCCTGAAAAAGCATAGCCGAAACTTTTAAATAGGTTTTTAATCTCTGTCATCGGTTATCACTTATTCTCCGTCCATATAATAGCTGCCGTTTCTCTTGAGACCCAGCTGAGTGAGGGCAGTTTCTTCCTTTTCTCTCATTCTCACGGCCTCAAGTCCGCCCTGCTCATGGTCATAGCCGAGAAGGTGAAGCATTGAATGAACCGTCAGGAAGCCGATTTCTCTTTCAAGTGAGTGACCGTATGTATCAGCCTGCTCAACGGCGTGGTCGATGGAAATAACAATATCACCGAGCATCTTTGCCCCCGTATCGTTATTTATATCATACACACCGTTCTCACCCAGAGGGAAAGAAAGAACGTCGGTTGATTTATCAATGTTTCTGTATTCTCTGTTGAGAGCCTGAATTTCGTCATCGTCAACAAATTTAACGCTGATTTCGGCTGAGCCTTCAAATTTTTCATTTACAAGTACAGCTGTACAGCAACGCCTTACAAGCAGTCTGACACCTGTGGGCACCTTTACTTCCTTACTGCTTCTGGAAATAATAACCTTTACCGAATCCTTCATTTTCTTTTAGCCTCCTCATATCTGTCATATGCCTTAATAATATCCTGAACAAGCCTGTGTCTTACAACATCCTTTTCGTTAAAGCGTATTGTTTTGATATCATCAACGTGCTTGAGAATTTTAATTACTTCCACAAGACCTGATTTTTTGCCGTCAGGAAGGTCAATCTGTGTTATATCACCCGTTACGATAATCTTTGAATTAAAGCCGAGTCTTGTAAGAAACATCTTCATCTGCTCGGGTGTTGTGTTCTGGGCTTCATCCAGAATAATAAAGCTGTCATCAAGTGTTCTGCCTCGCATATACGCAAGGGGTGCAACCTCAATATTGCCTCTCTCCTGATATTTCTGAAAGTTTTCGGGCCCCAGCATATCAAAAAGAGCATCATACAGCGGTCTGAGATAGGGGTCAACCTTCTGCTGAAGGTCACCGGGCAGAAAGCCCAGCTTCTCCCCTGCTTCAACAGCAGGTCTTGTGAGAATTATACGGTTGACCTCCTTGGCCCTGAACGCCTTTACTGCAAGTGCAACGGCAAGATACGTCTTACCGGTACCTGCAGGGCCGATACCGAAAACAATCGTGTTATCGTTTATAGCTTCAATATATTTCTTCTGACCGAGGGTCTTGGGCTTAATCGGCTTACCCTTTGCCGATATACAGACACAGTCAGCAGTTATCTCTTTGATTTTTTCTTCATCGCCGTCGTTGACCATAGCGATAACATATCTTACATTCTGGTCATTGAGCTGTTCACCCTTGTTAATAAGCAGTAAAAGTCCGTTAATCGCCCTTACAGCCTTATCAACGTTTTCCGTATCACCGCATACCTTCAGCTCCGAACCACGGCTGAGAACATTGACTCTGAACTCATTTTCAATAAGTTTTATATTTTCATCAAAGCTTCCGAACAGGCTGACCGCCTGCTCCATTCTTTCTACACTTACTAATCTTTCGACCAAAAAAACGCCTACCTTCTTCATATTTCGGATTACTTATATTTAACCCCATACTGCCTTTATTATAAAACAAATTTTGTCTATTTTCAATATATTTTTTGCGTAATTTTGTTGATTATAAATAAAATTATGGCTTAAGGTGACGAGTATAATCCGAATCCGCCCAAAAGCGTGAATTTTTGCGGCTTTCCGGAGTTTCGGATTTGAAAGGCGGCAGCCTGTCGGCACCCTCAACATCCAAAAATCCATCAAAAATTCGCACTTTTGGGTCGTAAGATTTTTTGCGGATCGGATTTTTGGCATATCAAGGCACAAAACGCAGTAAATCCTGCCGG